>JANRKM010000199.1:0-6390 GCA_033763475.1 Kofleriaceae bacterium
CGACCGCGCGCGCGGTCTGGCGGCACCCTACTCGAGCCTGCATCGTGAGCTCGCCTGGGTGTCCGCAGAGTCGCCCGCGGTCGCGACGCGGTGGGCGGCGCTCGCGTCCGAGCTCGCGAGGATCGAGCAGGCTGCCTTCGAGCGCGAATCCAACGACCCTCGTCCGCTCGTGTGGGTGCGACCGAAACAGGAGGACGGCGTGATCGTGATGGGCTGCGTGGCGAGTGCGCTGAGGACGCGGTTCCCCGCGTATCGTTGGGTCGAGACCGGCGCAGATCGGGAGGGTGAACCAACGCTGTGGATCGTCGCGCGCGCAGGTAACGACACCTACTCGAACACCAGAACGCACGAGAAGCTCGAGATGCTTTCGGCGCTGGAGGTCCAGCTCGTCCCCGAGCACGTCCCCCCCGAGCTGGCGAAGCACTTCCGCAAGCCGATCAGCGCGGGCCACAGCACGCGTTCGCCGACGGAGATCGCGAGCGTCACCGGCAACACGGCACCCGTCATGGAAGCGACCAAGGTCGGGATGCGCAAACTGGAACAGCTGGAGTCCGTGTTGTGCGAATCACTCGGTCGCGCGATCGCCGCCGCGCGTTGATGTGGCGCCGGCCCGCCTGGTTCGGTGCAGGTGATTCCTGTTGCCGGCCACGTCGCGCCCGCGTACCGTCGACGCCATGCGCTGGCTGGTTGGTGGACTCGGGTTCCTGGTCGCGACGACCCCCGCGCTGGGCGCTCCCTCGGCGTCCCCTCCGAGCGGGTCGCGGCTGCGTAGCCCTCACGAGATCCGTGCTGCGCTGGAGAACCGGGCCGTGGTACTCTGCGGCTGCTACGACGCCGCGGTGAAGCACGACGCTCGGCTGTCTGGGAAGTTCGTCTATTCGTTCACGATCGGTAAGGACGGCACCGCGCGGCGCGTACGCGCGGTCGCACCCACCAAGCAGAGCCACGCGCTCGACGAGTGCATCGTCAGGGTGATCCGCCGCGTGAAGTTCGCGCGGTCCGAGGACGAGACGAGCATCACCTATCCGATCGTCTTCCAGCCTCGGTAGCGACTGCTCGCTTCACGGGTGCGCAGCCCGATCGGGACCGATTCTGCGCGGAGCCACCGCGCGTGAGATTCGTCCGATGGCGTGTCCGGCGAGGCGGCAGGTCGATCTCGGCGATCACGGCAGAGTTCGTCCCCGGTTGGGGCAGGCCCGGTGGCGGCCGGCTATTCGCCGAGGTGCTGCCGGATGTCCATACACACCTGCGACGTGCTCGCTTGGTCGTAACAGCAGGTCTGGATCTCCTGCTCGTAGATATCGAAGCAACCCTCGGCGTGCTCGGGGAGGCAGCTCTGGAAGTCGGTCTCGACCACTGCGCACGCGTCTTCACCCAGGTGCTCGCGGATGTCCGTGCACGCCTGCGACGCGCTCGCTTGGTCATAACAGCAGGTCTGGATCTCCTGCTCGTAGATATCGAAGCAGCCCTCGGCGTGCTCGGGGAGGCAGGTCTGAACGTCGGCCTCGACGACACCGCACGCGTCGAGCACGTAGCCGTTGGCCACTGCGTAGTCGAGCAGGAGGCCGAGCGAGATCGGGCCGACGTAGGGGATGCCGTCGAGCTCCTCGAGATCCTCGATCATCTTGTCGTCATCGGTGCCAAGCTGGCCGTCGTCGCCGGCGCGGTACGCGACGATGTTCTGGGTGGTACGTGCGCTGAGCCCTACGTCGTCATCGAGCTCCTGCTTACTCGCACTGTTCGCGAGGCGTACGACGCCGCGGGCCTCGAGCGATTCCGGATCGACGGACTCGTCCGCCTTGCCGTCGCTGGCGAACGAGTCATCCCGTCCGTCACTGGATTCAGCGGCGCACGCAACAGCCGTGACACCGAACAGGAGGGAGACGACGAGCATCTTCATGGCGCGGCACCTCAGCAAGCGGTATGCGCGATCCGAATCTTGTTGTCTCGCGGGCTTACGGTGGCGTCTGCAGCCCGCTTGGCCGGCAGCTCCGGTAGCCTGAGGAGCGCCGGCGACACAAGGTCGGTTCCTGTTGCGCCGTGACGACGAGCCCAACAACGCCTTCGTCTACTGCTTGGCCGAGGCCGCGCAGCGCTTCGACATGCTCCTCATCCTGCCGCAGATATGTCCAACATCAGCACGCGGCGTACGACGGGCACGACGTCGAGCTCTCGCGTTGCTCACGGGTACGCCGATTCGGGCGCAGGCACTTCTTCCGCGAAGCCGGGCCGGCGATGTCGAGAACCTCCGAGCCAGGCGCCGGCTCCGAGGCGTCCGGCCAGGTCGTGTGCCCACGACGCGCGAAGCCGCGCAATGATCGTGTCGTGGACGCGCATCGCATCGACGCTCGCGCCCGCACATGCAGTGCTCCAATGAGAGCAGGACATTGCTGCCAGCGTGCACGCCCTTGCAATCTCTAGCTGCATCGCGATCGTCGGTAGCCTTCGGGCGGTCGATCGAGCTCTGCTTGTGCGGCGAATACCGGCCACGTAGAGTCGACGGGTGAAGCGCCTGTTGCTCGTCGGGGCTCTTGGCGGGTGCCATCTGGTGTTCGGGGTGGCCGCGGAGGATGCCCCGGTCGGGGACCGGGACCTCGCTGGTGCCGGTGCGCACCGTGCATGTCGCGGGCACGTCCGCGTCCTTCGAGCCAGCGCTGTTCGAGCCCGGAGCGACCTACGTTGCCGAGGTGAGCACGCGGCTCACGTTCCCGGACGCGGTCGGTGGCGACTGGTCGACGATCAGCCTGCCCATCGAGAACGTGACGATGTTCTCGACGACGTTCACGGTCACGAACTGATACGAACCCTACCGAACGGGGAGGCTGTTTCTACCCGCCATGATCACCCACGATGTTTGGCTCGCAGACGAGATCGCGGGGCTGCCGTGCCGCGTGTTGCTGCCACAGCCCTACGAGCCGCAGGTGCGCCGCTATCCGCTGGTGGTCAGCCTGCACGGAAGCGGTGAGCGCGGCTCCGACAACTGGGCGCAGCTCGCGAACGGTCTTTCGGTGTTCGAACAACGGCGCGCCGCTCACCCCTGCATCGTGGTCGCGCCTCAGCTGCCGCTCGGCGAGACGTGGGGCGGCAGCTGGTATGGGGGCGAGACGGCCGGGCAGCGCATGCTCGTCGCCGTGGTGCGCGCGCTGCGCGAGCGGAGCTCGGTCGATCCGCGTCGCGTCTATGGCGTCGGGTTCTCGATGGGCGCGATCGGCTTGTGGGACATCCTGGTGCGGCACACCGGCCTATTCACCGCGGCGGTGCTCGTCGCCGGAGATCTCGATCTCGCGTCGGCGTCGTCGCTGACGTCGTTTCCGTTGTGGGCCGTCGTCGGCGGACGCGACGAGCTCGTCCCGCCCGACAACACGCGCGCGTTCGCTCGCCTGACCGAGGAGCGCGGCGGGCTCGCAAAGGTGACCGAGATCGCGAGCGCGGGGCACGACGTCTGGCGGAGCGCCTTTGCGCATGGGCCGCTATGGGACTGGTTGTTCACGCACGAGGCGCCCCCGCCCTGATCGCGCGCTCAGTCGGCGAGCAGCGTATCGTCGAGCCACTTCAGAACGGGATCGACAGGGAGCTTGGGATGCACCGGGATCACGGTCGCGTGCTGGGCCCCGAGGATCGCGATCTCGTCCGCGTACGGGCGCGCGAGCTCCTGCGGGACCACGACTCCGAACCGGTCGGTGTCCTCGAGGGTGGCGAGCAACGCGGGCAGCGGTGGCACCGGGAACACACGATATCCAGCCGCCGTGACGAGACCGCGCCATGGCTCCACGTCGACGTATACGGTAATGGAGGTCCGGCGCCCCAGCTGGAGCAGATAGGCGCGGGTCGCCTCGGTGAACGCGGGTGGGAGCTTCGTGAGCTGGAAGCCAGCGCCGTGCGCGTCGCGATGAACGACCTCGGCGGTCAAGGTGAACTTCCCGTGACCGGGCAGCTCGAGCTCGAGCTCGACCTCGGCGCGCACCTCGAGCGAGTTGGCGCCGGGAAGGTACAGTCCACCTGCCGACAGGTTCTGTGCATACTGCGTGACGAAGTCGCGCGCGTTGTGAAAGCGGACGGACAGAGCAACACGGTGACGCGGAGTACGACGAGCGTCCCTGGGCACGGACGTCGAGCGTAGCAGGTTACCGCTCGACGACATCGACGAAGAGTCGATAGTACGCGAGCGCGGCGATCTCATGCCGTGGCGCGACCAGCTCGAGTCGCCAACGAACGAGCAGCTCCGGTTGTTCCCGCACGCTCGCATTTAGGCTTCGCAGGCCGGCGTGCGGTATCGTCTGCGGATGGTGCGCTTCCTGGCCGTGGTGGTGTCGATGTTGGTCGCGCTCGCAGGGAAGGCGAGCGCCTTCTGCGGGTTCTATGTCGCCGGGAGCAACGCGAACCTGACCAACGACGCGACGCAGGTGGTCCTGATGCGCAAGGGCACGCGCACCGTGCTCGCGATGCAGAACGACTACAAGGGCCCGCCCGAGGCGTTCGCGCTGGTCGTGCCGGTGCCGGTCGTGCTCCAGAAGGACGACGTCAAGACGCTGCCCAAGGAGGTGTTCGCGCACGTCGAGGCCATGGGGGCGCCGAGGCTCGTCGAGTACTGGGAGCAGGATCCGTGTCCCAACGATCGCGGAGGTCTCTACGGCACGATCGGTCACGGATCGGGCACCGGCACCGGGTACGGCGTCGGCGGCGGGCGCGGCGGCATGCGCGGGAGGGATCTCGGCGTCACCGTCGAGGCCACGTTCGCCGTCGGCGAGTATCAGATCGTGATCCTGTCGGCGAAGGACTCCACGGGCCTCGAAACCTGGCTCCGTCAGGAGAACTACAAGATCCCGGAGGGCGCCGAACCGCTGCTGCGGCCGTACGTCGAGAGCGGCATGAAGTTTTTCGTCGCCAAGGTCGATCCGTCCAAGGTGGCGTTCGACGCCAACGGGCGCGCGGCGCTGTCACCCCTACGCTTTCACTACGACAGCGACGACTTTTCGCTGCCGATCCGGCTCGGCCTCGCCAACAGCAGCGGCACCCAGGATCTGATCGTCAGCATCTTCGCGCCGTACCAGCGCTACGAGGTCGCCAACTACAAGAACGTGACGATCCCGACCAACATCGACGTCGACGATCGCGTTCGCGGCGACTTCGGTGCGTTCTACGCGCAGCTGTTCGATCGCACCCTCGCGCGAAATCCCGGCGCCGTCGTCACCGAGTACGCGTGGCAGGCGACCAGCTGCGATCCGTGCACCGGCCCGACGCTGCAACCGGAAGAGCTCGCCACGCTCGGCGGTGACGTCCTCGACAAGGGGCGCGTCCAGTCGAGCGGCGGTTTCCCGATCGTGTCGATCGGCCAGCCCACGGTGACCGGTGATCTCGATAAGGCGATCATCAGGCGCTACATCAAGCGCAACATTCAGAAGGTGACCTACTGCTACGAGAAGGAGGAGCTCGCGAG
This sequence comes from Kofleriaceae bacterium, assembly GCA_033763475.1. GTDB lineage: Bacteria > Myxococcota_A > Polyangia > Haliangiales > Haliangiaceae > JABFXX01. Next base: position 5,438 of record JANRKM010000199.1, read on the forward strand.
GCCGGGCCTCGCCGGCACGATCACCGTTTCGTTCGGGATCACCGCCGACGGCAAGGTCACGTCGACGACGGGCACCGGCGTCAGCCCCGAGGTCGCGCGCTGTGTCACCGGCGTGATCTCGAGCATCGAGTTCCCCAAGCCCAAGACCGGCTCCGTCCAGGTGACCTACCCGTTCACCTTCGCGCTCGGTCCGGGACCCGGGCGCGGCTGGGGCTCCGACCTCGTGCTGACCCGCCTACACGCGCGCTACGGCAAGGAGATCACGAACGATCTCGTGTTCAAGAAGGCGGAGGCGATCGTCGGCGGCCGCGAATTCGTGCGCGACGGTGGCAAGCTCGAAGAGGGCGCGCGCCCGGACTCGAGCAATAACTTCCAGGGGCGCTACGCGATCCGTCATCCGTGGAAGGGACCGATCACGTGTGCGAACCCGCAGCGCAACGTGTGGGGTGGACCACCGCCGCAAGAGACGCGCCCCACCCAGACCCTCGCGGCGACCGGCATCGCCTTCGCGGCGCGGACCGGCACGCCGCTGCCCGACCTCGTGAAGCGCGACATGCCCGAGATCGCGGTGAAGGCGACCTCGCCCGCACCGTATGCCGTCCCCGCCGAGATGCCGCCGGCGCCTGCCGTCGGCAGTGGCTCTGGCTCTGGGCATGGCGCTGGCTCTGGGCATGGCTCTGGCTCTGCGGCACCAGCCGACGCGAAGCCCACGCCGGCGGGGGCATCGGGCTGCGGTTGCAACACCGTCAGCGATAGCACCGGAGGTGGATTGCTGGTCTGCCTCATCGCGCTCGTCACCCGCCGGCGTCGGAACTAGCAGGACGCTGACAAACGCGGCGCAGCCGCGTTTGCAGCGACCTGCCCCGTGCCCGTGCCCGTGCCCTTGCCCGTGCCCGATCTGGGCGGTCAGGCTCCGGCGAGCCGGGCCAGCATGGCGACGACCCGCTCGAGCA
>JANRKM010000200.1:0-38795 GCA_033763475.1 Kofleriaceae bacterium
CCACCACCCGCCCCGGTGACTCCAACGCCCGTTCCCGCGCCGGCGCCGGCCGCCAAGCCGCTACCGCCCAGGCCCGCACCTGCGAAGCGCGCCGCACCACCACCGCCGGCGACAGCCGCGCCTGCACCGATCAGCGCACCCGCCGCACCTGCTGACTTTGGCCTCAAGCTTGGCAACGCCGGCGGCAATGGACCTGCAGTGGCGGCCCCCCCACCTGCAGCGACGAAGACCGCACCCCCACCCAAGCCCAAGGCGCTGGCCGTCGCCCCCGCCGCCGATGCGGGTTGCGCCGAACCCATCGTCAAGCCCAAGCCGATCCAGGTCGTGCAGCCCGCGTTCACGCAGGAAGCGCAGGACGCCGGCATCACGGGCAAGGTGCGCGTGGAGATCACGATCTCGAAGGCAGGCACCGTCACCGCCGCGCGCGTGATCGAGGGCCTCGGGCACGGGCTCGACGAGGCGGCGCTCGACGCAGCGAAGCAGTCGACGTTCTCGCCGGCCATGAAGTGCGGTGAGCCCGTCGAGACCACCTTCACGATCGGGATGCGGTTCCAGCGCTAGCCATGCATCGCTTCGTCCCCTGCATGGCCCTCCTTCCCGCGCTGGTGGCGCCCGCGCACGCCGACGATCCGCCCGCGCAGGGCGTGTTGACCAAGGCGCCGACGCTCGTGACGTTTGTTGCCGCGGAGTATCCGGCGGCCGAGAAGGCAGCGGGAACCACTGCGAGCGTGGTGCTCCAGGTCGACATCGCCGCCGACGGTAAGGTCACCGCCGCGACGGTCACGCAGTCGGCGGGGCCCGCCTTCGATGCCGCGGCCACGGCGGCCGTGCTGCAGTTCGTGTTCACGCCGGCGGAGGTCGATGGCGCACCGGCGCCGATCCGCATCCTCTATCAGTACGACTTCACGCTCGACTCCGAGGTTGTTGCGAAGACCACCTCCGAGCTCACCGGTGTGGTGCGCGAGCGTGGCTCCGGCAAGCCTCTCGCCAACGTCACCGTCGCGCTCGACGACGGCACACGCGCGGTCACCGACGCGGCAGGCAGGTTCGTGTTCGACGCCGCGACACCAGGCAAACACGGCATCACTCTCTCCAGCGACGCGATCACCGGCGTCGTCACCGAGGAGACCCTCGAGGCCGGCAAGCGCCTCGACGTGATCTACGAGGTCGAGCTCACGCCGCCGCCGGGGGCCGAGGAGGAGGGCGACGATCTCGAGCTCGTCGTCACCGCGCCCAAGCTGCAGAAGTCGACAGCCTCGGTCGAGGTCGCGGCCGGCGTCGCGCGCAAGGTCCCGGGCACCGGCGGCGACGTGTTGCGCGTGGTCGAGAGCATGCCTGGCGTCGCGCGTCCCGCCGTCGGGTCCGGTGCGCTGGTCGTGTGGGGCGCGTCGCCCGAAGACACCCGGATCTACGTCGATGGCGTGCGCATCCCGCGCCTCTATCACACGGGCGGTCTTCGCTCTGTCATCGCCGCGGACCTCGTGCGCGCGATCGAGCTGGTGCCGGGCGGGTGGGGCGCCGCGCACGGGCGCGGGCTCGGTGGCCTCCTCGACGTCACGCTCGCCCCGCTCGACGACAAGAGCGCGGGTACTGTCGCCGTGGACGCGATCGACGCGGCGGCCGCCGTACGCGCGCCGATCACCGACAAGCTGCGGGCCGCGGTCGCCGCACGTCGCAGCCATCTCGCGTGGGTCGCGGATCGCGTGACCGATCGGGACACGGGCGCGCTCTTCCCGATCCCCGCATACGTCGACGCGCAGGCGCGTCTCAGCTATCACCCCGACACGCGCTCGCGCGCCGAGCTCGTCGCCGTCGCGTCCGCCGACGACCTCGCGCGCGTCGTGTCGAGCCGCGACCCCGCGATGACCCGCAGCGAAGAACAAGCGCAATCGTTCTGGCGCACGTGGGTGCGGTATCACGCCGAGCTCGCGGATCGGACCGAGGTGGATATCGTCGCGTGGGGCGGGCGAGACGCGACCTCGCGCGTCGAGCGGTTCGGGGCCACACCGACGGAGCTCGACATCAACAGCAACATCTACGGCATGCGCGCCAGCTGGCGCCGCAGCACCGCACGCAGTGTGCTCGAGCTCGGCCTCGATACCGAGCTCGTCGACGCGCGCCTCGCGCGCACCGGTTCGATCACCACGCCCGCGCGCGAAGGCGACGTTCGCGTGTTCGGTCAGCCGCCGCCGGATCAGCTCGCCGCCGACCGCTGGGGCGTGGTCACGGCGAGCGCGGCGCCGTACGCCTCGCTCGATCTCGCGCTGTGGAACGCGCGCTTGCATGTCATCCCGAGCCTGCGGCTCGAGCCGTTCTTCGTCAGCGTCAGCCGCCGCACGCCGATCGCGGGCGCGACGCCGTCGATCGGTCTGTTCGACCAGGACACCGCCGTGCAGCCCCGCCTCGCCGTGCGGTTGGCCGTGATCCCGAAGCTCGTGCTCACCGCCTCGGCGGGGACCTACCGGCAGCCGCCGCAGGTCACGGATCTGTCGGCGGTATTCGGCAATCCCACGTTGCCCGCCTCGTCGGCGCGCCACCTGGTTGCGGGTGCGGCGCTGCGTCTGACGACGACGCTGTCGGCGGAGATCACCGGCTTCGCGACGGCATCCGACGAGCTCGCCGTGCGCAGCCCGAGCTCCACTCCACGGCTCGCGCAGGCACTCGAACCGGTGGGATCCGGGCGCGTGCTCGGCGTGCAGGCTCTCCTGCGCCGCGAGCTGGCGAACAACGTGTTCGGATGGGTGAGCTACACGCTGTCCCGTGCCGAGCGCACGGACCTCCCCGACGGCGACGCACGGCTCTTCGACTACGATCAGACGCACGTGCTCACCACGCTCATTTCGTGGGAGCCAGGCCACGGCGTCGAGCTCGGTGCGCGCTTCCGCTACGCGAGCGGCGCGCCGCGCACGCCCGTCGTCGACACGTATTACGACGCGCGTACCGACCGCTATCAGCCGCTGTTCGGGGCGCACAACTCCGAGCGTTTGCCGGCATTCGTCCAGCTCGATGCGCGCATCGCCAAGCGCTTCCGCCTGCATGACTACGAGGGCGAGGTCTACCTCGACCTGCAGAACGCGACCAACCGCGCCAATGCGGAGGAGCTCGTGTACAGCACCGACTTCGCGACCCGAAGCACGATCCGCGGCCTCCCGTTCTTGCCGGTCCTCGGCGCGAGGTGCTCGTGGTGATCCGCCTCGTTCTGCTTTCTGTCGCGCTCGTGGCCTGCGTGCCCGAGCTCGTCGATGACACGTCGGTGGTGCGCGAACCCCGACTGCTCGCCGCTCGCAGTGAGCCAGCGGAGGCGCGACCCGGCGACGCGATCACGACCACGGCGCTGTGGGTGGGGCCCGATGGCGAGATCGCAGACGCTCCCCTCGCGTGGGCGTTCTGTACTACGCGCAAAGCGTTCACCGAGCCGGGGCCCGTCGCGCCGAGCTGTCTCGCGAGTGCTGCACCCGAGCTCGTCGCGTTCGGGACCGGCGCCACCGCCACCGGTGCATTGCCCGAGCATGGGTGCCGTCTGTTCGGTCCCGATCCGCCGGACCCGGTGCCTGGCGAGGCCGCGGCGCGCCCCGCGGATCCCGACGGAACCGGGGGCTACTATCAGCCGGTGCGCGTCGGTACCGACGCACGCGGCTCGCTCGCGCAGGTGCGGATCCGCTGTGGCTTGCCCGAGGCTACACCCGAACAGGCGTTGCGCTATCAGCTCGAATACGCCGCGAACACGAACCCGAGTGTCGCGTGGTCCGCTCCTCCACCGGCGACGCTTCGCGCGTCCGAAGCGGTAGAGCTCGCCGTGCAGTGGCCAGCGACGGAGGCATATCTCTGGTTCGATCCCGTTGCGCGGGCGTTGACCGAGCGTCGCGAGGCGATGCGCGTGGCGTGGTTCGCGACCGCAGGTACCTTCGACACGGGCCACACCGGTCGCTCCGAAGCGGAAGCCGCGCTGACAAAGACCGCCAATCGGTGGACGGCGCCCGACGCACCTGGCGTGGTCCACGTGTGGGCCGTACTACGCGACGATCGCGGCGGCGTTAGTTGGATCGCCGCGACGCTTCAGGTCGAGTGAGGCGAGGTGGGCCGCTTCACGCCACGCCACACGATCTGAAACAGACAGCTGTGCGCGCCGGTCGCGATGCACACGTGGTGTTCGACGCTGACGTTCTGCCCGCCCGCATGTGTCACCACGGCACCGAGCATGCCGAGCGTCGCGGCGCAGAGCGCCGAGCTAACGAGCCCGCCGGTCAGTGTGACCTCGGCATAGCCTTCACGGACCGACACCTTCGGCGCGCCCCAGCTGTGATAGCTGCGCCAGAAATTATCCGTCGCGCGCAGCACGGCGACGGGCCCGCTCGCAGCCGGATCTGCGCCATAAAACTGGCTGAAGCTCGCATCGACGGCCGCGCGTCCGAGCAGCAGCGCGAGCTTGTTGCGCTCCACTGGATCAACACCGAGCGAGTCGAGCAAGGCGACGAACGTGGCAGTGGGATGCCACGCGAGCGACGAAGCGCGCTGCGCCAGCACATGTGCGAGCTCGGGGTGCTTGCGCGAGATGTCCGCCATCCACGAGTTGCCGCGCCGCGTGCCGAGCACCTCGTACGCCGAGCGGAACAAGATCCCGCGCGTCGTGCGCTCGACGGTGGGGGCACCGCGTAGCGACGCGTTGCGCACGGTGATCTGCCCGGGCAGTGGTGGCTCGACGGTCATGCGCGGCTTCGCGCGACGCGTCGGGCCCGCGGGGCCCGCGAGTGCCGCACCGAGCGCCTTGGCGAAGCCACGCGCGCTCTGTGGGCGGCGCCGCGGATCCGGATCGAGCGCCGGCATCAGCACTGCGTCCACCCCAGCCGGAAGATCGCGCCGCACCGTCAGCACCGAAGGCGGCGGCGACTCTTGCTGGGCCAAGGTGGCGAGTGCGTCACCGTCGCCGAACGGTGCCTGCAACGTGAGCAGGAGGTACGCGAGCACCGCGAGGCTGTACACGTCGGTCGCCGGCGTCTCGATACCCGTGCCGAACACCTCGGGCGCGGTGAACCCGGGCGTGCCCGCGGGGCTCTTCTCGTCGCCGCGGCGAATCGCGATGCCGACGTCGACGAGCACCGCGCGGCGATGGATGCGGTCGATCAGCACGTTTTCGGGTTTGACGTCGCGATGTAGTACGCCCGCGCGATGCACGGCCTCGAGCGCTTCGCCGACCTGATCGATGACGCTCGCGACCTCCGCAAGAGGAAGGTGGCGTCGGCGCCGGCGCGCCGAACCGATCTTCTCTGCGAGACCCTGGCCCTCGACGAGCTCCATCGCGAAGTACACGTTCGTGCCGTCGATGCCGAACGCGTAGACCTGGACTAGATTCGGGTTGCGGATGCGCGCGAGCGTCGCGGCCTCGGTGCGAAAGCGCTCGACGAACTCGATGTCGCGCGCGAGGTCGGGACGCAGGAGCTTGACCGCAACCTGGCGGCGGAGCGCGAGGTCTTCGGCGCGGTACACCACGCCGAACGCACCGCGGCTAATCTCGTGGCGGATCTGGTACACGCCGCCGAGCGTGCTGCCGATCGCGAAGTCATGGGGCGCGGGCGTCTCCGCGGTCATCGATGGACCGGCGAGGGCGATCACGTCGCCGTGCACGTGGGCCTGTTGCCGCGCCGAGACCGCGCGTCCGAGGGCGGCGGCACCGGTGTCGTCCTCGTAGCGCAACTCGGCAATGCCGGCCGAGACCGTGAGGTTGACGGTCGTGCCTTCGTGCACCACGGGATCCGCGTCGATCTGGCTCAGGATCTTCGTCACCAGCGTCGTCGCGTCCGCACCGGTGCGGCCGGGCAGGGCAAGCGCGACCGCATCACCGGCGTACCGCGCGACGATGTCTTTGGGCCCGGCGTGCATGCTCGCGACGCGTGCGATGTGTGCGAGTACGGCATCGCCGGCGGGATAGCCGTGGCGCTCGTTGATCAGGTGCAGGCTGTCGACGTCGATGATCGCGACACTGAACGGCGCGCTCGTGCGCTCGGCCTCGGCGACGCGCGCCGAGAGCTCTTCTTGCAGCGCGAGCCGGTTCGCGATCCCGAGGACCGGATCGATGCGCGCGGGATCGCGATCTGCTTCGAGCCGATCGTGGACGAGCCGCCAGGACAGGTCCGACGACAGCCTCCTTGCGAGCGTGCGCAGATGCCGGCGCGCCTCGCGATCGAACGGCACCGGCGCCTCGCGGCACAGCATCAGCTGCGCGAACGTGCTCGCCGAGTCGTGGACGAGCGAGACGCCGAGGAAGGCGTGATACGGCCGGCCGGGGCGCGGCGGGGCGACGAGCGTTGTGCCGAACTGGCATACCGTGTCGCATAGCGGCACGAGCTTCACGAGTACGTCGTCGGCGACCTGGCGCGCCGTGTAACAGGTGGAGTCCTCGGACAAAATGAGGAGGCAGTCGTCGGCGTCGAAGGCGCGCGCGACGCGCGTAACGAGCTCCTGCAACGTTGCCGGAAGCTCATCACCGAAGGTGGTGAGCCCGAGCAGCTCGTCGAGGAGCTTGTGTGCGTCGGCGCGGGTCTCACCCTCGAGGACCTTGCGCAGCGTCGCGTCGTCGACGGTCCCGAACACCACGCAGTCGGGTGGCTCGCCGGTGGGCTCGGCGATGGTGCGCGGGTCGCCAAGGGCAATGAGCCGCACGGAGGGCGGCAGGATCGAGGAGAGGCGTGCACACACCGGCGCGGTATCGTCATCGAGCGGAAGCACCACCGCTGCGAGCGACGTGGTGTCGAGGTGCGCGAACAAATCGTCAGCGGAGGGCACCGAAAGCGCTCGGACGCCCGAGCTGGATACGGCCGTGACCAGATCGGTGGATGCGCCGGTTTCGCCTTCCACGACTACGACCGTGGCCATGTCTGCAACTGTATCAGGCCTCGCGAACGACTTCGCGCGGGAGCTTGTCGAGTCGGAGCCCCTGGAACGAAGGATGACGAAGTCGCCCATCATGGGTCCATTCGCTAAACGCTACTTCAGCAACCGTCGACGGGGCGACCCAATGCACGCCGGGGCCGGTCCATGCGCGCGGCGGCGCGGGGGTGAACGGTGAGTACGACTGTTCGAGCTTGCCAAGCGTCCGGAACAACTCTCCCAGCACCTTCATCGAGAAGCCGGTACCCACCTTGCCTGCGTAGATCAACTTGCCGCCCTGGTAGTAGCCCACGAGCAGCGCACCGATTCCGCTGCGGCTGCCCGACGGCTCCGTGAAGCCACCGATCACGAGCTCTTGCCGCAACCAGCACTTGATTTTGAGCCAGTCCTTGCCACGGCCTCCTCGGTACGGTCGATCGCGGCGCTTGGACACGATGCCTTCGAGACCGCGCTTGCAGGCGAGCGCGAGGAACTCCGCACCGCGGCCGATCACGTGATCGCTGTACTGGAGCGTCCGCCCGCGCGTGGGTAGCAGCTCGCGGAGGCGCGCCTTGCGTTCTTCGAGCGGCAACGCCACCAATGCGTCATTTCCGATCACGAGTGCATCGAAAACAAAGTACACGAGGTTGGCGTCGGTCTCGCCGAACGCGCCCTGCAACGCCTGGAAGCTGGTCCGGCCGTCGGGCATCACGACGCACACCTCACCATCGAGCACGAGCCGATCGATCGGAAGGGCTCGCACGGCGCGCGCGATGCGCGGGAACGTCTCGGTCCAGTCCTTGAACCGGCGGCTCAGAAGCTTCACCACGTCGCCGCCCTTGTCTGCGAGGATCCGGTAACCGTCGAACTTCTGTTCGTGCAGCCACTCGTCCCCGTCTGGCGCGGTCCGCACGAGGCTGGCGAGCTCGACCTCGTCGATCGGCAAACCTCGCGTGCTCATGCACGGAGGTGGTGCAGCGAGCGTGCCTACGCGAACGCGCGCGCGTAGGCAGGCCGTGCCGCCAGGCGATCGAGATACGCGACCAGATGCGGGAAGCTGCCATCGGCGAGCAGCGGGCGGCCGAGGCGCAGCGCGGTCGCGAGGCAATCGGCGACCGTGAACGGGCCGACCATCCATTCTTGACCGCTCGCGAACCGCGTCTCGAGGCGCGCCAACAGCGCGCGCGCGTCATTCGGATCACCGCCCGTGCGCACCGCCTCGACGGCACGCGAAACGCGCCGCGAGACGAAGTCGATCCAGCGATCGACCTCGGCCTGTGCGCGGAGCTCGTGCGGCCACAAGTGGCCTGGCCCATGTGCGCGCGCGATGTGGCGATAGATCGCGGACACCTCGACGAGCGTCCATGCTGTTTCGCCCTCACCCTCGATGTACGCGGGGCCCGGGATCCCATACCGCTCCGTGAAGTAGCCGTCGGGGACGCTGTGCCGCGTGTAGGGCACGCCGGCCTCCTCGAGCGCGAACAAGACTCCTGGCGTATTGACGCACTTCTGCGTGCTGCGGATCGAGATCATCCGCGGATGATGGCAGGCTCTCCCCATGAAATCACGAGCAGCAGTTGCGTTTGCGGCGGGCAAGCCACTCGAGATCGTGGAGGTCGATGTTGCTGCCCCGAAGGCCGGCGAAGTGCTCGTCCAGATCAAGGCGACAGGCGTCTGTCACACCGATGCGTTCACGCTCTCGGGGGACGACCCGGAAGGTGTGTTCCCGTCGATCCTCGGTCACGAAGGCGGCGGTGTCGTCGTCGAGGTCGGGCCCGGCGTCACCACGGTAAAGCCCGGCGACCACGTGATCCCGCTGTACACGGCGGAGTGCCGGACGTGCAAGTTCTGCCTCTCCGGCAAGACGAACCTCTGTCAGGCAATCCGCGCGACCCAGGGCCAGGGCCTCATGCCCGACGGCACCACGCGCTTCACGCACGACGGCAAGCCTCTGTTCCACTACATGGGGACGAGCACGTTCTCCGAATACACGACGGTGGCCGAGATCTCACTCGCGGTGATCGACAAGCGCGCGCCGCTCGAGAAGGTCTGCCTGCTCGGCTGCGGCGTCACCACCGGCATCGGTGCGGTGCTCAACACGGCGAAGGTCACGCCGGGCTCGACGGTCGCGGTGTTCGGCCTCGGCGGCATCGGCCTCGCGGTGATCCAGGGCGCGGTGATGGCGAACGCGTCGCGCATCATCGCGATCGATACGAACCCCGGGAAGTTCGAGCTCGCGAAGCAGATGGGCGCGACCGACTGCATCGATCCCAAGGACCACGCGGGCACGCCGATCCAGCAAGTCATCGTCGACCTGACCAGCGGCGGCGTCGACTACAGCTTCGAGTGTGTCGGCAACGTCGAGGTCATGCGCGCGGCACTCGAGTGCTGCCACAAGGGCTGGGGGGAGAGCACGATCATCGGCGTGGCCGGCGCCGGTCAGGAGATCAAGACCCGGCCGTTCCAGCTCGTGACGGGACGTGTCTGGCGTGGCAGCGCCTTCGGTGGCGTGAAAGGTCGTACACAGCTGCCGGGCATGGTCGAGCAAGCCATGCGCGGGGAGATCCAGCTCGACCCCTACATCACCCACGAGATGCCGCTCGAGCAGATCAACAAGGCATTCGACTTGATGCACGAGGGGAAATCGATCCGCACGGTGATCCGCTTCTGAGGAACGTCGTGCTCGAGAATCGTTCAACCGCGCGAAAGCAGGGGGCCGGCGACCACGTCCGCGAATCGTTCCGGGCGGCGTACGCCGAGCGCCCGTAAGGTCGCGTGGGCAGCCTCGGCCGTGGCGGTGTCAGCGGCGAGCTGGGCGCGGCGGAGGCGCGCGGCGTGCTCCATCGCGGCCTGCTTGGTGCCGTGCCAGATCGCGATCGCGGAGTCACGCGCGGCGAGGGACCCCTCAGGATCGCCACGCAACGCGCAGACGTGCGCGAGCACGCAGTCGTGCACGGCGCGAATGCGCTGTGCGGCGAGGGGGGGCAGGAGCGGCTCGAGCTCCGCGAGCGCTTGCGCGCGGGTGAGCTGGCCGGCGTTGTACGCGGCGACCGCACCGTGTGCCGCGAGGCGCGAGAACACGGCGATGCCGGTCGGAATCAGCGAGGTGAACAGCTGGTGGTAGCGCGTGCGCATGGCGGTGATCGCATCCCACGCCCGCGCGGGCGCCTCGTACACCACGATCGCGATCTCGTGGAACATCACGCTCGCCGCGAGTAGCGAATCCGCGGGTTCGGGCCACATCCGATGAACGGCGTCGAGGTGCGCTCGCGCAGCCGCAGGATCGTCGTCGGTGAGGTCGAGGTAGATCGCGGTGAGGTGCGACCACGTCGCGGACCACACATCACCGCGCGCGAGTGCTGCCTCGGTGAAGCCCTCGTGGCGGCGGCGGGCGTATGGCGGATCGACGAAGTAGTTGCCGCAGATCGTGATCGTGCTCAGGCGTGCGAGGCCTGCTTCGCGTGCATGATCGGGGACCGCGAGGAACCGCCGCTCGGCCTCGGCGAGGGACGCGAGCGCGATGCCGAACTCGTGCCGGTACATCGCGCGCATGCCTGTCGCCATCTCGGCCCACGCGATGGCGAGCTCGTCCCCCAGCTCGGCGGCGAGGGCGTGGACGCGGGCCTCGGCCTCGACCATCAGCGGATGGTCGGGCATGCGCGTCGCGTGGTTGATCACGAAGTAGGCAAGGGCCCGCTGCACGCGCTGTGGCTCGCCGAGCTCGAGTGCGTCGAGGAGGCCCCGCGACGCCATCGTCGGGCCGCGCAGGTCAGTCTGGATCAGCGGACGCGCGACGGCGAGCACGAGATCGACGCGCTCGCGCAGCCGTGGATCGTCGCGCGGTGGCTGCCGCGGTTCGAGCCCGCGGACGGCGAGCTCGCCGCCGTAGTTGATCGATTCGGCGATTGCGATCGCGGCCGACGCCGACAGTGTAACGCCGACGGCAGCAAGGGCGTCGCGCAGGAGCTCGAATCCACGCGCGTATTGCCCCGCGAGGAGGTAGTGCTCGCCGGCGCGCGCACGGAGCGCCGCGTGCTGGGCGGTGCGACCGAGCTCGAGGGCGAGCACAGCAGCGGCCTCGCACGAGCGCGCAGCATCGCCACGCCGGCCGTATTGCACCTGCGCTTCGGCGACGAGCTGCAGCAGCTCGAGGCGCGTCTCGCGATCCGGTGCCAGCTCCATCGCCTGGGAGAACAGCTCCACCGTGCGCGCGAAGGCGAGGAGCGCGGCGGCGTGCGCGGCCGCGCGCAACGTCCATGCGAGCGCACGCTCGACGTCACCTCCATCGCGGAAGTGGCGCGCGAGCGCCTCGGGCTCGGCGAGCTCGGCATCCTCGAGCGCATGCGCGAGGCTGAGGTGCAGCGCACGACGACGCTCGGCCGACATCGCTGCGAGCGCCGCCTCACGCACGCGGTTGTGATAGGTCTCGAGCAGCTGATCGCTCGACGAGCTGAGCAGCAACTTGCGTCGCCGCAGCTGATCGATCGAGGACAGGTCGCTTGGCATGCCCGCCGCTCCGAACACGGCCTGCGCGCGGACCGGACCGCCCGCGATCGACACGAGGTCGAGCAGATCGCGCGTGCGCTCGTCGAGCTCGCCGAGCTCGGCGGCCAGCACCTCGGTGAGCTCCGGGGGACGCTCGTGCGTGCGCGCGCCGTGCTCCAGCCAGCGAGCCAGCAGATACGGGTGTCCTCCGGTTTCGCGCATCGCATCACTCGCCGTCACCTGACGCTCGGGGCTCGCGCCTAGCCACTCCTCGATCGCGGGGACGTCGAGCGGCGGCACGTCGATATCGGTCGGTGCGAGCCCGACCTCGGCGAGGCCCTCGAGGAAGCGCGCGAGCGGATCTGGCGCGCCGGAGGGCTCGTCGCGATACACGAGGATCAACAGTACCCGCGGGGCAGGGGCCGCGAGCAGCTCGAGCAACAGGTGCTTGGTGTCGTCGCTCGTCCACTGGAAGTCATCGATCGCGAGCACGACGGGCATTGCCCCGGCGAGGTTCGTGACCAGCTCGCGCAGCGCACGCGATGCAGCCTGCCGCGACTCCTGCGGCGTACGCGTGACGGCGTCGGCGGGGCGCGCTCGCGAGAACGCTTCCACGCGCTTGAACATCGGAAACATCTGCACCAGCGGCGCCACGTCGCGTGGCATCACGCGCGTGACATCGTCGTAGCGACGGCGCGAGAGGTCGCTGCACATGGCATCGATCGCGCTGTCGAGGCCCTTGAACGGGACCGACTCGAGCTCCAGACAACGTCCCTGGTAGATCGTCGCTCGCTTGCGCGCGCGCTCGGCGAACGCACTCACCACCGATGTCTTGCCCATGCCCGGCGCACCACGTACCGTCACCACGGTAGGCCCGCGCGCTGCCTGCGCGAGCGCCGCCTCGAGCCGTTCGAGCTGAGGCTGCCTGCCGACGATCGGGGCGCGCGGCGCGTGGTACACGGCGATTGCCTGGCTCGCCCGGTCATTACCGATCAGCGCCGCCAGCACACCCGCCGTCGTAGGGCGATCGTGCGGGTCGCGTGCCAGGAGTTGGAGCGCGAGCGCCTCGAGCTCCTCGTCGACACCTGCGCGATGCTGGCGCGGCGGCACCGGCTGCGCGGCGAGCTTGGCCTGCAGCATCTCGAGCTGGTTGCCCATGAATGGCAGGACGCCGCTCAGGGCCTCGTACAGCATCACGCCGAATGCGTACCAATCGCTGGCCTCGCTCGGCGGACGCCCGATGCCGAGCTCTGGCGCCATGTACGGCGGGGTTCCGGACAGCGCGCTGTTCTGCGACATCCGCTGCTGCACCGCGAGGCCGAAGTCGAGGAGCACCACGCGGCCCGTGGCTTCGACGAGCACGTTCGATGGCTTCAGGTCGCGATGGATGCAGCGCGCGCGGTGCAGCTCCGAGATGCCAAGAGCGAGCTGACCGAAACACGAGCGCAGCTGATCGGGCGCGCGGCGCAGATGCTCGCCGATCTGCAAGCCCTCGATCATCTCCATCGTCAAGTACCAGCGTTCGTCCTCGACGAACAGCTCGTAGAGCCGTACTAGATTTGGATGCGCGAGGTCCCCGACGATGCGGAACTCGCGCTTGAACCGGTAGATCCAGTCCGGGTGCGACGAGCGCAGCGCCTTGAGCGCGACGATCGTGCCGTGCTCGCGGTCGCGTGCCTCGTACACGTCGCCAAACCCACCGCTGCCTAGCTTGCGCCGCAGCTCGAATCGCTTCGTCCCTACGAACTGGAGCGGCGTCCGTCGCTGCGGCGTCTGCGCGAGCTTGGCGAGCAGCGTATCGAGGTCGTGATCCTCCACGGCTATTCGGCGGGGATCAGACCCTCTGCCACGGCGAGCTCGCGCAGCCGTGTCTTCAGCTTCGCGAACTGTTGCCGCAACCGCGCCGACGCTCGCGAGATCACCGCCGGATCATCGTTGTCCTCGACAATCTCGGCGATCTCGTTCCAGCCGAGGTCGCGATCGATGCGCAGCATCAGCAGCAACTGGTCTTGCTCGTCGAGTTGCTCGCGCAGCCGCCGCATCCCATCCTTCATCTCCGTGCGGAGGTGGACCTGCGTCCGCGACCGGACCTGCTGCACGGCCTCCGAGACTTGCGACAGCGCTTCTCGCCGATCCCGCCGATTCCCCGGTGCCCGTTCGTAGCGGACCGCGGCCGAGCGCGCGAGCCGGTAGAACCACGTCCGCATCGAGCATCTCCACGCGAACGTGGGCAAGCTCTTCACCAGATCCATCGTCGTCTGCGAGAACACGTCGGCGGCGACATCGTCGTCGCGATGGCGCGCGACCAGGAACGAATACACCTCGTCTCCGTAGGCGACGATCGCGGCCGTGAGCGCGCCATTATGGTCGCCACCGTCACAACGGCTGCGAATCTCGCGCTCGACGTCCTCGCTCATCACCTTGGTATCGCACGGCGCGCGCCAAAAGTGGCTAGTATCGACGGAGCACATCGATGGGACCGGCGCGGCGCTTCGCATACCTGGTCATCGGCCTGATCTTCGTCGGCCTCGGCGTGCTCGGCGCCATCCTTCCGGTGCTGCCCACCACGCCGTTCTTGCTCGTCTCGTTGTGGGCGTTCTCCAAGAGCTCCGCCCGGCTCGAACGCTGGCTGCTCGAGCACCCGCGCTTCGGCCCTCGGCTTGTTGCTTGGCGGACCAACCGCGTCATCCCGCTCCCCGTCAAGCTCACCGCATGGGGCTCGATGATCGGCAGCCTGACCCTCATGGTCGTGACGGGTGCTCCCCCCACGGCGATGATCGGCGCGGCCAGCGTGATGGCCATCGGTGCGGTTTACGTCGCGACCAAGCCCTCGCGGCCACCGGCCGAGTAGTCGACCACCGACGGTAATGGCCGCGCGAGCTCGTCGGAGAACTGCGTCGCGAGCTCGACGCGGCCGAGGTGCGGGACCGGGCGATCGAAGCGAGACTGCTGGCCGAACGTGGCGCCGATGGCGTAGCGCTCGACGAGGAAGGCGGCGAGCTCGGGGCGCGATACGGTGCGCGAGGCAGTGATATGGCGAATGCCGGTTAGGCGCGAGGCGGCGAGGTCCCAGACGCGGCGCGCGGCGTCGTCGGCCCACACGACCGACCGGTGCTCGTCGGCGACCACGGTCATCGGGAGTCCGCGGCGGGTGCGGTAATGGAGCCAGTCGAGATGGCCGTTGCGCCCTGTGGCGGACGGTCCGATCCACGGTCCGCTGCGTACGACAAGCGTGTTGGGCCGCGCGAGCATGAGCTGCTCGGCGGCGACCCGCGTCTTGCCGTAGACGGTGAGCGGATCGGTGGGTGAGTCCTCCCGGTAGGGGCCTGTGTCACCGCTGAAGACGTGGTCGCTCGAGCAATAGATGATGCGTGCGTCGGGCGGCGCGTGAGCGATCAGGATCCGCATCGCCTCGACGTTGACCTCGTAGGCGAACTCGGGCGAGGTCTCGCAGTTCTCGACATCGCACACGCCAGCGCACTGGATGATGAGGCGAGGCCGTTCAGCGGCGAATAAGGCGCGCACCGCGGGCTCGTCATCGAGATCGATGCGCCGGGTGACGGTAGGCGGGAGCTTGCGCGTGGCGCCGTTGACGAACGCGGTGAGCGTGTCCGCGGGGCGTACCCGGGTGAGCGACCAGCCGAGCATCGAGCTCGCGCCGAACAGCATCACGTCCCGGGACACCACGGGTACCTTACCTCGCTCGCACCGCGCGGGAGCGCACACCGCGCTTCACTTCCACAGCCTGCCTGAAACGCTCGCCCCCGTAGTGCGCGGGATCGCAGGGATCGGGGCGCGCGTAGTCGTCCGTAGGTTTGGTCGGATTGTTGAATTACAGCAGGACTTGCTGTGATCCACGATGCAAGAAGTTCGGCGCTCCGGCGCTTCAGCCAGAGCTCGAACGATCGGGAGCGCGCACGTGATGAACGCAACGGACCGCACAGCCCATATCCTCAACGTCAACGATCGTGAGATCCCGCGATATGTAAACGAGGAGCTACTACGCCGCGTTGGCTTCGAGGTGACCTCCGTCGCGACCGGGGAGCAAGCGCTGATGGTAGTCGACGCATCCGTCGACCTCGTCCTCCTGGACGTCCAGCTGCCGCGGCTCGACAGCTACGAGGTGTGCCGGCGGATCAAAGCGAACCCCAAGACGGCGAGTGTCGCGGTTCTGCTGTCATCCGCGTCCTGCATCACCACGCACAACAAGGTGACCGGCCTCGACTCGGGTGCAGACGGGTATCTCGTGCAGCCCTTCGAGACCACCGAGTTGGTCGCGACCATTCGTGCGCTGCTACGGACCCGCGGGGCGGAGCGGCGAGCCAGTGCACTCGCCGAGGAGCTCGGGCACGCGATGGAGGTGCGCGACGAATTCCTGGCGATGCTCGGTCACGAGCTCCGCAATCCGATCGGGGCGATCACCACGGCGCTCCACTTGATCGACGGTGTCAACCATCCGCCGAGCATCGAGCGCTACGTGAGGATTCTCAACCGGCAGACCACGAGCCTGTCGAGGATCGTCGACGATCTGCTCGATGTCGCGCGGATCACGCACGGCAAGGTCCAGCTCGATCGCCGCATCGTGGACCTCGACGAGATCGTGAGGCGGTGCGGCGACGTGCTCGGAGCCGAGTTGCTCGGCGCGCGCCACGATGTGCAGCTCGTCGTGCGCAGCCGGTCCGTGCTCGTCGACGGTGATCCGGTGCGGCTCGAACAGATCATCACCAACCTCGTCACCAACGGCATCAAGTACACGCCGAGTGGCGGCACGGTAACGGTAGAGCTGACCTGCGCGGACGGACTCGCGCGGCTCGCCGTGAGCGACACCGGCATCGGCATGGACGCCTCGACCCTCTCGCACGTGTTCGACGTGTTCATCCAGGGCAAGCAGGGGCTCGACCGCTCGCGCGGAGGCCTCGGGCTCGGCCTGACGGTCGTGCGTCGTCTGGTCGAGCTGCACGGCGGCTCGATCCGAGCGCACAGCGATGGAGAAGGGACGGGCAGCAGCTTCGTGGTCACGCTGCCTGTCGCGGTGCAGCCCTTACACTCGATCACGCCCGGGCCTCTCCCCACGTTCGGGGAGCTTGCGAACATGCGGATCCTCATCGTCGAGGACAATCCCGACGCACGCGAAGGGCTCGCCGAGCTGCTCTCGCATCGCTGCCGTTACGTGGAGACCGCCGCCGACGGGCAGGTGGGTCTCGAGCGCGCACTAGCGTCTCCGTACGACGTGATGTTGATCGATGTCGGGTTGCCCGTCGTCGATGGCTACGAGGTCGCACGCAGGCTGCGCGATCGTTCGCCGCGCCCGCGGCTGATCGCGGTGACGGGATACGGCCAGCCAGATGACCGCCGCCGCGCGCTCGCGGCAGGGTTCGATCTGCACCTCGTCAAGCCGGTGTCGCTACGGCAGCTGCTTTCGCATCTCTCGTCTCTTTCCGCCGTTGACATGGGTCGAGCGTGAAGGTGGAGCGATGGCCTGTCGTCGCAGGTAGCGCCGTCTTGGTCGTCGCGGTGGGGTTCCTCGCGTGCTGGTTCTCCGGGGATCCCGATCTCATCCGGTTCGCGGCATGGCGCTGCAAGACCAACACGTGCATCGGGCTCGCGTTCGGCGGCGCCTCTCTCCTGCTGCTGAGCCGAGGTCGCCGTCGGCTCGCCTCTCTCGCCGCGTCCCCGCTCATCGTGATCGGCGCCGCGACCATTTTCGAGTACGCGAACGGCATCGACCTCGGGATCGATCAACTGCTCGCACGGGACTGGCCGTTCCCGGAGAGCGCGGTCCATCCGAATCGGATGCCGCCACACTCGGCGGGCTCGCTCGTGCTGCTCGGCGGTGTGCTCCTGCTCGCGCCGCGAGGCCCGCGTGCGGTGTTGGCGTCTCAGGCGCTCGCGATCGTGGTCATCGTCATCGACAGCGCGGCCCTCCTCGGCACGCTCTTCGAGACATCGATCCTGTACGAGCCCGGTGGCTTCATCCGGATCTCGCCGTACGCGGCCTTCGCCTTCATCGTCATCGCGATCGGCGCGATGGCGCTCCGCCCGGACCTGGGCGTCACGCGCCGCCTCCGCGGGGACTCCGTCGGCGCGATCCTGGCGCGCAGGCTGATGGTGCCCGCGATCGCGGTGGCGGTCGGCGTCGGCTGGGTTCGGCTCCTCGGTGTTCGGGCGCGATGGTGGACGTCGGCGAGCGGCAGCGCCTTCGAGGTGATCGCGTATCTGATGCTGTTTGGTGTGGTGGTGCTGATGCTCGCGCGGTCACTCGACGCTGCTGACGCTCGACGCACCGAGAGCGAGGACGAGCTCCGCAAGGCGGGCGCGCTCACGGCGGGGCTGGCCCGCGCCGTGTCCGTGGAAGAGGTCGCGCGTACCGTCATCGAGCTAGGCCTGCCGGCGCTCGGCGCCGATGCGGGCAGCGTGTTCTTGCTCGAACCAAAGACCGGGCTCCTGCGTCAGCTAGCGATCCAGGGTTACACGCCCGAGCAGAAGGCGAAGTACGCGGCGATGGAGATCGACGCCGCGACGCCGATCGCCGATGCGGCGCGCACCAAGGAGCTGGTGATCGTCGCGACGCGCGACGAGCTCCTCCGGCGCTATCCGCACATCGGTGACCCGCCTCCGGCCGGGAGATCGTGGGCGGCCGTACCGCTCGAAGGGCGCGAGCGCGTGATCGGCGTGTTGGGGCTCAGCTTCCGTGCGCGCGAGGTGCAGCCCGCAGCGATCGGCCGGCTCCAGCACCTCGCGTGGCAGTGCGGCCAGGCCTTGGATCGGGCGCTGCTGTTCGAGGAGATCCAGCAGGCCCGCGACGTCGCGCGCGATGCGAACCGCGCCAAGGACTCATTCCTGGCCGTGCTCGGGCACGAGCTGCGCAACCCCCTCGCACCGATCACGCATGCGCTCGAGCTCATGCGCGCGCGCGATCCGTCCTCGAGCCGCGAGCGCGCGGTGATCGAGCGACAGGTCCAGCACGTCAGTCACCTCGTCGATGATCTGCTCGACGTCTCCCGGATCGCCAAGGGGAAGGTCGAGCTGACGCGCGAGACCGTGGAGATCAGCGAGGTGGCGCGTGACGCGGTCGAGCACGTCCGGCCGATGCTGGATGAACGCCGGCACCACTTGCGTATGAACATTGCCCCCGACCTGTTCGTCGAAGGCGATCGCGCGCGCCTCGTGCAGGTCGTCTCGAACTTGCTCCACAACGCGGCGCGCTACACCGCGCCCGGCGGAGAGATCGAACTGACGGCGGTGTGCTCGGGCGCCGACGTCGTGATCACCGTGCGCGACAACGGCGTCGGCATCGATCCGGCGCTCTTGCCGTCCTTGTTCGTGCCGTTCGTGCAAGGCGAGCGACGCCTCGAGCGCGCGACCGGTGGGCTCGGCCTCGGACTCTCGATCGTGCGCGACCTCGTGAACCTGCACGGAGGCGAGGTGGTCGCGCACAGCGAGGGCGAAGGCCGCGGGGCGACATTCACCGTGCGCTTGCCGGCCGTGACGCGCGCCCCGAGCTCCTCAACCGCGCTGCGCAAGGCCCCGGACCCCCCGCGCGCCACGCGCCGCGTGCTGATCGTTGACGACAACGAGGATGCGGCGGAGCTCATGGCGGAGTCCCTCAGTAACGCGGGGCACGCCACACGTGTGGCCTTCGACGGCGAGCGCGCGCTCGAGGTGGTAGACGAGTTCGATCCAGAGTTCGTGATCCTCGATATCGGCCTGCCACGGATCGATGGCTACGAGGTGGCGCGCCGGCTGCGCGCGAGCGATGCGGAACACCAACGCCGGCGCGTGCTCGTCGCGCTCACCGGGTTCGGTCAGGCGAAGGACGTGCAGCGGGCACTCGACGCCGGCTTCGATCGCCACCTGGTCAAGCCGATGCCGGTGAGGGTCGCGCTGGAGATCATCGCGACGTTGTCCATGCCGCCGAATGGGGCCGGGGCGAGTCCAGCCTGACGACGTTACCGTGCGGTAGCTGGCGCGGAACCGGCAGCGCTAGACTGCGCGCATGGTGCGCATCGCTGTTCCCCTGCGCTACGCCTATCGGCTCCTCAACCACGGGCCGGCGACGCTCGTCACGTCGAGGTGGAACGGGCGCTCCAACGTGATGGCCGCGCAGTGGGTGATGCCCACCGATTACGACCCGCCCAAGCTCGCTGTCGTCATCGACCGCAGTACGTTCACGCACACGCTCGTCGAGCCGTCGGGCGTGCTCGGCATCAACATCCCCGGCCGCGACCAGGCCGCGCTGACCTGGCGCGTCGGCTCGCACTCGGGCGCCGACGGCGACAAGCTCGCCGACGTCGAGACGTTCCAGGCCTCGCTGATCGACGTCCCGCTGGTCGAGGGCTGCATCGGGTGGCTCGAGGCGCGCGTGCTGCACTCCCCAGCGCTCGACGAGGTCGCCGCGCGGTACGAGCTTCTGGTCGTCGAGGTGCTCGCGGCCTGGGTCGACGAGCGCTGCTGGCGCGAGCATCACCTGATCCTCGACGAGCGCCAGACCTTGCACCATCTCGGCGGTGGGACGTTCCGTGTGTCTGGAGACCTCGTCATCGCGCGGCGTGGCTGACCGGTGGTAGCCTGGTGCGGGCGTGCGGCTCAGACGAAAGCTGACGATCGCGTTCTTCGTGGTGAGCTCGCTGCTCGCCGCGGCGCTCGCGTTGTTTCTGTATCGCTTCGTCGAACGGCAGCTGCAGGAGCAGTACAAGGAGCGCGTCCGCGACGTCGCGCAGGTCGGTCGGTTCGCGCTCGACATCCCGACGTACCAGCGCCTGCTCGCCAAGCGCACCGGCGGGCTCGACGAGGCCGCGGTCACCGACGTCGAGCAATCGGAGGACTACAAGCGGATCTCCGATCAGCTCAACGCGATCCGCGCGACCGAGGGCAAGCTGATCCATTTCGTTTACCTCCTCGCCCCCGGCGCAACGCCCGATACGCCACGGTTCGTCGTCGATGGCGACGTCCTCGCGATGCGGGCGAAGCTCGCCAAGGGCGAACAGCTCGCCGCACACGAAGACATCAGCCATTTCGACCAGGTCTACGAGGTCGCAGAGGTGCCCTTGCTGCGCCAGGCGCTCGCCGAATGTTCGTCGCAGCTCGAGCCCGGGTTTGTCTACGACAAGGACTTCGATCTGTCCTCGGTGTCCGCGTACGTCCCGCTCGCCGACCTCTCCGGGGCACCTCTGCGTGACGCGGACGGTACGTGCCTGGGGGTACTCGGTATCGACATCTCCGACGAGAAGATGCGAGACGCGCTCGCCGAGGCCGGCGGCCTCGCGTTCAAGGTTTCGCTCGCCGTCATCGCGATCGGGCTGCTCGTTTCGATCGCGATGGGGACGGTGCTCTCGCGCTCGGTCACCGCGCTCGCCGACGCCGTGCGCCGATTCGCCGAGAAGGACTTTGGCGCGCGCACCCAGGTCCGCACCCGCGACGAGATCGGGCAGCTCGGCAGCGACTTCAACACGATGGCGGACTCGATCCAGAACTACAGCGAGAACCTCGAGGATCTCGTGAAGCAGCGTACCTCCGAGCTCAGCGCCGAGAAGGCGACGTCCGAGCGCTTGCTGCTGAACGTGCTGCCGGCGCCGATCGCGGAGCGTCTCAAGACCGGCGAGAATCTGATCGTCGATCGCTTCGAGTCCGTCACCGTGATGTTCGCGGACATCGCGGGCTTCACGGCGCTGTCGTCGCGCACGAGCCCCGAGGCGCTCGTCACCATGTTGAACGAGCTGTTCAGCCTGTTCGACACGCTCGCCGAGAAACATGGCCTCGAGAAGATCAAGACCATCGGTGACTCGTACATGGCCGTTGCCGGTGTGCCGCGTCCCATTGCCGATCACGCGACCGCGATGGCCTACATGGCGCTCGAGATGCAAGCGGGCGTCGAGGCCTACGCCAAGCGCACCGGCTCCGAGCTCACCATCCGTATCGGCCTCCATACCGGCCCCGTCGTCGCCGGCGTCATCGGCACGAAGAAGTTCATCTACGACCTGTGGGGTGACACGGTGAACACGGCAAGCCGCATGGAGTCACATGGCATACCCGGTCGGGTCCAGGTGAGCGAGGCGACCTACAAGCTCCTCGTCGAGCAGTTCGAGCTCGAGGCGCGCGGCGTCATCGACATCAAGGGCAAGGGCGAGATGAACACGTACCTGCTCGTGCGCCAGAAGGTCGATCCCCAGCGCGTCTCGATCGCCGTGATCTCCAAGAACTGACCTCGGCAAATGCGCCGCGCTGTTTCCTCCTCGCTGGCCTTCTGGCTGGTCGCCGTGGCATTCGCCGTGACAATGATCGGCACCACGCTGCCGACGCCGCTGTACGTCTATTACCAGCGCGAGCTCGGCTTCTCGAACCTGACGAGCACGGTCGTGTTCGCTGCCTATGCCGTGGGTGTCCTCGCGGCGCTGCTGCTGCTCGGTCGGCTCTCCGACGTGATCGGGCGCCGCAACGCCCTGCTGCCCGGACTCGCGAGCGCGATGCTGAGCGCGGTCGTGTTCCTGTTCGCCGACAACCTCGCGCTGCTCCTCGTCGGGCGCATGTTGTCGGGCATCTCGGCCGGCATCTTTACCGGCACGGCGACCGCCGCTCTCTTCGATCTCGCCGATGCGGAGCGCCGCGAGCGTGCCACCGTGGTCGCGACGGTCGCCAACATGGGCGGCCTCGGCGCGGGGCCCTTGCTCGCAGGCCTGCTCGCGCAGTTCTCGCAGGCTCCTCTGCAGCTACCGTTCGAGATCCACCTCGGCATGCTCGCGCTGGTCAGTATCGGCGTGTGGCGGATGCCCGAGACCGTCCCCGCCCAAGGCCGCCCAGGGTTCACGATCGCGCGCCTGCGGTTACCACCGGAGGTGCGCGGCACGTTCGCGCGTGCGGCCCTCGCCGGCTTTGCAGGCTTCGCGGTGCTCGGCCTGTTCACCGCCGTCGCGCCGGCGTTCCTGCGCCGCCTGCTCCACGTATCCGCGCCCGCGTGGTCCGGGGGCATCGTGTTCACGGTGTTCAGCGCCTCGGCCCTCGGTCAGATCATTCTCGTCGGCCGCCTGCGCGAGCGCGCCCTATCGGTCGGCTGCGCGATCCTGACCTCCGGCGCGGTGTTGCTCGCGGTGGCGCTCGCACGCGGCTCGCTTGTGTTGCTCGTCCTTGCGGCGATCGTCGTCGGTGGCGGGCAAGGAACGAGCTTTCGCGCCGGGCTCGTCGCGGTCAATGCCGCGGCCCCGCCGCGCCAGCGCGCCGAGGTGGCGTCGCTCTTCGTCCTCGTCCTCTACCTCGCGCTCTCGGTCCCCGTGGTCGGCGTCGGCCTTGCTGCGGATGCGTACGGGCTGCGCGTGGCGGGCATCGCGTGCGCGCTCGTCGTGGCCACGCTCGCTTCGATCGCGCTGGTGCTGATCAGTCGGCGACGAAGTCCTTCCAGCGGGTGAGGTAGTCCTGGAAGCGAGGTGACACCGCGCGGGCGCCGAGCTCGGTGCGCGTCATCGGTGGACGCGCGATGTCGTCGCCGCGTGCGATGCGCTGTGGCCAGTCGGGGTTGAGGATCGCGGAGCGCCCGAGCGCGACGACGTCGGCGCCCAGCGCGAGCACGCGCTCGGCGTCGTGGCGCGTCCAGATCTTGCCCGCGGTGACGATCGCGACATCGCGCGCCACGACCTCGCGCAACAGGGGCAACGCGTGCTGCTCGGGGCGCTTCGCCGTCTTGCGCGTCACGTCCCACAGGGAGGCGTGCAGGAAGTCTATGCCGTCCTCGACGAGCCACCGCGACACGTCCAGCGACTCGTCGAGATCGAGCCCCCGCGCCTGGCCGAAGTCCTCGAGCGACAGGCGTACGCCGAGGATGAAGTCAGGCCGGCAGCGCGCGCGCACGCCCCGGGTGACCTCGCGCAGGAGCCGCGCGCGCTTCGCGAGGTCGGCGCCGCCCCACGCGTCGTCGCGCGTGTTCATCGTGCGCGAGAGGAACTGACACAGGAGGTAGCCGTGGGCACCGTGGAGCTCGACGCCATCAAAGCCCGCAGCTTCGGCGCGGAGCGCGGCGGCGACGAACTGATCGATCACGCGCGTGATGTCGGCCTCGGTCGCGGCCCGCGGCGGGCCACTCGGTGGTACGTGCTCGGTGAAGGCGGACGCGCTCCACGTGGGCGTCCCGGTCAAGGCGGGCTCCGCGCGCACGCCGGCGTGAAACAGCTGCACGATTGCCTTTGCGCCGCCCGCATGCAGGCGATCGGCGATGCGCGTGAGGCCCGGGATACAGGCGTCACGATCGATGCCGAGCTCGCCATCCCATGCCTTGCCATCGAGCGCGACGTAGGCGGCGCAGGTCTCGACCATGCCGAACCCGCCCTCGGCGCGACGCGCGAGGAACGCGAGCTCGGCGTCACCGAGGAGTCCGTCGGAGTTGGACTGCGTGTTGGTCAGCGGGGCGAGCGCGAGGCGGTTGGGCAGCGTCTGTCCGCAGCGCAGGCGGAACGGGTCGAACAACATCGCGCCAACCCTAGCCCAACGCCGAGCAGATGCAGAACGTTGTCGATGATGTCGAGACTCACGGATACAGTGGTTCGATGCGGCCACTCGCGTCACTCCTCGTGTTCCTTGCTGCCTGCGGCGACCGCACGACCTCTCCTCCTCCGACGCCGCAGGCCCCCACACCTCCCGCGGCTCCCGACGCGCTTCTTCTGGCAACACCCGATGCCGCCATCGACGCTGCGGCGTGGCTTCCGGGCGAACGTCCATTGCCGCGCTCCGCAGGGAACGACAATCCGAACATGTGCAAGGAGGCGGCGGCGTGCGCGGCCGCTTGCGATACGGGCGATGGTGCCAGCTGCTACTGGCTCGGCGTGATGTACGTGACGAAGTCCGACATCCCGATGGATGTGCCCTTCGATCCGATGAAGGGCCTCGCGAAGTTCCTCGAGGCGTGTGACCACGGCATCACGCTCGGCTGCAACGGTGCTGCGCAGCTGTTCCGTCTCGGCTCACTGGGTATTCCCGTCAACACAGCGAAGGCGAAGCGGCTGTTCGAGAAGGCGTGTGGGCTCGGTATGAACGCCGCGTGCCGGAACGCAAAGAACGCGCAGTGACGCTCACGTCGTCCGGGCGGGGCTCCAGCTCATCGATATGGAAATTCATGGCCCCGCGCGACCCGAAGCGCGTGCAGTCCCGGCCTAAGATTCGTCGATGACGAAAAAGCTGGTGGCTGAGGTACTGGGGACGTTCGTGCTGGTGTTTGGCGGGTGCGGGACCGCGCTGTTTGGTGGTGCGCACAACGCGATGGGCCTCGTCGGCGTGTCGCTCGCCTTCGGGTTGACCGTGGTGACGATGGCCTACGCCGTGGGCCATATCTCCGGCGGGCACTTCAACCCGGCGGTGACCCTGGGGCTGGTGGCCGCGGGACGGCATCCGGCCAAGGAGGCCGGGCCGTACATCGCCGCGCAGGTTGTCGGTGCCGTCGCTGCGGCCGGGCTCCTCGCTTTTCTCGTCAAGGATGCGGGTGGGCAGCTCGGCCAGTTCGCGGCCAATGGCTGGGGCAGCGAAGGCATGGGCAACCGTGTCTCGATCGGTGGTGCGCTGCTGCTAGAGGCCGTACTCACGTTCGTGTTTCTGCTCGTGATCGTCGGGACGACCAGCGCCAGAGCGCCCACCGGCTTCGCACCCCTCGCGATCGGCCTCGCGCTCGCGCTGATCCACCTGATCTCGATTCCGCTCACCAATACGTCGGTGAACCCTGCGCGCTCGACGAGCCAGGCGCTGTTCGCGGGTGGCATCTGGCTCGAGCAGGTATGGCTGTTCTGGGTCGCACCGATCGCCGGTGCGGTCGCCGGTGGCGCGGTCGGCAAGTACTTGCAGCGCGAAGACTGATCGTCTCCGACGTTGGCGCGGAACGCGCCCGGACCGGCACCTGAGCGGGAGGAAGCGCGACGGCGACGCCGCGCATGCGCCAGGGAGTGTTAGCGGGTCCGGCGGCCCGGGCGAATGGATAGAATCGGCCGCGAACCCTGGTCCGGCCGGCCGGCCGCAAGAAACGTTGTTATCGCAGGCTCGCCTTGTGATAGTCACATGCCCCATGAAGCGCGAATCCGTCGCCCTCTTGCTTTCGCTTGGCGTAGTGGCGTGTGGTCCCGGTGGCCGAGATGAATATGGTGGCGGCGGCGTGGACGCTGCGCCGCAGACCGGTCCCGAAGTTTGCGACGACGGCTTCGACAACGATCAGGACGGCAACCCCGACTGCTCGGATTCAGAGTGCTCCGGCATTGGCAATTGCCCGGTGTGTGAGCCGCCGACGACCCAGGCGCTGGCGCTGCCGGATGGCAACGACGAGGACGGTGGTACGTGCTCGACCGACGCGTCATGCAGCACGAATTACTGCGTCGCGGGCTTCTGCGCCTCCCCGTACATCTCGCAGGCGATCTGGTCGACGTTCGGGGAGGGTGCGACCCTCGCCAACGCGAGCCAGCTGCAGAAGGTCTGCCTCGAGATCGAGCACTCCTGGCTCGCTGACTTGCAGATCGAGCTGGTGACGCCCAACGGCGTCCATCTCATTCTCCACTCCTACAATCGCAACAACGCGCCGGGCATCTACCTCGGCGACGCCAACGACAACGACGACGCGTCGTCGGGCGTCTCGCCGCAGCCGGGCATGGGGAACGAGTACTGCTTCACGCCCACTGCGACGAAGAAGCTGTGGCAGGGCACGCAGGTCTCCGCGGCCGATAACTCTGGCGACAAGATCTCCCCCGGCGAGTTCGCGAGCGCGAGCCCGTGGGCCATCATCAACGGCGCTCCGCTGAACGGAACCTGGGAGCTGCGCGTGACCGACCTGTGGGGCGACGACAACGGCTTCCTGTTCTCGTGGTCGATGGAGTTCGACCCGTCGCTCGCGCCGGGCTGCGGTCCCGTCATCATCTACTGAGTCCCCTCCGTAACCCCTTCCGATCCCGGGCGACCTGCGCCGCCGCGAGAACGCGATCCGCTACTTCGCGATCGGCGCCGCGAACGGGCCCTTGACGGACGAAGCGCCGGCGACGATCGCGAGCTCGCCGCAGACCCACTTGTCGTCGAGGTGCGCGAGCACGACCTTGCCCGCGTCGACACCCTTGGTCAGCGAGATCTCGATCAGGTTGACCGAGCCAGTCTTGGTCTCGAAGGACGGCGACACCAGGCGCTCCTCGTCGGTGCCGAGCTTGTACTCGCCGAGGTCGACGGCCGCGGGCGCGCGCTTGTCGCCCTGTTTCTCGAACTTCGCGAGCCGGATGCCGAGCATGCCCTGAGTGCCGCGCGGCCTGCCCCAGCTGCGATGGAACTGGTGATCGGCGAGCGAGATCTCGATGGTCTTGCCGCCAAGCTGGCTCCGCGCGCGCGCGGCCTTTACCGCGAACGCCTTGCCGTCATACCCCTTGGCGACGATCTCGAGCGGACCGTTCTTGCACGCCGCGGGCATGCCGTCCCACACCGTCGCGTCCGGGCCTTCCTGGACCGCGTCGAGGCCCGTCTTGGCGGGCGCGGCCTTGTCGGCGGAGATCCCGGCGACCGCCGTGGGGGCCTTGCGATCCATCAGGGTCCCGTCGCCGAGCTGGCCGCGCTGGTTGTAGCCCCAGCATGCGGCTGCACCCGTGTCGAGCGCGGCGCACGTGAACGCCTGGCCGACCGCGATGTCGATCGCCTTGGCCGGCAGGCCTTCGACCTTCGTCGGCTTGTTCGCCGCACCGCTACGGCCGAGCTGGCCGAAGTCGTCGTTATCGCCCCAGCACAGCACGCTACCGTCGCCGCCGAGCGCGCACAGGTGATTGCGGCCAACGATCTTCGTCACGCCCGCGAGCTCCGCTTTGGGCTCGGGAGTCTGCGTTTCGCCCCAGCACAGCGTCGCCTCCTTGGTGACCGCACAGGTGACGTCGCGCTGGGTCTCGGCGAACAGCGCGGTCGCGCCGGCGACGCCGGAAACGGCCGTCGGGGCCTGCTTCTTCCCGACGTAGCCCCAGCAGGAGACGGCGCCGTCGCCCAGCAGCGCGCACGCGTGGTTCTGGCCAGCGGCCACCTGCGTCGCGCCGGTCACGCCCGCGATCTGCATGAGCGGCTTGTCGCCGCCCTGCGAGCCGTCCGCGAGCGCGTTGAACGCCGCGCTCCCCCAGCCCCACACCGTGCCATCGGGCTTGACCGCGTAGGCCGTGCCGCCGCCGAGCGCGATCGACAGTGCACCCTTCAGGTCCGCGATCGCATGGGGCTCGCTCTTGTGGTCCGGCGTCATCGCCTGCCCACCCCAGCACCACACGTCCTTGCTCTTGGTCCACGCGCACGCGATGTCACCGCTCGAGCCGCTGTCGCCACCGATCACGAGGTCCACCGCGTCGGCGACGCCCGGAACATCGACCGGGGTCGCGGCGTCGTCGGGACCCTTGGCGGTGCCGCGCTCGCCCCCATCATTGCGTCCCCAGCAGCGCACGCCACCACTGTCGAGCACCGCGCAGGCGAAGCCATCGCCTGCGGCGATCTTCGTCACCTTGCGCGACCCCGTGACAGGCGGCTCCGGCGTCTTCGGCGTGTCCACGACCTTGGGGGCGGCGGAGCCTTGGGCGCTGGTCTCGCCCCCGGTCTTGCCCTCCGTCTTTCCTTCCTCTTTCGCCTTGCCCTTGCACGCCGCGAGGCTGAGCAGACTTCCGCACACGATCCACACGACACTCGATTTCTGCATATCCGCGCATCATGGCCGAACACGCGGTTTCATAGAAACGGCTGGGATCGAAATCTTATCGGCGCCATTGCGAAAATATCGACACGCATGCACGCGGTGTCGCGTCGTGGAGCGAGGGCAGCGTCACCGCCCGCGATCGCGTTATCGCGCACCATACAGGCTCGGCTCGGCCTTCGGCGTGAACGGTCACCATACGCTCGGTCAAGGTTCGGGATATCGTCGGCGCCGATGAAGCTGTCCCTGCTGGTTTCCTCCCTCGTCCTTTGCGTTGGCTGTGGCGGCAAGAGCGCAGGTGCGGTCGAGCCCGCGCCGGGGCCCGCGACCAACTGTCCCGATGTCGGCGCACATGTCGGAGCCGCGTTGATCGCCGCGGTCGATGCGATGGCCGTCAACGATCCGAACCTCGTCCCCAAGCCGCCCACGGTGGAGCAGAAGGAGCAAGCGCGCGGCAAGCTCGCCGCGGCCGTGACCGACGCGTGCGTGGCGTCGTGGAAATCCGACGCCGCGGCGTGCGTCCTCAGGGCGACGATGGACGACATCGAGGGGTGCTACGTCTACCTCGACGAGCCCGGCCGCCAGCAGCTCGCGACGATGATCAAAGAGGCGGTCACGAACCTGGTCACCCCCACGACGCCATGACTCGCTACGGCGGTTGTCGATCGCCAAGCTGCGCATCATCATCGAGCGTCAGAAGTCCAACGTGTGGGAGTACTTCATTGGCTTCGATGGCCTGGCCTTCGAGAAGGTCGAGAGCGGCGAATGGACGCCCTGCGGAGCCGGCAACATGTACGCGAGCACCCTGAAGTACGACGGTGGCTTCCAGGAGTCGGGGCATCAAGGGATGCTGTCGCGACGACCACGGGCGAGCTCGTCTACTTCAACAGGGAGGTCACACGTGTCCATCGCATGCATCATGGGGCGGGGTGCGATCGCGGCGCTCGCCCTCGTCGTCACCGGGTGTCTCGAGTCTCCATCGGTCAGGTGCGCGAACGGCATCGTCTGCGGACCAGGGAATGTTTGCGACGACGTGCACGGTGGGTGCGTCACTCCGCAGCAACTCTACGCGTGCGACGGCCTCCTCGAGCTCGCGGTATGCCCGTACGGTGCCGGCCTGGAGGGGACCTGCCGCGACGGCGTGTGCCTTCCGGCGGCATGTGGCAACGCGCGCATCGACGGGGCGGAGGAGTGCGACGAAGGCGAGTCCAACGCCGACACGCCCGAGGCGACCTGCCGCACAAACTGTCTGCGCCCGCGCTGCGGCGATGGCGTGCGGGAGGCGCGCGAGCGCTGCGATGACGGCAACAACGTCTCCAACGACGGGTGCTCCTTCGACTGTCTGTCCGACGAGATGTGCGGGAACGGCTACGTCGACTTCTCGCAGGAAGAGCGCTGCGACGACGCCGATGCGCAGAGCCACGATGGGTGCACCGGGTGCCGGGTCGAGCTCGCGCAGTGGTCGACCTCCACCACACCAGGCACCCCCAGCGCGCGCAGCGAGCACGCGATCGCGTACGACGCTGCGCGCGGCCGCGTGATGCTGTTCGGCGGCACGACGAATTCGAGCACGCGCGAGGACACGTGGGAGCTCTTTGAAGGGGCGTGGCTGTGGGCGGGTGCCCAGGCGTCCGGTGGGCAGCCAGGCCGTAAGGGGCACGCAGTCGCGACCGTGGCAGCGCGGGGCTCGGTCGTGATGTTCGGCGGCCTCGTGACCTCGCTCGGTTACGTCGGCGACACCTGGGAATGGAACGGCACCCGGTGGGCGCCGCTCTCGTCGGCTGGCGGCGCCCCGTCGCCGCGCGCGTATCACGCCATGGCGTACGACGCGGGGCGCGATCGGCTGGTGTTGTTCGGCGGCACCGACGGTGCGCTGCGCCAAGACACCTGGGAGTGGGACGGCACGACGTGGCGCGACGTAACCCCGGCGACCGGCTCGCCGCCAGCGCGCGAGAAGGCCGCGATGGCCTATGACCCGGTGCGCGGGCGCGTGATCTTGTTCGGCGGCACCGACGGTGCGGCGCGCGCGGACACCTGGGCGTGGGACGGTACCGCGTGGACCGACGTGACCCCCACGCTGGTCGCGGATTCCCCTCCGGCGCGCGCGGGCGCGACGATGGCGTTCGACGTCGCGCGGGCGCGGACCATGCTGTTCGGAGGAAGTGCTGGGGGTGTCTATCGTGCGGACACCTGGGCGTGGGACGGCGCGCAGTGGATCGACGTCACGCCGGCCGCTGGACCCGATCCGGTCCCCGCGGGACGTCACCTGCACGGGATGACGTATGACGGCGCGAACGCGCGGCTCGTCATGTTCGGCGGCTTCAACGGGAGCCAGCTCGGTGACACCTGGGCGTGGTCGGGGACGGCGTGGAGCCTGATCCCCGATCCACCCACGCTGCCCGTGCGTCCGACCCGCCCCGGCTTCGGACTCACCTACGACGCCGGACAGGGCGTGGTGCTGCTGTTCGGCGGCGAGCCGACGTTCAACGACACCTGGGCATGGAATGGCATCGAGTGGCGCGAGCTGACGCCGCAGCAAGCGCCGGGCACACTGCCGGCGGCGCGCCGGCAGCCCTTGCTCGCCTACGACCAGCGTCGCCGGCGCGTGGTGATGTTCGGCGGCATCATCAATAGCAACAGTGTCGATGAGACCTGGGAGTGGGACGGCTTCACCTGGACCCATCGCACGCCTGCGGTATCTCCGCCCGGGCGGGCAGGCGCCACGCTCGCCTATGACGCCGGGGCGGGGCGGATCGTGCTGTTCGGCGGCGACCGCGGAGGTGTGCGCGACGACCTGTGGACCTACGATGGCGACACGTGGACCATGGTGCCGCAAACCTCGCCGTGGCCCGCGGCGCGTTCCGATCACGCGGTCGCGTACGACGTCGCGCGGCGTCGCCTGGTGCTGTTCGGCGGGCGCAATGCAACGAGCAGCGCCCTCTCCGACACCTGGGAGTGGGACGGCACCTCGTGGATCGATGCGACCCCGCTCGGTGCATCGCCGTTCGGACGGAGCGGCCACGCGCTCGCCTACGATGGGACCTCGGGACACGTGGTGCTGTTCGGCGGTCAGTCGGGCAACACGATCCAGGGTGACACCTGGGAGTGGGACGGAGCGGCGTGGACGAACGTCACTCCGGCGCTCGGCAACCCGCTGCCGCGGACCGGGCACGAGATGGCGTGGGACGCGAAGCGCGGCCGGACCTGGGTCTATGCTGGCTTCGGCGGGAACTACGAGATCTCGTCGCTGCGCTACGAACGCGTGGGCGCGGCCGACGACGGATGCGGCTACGGGCTCGACGGCGATCGGGATGGGCTCGTCGGCTGTGCCGATCCCGATTGTTTCGGGGTCTGCGCGCCGCTCTGCAACCCGACGATGGGACCCACGTGTGACACCGCGTGGCCGCGCTGCGGCGATGGCGCGTGCACGGCAATCGAGAGCCCGCGCACGTGTCCGGCGGACTGCGGGGCGCCAGCCGCGGCGTGCGGCGATTTCGCGTGCGATGCCCCCGAGACGGCGCAGAGCTGTCCTGGCGATTGTTAGCCGCGTCGAGGCATGCGCTCGCGGAGAGGCGGCGCGAACAGAATCGGACACGCAGACAGAATCGGCCACGCGCGCGTGCGCCGGCACCTTGACCTTCGCGGCGTTACCCACCGGAGAAGCTCCTCGCGGGCGGCACGCACGCTGCATCCAGCCGTCACCGCGATGCGAGCTGACTATGCGAACCATTACGAACCGAGAGTGCGCGCGGATGGCGGTAGGTCCGCAGCACGGTGGGAGGAACGATCCACGCGAGCGCTCCGGGTGACGGCCGCGCTGTGCGCGTGGTTCCTGATGGCGTGCGATGGCGCGGACGCGAGCACCGGCCACGACGCCGATGCGAACACGCCGCTCGTCGATGCGGCAATTGACGCGGAGGTGCTGGGGGATAGCGCCACCGACGCGAGCTCGGGGTTGCCCCCGGGTCCGTCATCCGCGCGGCAGGTGCCGCGGCCGCTGGGCACAACGTCGGCCGCGAACGGCTACTACGAGTACCTGCCGCCCGGTTACGGCAACGGCGATAGCTTTCCGCTGCTCGTGTTCTGGCATGGCCTGCTCGAGGGAGGGAACGGGACCACCGAGCTCTCCAGAGTGCTCGGCCACGGTCCGCCGCAGCTGATCGCGAATGATCAGTGGCCCGATGCGCGCCCATTCGTCGTGCTCTCGCCCCAGCACGGTGGTGGCGGCTGCCCGACGGCGAACGAGATCCACGCGTTCATCGCTTACGCGGCGTCCGCGTACCAGGTCGACCCGCAGCGGCTGTACCTCACCGGGCTTTCGTGTGGAGCGATCGGGAGCTGGGACTACCTGTCCACCTATCTGGACGAGCAGATCGCCGCGATGGTTCCGGTCTGCGGCAATGGTCAAGGTGCATGGTCGAATCGGGGCTGCGATCTGGGCAGGGTCGCGATCTGGGCATTCCACGGTGACGTTGATGACATCGTTCCCGTCGCCGGGTCGACCACGCCGCTTTACGGGCTCGCGGGGTGCGCGAGCCCGCCGCGCAAGGACGCGCTGCTCACGCTCTACCAAGGCGTCGGGCACAACTCGTGGACCCAGACCTACGATCTCAGCGCTGGGCACGACATCTATGCGTGGCTGCTCACTCACCACAAATGATGGCGCGAACGTCGACGTGCCCAGATGCGCCCGACCGATCTCGGGGCGGTGGTCCATCGGACAGGCTGCAGGTGTACGCCTGCTCGGAGGAACGGTTTCCGTCATAGTTGGGTGCGTGGTGCGCTCGCTGGCCCTGCTCGTCCTCGTCGGCTGCGGCCGGTTCGGCTTCGGCGGGACTGACGACGCCGGGACCGACGACGCCGTCATCGACGGCACGCCCGTCGTGATCGACCTGTGTCCCGAGCTCGTCGGGGATCAGGAGCACGATGAGGACGGCGACAGCGTCGGCGACGAGTGCGACCGATGCCCGCACATCGCGGGCACCGACGTTGACCTTGACAACGACGGCGTCGGGGACGCGTGCGATCCAAGTGTGGGGACCGCCGAGCGCATCCGCGCCTTCGCGACCTTCGAGACGGGTGCCCCCGCCGGGTGGACGAACACGTGGCGAGGGACCACGGGCGAGCTCGCGTTCACGGGGGATGCAGCCCGCTTCGAGCTGGCCCGCGATGACGTCGGCTTCCTGACCATGCCGGACCCAGGCATGCCGATTCTTCTCGTCGAGACTCGGTTCACCGTCGAGGCCATCAGCCCGAACGAGGGAAACCCGGCGCGCAACTTCGCGATTGTCGACGGCTACGACGTGCAGGCCGACTCCGGGCTGATGTACGGCCCCGTCTACGACCACAACAGCCCCGCGGCCTTTGGCTTGTTCATCATCGAGGTCCTGAACAGCGTCGGCAACGACACGTTCGACGAGGATCCCATCGGCGGTGGCTTCTCGTTCGGCGTCCCCTATGCGCTGCGCTTCGTGCGGCAGAGTGACCAGCGCACGGTGATCCTGAACGAGCCGAGCCAGCGCTACATGGGCTCGACGACGCGCCCTCTGACGCAGGGCGGCCTGATCGGCCTCCGGTCGCGAGGGCTCCGCGTCCGGATCGACTACGCGATCGTGATCTATTGAGCGATCTCGACGAACCCGACGGCGGCGGCGCGAACAGAATCGGACACGCAGACAGAATCGGACACGAGCGCGTGCACCGGCGTCATGACCTCGCGGTGTTGCCCACCAGCGAAGCCCTTCGCGGGTGGCACGCACGATGCAGCCTGCCGTCGGCTGCGATGCGCGACGACTATTCGAACCTTCGAACGATCATTCACGCGGTGTTGGGCGTCACATGCTTGCTCGCGGCTGCATGCGGGTCGCCGGATGAGCGCACGGCGCCGCCCTCGATCAGGTTCCGGCTCGGGGACGAGGGCGTGCTCCCCGCGCCGCTCGACGTTCCGTTCCCCTCCGATATCTATCGCGACGAGTCCGGCCGCATCGTGTCGGCCCTGGGTTCGTGGGCAAACCTCGGGGTTCGGAACAAGGATGCGCTGCTCGATAGCGGGTTCGCTGGGCTCGACGGTTTCGGCCGAACGGTCGGCGCGATCTTCCTGATCGACGGAGTCGAGCCGCTCGATGCAGCGACCGTGTCGCAAGGGTGCGCGCTCGTCGATATCGACCCGAGCTCCCCGACGTTCGGACAGCTGGTCGACAGCGAAGCGCGATACATCCACGAGACGCGCACGCTGGTGATCCAGCCTCGGCTCCACGTGCTCGCGCCCGGGCGCCGCTATGCCGCGGTCGTCGGGACAGACGTCATGACCTCGAGCGGAACCCCGCTCGCACCGCAACACGATCTCGCCACCATCTTGGCGGGTACGCGTGAGCACGCGCTCGCGTCGGTTTATGCGGACGCGCTGCCCGCGCTCGAGGTCGCCGGGATCAGCGCCGACCGCATCGCGGGGCTGACGGTGTTCACGAGCCAGAACCGACATCGGTTGATGAGGCAGGTGCGCGACCAGCTCGTCGCCGGCGACTTCGGGCCGGCCCCCACGCTGGTGCTCGACCCGCAGGCGGCCGCACCAGCGACCGTGACGCGGTTCGGGCGCACCGCGCACCCGAGCTGGACCGCGACGCTGGACGCGTGGCTCGGCGACGCGCCGCAAGGTGAAGACGGGCTCGATCTGCCGGGGACGTTTGGCGTCGGCGGCCCCACGGGGCCTCGCAAGGGCATCGGCCATGATGCGATCGGCGTCGTGTTCTCGGCGGCGATGCCGGCGCCCGAGCTCCGGCGCGCGTTCACCAAGACTTCCTCACCCGAGGACGGCACGATCGCTTTCGACGGAGATGGCCACCCCGTCGTGGTCGATCCGGACGTGTCGGTCCCGGTGACGTTCATCCTGCCGCGTACGACGCCTCCCCCGAGCGGTTGGCCCGTCGTGTTGTTCGGTCACGGCACGCCCGTGCACCGCGCCCACATGATGGGCGCCGCCAACGAGCTCGCGCGCGCGGGGTTCGCGGTGGTCGCCATCGACGCCCCCGAGCACGGGCTGCGCACACGCTCCGCGGAAGACTTCCGCTCGAGTTACGAGGGCACCTACGACGGCCCCGATGGCTTTGCCGACGCGCCCGAGTACGTCAGCACCACGCTCGCGTTGCTCGGCGACGCGGTTAACCTGGCGCGCGCGCGCGACACCCGCCTGCAGACGATCGTCGACTACTGCCAGCTGCGTCGTCTGGTCGCGAACCCCGCGCTCGATCTCTCGTTCATCGCCGAGGAGTATGGCGGCATCGCGCCCAAGCTCGACGGGCAGCGCATCCTGTGGGCTGGGGTGTCGTACGGTGCGTTCAACGGCCTGGTGATGGCTGCGGTCGAGCCGACGATCGGAGCGCTGCTGCTGGATGTCGGCGGTGGCCTCGAATACGTCACGATCGGGGAGGCACCCTCCAACCTCCGCATTCTCGATCTGTTCTTGCCGTTGATCGGGCTCCCTTCGTCGCAGGAGGTACCGATGAGCCGCTTCCATCCGCTGCTCACGTTGCTGCAGATGATGGAGGACTCACTGGATCCAGCATCCTTCGCGCGCGACATCAACGATCCGAGTGTGCGAGGCGCTCCGCCGCCGGATCTGTACCTCTTGCAGGTCGACCACGACGAGCTGGTGCCGAACTATGGCAGCGCGGTGATCGTCGCCGAGCTCGGATTGCCGCAGATCGCCGCGAGCCCGGTCCGCTGGCCGCCGGCGGAGGTCAGCGAGGCGCCGGTCATCGGGAACGTGTCTGGTCGCACGCAAGCTGTCATGGTCCAGGGCATCGGGGCGCATGGCTTCAACTTGCTCGGCCGGATGGGCGAGCGCATCGCCGAACCACCGTTCCCGCGCGACGATGCGCCCGCGCCCGAGCGGGTCATCTACCTGCCGAGTGCCGTCAAGGTCCGACAGCCCGTGGTCGCCACACAGCGCTCGATGGTCCGCTTCTTCACGACGTCGCTCACCGGCGCTGCAGAGATCGACGTCGCCGGCATGGAAACGTGGCTCGATTTCGATGACGACGGCTGGACCGACGAGGAAGAAGGCGCAGCGGGCACGAGGCCCTTCGATCCTTCGTCGCATCCTGCAGGTGCACCGCCCCACCCGCGCACGCTCGGGTTCTGACGCACGCATCACCGCGCCGGGTAGCGCAGCTGCTCGCGCAGGGCGGCCGGTCCGGGCAGCCCGACCTCGCGGAGCGCGCGATTCATCGCGGCGACGCTGCCGTATCCAACGTGCTTCGCGATCTCGATGAGCGTCGCCTCGGGGGCGCTGAGCCACAGCACCGCGGCGCGCAGGCGCAGCAGCTTCAGCGTCGAACGGAAGCCATCGCCGAGCAGGTCGAAGGTATCGGCCAGATCGCTCGCGTCCCGGTAAAGCTGGCGAAACGAGAGCCCGAGCTCGCGCTTGATCTGAAGCAGCGACAGACTGGTCGCATGACGCGCGAAGCCGGCCGCGAGCACGCTCCACAGCCGGCGCAGGTGCTCGGGCTCGTCCTGGATCGATTCGCTCAGCTCGTCGCTAACGATGCCCGCGGCGGCAAGCGCTGCGAGCCAGCGCCGGAGCTCGTCGGTGGAGGTGCGGCCCGTCGCGATGGTTTCGACGAACGCCGTCGCGGCTTCCCACACCGGTGGGGGCACGCTGAGTGGGCCTCGTGCGAGGCTTACCGAGGCGAAGTTCGGGGGCACCTCGGTCGTCTTCAGCCGAAGCTCGACCGCGACATACGGCGCGCCCCACGAACGTAGCGTCGGTGCTCCGGGTACGACCCGTTCGAACTCGTGCTCGGCGAACGCCAATGCGATCGGCCCGACCTGCGGAGGGCCGTGGTCGACGCTCACGGTACCCTCGAGGACGAACAGCAGCGTGATTACACCGGAAGGTCGCTGCGCGGGCGGCGCGAACTTCGTGTCGAACAACAACCGATCTCGCCACGCGACATACACGCGAAAGCGCCGCTCGAGAAAAATCGCCGCCTTCAGGCGACTCTCGACCACGGTTGACTCACCCTGCGCG
This sequence comes from Kofleriaceae bacterium, assembly GCA_033763475.1. GTDB lineage: Bacteria > Myxococcota_A > Polyangia > Haliangiales > Haliangiaceae > JABFXX01. Next base: position 37,026 of record JANRKM010000200.1, read on the forward strand.
ACGAGCACGCGGCCACTCTAACTCGGATGTCGACGTGGCTGACAGCTGTCGGCGATGTCCCGCCAGCCTACGTTCATCGGAACGCACCAGCCGCGGGCGGCACGTGTTCGCGCGCCCACGCCGCGATCGCGGGATCTCGGTCGGCTGCTGCCGTGCGGTACACGCGCGGCGCCTCCCATCCACGCGCGATCAGCCATTGGTAGTGTCCGAGACGCACGGCTGCGAGGGGCTCGGCGGCCGCCTGCGCGAACACGCGTGGCTCGACAGGGCCCGCGTCGGCCGGCGGGATCGCGACCACCTCGGCGAGCACTGCCATCAGCTCGCCGAGCTCGCCGTCCGGAATCACGACCTCGATCTTGCCATTCGCCACTCGCACGTCCCGTCGCTCGAAGAGCCCGCGCAGCAGGGCGCGAGCCTCGGCCGCGAGTACCGGCCTCCACGCGGTCGCATCACCTTTGATCTGGACTGCGCGGTCGAACGCGTCGTCACCGGTGCGCGGTATGCCGGCGGAGCTGCGCTCGATAGCGAGGTCTTGCGACCAACCGACGAGCTCGGCCTGCACGATGGCTCCGGTCGCAGTGAGGGCGGCCCATACCCTCCGGCCGCGATACGTTCCGGTGACGCGATCATCCTCGTAGGGATCCCAACCATCGTCGGTCGCTGGCGGCTTGGGCCACGGGCGCGGATCTTCGAGCGATGCGCGAAGGCGTTTGAACGTCCGCTCACTCCGCAGGAAGTCCTGGACGAAGCGGGCGACGACGACGAGGCCACCGAGGATCGCGAGCACGGTGCCGAGGGTGTCGCCGAGCCACACACCACCGGCTAGCGCGCAGAAGCCAACGAGCCTCACGACGTCGGCGAGGCGGTTTCCGCGCGCTGGCTGCCCCCCGCGCGCGCGCCGCCACGCGCGGACCGCGTAGGCGAGGAGCCCGATACCCGCCACGACGAGCCCGATGCCGATGCCTCGCGCCCGCGCGCGCGATGGCATGCCCGGACCCGCGTGAATGCGCCCCGGGCGACTGCGGCGGTACACGCATGGCACCGTCGTTCCTGCCGCGTGCCGGGCCTCCAGCGCCTCTCGCTGCTCGCGAGCTCCCACCGCGATCGGCAACGGGGCGTACGTCGTGTACGGAAGCTGCGCGTCCGCCGTCCATCGCAGTGTGGCGACGAGCTCGAGCGTTCCGTCCGCGCGCTCACGAAGTTGCGGCTGCAACACCTCGCAGCGTGTCTCGACGACGTCCGGATCGGCGGCCGCGAGCATGCGGTGAACGCCGACCCCGATGCCGATCGCGCCGCACGTCACGAGCAGCGCCGCCCACACACGCGCGCTCACCGACGTGAACGTGTGGCGGAGCGCAACCGTTAACATGACGACGAGGGGCGCCAGGACGAGAGGCAGAACCGCGTAGCCCATGTCGGCCTCCGAGTGTACGCCGCGGGGCACGGGGCCGCTCGCTCTCGCGTGATGGGCCGCCTAGCAGCGCGCGGCTCGTAGTTGCCGGGTCTTCAGCGCAGGTAGACCCGTCGCGTTCGACCGAGCGAAACAGCGCGCCGAAGTTGCCCTCGCTGAACGACGCGCGCGCTCCGCCACCGCCGCTCGGAGATCGAGCCCAGGAACTTTCGGCATTCACTAGCAGGACGCTGACAAACGCGGCGCAGCCGCGTTTGCAGCGACCTGCCCCGTGCCCGTGCCCGTGCCCTTGCCCGTGCCCGATCTGGGCGGTCAGGCTCCGGCGAGCCGGGCCAGCATGGCGACGACCCGCTCGAGCA
>JANRKM010000201.1:0-7943 GCA_033763475.1 Kofleriaceae bacterium
CTCGGTGCGTCGCGGCCGACCTTGCGCGAGGCGCTGCGCCGGCTCGGTGAATGGCACCTCGTCGAGCCGCGGCGCGGGTCTGGCGTGGTGGTCCGGCCCTATCGCGACTGGTCGCTCGAGGTGATTGGCGGGTACATGCGCTACGGCAAGCCGGAGCCGCACCAGCCGCCCCTCGGGCGCGTGTTACTCGACATGCTCGAGATGCGGCGCGCGCTGGTCGCCGAAATTGTCCGAGGGACGACGTCGCGCGTTCCCAAGGGCGGGACGGCGGCGGCCCGGCTCGCGATGTCGCGCGCGTGGTCGATGCGCAACGATCCGAGCTACCCGCGCGAGGACTTCGAGGTCATGCGCGCACTGGTAGAGGCGGCGAAGTTCACGCCCGGGCTGTGGCTGCTGAACCAGATCGCGCACATCTACCTCGACCTCGCGAGCACGTTGCGCACCGCGATCAAGGCCCCCGAGGACTACGTCCAGACGCACAGCAAGCTGTTCGATCTCGTCGAGGCGGGCGAAGCCGAGGCCGCCTCCAAGCTCATCAACGCCTACCTCGCGCGTCACGACGCGCAGCTCACCGCCCTGCTGGGAGCCATGACATGACCTCCGAAACGATCACCGGCTACAAGCACACGGCGACCGGGCGCAAGGTGCTGCTCTCCCTCGTACCCGTGATCTGCCCCGCCAGGTGGGCGCACCTCGCCGACGACATCGTCGATCACATGGCGCTCACGATCGGCGCCTCGCCGGTGCTGCTCCGCAAGGCGATCGGCGCAGGCTTCCTCGCCTACGACCTCGGCGCCGTGCCGTTTCACGGTCGCCGCGCGCACAAGCTGCCACGTGAGGCCGCCGAGAAGTACTTCGCCTCGTGGGAGCACGGGCCGACGCCGGTGCACACGCAGTTCGCCCGCGCGCTCAACCAGCTGATGAGCCTCGCCTGCTACGAGCAGCCCGAGGCGATGGAGGGCGTTGGCTACAGGCCGGCGGGCTGGATCGAAGAGGTGAAGCACAAGCGGCTCACCGTGTTCCGTGACGATGTGCGAAAGCAGGAGGCGCAGATCCTCGCGCCCGATCCGCTGCGTCCCGGCGTGGTCGTCGGCAACCGCAAGAAGGAGCGCGCCTAGTGGTGGCTGCACGCGCGGTTCATGAAGGCACGACGCGTCCCGCGGGCGTGTTCACGCGGCACGAGCTGCACGGCGACACCGTGCTCGACTGCGACGTGGTGATCGTCGGCTCGGGCGCCGGTGGTGCACCGGTGGCCGCCGAGCTTGCCGAGGCCGGCTTCGATGTCGTTGTCGTCGAGGAAGGCAGCTACTACCAGACCCGCGACTTCACTGCGAACACGTCGGCGATGGTCCGGCAGCTGTACCGCGATGGCGGCGCGACGATGGCGATCGGCGACCCGCCGATCATGTTCCAGGAAGGGCGCGCCGTCGGTGGCTCGACGGTGATCAACGGCGGCATGTCCTGGCGCACGCCGGAGGAGATCCTCGCGCGCTGGCGCACGGAGGCCGGCCTCGAGCTCACGCCGAAGTCGATGGAGCCGTATTTCGAACGCGTCGAGAAGCGCATCCACGTCGCATTCAACGACGAGGAAGCGATCGGCCGCGAGAACTGGCTGCTCAAGAAGGGCGCTGACGCGAAGGGCTGGGAGATCATCCCGAACCTTCGCAACCAGGCCCACTGCGTCGGTTCGAACCGGTGCGCGTTCGGCTGCCCGACGGGCGCCAAGCAGTCCGCGCTCGTGAGCTACATCCCGCGCGCGCTGCATTTCGGCGCACGCGTCTACGCGGACGTGAAGGTCAACCGCATCACCCTGCATGGCAAGCGCGCGACCGGCATCGTCGGGCACGTGCAGCGTGAGGACGGCAGCCGCGGCCCGAACATCGCGGTGCGCGCCAAGCTCGTCGTGGCGTCGTGCGGTGCGATCCATACGCCGGCGCTGCTCGCGCGCTCGGGCCTGTCGTCGCGCTCGGGTGAGCTCGGCGGCAACCTGTCGCTCCATCCGAACGTGAAGGTCGTCGCGCTGTTCGACGAGGACGTTACCTCTTGGAAGGGCGTCCACCAGGCGTTCCAGGTGCGCGAGTTCGTGCGCGAGGGCATCGGCACGTTCGCCGCGATCAACCTCCCGCCGAGCATCACCGCGATGGGCATCCCGCACCGCGGCGCGCAGCTCGGGCAGCTGATGGATCGCTACAACAACATGGTCGTCGCCGGCATGCTGCTCGAGGACTCGACGACGGGTCGCGTGCGCGTCGTGCGCGGCCGCCCGCAGGCGTTCTATCAGATAGCGCATCAGGACATCGCGACGCTGACCAAGGGCCTCGAGCGCCTCGCCGATCTGTTGTTCACCGCGGGGGCGAAGAAGATCATCCTGCCGCTCCACCACGCCACCGAGGTGCACGACGCCGACGAGACTCGCCGCGTGCTCGCGCAGCCGATTCCGCGCAGCGCGTGGGAGCTGGTCACCGTGCACATGATGGGTACCGCGCGCATGGGCGCCGATCGCACGCGCTCGGTCACCGATGCGTTCGGCTTCATGCACGACGTCGACCGCCTGCTCATCTCCGACGCGTCGCTGTTCCCGACCCCGATCCGTACCAACCCGATGGAGACGATCATGTCTCTGGCGACGCGCGCCGCGGGTTACGTCATCGACAACCACCGGAGGTTCCTGTCATGAGCGTTGCCGCCGTCTCTCCTTCGTCGTCCAGGCCGGTCACGCGCCTGCCCTCGCCCTTCCCGTCACGGGCCGCGCTGGCGCTCGAGCAATCGACGCTGCACGAGCTCGAGCTCGTGTTTCAGCGCGGCACCACGCCCGAGCTCGATGCGCTCGTCGGGTGGGAGTTCCGGGGCATCAATCGCCTACCGCTCAACCGCATCCCGCTCGCGAAGCTCGTGGGCATCAAGAAGTTCGTGAAGGGGTTCCACCGCGCCGACGATGGCCGCGTGCTCGGCTACAACTGCGGCGTCGAGATGAACGCGCTCGACGGCCGCTGGCACCTGAAACCCAACGAGCATGCACCGAAGAGGTTCGGGTTCTACGAGGTGAACCACGTCGACGCGACCTCGCGCGACAACGAGTACCTCCACGCCGTCCTCCTCGACTACGGCAAGGGCGACAACTCCGCGTTCAACCCGATGGCCGGGTTGCGTGACTACCTCGTGCAGGTGGATCCGACGAACCCAGACCTCTATCTGGGCAAGGCATATTTCGCCGTGGGGCCGGCGCGCATCCCGTTCAACTTCTTCATCCTCGAGCGCCACCGGCGCGGCCTGACGGACTACGCCGTTCGCTAGCCGCTACGGCAGCCCGACGCCGACGCCCTCACTCAGGGGTTCGACGGCGAACAGACCTCGAGGTTGACGAGCGTATCGCCGAGCTGACAGCTCTGCTGCGAGCAGCCGGCGCCGCCGGTGGGGTTGACGCGCGCGCTGAAGCCGTCGGGGTCACACAGCGACGAGCACACGTCCGAGCTGTCGAGGGTGTCCGCGATCGCGCAGAACTCCATCTCGTACGGGAACGCTTGGATCTCGAGCGCCGTGCCGAGGTCGATGTGCACCGCGGTCGACTCACGGCCGGGAATCTGGACACCGGTGATCACCACCGTGCCGAAGTCTCCGTAGTCCGGGGTCGCGGTCGGCAGCTCGACCTCGTCCACCACGTTGATCGGGGTGACGGCGTCGTCCGTCACCTTCGCCACGTCTTCGGTCGTGTCGGTCGCCACGCACGCACCCAGGAGCAGAGCACTGATCATCGCGAGCTTCGCCAAGGCAGCCTCCTCTGTTCTTTCCGTCCTCACACGAAGGACCAGCTTCCAATCTAAAGACCGGACGAGGGAGTCCGCAAGAATGCCAATGTGTAGATGAGTGGGACAATCTGCCGATTAATCGCCATAATTTCGGGGAATTCGGCGCTGACAGCTCCGGCGATCCGAGCTGTCAGATCGAGAGTGCGACATAGTGTTCGTCGCACGCAATCTCCGACGGAGATGACCGCGAGCATCGCCTCGGATCGTTGTTGTCAGACGACACGTAGGACACGTGGCGCCATGCAGCGTTCGGGGCTCGCTCCGGAGCCGAGATCCGCCATGCATTTTTTTTGATTTTTTTTTCGAGCAGCGCTCGCGATCACCCGCGGAGAGCCCGATTGTGCGCGGTTCACCACGTCCGGCACCGCGCGCGACGCATGCGACGACTGCGACGTTCTGTCAGCTAGCGCGCGCCCGGGGCGCCTGTCGTCGACACCATCGGCTCGACCTCGATCGCGGCGCCGAGCGGGACCTTGATGCGCTTCACTTCCTGCCGCGACATCGGATCGGGGGCCACGCCCTCGTCAATGCCCATCTGCAGCACGATGATCGTGTCGCCGCCCTGGGTGACGACATGGAGCTCGGTGCCGGTGCCGCCCGTGCGGCACGTGATGGCGGTAAGCGCGTTCATCCCCGGCGACGGGTTGGTCACGCTGCACGTGCCCTTGTAGCGGCCGAGCTGATGTGAGGCGACGCGCCCGGTCTCATCGGTGAGCGCGAGGAAGAGGTCGGCCATCTCGCCGGCCTGCTGGATTCCCCAGGAGATCGAGACCTTCTTCGCGAGCGGCGCGGGCCCGCTGCCCGGACCGGTGCCATCGGGCGTCGTGTCCTCTTTTTTCGTGGGGCAGCCGATCAGCCCGATGAGGACGAGCGTGGCGATCGCGAGGCGTGTCATGCCAGGGAGGCTACTACACCGAGTAATATGCTCGCATGTCGCTGGCCCGGCTCGTCGTGATCGAGGGACCAGATGCGGGGCGCGAATTCGAGCTACCGCTGAGGGGAGGCGTCGTGGGGCGCGGCGAAGGTAGCCTCGTGCAGCTCACGGACCCGACCGTGTCGCGCAATCACGGCATGATCGAGCTCCGCGACGGCGCGATGTGCTGGGTCGACGACAGCGGCAAGACGCGCACCCTGATCAACGGCGCCGCGGCCACCGTTCACGTCCTCGAAGCGGGCGACGAGATCATCCTCGGCAATACGAAGATGGCGTACCTGCCGGACGACGGCGTCGCCCTCACCAAGGCCTCGAGCCACGTGACGATGGAGGTCGGCAGCCGCGCGCTGATGGCCCTCGTCGCCGGTGATGATCGCGCCCGCCGCCATCTCGCCGCCCTCGCCCAGCTCGGCGATCGGCTGCGCGTCGAATCCGCGACGGGTCGCGAAGCCGTCGCACGCGCGGCCTGTGATGCCGCGCTCACCGCGCTTGGTGCCCAGCGCGCGTTCGTGTTGTCCTCCCATCGCCGCCCCACGCCGGTCGCCGCTGCCCTCGCGACCGGCGAGTCGACGCAGCTACAGGCCCCGCAAGACCTCGTTGACAAGGTCGTCGCGCAGAAGCAGTTCGTCACCGCGGAGACCGGCGGGCGCGCCCTGATCGCGGCCCCCGTCCACGGCGCAAGCGACGACGTCGTCGGCATCCTGTGGGTCGACCGCAAGGGCGCGCCGTGGGAGCAGATCGACTCTCTCGCCGCGGGCTGCCTCGCGCACCTCCTCGCCGCTGCGTGGACCAGCGCTGAAGCGCGCGACCAGGCCGTGCGCCGCGCCGACGCGCTGGAAGAGCAGCTCGATGGCCGCGCCTCCGACGGGGAGCTCATCGGGCGCTCGGAGGCCGCGCAGGCCGTCACCTCGTTCGTGCGCCGCGTCGGCCCGAGCGACGCCACCATTCTCCTCGGCGGCGAGTCCGGGGCCGGCAAGGAGATGGTCGCGCGGGCCATCCACCGCGCCAGCCGCCGCGCCAAGGGCCCGTGCGTCGCGGTGAACTGCGCCGCCCTCACCGAAAGCCTCATCGAGAGCGAGCTGTTCGGCCACGAGAAGGGCGCGTTCACGGGCGCCACCGAGAAGAAGGCCGGCCGGTTCGAGATGGCCGACAAGGGCACGCTGTTCCTCGACGAGGTAGGCGAGCTGCCCCTTGGCCTCCAGACCAAGTTCTTGCGCGTGCTCGAGGAGCGCCGATTCGAGCGCGTCGGTGGCCAGAAGGCGATCGAGGTCGACGTCCGCGTCATCGCGGCCACCAACCGCGACCTCGCGGAGATGGTCAAGCGCGGCACCTTCCGCGAAGACCTCTACTACCGCCTCAGCGTCATCACCATCGTGGTCCCGCCCCTGCGCGAGCGGCTCGCTGATGTCGCGCTCCTCGCCGAACACTTCCTCGCCCGCTTCCGCCATCAGGCCGGGCGTCGCATCACCGGCTTCTCGCCCGACGCCATCGCCGCGATGACCCGCTACGCGTGGCCGGGCAACGTGCGCGAGCTGCGCAACGCCGTCGAGCGCGCGATCGTGCTCGGCGACCGCGAGATGATCATGCCGCAGGACCTTCCTCCCCAGGTCCTCGCGCAGGCCGCTCCTCCGCGGACGCGCGCCTCGTCGCCCACCCCCCCGCTCGGCTCGTCGATCTCGGCCGCGGTCGCGGCACCCGCCCCGCCACCGCCACCCGCGCCCGTGATCGTCAACGAGCCGCCGTTCGCACCCGCCGCCCCCAGGTCGTCCGCGCGCTCGCTGCGCGAGCTCGAGAAGGAAGGGATCCTGGCCGCGCTCGCCGCCACGGGCGGCAACAAGGCGCAGGCCGCGGCGATCCTCGAGATCGATCGCTCGACGCTCTACAAGAAGCTCAAGGACTACGACATCGAGGCGTAGCGCGCGCGGGCGCACGCGCTGCCGCCGCTGTTCGGGACGTCAGGTATCGAGGGGCACGCGGTTTGCTGCGCCTGCCGCCATGGACATCGAATCCCACTTCGAGGACGAGCTTCTGTATCCGCAACGCCCGGCCTCGACGGGAATCGCGACAAAGCCGCACGGTCGCCGCCTGCTACGTAATGTCGAGCTCGGGGTGGCGATGGTGGCGTTGCCGCTCGCCGCGTTCGCGGGAGTCTCGCGCCTGGCGGACTCGCGGCGCGCCGGGCTGATCGCCGGTGGGCTCGCACTGCTCGGGCTCGCGGGCATGCGGTGGCAGCTACAGCGGTTGTTCACCGACGAGCCCGCGTATCGCCGCGAACGTAAGCTAAGGGATATCGAAATTCGAACGTACGAGCCGCGCGTCGAGGCGACAGTTCGCATTCCGACGAGTGACTTCGACGAGGCACGCGAGCGTGGATTTCGCCGACTCGCGAGCTACTTGTTCGGGGCGAACGCGACGCGCGAGAAGCTGGCCATGACCGCGCCCGTGCTGATGCGGGCGTATGCGGGCGGCTACGAGATGTCGTTCGTGATGCCGGCGGAGCGGTCGATCAACTCGCTGCCGCTGCCGGACGATCCGAGCGTGCATCTCCTGGAGCTGCCGGCCACGCGCGTCGCGGTCCACACCTACCGTGGGAACTACAACGCGAGCTCGGTCGCGGAGCACGCGCGCGAGCTGCTGCGGCGCGTGAGTCGTGCGGGGTTGCGCGCCGCGGGTCGGCCGACGTTCGCGGGGTTCGACCCGCCGTCGACGGCTCCTAGCCTCCGGCGCACCGAGCTCTGGGTCGAGCTCGAGTAGCAGCTAGCGCCAGCTTACCGCCAGCTAGCGCGGGTTCTTGCGCGGGCGGCCGCGGCGGCGCGGCTGGTCGCCATTGCCAAATTCGAGCTCCTCCGCAAAGCGCTCTTCGACGAGGTCGTCGACGGAGGTGTGGAGCGAGTCCAAACGCCGAAGCTCCTCGCGCTCGAACTCGGCAAACGACGTGTAAATACGCGGAATACCAGAAGACATTTTTCGCTCCTCCAAGGACATGACCCACATGTCCTACATCTGAGTACAAGGTACGCCGGATCCGAATCCGGACCCAATTTTTTTCCATCCACACGCAAGAAGACGCGGTGGTCGACGCGCCCGTCCCGGGGATCGTCATAGCCCCGTGCTACTCGGCCCTCATGACCCGGATCATCGCGGTCGCGAACCAAAAGGGTGGCGTGGGCAAAACCACGACCGCGATCAATCTCGGAACCGCG
>JANRKM010000202.1:0-58329 GCA_033763475.1 Kofleriaceae bacterium
CACCGACGCCGACACCGACGCCGACACCGACGCCGACGCCGAGGCCCACACCGTCGCCGACACCGACGCCGACGCCGACGCCGACACCGACGCCGACACCGACGCCGACGCCGACGCCGACACCGACGCCGACACCGACGCCGACGCCGACGCCGACGCCGACGCCGACGCCGACACCGACGCCGACACCGACACCGAATGCCGAACGCCGCCGCCGACGCCGTCGCCGACACCGACTCCAACCGCCGATGCCGACACATCAAATGCCGCACGCGTGGCGCAGCGGGCTAACGAGAACCGAAACGCCTTAGCCGACCAGCTGCAACGCTTCGAGCACCACCGCGCCCGCCTGGAACGCGACGCGTGCGAAGACGGGCGCGAGAACGCTGCGCCCCGAGGCACAGTACATCCAGCCGAGGCCGGCGCCGAACAGCCCGGCGCCGAGACGCGCCGGCAGCTCGCCCGGGGTGACCATGGCTTCCGCCAGCGCGCCGATCAGCACCGGGAAGCCCGCCCCGCCGGGCCACAGCTCGACGACGCGCTCGACGATCCAGCCGCGCAGCGCGAGCTCCATCGCGAGCGAGGTGGTGGCGACGAGGACGATCGCGAGCGCGGCGTTGGTAGCACTGCCGCGCACGACCGGGAACTGCGACCACTGGATCGCGCGCGTACCGAGCGACTCGACGAACGGCGTGCCGAGCAGGATCGACAGCGTGAGCGCCAGCACGCCGGCAAGCGCACCGAGGGCCGCGCGGTCGAACGTACCCCCTGTGGCCGAGGCCCAGGACCGGCCGCGCAAGTAGCGGAACACGCTCGCGACAGCGAACAGCGGCAGCGCGACGGGCACCGCGCCGAACGGAATCACCGCGATCGCGAGCACGCTCGCCGCCTCGAACGGGGCGAGCTCGCGGCGTTCGCGGGGCGCGTTCACGCAGCCACGATAGCAGGCTCCGACACGCGTGACCTCGCGCTCCTTGGGTCCGTAACCACTGATTCCTGCATGCAACGTGGACGTTCCTCGCGCTGTCGGTGTTGCATGAACCGATTGCTCGCAGCTGCTGCGTGTCTCGTGTCCCTGGGCGTTGCCGAGGCGGCGCCCTCGCGCAAGGCGCTCGAGGAGCGCGTCGCGAGCCTCGAGAAGAAGCTCGCCGGCCAGGGCTACACCATCATGATCGAAGGCCCGTTCGTGGTGATCGGCGATGAAGCGCCCGCCCGGGTGAAGCAGCGCGCGAACTTCATCAACTGGGTGCTGCGCTTGATCGAGCAGGACTTCTTCGCGAAACAGCCCGACAAGCTGATCGAGGTATGGCTGTTCCGGAACGAGAAGACGTATCGGCGCGGCGCGAAGAAGTTCTTCAACGACACGCCCGAAACACCGTACGGCTACTACTCGCCGTCGGATGACGCCATGGTGATGAACATCGGACCGGGCGCGGGCACGCTGTCCCACGAGCTCGTGCATCCGTACATGGAGGCGAACTTCCCCGACGGGCCGTCGTGGTTCAACGAGGGCCTCGCGTCGCTGTATGAACAGCCGCGGGAGCGCGAGGGGCACATGTGGGGGACCACCAACTGGCGCCTGCCGTACCTGCAGCAGATGATCCGCAACAAGGCGCTGCCGAGCTTGAAGACGCTGCTGACGACGACCAGCGACGGCTTCTACCAGGCGGACTTCGACTCGTACGCGTACGCGCGGTTTCTGTGCCAGTACCTGCAGGACCACGGCAAGCTGCGCGCGTTCTACGCCAAGTTCGTTGCCGACACGAAGGATCGGACGGGCGTCAGCGCACTCGAAGCCGTACTGGGACAAGATCTCGAATCGTTCGAGCCCGTGTTCAAGAAGTGGGCGATGTCACTCAAGCGATGAGGGGGATCACGTGGCAAGCTTGGCGCATGCGCTCGTTGGCTGTATGCCTCCTTCTCGCTGCGTGCGGCGGTAAGTCCAACCCCACTCCGCCGAATACGAGCGAGTGCCCCGTCGAGGCATGTGGCGCCAGGCTCGGGATGGCTGCGCAGAAGTGCGCCGATGGCACCGTCGGCGGCAACACCGGCAAGTGCATCAAGCAGGGCGACGGTGCATGCACGTGGGAGATCCGCGAGTGTCCGTCGGCGCAGGGTGGCTGCGAGCGCGGTGGCTGCAGCGGCACCGTGTGCTCGGAAGAGGGTGGCGGAATGATGACCACCTGCGAGTTCAAGGCGGAATACGCCTGTTACGACAACGCGGTGTGCGAGCGGCAGTCCGACGGCAAATGCGGGTGGACGCAGAGCGCCGAGCTCACGGCGTGCCTGGCGAACCCGCCGCCGATGTAGTCCAGGACATCGCGCGTGCGCCGGCGCGCCTTGCGAGGGATCCGCACGCGACCTACGGGCAAGCCTGCCAGAGGCCCCCGTGCACCTCGCACGAAGGCTGCAACAGCGTGGTCCGAGAAAGGATCCACCATGAGGACCATCCCACGCACGCTGTCTCGCCTCGGCCTGGCCGTGGTGTGCATGTTCGCCCCACTGGTCGTGAGCTGCGCATCGAACACCGCCTCGATCGAGACGACGTGGGTCTCGCCCCAGGCGCAGCCCGGCGAGCTGCGGTCCGTCGTGACCATGTTCGTCTCCACGGACGGTGCGATGCGCCGCGCCTCCGAGGACCGCATGGCCGCGGCGCTGCAGGCGAAGGGCGTGCGCGCGATCCCGTCGTACGCGATGTTCGGCGAGGGGACGCCCGATCGCGACGACGCGATCGCGAAGATGCGTGCGGCGAACATCGACGGGGTGGTCACCATGCGCATCGTCAGCAAGGGCGAGCGGATCCAGCCCGTCTCGACCGGCTTCGTGGGCTACTGGGGCATGGTGTGGACCAATACGGAGCTGGTCCCGGAGACCGTGGTGCAGGTGGAGACCAATGCGTATTCGCTGCGCACCAACAAGATGTTGTGGGCGGCGCTCAGCAAGTCGGTCGATCCGTCCAACTTGACGAAGATGATCACCGATGTCACGCAGGTCGTGACGCGCGAGCTCGGCAAGGAAGGCTTCCTGTCAGCGTAGCCGCGCGGTTGGCAGCTCGGCGGGCGCCGCGTGACCGACCACGAACCGGCGCGCGACGCCGCTGCCGATCCACGCGACCAGGAACATCACGAGACAGCCCACGAGCACGGCGGGTAGCTCTCGGACGCTGGAACCGGGTGTGAACACGAGCAGCACGTACGCGAACGGCCCGCACGCGCAGGTCGCCGAGTGCGCGCGCCGGATCGCGAGCTGTGTGAGGAAGCCGCCGAGCGCGGTCCCGACGAAGATACCGAGGACCTCGATGCCCCCCCCGTCCCCGGGGCGGGAGAACCCGAGGATGACGACCCCCAGCGTGCCGAGATGGATCACCATGCTCGCAGCGATGGTGGAGAGCGGCGTGCTCTCCGCGCGCGCGAACTGGCGCACGAGCATCGCACCGGTGACAGCGCCGGCGCTGACCGCCGCGATCATCACGCCCCACTTCCACCACGCAAACGACAACGCGTAGCCCGACGAGCGTGCCCCGAGCACGAGCGTTCCGACGAGGCCAAGCAGTGCGGCGATCAGCGGCTCGTGCCACGGGCGCACCGCCGCGTGCTTCGCGATCATCGCGCCGGTGACGAGGCCGGCGACGAGCGCGGCGCACGTCACGATCGCGGTCGGATTTGCGAGCTGCACCAGCGGCACCACCGACGCCCAGAACACGCCATTCGTGGCGAGCGCACCACACGCGATCCAGCTTGGAGACAACTTCACGCCCGTATCGTATCGCAGAGCCATGGTCCAAAGACCTCGACATCCACGCCCTCGGCGTAGTGCACCGTCTCGGGAATTGCCCGAGGATCGAGCGGCATCCCCGCCGCGGAGATCAGCGTCTGCTTCACGTTCGCGACGGTCGCGCGCTGCGCCGGATAGGGAGCGTGATGCACCTGCCCTTTTAATAGCCGGCCGCGCCGCTCCGAGAACAGGATGTAGCGCTCGAGGAGAAAGTGCTCCAGCGTGCCGGGCGCTGACGGACCGAGGAGCTCCCCGAGCTGCCACTGCGCCTCGACGTAGGGGCGGTCACCCTGCTTGCGCGTACAGCGATACACGATCTCGTCGGCGGTACGCGCCGTGTGCATCGAGGCGTGGAAGTACGGCAGGCTCCACGCGCGGCGGGCGACCTGCACCGCGAGCCACGAGCTCGCTTCGAGCGAGAAGAAGTAGATGCCGGGGACGCCGCGGTGATGCACGTAGGTGCGGACGTTGGTCTCGAGGAAGTCGAGCCCGAGCCGCCGCGGCATCCATGCCGAGCGGATGTCGCGCATGATGAAGGGCACGAGGCCGATCCACGCGCGTCCGTCCCAGGTGTCGAGCTCGAGCTCCGCGGGGACGAGTGGCCGCATGACGTCGACGGGACATGTCCAGTGCAGGAACAGCAGCTCGCGCCACTTCTGCGTCCCCGCGACGCGCGCGTCGGGTCGCGTGCACGGAGCGAGGCGATCGAGCTCGAGCGCGGAAGCCATCGCGCACACGATACCGGGGACGGGCCCCGGTTTCAGCCGTCGCGGTGCAGCTCGACGATCGCGCGCGTGAGCGTGCCGTCGGATGCGGGCAGGAACCGGATGCCGCGCAACACGCGCAGCGCGCATTGGCCTGCCGGCGATGGCTCCTGGGAGACCCCCGCCACGGCACCGCTCGCATCGATCACCAGCGTGAAGCGCAGATCGCGCAGCTCGCACCGCGCGAGCTCGCCGGCCGCGCGCTTCACGTAGCGGCGCACGACGTCCTTCGCGAGCCCTGCCCCGTCGATGCGGACCGCGACCTTCACCGCGGCGTGCCCGCGCTTGGGGGCGCGGACCGCCGAAGGGCGGCGCGGGAAGCAACACGCACCGTGCACGCTGCAGTCGGGCTCCGCCGAAACGGGCGCAGCGAGCGCGGCCACAAGGGCCACGCTCGCCACCAGAGAACGCCCGGTCAGAATTAGCGCCCCACCGCGTGGAAGGTGAACGGGTAGTTCACCTGGACGGGCCCACCATTGCTCGGGCGCGGGAACTTGATCTGCTTGACCACACCCGCGACGCAGCTGGCGACCTCACCGTCGAAGCCCGCGCCGTTCGACGACTGCACCGTACCGTCGGGCGCGATGAGGAAGGCGACGCTCATCTGACCCTCGATGCCGGGGTTCGCCATCAGCTTGCGCTCGTAGCAGTACGCGATCTTCTCGTAGCTGCGCTTCACGTAGCGGCGGATGATCTCCTTGTCGAGGTCACCGTTGGTGTGCGGGATGCCGATCGTCGGGGGCGGGACGTTCGACGTGTGGCGGCGCAGTCCGCCATTGCCCGTGCCGGGACCACCCCAGCCGTCGCCAGCCTTGGTGCCGGTGCCGATGGTGCCGTAGCGGCCCGTACCGATGACCCCGCACGGCGGCAGCGAGCAGCCGCCGCCCATGCCGAAGCCGCGGACGCCGCCGCCGAAGGCGCCGCGACCTTCACCCTCGCCGCCGAAGATCGGGGCGAGCACGTCCGTCCCGTCGAAGCCGCTCGAGAAGTCGGCCTGCGACGTCAGCGACGCGATGCCGCCGCTCAGCGCGGACGTCGAGCCAAGGATGCCGGCGTTGCGCGCCTCTTCGATCGCCGCCTCGCGCGACAGCGAAGGCTCCTTGTTGTTGTTCTTGATCTGCATGTGCCCATCCGCGCGCTGCGAGTTGGGGTTGCCGGCCGCGCCTTCGTCGAGCGCCATCGACGCGCCTTGCCCCTCGGAGCCACCGCTGTTGCCGTCGTTCTGTTCCTTAAGGTCCTCGGGTGGCGGCGTCTCGCGATCGATCGTGCCACCGCGCATGTCGGTCGCTTCGATCGACGCGAGGTCGAGGTGTGCACCTTCCGCATTCATCGGCACCGTCTGGAGGAACGCCCACACCGCGGCGTGCGCGGCGAGCGAGCCCGCGAAGTACCCCATCGTGCGGTTCTCCATCGACCACAGCGGCACCGTCTGCGCGCGCGGCTTGCCGACCGCCGACACGAGGAACGTGGTGTTGCCCGAGCGCGCACGGATCCGCGCGTTTGCCGGGATCGGCACCTCGATCGCACCGGCGGTCGTCATCGACGGGCGTGCGCGGCCCGTTGCGGCCAGCTGGGCGAGTGGCACGGTCGTACCGTCCACGGTCATTTCGCCGTCGATGCCGGCGCCGAAGTTGAACACGAAGTCGTCACCCGACGGCGCCACCAGCGGGAAGTCCGCCGACGGCGCGGACTGGAGCGGCTGCTCGACGCCCGGCGCGGTGCCGATGCGGTAGTACGGGCTCTTGCGCTCGCGGCGCAGGCGCGCGAGCCCCATCGTCAGGCCGCGGCGGCCGAGGCCGCGGCCGCCGAACATCAGCGCATCGAGGCCGGGGCCATCGGTCTTGGGACGGAACGTGTGCGCGGGCTTCTTCGCCACACGCGTGATGTAGTCGAGCTTGCCGCGGTTGTACGTCGCGGTGTCGACCGACGTCTTGAACGCGATCGCCGAGCTCACGAGGCACGCGGCGCCGACGCCGAACATCGCCCACGTGGCGCGCGTGATCTTGCCGCCGCGCGGATCCATGCAGTGCTTCACGCCGACCACGGAGTCGCCGAGCATGGCGGCGACTTCCACAGCGCGCGCTCCGGGCTCATCAGTCGCGGACGGAGCGGCGGGGCCTGAGATGGACATCAGGGACGAAACAGGGTTCGAGAGCGAGCTCATGGCAGACCTCCGTCGTTGGCGCACAGGGCGCCCAGCTGGGGCTCCGGTCCGCGACGTTCGCGCGCACTCACGCACGAACCATCACGGCACTCATCGGGCCGTCGCGACCGCTCGGCGACGTTGCGTTGCGGTCAAGGGCATAGACAGCAACGCCCGCCGGCGGTTCCGACTTTTCTGGTTGAAAAGTCTCGTGCAACCGCGCGGCGGGCGCGCTGTCTCGGAGGGTTTGCCCCGAGTTATGTGGGGTTACTCAGCTCAGGGCGAGGTGACGGCGATCGAGAAGCCGCCGCCCTGCGTCGTGTCGAACGCGTCGACGATGATGTAGTACGTGCCCGCGGTGGCGGCCGTGTAGGTGAAGGTTTCGCCCGCACCGCCCACACCCGCGTCCGCGCCCTTGAGGCAGGCGATCGGGTTGGCGTTGCAGACCGATGCAGCGCCCGGACCGACGATAGCGACGCTCGGATCGAAGCGCGCGCTGACGGCTGACACGGTGACGGTGATCGCCTGGTTCGCGGTCAGCGCGACCGAGTAGGCGACATCGCCGCCGGCCTGCGAGAAGCCCGTGCACGTCGCGGTCTCGAGACCCGCGTTGTAGTTCCCCGTCGCCCCACCGGTGTTACCGGTGATCGCTGCGCCGCCGATGGTCAGGGCCGTCGCGGTCTCGCAGGTATCGTTCGTCGGCGGGGTCACGCAGATGCCCTTGGTGCCGATAACCGGCGCGCAGATCGCGCCGCCACCGCCACAATCCGCGGCCGTGTCGCACGCGGTGTTGCACTTGAGGTCGTCCTTCTCGAACTTGTCGCAGAGGCCCGTCGCGATGTTGCTGCCGTTCACCGCGCAGAAGAGCGGGGTGGCCGACGCGCAGGTACCACCCAGCGCGGCCGCGTCCTTGAGCATGTTGTCCGTGTAGCAGACGTCGCGATCGGCGGTCTCGTAACCGCAGAAGCTGTTGGCCGGGCAGCCAGTGGCCGGGTTGTTCACGCTGCACACGTCGATGCAGGTGTCTTCCGAGCCGCAGACCTGGTTGCCGGTGCAGCCGGCGACGGGTGCGTTGTCGATGTCGCAGTCCGGGTCGTGCGCACCGCACGCGCAGTTGCAGGTAGCGCCGTCGTTGTACTGCGCCTTCTGGCAGGTCCATTCGGCGGGCACCGCGTCCGCCGCCAGCGTCAGCGAGCCGAGGCTGATGCACGTGCCGCCGGAGACCGGGGTCGACGTGTAGTCGTCGGCGATGGTGACCTCGGTCAGCGTGAGGTCCGTCGTCGAGCCCGCGAGCACCTGATTAGTGAACGGGTCCTCGGTGAGGTTGAGCGTGCCGCCCGACTGGAAGAACTGCTTCTCGATGGCGTCGCCGGCCTCGTTGATCACGATGAGGCGCACGCACGCCGAGCAGGTCTTGTAGTTGGCCTGATCGCCGGACGCGAGGTTGATGGCGCCCGACAGGGCCGAGCCGCCTGCGTAGAACTCCCAGTTCAGGAACGCCGCGCCGCTACCGAGGCTCGAGGTGACGTCCTGCGACCAGTTGATGAAAGAGTCATCGGAATCGGTGTTGAACAGAAAAGCCGGGTCGAGCGTGACCGTCGTGCAGGACGGACCCGAGTCGACGCTCGCGTCGGAACCGCCGGGGGCGTCAGGGGTCGTGTTGCCGCCACCATCGTCACCGCAAGCCAGGAGGCTCGCGGATGCGGCGGCAGCGAGGGCAAATGAACGGAGTCTGCGCATCGGGCGACCGTGCCAGAGGCGCCGGCGAAACTCAATCGTCATCGACATGTCACGAAACCGAGCCTCGTCGAGGTGTGCGCTACCTCTCCTCGGTCGAGCTTGACGCGCCAAACGAGTACGCTCCGGGCAATGACCGCCCTCGACGTCAAGGGTCTGCGGGTCGCACTGCCCGACGGGCGAGTCCTGATCGACGGCGTCGACCTGGCGATCGGCGCCGGTGAGGTGGTGGTGCTGCTCGGCGGGTCCGGCGCTGGCAAATCCACGTTCGCTCGGGTCCTGTTCGAGCGCGACGAGCTCGAGAGCGCGGGGTTCGACGTCGTCGCAGGGGTCCTCGATCTCGACCGGGGCCAGCTCGGGCTGGTGCCGCAGCGCGGCGCCCTGTTCGACCACCTCGACGTCCGCGGCAACCTCGAGCTCGCGCTGCGGCATGCCGAGGGCGGGCCCGCCGGGAGTGACGCCGATCCCGCCCGCTGGCTCGAGCGCGTCGGCCTCGATCCGAAGCTCGCCGAGCCCGGGACGCCGGTGACCGGGCTGTCGGGTGGCCAGGCGCAGCGGGTGGCGGTGGCGCGCGTGCTCGCGAGCCGGCGCAAGCTTCTGTTCCTCGACGAGCCGTCGGTCGGGCTCGATCCCCATCGCGTGCGGGTGCTCGCGCGCCTCATCCGCGAACAGGTGAAGACGCTCGGCATCTCGGCGATCGTCGTGACCCACGACGTCGCGCTCGCCGCGGGCGTGGCCGATCGGTTGTTCCTGCTGTCGCTCGAGCACCGGCGCCTCGAGCAGCTGTTCGCGGATCGCTGGCCCGGTGCGCTCGAGGATCCGGGGCACGACGCGGCGACACGCGGGCGCTGGCTGGTCGAGCTCGAGGCCGCGCTCGTCGATCACCTCGAGGAGCACGGCGACAAGAAGCCGCCCGCGGGGTCGCCGAAGCCACGTGCCGCCCTCGCGCGCGCCGCGCAGGCCCTCGATCCGCTGCTCGCGCCGTTTCGCGTCGCCGCGACCTCGGCGGTGCGCGCGCCCGCGCAGCTGGTGCAACATCCGCGCGACTTCGCGATCGTCGCGGGGCGCGTGGCGAAGCAGACGCTGCTGCGACCGCTGCCGTTCTACGCGATCGTGTCGACGCTGATCGGCTACACGGTGCTGTACGTCGTCAGCAAGGTCGGCGGCGCGGGCGTAAAGCCGGATGCGCTGCTGCGGCAGATCGGCGGCGCGCACATCGTCGCGCTCGCGCCCGCGATCTCGGCGCTGCTGTTCGTCGCGGCCTCGGGCAGCGCGACCAACGCGTGGCTCGGCTCGATGGGGCTCACCAAGCAGACGCTCGCGCTCGATGCGCTCGGCGTCGATCGGCGCTCGTATCTGTGGGCACCCGCGTGGTTGGCCACGGCGGTTTGCTACATGCTCGTCTCGGCGCTGTTCGCGCTCGGCATGATCGCGGGCGGCATGCTGGTGTGCCGCTCGTACGGCGTGCCCGATGCGTGGGCGCTGCTCACGTCGGACTTGCTCGACCCGCGCCCCGAGCGCCTCGACTACGCGCTGCGCGCGGGCTTCCTGGCGTGGATCTACGGCTGGGGCATCGCCAGCGATGTGGTCGCGAAGGGGGGCGCGCCCAAGCCCGAGGCAGACGCGGTGACGCGCGGCATGACGGCGAGCGTGGTCGCGTGCACGCTGTGGGTCGTCGCGTGGGAGCTGTTCACCGTCGTGGTGGTGCTCGGCTCGTGAGGGGCGGCCCGGCGCTTGGCCTCGGCCTCGGCGTGGTCGCCGCGCATGCGGTCGCGTTCACGCTGCTCGCGGCGCGCTGCCACGGCACCGAGCTGTCCGTCGAGATCGCACCCGCCCAGGCGGCGGCGCAGCTCGCGCTCGACGGCACGACGCCACCGGAGCTCGCCGACCGCGTCGAGATCGACGACACCGACGCGCCCGCGGGCCCCGGCCTCGTGCGCCGCCGCTGGGTGGTGCGCTATCGCGGTGGCTTCGAGCGCGCGGTCTATGCGGCGCAGCTCGTCGGCCCCTTCCAGGATCCAGCCGCGCGCGCGTGTACCGGGCGGATCACGGTCGCGCAGAGCTTGCTCGACAAGATCGCCGCCGAGCTCGCCGCCGCGCTCGACAAGGAGCTCGCAGGAGAGAACATCCTCGGCGCCGGCAAGTTCGAGCGCGTGACCGATGTGACGCTGCGCTGGGCGGGGCCGCCGATCTGGCCGTGGGACATCGGCTTCATCGGCGCCGCACCGCACGGGTTCGTGCGCGTGGAGCTGCGCGTCGAGTTCACGCGGATCGCGATCCCGCTCACGATCGCGCTCGTGCCGCAGCCGGCGACGACGGAATTGAAGTTCCGGATCGCCGCGAGTGCGTCCCTCGACTTCAATAACGGCGTCGCGCAGTGGGTGAGCGACAAGCTCGGCGGTGACAAGCTCGCGACCCGGATCGCGCGCGACCACATCGACGGCGCCCTGCTCAGCGCGCTCGCGCCGCCACCCCCATTTGCGCTGCCCGGTGGCAACGAGCTGCGGTTCACGTATTGCAACGAGCCCGCGGAGATCGTCGACGGCGTTTCGGGCTCGTTGCCGTTCGCGGTCGCGCTCGGGCGCGCGGGGGATCCGTCGATCCTGCCACCGCGCATCGGCCGTGCTCCGCGCCAGTCATCGACGGCGCCGCTGTCGATCGATCTCGATCTCGACGCGCTCAACGCCGTGCTCTACGAGCTGTGGCGGACCGGCGTGCTCGACGCGGAGCTCGCGAAGGCCGGCCTCGACGCGCGGTTCAACGAAGATCCGGTGGTCGCCGAGTTCCTGACGCTCCGCCTCGCACCACTGCGCCTCGCGCTGCCACCGGTGATCACGACGTCATCGCGCGGGCTGCGCTTGCATGCAGATGCGCGCGTCGCGATCACGGATCGCGATACGACGACCACAGGGCACGTATGGGGAGGGCTCGAGTTCACGGTCGGGCCCGATAGGCACGTCTCGGCGCCGCCAAAGCGTGGCACGGACGTAGATGCGCTCGCGCCGCTCGAGGTGGATCTCGGCGTGCTCGACCTCACGTGCGAGCGTGCAGCCAACGTACGGGTGCCCTGTTACGCGGATCTGGTGAGTGCGATCCGCGGGCGCGGCAGCGAGTTCCACGGGGCGCTCACCCGTGCGTTCACGTCGCTCCTCGCGGACATCTTCGTCGAGCGCAGGCTCGCCGCGACCGGGCTGCCCGCAGAGCTGGTGATCCGGCGCGCAGTGCCGCGCATCACGCGCGCCGGCAACAACGCGTCCCTGCAGCTCGGACTCGACGCTGAGCTGGTCCGCGTCCCGTGAGGTACACTCGAGCCGTGACACGCGACGAGTTCCGCGAAGCGCTACTCGCGATCATGGAGCGCAAGAAGCACTGGGCGTGGCCGCATTTCACCTCGGGCAAGGTCCCCAAAGAGCGGCTGCATCAGCACTTCGAACAGGAGTACGAGACCTACGTTCGCGACTTCCCGGTGATGATCGGCTGGGCCTACGTGAGGTGCCCGATCGCCGCGGCGCGCCGGGACCTCGCCGAAAATCTGTACGAGGAGGAAACGGGTGGGCTCATCGCGGGTCGCCCGCATCCCGAGCTGTTCCTCGAATACCCGCGCGGTCTCGGCATGGACCTCGCGCGGTTCCAGCGCGTCGAGCTGATGCCCGCCGCGCGCAAGTTCCGTGAAACGCTCGACGAGTACACGCAGCGGCGCACCTGGGCGCATGCGGCCGCGGTGACCACGATCTTCCTCGAGGGCACCGATCACGAGCGCGGCGAGCTCGATCCCGACGCACCGAAGCGCCCTGCCCCGCCGCTCGAGCACCATCCGCTGGTCGTGCACTACGGGCTGCCCCTCGAGTCGCTGGCGCTCACCAAGGCGCACCGCAAGGTCGAGGGCAGCCACCGTGCCGCGGCCTGGCGGATCATCCTCGATCACGTGCCCGTGTCCGATCACGCAGGCGTGGTCGCCGCGATGGAAGCAACGCTCGCCGCCTGGCTCGCGTATCGCGACGAGGTCGCCTCGAGCTGCGGCCTCAGCGTGGACCGAGCGTAGCCCCGCCTCACCCGGGAGCACGCGGCGCCGCGCGCTGCGCTGGGTAGCCTCGTGGATGCAGAAGGCGCTCGCTCTGGTTCTCGTGCTCGCAGGTTGTGGGTCGAAGTCTTCGCCACAC
The DNA here is from genome assembly GCA_033763475.1 of Kofleriaceae bacterium. Taxonomy (GTDB): domain Bacteria; phylum Myxococcota_A; class Polyangia; order Haliangiales; family Haliangiaceae; genus JABFXX01. The sequence continues at coordinate 12,579 of JANRKM010000202.1, forward strand.
GCCACCACACCGCCGCCGCAACACGCGGCGCATGGCGCCCACGCCGCGCATGGCGCGCCGGCGCACTGGAAGACGCTGGCGACGGCAGCGCAAGGCGCGATGATCTTTCCGGACCTCGGCACGCATCGCCGCATGGTGACGACACACAGCACCGAGGCGCAGCGCTACTTCGACCAGGGGCTCCGCTTCTTGTTCGCGTTCAACCACGACGAGGCCGCGCGTTCCTTCGCCCGCGCCGCACTCGCCGATCCGAGCTGCGCGATGTGCCACTGGGGCGTCGCGTACGCCCTCGGCCCCAACTACAACGTGCCGATGCTGCCCGATCGCTTCGCGCTCGCGTGGCAAGCCCTCAACAAGGCACGCGCGACGTCCGGCAAGGCGACGCCCGTCGAGCGCGCGCTGATCGACGCGCTTTCGAAGCGCTACGTCGGGCCGCAGCCGCATGGGCCCGAGGCGCAGCGCCCGCTCAACATCGCGTACGCGGACGCGATGCGCGACGTCGCGAAGCTGTATCCCGCCGACGCCGACGTGCAGGTGTTTGCCGCCGAGGCCCGCATGGACGTCAACCCGTGGCGGTTGTGGAGCAAGGACGGCAAGCCCGCACCGGGCACCGAAGACATCGTCGAGCGCCTCGAAGCGGTGCTCGCCACGCACCCCGACCACCCGGGCGCGAATCACTACTACATCCATGCGATCGAGGCGTCGCCCCACCCCGGGAAGGGCCTACCGTCGGCGCGCCGGTTGCCGAGCTTGATGCCCGGTGCAGGCCACGTCGTGCACATGCCCGCGCACATCTACCAGCGCGTCGGCATGTACGAGGAGGCATCGCAGGCGAACCGCAACGCGATCATCGCCGACCGCGCGTACCTCGCCATGACGAAGCCACCTGGCTACTACCCGATGTACATCGGCCACAACTACGGCTTCCTCGCCTACTCGGCGGCGATGGAGGGCCGCTCGCAGGAGGCGCTCTCCGCGTCGCGCGAGGCCGCGAAGGCGATCCCGCCCGCGATGCTGACGATGATGCCCGGCATGGACTTCTTCCCGTCGGAGCCGCTCCTCGTGATGGTGCGCTTCGGCAAGTGGGACGACCTCCTCGCCGAGCCGCGCCCCGACCCGCGCTTCCACGCGATGACCGGCCTGTGGCTGCACGCCACCGGCATGGCGCTCGTCGCCAAGGGCCGCCTCGACGAGGCACGCGCACATCTGTCCGAGCTACGGACACTCATCAACACGGTGCCCTCCACGGAGCAGGCCTCCAACAATCCGACCCGTGCGGTGCTCGCCGTCGGCGCCAAGGCCCTCGAAGCGCGCATCGCCGACGCGCGCAAAGATCCGAACAATCTGAAGCTGTGGGCCGAGGCCGTCGCGCTCGAAGACAACCTCGTCTATGCCGAGCCCGCGGACTGGTTCTATCCGCTGCGCCACTTCCAGGGTGCCGCGCTGCTCGCCGCCGACGAGCCGGGCAAGGCCGCGGCGGTGTTCCGCGCCGACCTCAAGCGGCACCCGAACAACGGCTGGGCCCTCACCGGCCTCGCACAGGCACTGCGTGCCCAGGGCCGGGACAAGCGCGCCGCCAAGGTCGAAGCCCAGCTCGCGAAGGCGTGGAGCCGCGCCGACGTGAAGCCGCAGGTCGCCGCCCGCTGAGGGGACGGTTTCAACTTGCACAACATGGCACCGGTCAACCCTTCGACTTTCCTACGATCGCAGGGGACGGATTCAACTTGCGCTAGGGGCTGTCCCTATTCAGGGACACCCCCTAGTCATCTTCTTCCGTCCGTCCCTCGCTTCGCTATTCCGTCGCCGCCGCCTTCGGCGTCGCCGTCGGGCTTCGCTCGGTCCGGACTAGTCCTTCGACCGACGCTTGGTGATCACGTTTGGCTTGATGCCGAGATCCGTTTCTGATCTAAGAGGAGGGTGAAAGCCTCGACGCGTTTCGCCGGCCTGACGCTGGCCAAGAAGGACCGAGCCACGCTCGCGGCGATGCAGCGCAAGGGCAAGCTGTCGGCCCGCACATGGCGCCGAATCCGGGTGCTCGAGCTTCTCGATCAGGGGCAGTCGGTTCGGGAGACAGCGAAGGCCGCAGGGACGTATCCGCGGGAAGTGTCGCGGGTCGGCAAGCGCTACGTCGCACGCGGCCTGCAGGCCGCGTTGACCGATGAGCCTCGAGGCAAGCCCGCGCCTCGCCTCGACAGTGTGCAACGCGCGGCGGTGGTCGCGATGGTGTGCGGGCCCGCGCCGGAGGGGCGCGCGCGCTGGACGATCCGGTTGGTAACGGAGCACGCCGTCCGACGAGGAATCGTCCCCAAGGTCGGACGCGAGACCATCCGCGTCGTCCTCGCGACCCACGACCTCAAGCCGTGGCGGGAAAAAAAAGTGGTGCGTGCCGCATCTCGATCGCGAGTTCATCATGCGGATGGAAGACGTGCTGCGTCTCTACGCGCGGCGCCTTGATCCCACGCAACCGGTCGTCTGCCTCGACGAGAAGCCCATCGTGCTGCATGGCTCCAAGCGCGAGGGCCGCCGCGCGCGCCCCGGCAAGGTCGCCCGTCGCGACTACGAGTACCGACGGCTCGGAACGGCGAACGTGTACTGCATCGTCGAGCCACTGACCGGCCGCAGGCTCACGCATGCGACGCCTCGCCGGGGCTATCGCGAGTTCGCGCAAGCCCTCACCCGAATCGCCCGGCGCTACAAGCGCGCCACGATCATCCATCTCGTCGTCGACAACTTGAGCGTGCACTGTGAACAGGCGTGTATCGCGACGTACGGTCGGAAGCGCGGGCGTGCGCTGTGGCGACGCTTCCGGGTTCATTTCACGCCGAAGCACGGCAGCTGGCTCAACGCCGCCGAGATGGAGGTCAGCCTACTGTCGCGCGAGTGCCTCGGTCGCCGCCGACTGTCTGCGCTCGACGTCGTCACACAGGAGGTGAACGTGTGGTCGCGCGAAGCCGATCACGCTCGCCGACCCATCCGGTGGCGCTTCAAGGTCTCCGACGCCCGACGCAAGTTTCGCTACAGTGGAATCACTACGCCCCGGTCGAAGGACTAGTTGCTGAAGCCGCCGAGCTGCACGCCCTGCGACGCGCGCACCGCCGACTGCGAGAACACCGCGAACGCGCGGCGGATCTCGGTGCCGCTGTTCCCCGGCGTCAGGATCCACTTATCGGGGATGCCCATCGCGCGGAACACCGCGCGGAAGTCGGTGCTGCCGTCGCTGATGCCCATCGCCGCGACGATGTGATTCTCCTGCGCGAGCATGTCGCCGACGAGCGCTGCGATGTCCGCCGCCTTGCACCGCGTCGATCCGTAGTCGGCACCGTCGGTGATGATCAGCGTCACCGTGCGCACGGCGATGCCGGCTTGCGCGAGCTCCTGGGCCTTGGCGATCACGGTGCCGAGGATCACCGCGGTCTGGTCGTAGAGCGGCGTGCCCTGGTTCGGGTTGTAGTTCTGCGTGGTCATCTTCACCGCGTGCTCGAGCGCGGTGTACGGCGTGAGCACGAAGCCATTGAGGTAACGCGTATGTGCGAGCACCTCCCCGGACTGCTTGGAGCCGCGCAGCGAGTCGAGGACGAAATTGTGACCTTCGCGCACGGCAGCGGTGTTGTTGGCGTGCGCGATCGACTGCGAGTCGTCGGGCATCATCGTCACGAGCACGACCTCGCTCGCGGCGACGTCGTCGATCGTCACGCCGAGGCCGGCCTGGATCTGCGCGCCGACATCGACCACGTCGAGCGTGGCGAGCGACTTCTTGGAGAGGGCGCCGTGCGCGTGGGCATCCTCGAGCAGCTTGGTGACCTTCTTGTCATCGTCATCGTTCTTGGACATGGGAGCTCCTGTTAGAGGCGGATGCCGGGCCAGCTGGCGATGGGATCGGTGGAGCGGACGAGGTGCATGCCCGCGTCCGCGAACCTCTGCAGCGACTGCTCCGCCTGCGCGGTAAAGTCGACGGCGAATCCACCCTTGCCGTCGGGGACCGTGACCGCTGACATGCAATCGGTGACGAGATAGACCTTCTTCGCGAGCGAGGCGTCGTTGGCCGCGATCTCGCCGAGCAAGTCGTCGATGGTGCTCTTCACGCAGTGGCTCGCGGCCTGGCCCGCGATCACCACCGCATCGGCGGCGAGCAACGTCTGGAGAAATTGCGTGTTACGCTGGGCGAGCGCGGCGCCGTCGAAGCGCGACAGCACCTCGGGGCGCAGCACCGAGTAATTCTCGGTCAACGGGTTGCCGCCCTTCACCTCGACGTTGGACTGCGCGGTGCGCGCGAACGCGTGGAACAAGCGCGCCTCGTGGACCACGCCGGCCAGGGCGTGACCGTCGGAGCCGAGGAGGCAGTGCGGCGGCCAGAGGTACAGCTGGTACTTGCCCGCGCGCTCGAGCTCCTTGGTGTAGTGCAGCACCTGCTTGCATAGCCAGGTGTAGTTGCCGCCGCACAGCCACTTCGCGATCGCGGGGTTCGGGCGGACGTCGCCTGCCGCGATCTGGTCGGAGGCGACCACGCGATGCGCGGCGAGCGGCGCGTCATCACGATCGAGCCAGAAGCTCGGGAAGAAGATCTGGTACGCGAGGTGCGTATCCATCGTCGTCGTGATGTCGGTGAGGACGCCGAGGTTCTTGTAGACGAGCTCGGCGATGCGGCGCGAGTCATCGATCGCGCCCGTGCCCGAGCGGCCGGCGACGTACAGGGAGCCTTCCGGGAAGCAGAAGTCCTTCTGCACGTCGATGAGCAACAGGTGCACGCGCGTCTCGTCGGCGGCAGCCGGCTTGATGGCGTGCTGCGCGCGCCACGCCGTCGCCTCGGTGGCGAGCTGCGTGGCATCGGGACGATACGCATAGTCGCCTGCGCGGCGTGCGTCGTACGACGCGGGGAGTGGGAGAGGGCCGAGAGAGCGAGCCATGAGGGTTCCTTTTCAGCTGAGGTGAAGGCGCAGCGCATCGCGACGTCGCACGACGTCGAGCGCGCCCGCGCCGAGAGCGAGGCGATCACCCGCACCGACGAGCGATGCGGTCTCGGGGAACAGCCGGGTCTGCGCGATCGTGCCGTGTACGAGCTCGACGCGCGCGATGCCGGCGTCGGTCGGCACGAACAACTGGGATCCCACGGCACACGCGCCGTCGACGCCGGCGACCCAGGGCGCGTCGAGCGTCTGCGTGACGAGCACGCTCGCGTCGGCACCGATCACGACGCACGTGGTGACGAGGTGGCCGGCCTCCGCGCACGTGAGCCACAGCCACGCGCGGTCATCACCGACGGTGGCGTGCGCCGCGACGAGCTGGCCCCGGATCTTGGGCAGGGCGACCCGATCGTCGAGCGTGCCGCGCTCGGGCCGGAACACGAACCCGACCGCGTAGCCACCCGCCCGGTAGAAGCCGACGCCGAGCTTGGTGCCGACCCATGCGCGCGTTTGGCCGGCAAGCACGTTGCCGATGCGCTGGGGGCCGAGCGTACTCGTGCGCCATAACGCACCTGCGTCGAGCCACACGCGTGTGGAGCGGCCGACCTCGTAGGCGGCGGGCGCGACCTCACCCGGATCGATCACCGTGTACTGCAAGCGGCCGTACACGACCGCCGGCGGGATGTGGCTGTGCGTCTGGCACGCCGGGCACGTCGGGCGTGCATGCTCCTCGCCGCAGGCGGTGCACTTCGCGAGCCGCAAGCGCGCCAGCACGTCGCGCGGGAACACGCCGCGCCGGTCGCGCTCGAAGATGGCGCGGAACGCATCGGTGAGCTCGCCGGAGAGGATCGCGAGCGGGCGTGCCGCACGCGGGTAGATGATGTCGGCGGCGTACACGGTGAGCCGGCGCAGCGCGCGCAAGGCGGGCGCACACCGCTGCGCGGGATCCGCCGGTTGGTGCACGCCGCCCCACGGCCCGACGCCGAGCAGCGAACGAAACGCCATGACCGCGAAGGCGAACCAGTCACTCTCCGCATCGTGCGGACGGACCGGCACGAGCTGCCGTGGATCACACAGCCGCGGATCGACGAAGCGCTCGCTGAACATCGAGCACGTGAACCCACCGAACTGATAGCTGTCGACGTCGATGAGGTGCACGCGGCTGCCCTCGACGAGGACGTTGAGGTCGTTGCAATCGCCGATGACGATGCCCGCGCCATGCAGCGCGCTGATCGCGTCGTGAAGTGCGATCAGCGCCGCGACGACGTCGCCGCCCGCGATCGCGTTGTCGCGCCGCCATTTCGGCTCGCCGAACGCATGCAGCGGCACGCCCGTGACCTTGGGCATCACATAGCCGACAACATCGCCGCCGCGCTTCGCCGCGAGGGCGAACCCGCTCGGCGCGACGACCGCAGCAGGCAACCGCGTGGGCAGCGCGCGCAGCTTCGCCGGATGCTCGACGAGCCGGCGCCGCGCGGTCGCCTGCGCATCGGGCATGCCGTCGAAGTCCGGGTGCTCCGGCGGCTTCCACCACTTGCACACGCGGCCGTCGCCGAGGTCGTAGACCTCTGCCTCGCCGCCCTGCCCCAGTAGCGCCGCCGGCGCGAGCGTGACCCTGGTGCCGTCGATCCACACCGTGCGCTTCACGACACCCACTCCATGACGGCGACCGCGCCGTCATCTTGCAGCGCCGCCGGCGTGCGCACGACGCGCCCTGCATCCCAGTCGATGCGCTCGCTGCCGCGCGCGAGCAGCGAGAGCTGACGGCGCAGCGCATCGGGATGGCGCAGGTTGGGGGTGATGACGTCGAGGCCCATCTCCGCCACGCCGTCCGTCGCCACGAGCACGCGGCCCACCGAGGCCGGCGCGACCTCGAGATGTGCGGGCGGCGGAGTACCGAGCAGGTCGTATGCGAGGTACGGCGGCTGATTGTCCTGGAAGGGACCGAGCACGCAGGTGCGCTCGCCGAGCTGATAGGCGCCGTCACCGAGCGCCCACACGGCGACCTCGTCGCCACCCACAGCCGCGGCCACCACCGTGAACAGGAAGTGCTCGTGCACCACGAGCTCGCGCTCGCCCGGCATCGCCTCGGCGACCAGGCCGAGCACGTTCGCCACTGCGCGCCGGGCGCCATCCCACATCCCTCGATCGGAGGGGAGCTCACCCGCGAGGAGCCGTGCCGTTACCGCGCGCACCATCAGCTGCGCGCCGAGCCGAGCACCCACTTCGGAGCTGGCACCGGAGCCACAGCCGTCGCACACAACCACCACGCCGGCGTGCGCACCGGTCCAGGTCGCGACGGCATCCTGGCCGTTACGCCCCGCCCGCAGGTGGCGGGCACCGCTGACCGCGGCGGCCCCCGCGCGCACGGCTGAGATAGTGTTCATATGACACTTTGATAGTGTCCAATGAACAATAAGTCAAGGAGTAAGTTGAAATCGTCCCCAGCAAAAATAACAAATACGCGCACTTGCGTGCACGAATGTTGTGAATGTTGAAACCGTCCCCTCCGGGGGGTTAGCGGTCGTAGCGGAGCGTGGCCCGCACTTCGGTGCCCGTCCGCCGCTCGATGAAGTAGGTCGTCGTGCCATCGAGCTGGTACGGCGACGCGCGCTCCTGGAGGAGGGGATTGTCGACCATCAGGTCGAAGTCAGCGCCCGCGATGGCGTCGGTGAGCGTGAGCCCCACGGCGCTGCGGATGTTGGCGCTCGTCTCGACGTACTTGTACGGGTCGTCGGCAGTGTACTGGCGCAGCCGGCGGGGCGACGCGAAGCTGCCGCGAACGAACAGCGACACGTCGGCGATCGGGCGCCAGATTCCGGCGACCGCGCCCGTGAACTTTGCGAGCGGAATGCCCGTGCCGACGGGCGCGGACTCGTCGAGATCCGTGACGTGGAAGTTCGCGAAGGCGTCGAGCTGGCGCGACGTCAGCTGCGCCTCGACATAGCCACTCACGAGATCGATGCGGCCGCTGTTGATCGGCTTGTACAGGAACTTGGGATCGTCGGGCGGCCCGAGGACGACGAGGTCGGAGATCCGCGTGATGTTGCCGCCCGCGCGAACGATCGCCCCCGGGGCGAGCTCGAGCGACGCGAGGGCCGCCACTTCGCGACTGAGCTCGGCCTGGAGCGCCGGGTTGCCCTGCGTGCCGACGGTCGAATACAGCAGCACGGCATCGGGCTGGCGGAAGCCTTCGGAGTAGATCGCCTTGAGGCCGAGTGGACCCGAGCGCACCGCGGCGCCGCCCTGGAAACGCGCGCCGAACCGCCATGCGGCGCCATCGGCATAGGGTTTCTCGAGCTGCACGCGCGTACCAGCGTCGAGCACCAGCCACGGCAGCGGCGTGAGCTCGTCGAACGCGAAGCCCGAGACCGTCACGAAGTCTTTCTCGGGGAAGCTCACCGTGTGGGTCGCGGGCTCGGTGTCCACACCGACGATCGTCGCGAGGCTGTCGGGCGTGTGGACGTGCAACACGCCCATGCCCGCGGTCAGGTGGTTCTCGAAGCCGAGCGTGTAGTCGTGGATCATGCGCACGTCGCCGTAGTGCGCGACGCGTGGATCGTCGTTGCCCTGCACCGAGCGCACGCCGTTGCGGACGTCGAGCCCACCCATCGCCGGCTCGGGGCCATCCGGGTAGCGCGGCGAGACGGCGAAGTTCTCCCAGCTGTAGAGCTCGTAACGCGACAGCGCGCCGCGCAGCGTGAGCTTCGCGCCCTCCGCCTCGTGCAACGGCTCCGTACCGACGAGCGAATACAGCCGATGCGTCTTCTTCCAGTAGCCGGGCTTGTCGGCGTCGAGCAGCGCACCACGCGTGCTGATCTCGAAGAACGTCTCGTTGGTCAGGTTCTGGACGGTGAGCTCGATGCGGTTGGCGAGCGCGAACCGAACATAGGCATCGATCCAGCGATCGGGGAACGGCTTCGTCGCACCACCATTGCCGAACGGCGGCGGCGTCGGTACGCCGAGGATGGCTTGCGGTGAGTCCTCGACCTGGATCGTCGGACCGACCGCACGCCCGACGTCGACAGACGCCGCGAACGCGAACCGCCCGCGGTTTTGCGCGCCGCGCACCCAGACCTCCTGCGTGTCGAGCGAGCCGACCTGTAACCCCGCCTCGACCGCCGGTTGGCGCCGCGTCGGCGTCTCGCCGATCACGTTCACCACGCCGAGGAACGCGTTCTGGCCCCACAGCACCGACCCTGGCCCGCGCACGATCTCGATGCGATCGACGTGGGCGAACGAGGTGCGGAAATCGCGCTGGGTCGCGCGGAACTGCGCGAGGCCATTCACCAGGGGCACGCTGTCCGCCATGAACAGCAGCGTCGACGGCAAGCCCTGGTTGAGCACGACCCCGCCCCAGCTCGCGTCGACAATGTCGAAGCCGGTGACGAGCGGAAACAGATCCTCGAGATTGCGCAGCTGCAGCGCGCGCAACTGCGAGCGGGTGAACGTCGTCACGATCGCCGGGGTCGCGTCGATGGGCTTGGCCTGCCCGGTGACCGTCGCGGTCGCGGCGACCTCCGCCGACGGCGTCGCGATCTTGTGCGCGAGAGCGGTGAGGCGCGGTCCCACAGCGTCGTCGGCGAGCGTCTCGTCGAAGTACCCAGAGGCCGTGATCGTGCAGCTGTGGGCGTCGAGTAGCGTGAGCTCGATCGTCCACGAGTTGCCGAGCTTGCCCATCGCGCCAAAAGCGCCGTAGCGCACGCCCTTCTTGCGAATCGCCTCGCACTGGCACGCGATGTCAGGGCCACAGCGCTCGGCGACCTTGCTGTCCGTGACGATGCGATCGATGAGCCCCGGATCGTCGAGGGCGTTGGTCGTGACGTACTCCAGGAGCGCGACCTGCTCGTCGGGAACGCCGAGGGCCCGAAATCCGTTCCAGGTCGCGGTCTCCGCGTGTGCGGTGGAGACCAGGGTGACTGCCGTCAGCAGCAGCCACGCGTGCAATGTGCGCGAGGTCATTTGCCGAGCTGCGCCGCGATCTCGTTGAGAGCCGCGTTGGCCTGCACGAAGTTGCCGTTCTTGAACGCTTGCATGGCCTTCGCCTTGAGCGGCTTCAGCGCCTCGAGCGTCGAGGCCTCGATGTTCATGGTGTCCACTCGCTTGTTGATGCGCAGTAGCTTGTCATTGACGAACTTCGCGTCGATCACCACGCTCGCCACCGCCGTGCGCGCCTTCTCCAGCTCGGCCTTCGCGCCGTCGACGTCACCGTCGGCGAGCTTGTTACCCACGCTCGCCATCGCGCCGTGATACGTGCTCGGCAAGTCCGACGAGAGCAGGCCCTTGCGGCGCACCTCGGCAGCGAGCGCGTCACGCGCGGACGTCGTCGCACCGAGCTCGGGATCGACCTTTGGCGCTGGCTGTGTTTCGACGACCGGTGGTGCAGTCATCACGGGCTCGGAGGTGGTCACGGCGACGGCGTGCGTTGCTTTCGGTGGCTTGGTGCGCGACTTCCCGGACGGCTTCTCGGGCTTGGCCACCACCGTGCCCGGCTCGACCGCAGGCGTCTCTGGCTTGGCCACCGGCAGCGCTGGCTTGACGACCTGCGACTCGACAGGCGCAACCGCGACCTGCGTTGGCGCCTGAACGACCGGGGGCACCTGCGGGTCGATCGGCTTCACCGTGATCCCCGCGGTGGCTTGCGGTGGCTGCACCGGCGTGGTGTCCTTCGCCGACGACCGTCCGATCGCGAACAGCGAGATGCCGGTCGCCGCGAGCGCACCGACGGTGAACACGCCGAGCCACTGCCCCCAGCGGCGTCGGCGCGCCGGCTTGCGTAGCTCGTCCTCGAGTGCGACGAGCAGGTCGTCCATGGATGGGAACCGATCGGCCGCATTGGGCGAGAACCCGCGGCGCAGCGCCTTCACGATGTTGCGCGGGACGCGGCGCGACTCCGGCGGCTCGACGACCGCGCCGCTCATCACGTTCGCGTAGATCTCCGACCACGTCGTGCCCCCGAACGGGCGCATGCCGAACAGCGCCTCCCACGTCGCGACGGCGAAGCTGAACTGGTCCGCGCGGGCGTTGCACGGCTGTCCTTGCACCTGCTCGGGTGCCATGTACGCCGGCGTGCCGACGATCAGACCACTGCGCGTCACCGTCGACGGCGCATCCAGCTCGACGATCTGCGGCGCCGAGGCGCGGTCGTTGCGCGTGTCGATATCGTCGAGCCCGGCGCGCCGGGCGAGGCCGAAGTCGGTCACGCGTGCCGTGCCGCTGTTCGAGATGAGGACGTTGTCGGGCTTGAAGTCGCGATGCACGAGGCCCGCGCGATGTGCGGCCGCCAGCCCTGCTCCTGCTTCGCGCATCACCGCGAGCACCTCGGGGACGCTGCGCTCCTTGGCGTTGAGCCAGCCGCGCAGCGTGGTGCCCACCACGAGCTGCATCGCAACGAACACCTGCTCGCCGTGCATGCCGACGTCGTAGACGGTGACCACGTTGCGATGTGAGAGCACGGCCATCGCGCGCGCCTCGCGCACGAGCCGCGTGGCCGCTTCTTCGCGTGCCGCGGGATCGGAGGGCGCGATCCGCAGCAGCTTGAGCGCCACCATGCGGTGAAGGTGCATGTCGAGCGCCTCGTACACCGTGCCCATGCCGCCCGTGCCGATCGCGCGCTTCAGCTCGTAGCGCTCGTTGAAGGTGCCGAGGAGGCGCGCCTTGTAGGGCGTGGGCGGGAACTGCGCCTGGCGCGTGTCGGCCAGCGGGTCATTGCCTGGCAACCGCGCGCGACACTCGTCGCATCCCGCGAGGTGACGCTCGATCTCGCCGAGCTCGACCGCGGTCAATATCCGCTTCCGCCGCGCCTCGATCTGTTCGTCCGATAGGTGCGGGTCGCGAACCGTGGCTTCGCCCGGTATCCGTAGCCCGCTCATACCGCCCCGAGTATACGTCAGGGGGCTAGCCGTTCACGTACCCAGTCGGTGCCCTTGCGCAAGTATCGGACGCGGTCGTGGAGCCGGGACGGCTGCCCCTGCCAGAACTCGACCAGGTCCGGAACGATGCGAAATCCGCCCCAATTGGCAGGTCGAGCGGGGGGCGCGTCACCTAGCTCCGCGGCCAGCTCCGCCACGCGATCCTCGAGCAGCTTCCGCGAGGGTATCGGCTGCGACTGTGGCGAGGCGATGGCACCGAGCTGACTCCCGATTGGCCGGGTCGCGAAGTATGCATCGGACTCCGCGGCCGAAACCCGCTCGACGCGTCCCTCGACGCGCACCTGTCGATCGAGCGGGTCCCAGTAGATGACGAGCGCCGCGAACGGCGTCGCCGTCAGCTGCTTGCCCTTGTCGCTGTCGTAGTTGGTGAAGAACACGAAGCCCTGCTCGTCCGCATCCTTGAGCAGCACGATGCGCGCGTGCGGCCTGCCCTCCCCGTCGACCGTGGCGAGCGTCATCGCGTTCACTTTGGGAAGCCCCGCGCTATGTGCGAGCTGGAACCAGGTGCGGAACTGCGCGATCGGATCCGGATCGCAGTCGGCGGGGTCGAGCGGTGCGCCCCGATACTGATCGCTGATGCGCCACAGGTCGCTGGCCATACACGTTCGTACCACGCGATTCCAGGGGTAGAGTCCCAGGCATGAGGCTCTACGTGATCCGCCATGCGGTCGCAGAGGATCCTGCACCGGAGCTAGCCGACGCGCAGCGCGAGCTGACGAAGGATGGCCGGCGCAAGATGAAGAAGGTGGTGAAGGGACTGCGCGCGCGCGACATCACGTTCGAACGCATGATCACGAGCCCGTGGTTGCGCGCCGTGCAAACCACCGAGCTTCTCGCATCGCTGTGCGACACGACGCCGTTCAAGACCGAGCTGCTCTGCCAGCCGCCGCGCGCCGAGCTACTCGCCGCGATCGCCGAGCGCAACGAGACCACCGCCATCGTCGGTCACGAGCCGTGGCTCGGCGAGCTCGTCGCGTGGCTCGCGTTTGGCGACACCCGGCACGGCGAAGCGCTCGTGCTCAAGAAGGGCGGCGTGGTCGTGCTCGAGGGCAGCGCGGTTCCGGGCGGCATGCAGCTGCAGGCCATCCTGCCGCCGAACATCATCCGCGCCGCGCGCTAGCGAAGCGGCTGCTCAGCGCGGGCGTGTCACCGCAGCGGGCGCATGCCCTTGGCGCGGCGCAGATCGTTGAGCACGCGCCCGACCTGCTCGTCGTGCAGGAGCAGCTTCGATAGCGCGCCCGTCGTGATACCGAGGCGCTGCGCGGTCGTGCCGATCTCGAGCTGCCCGGCGACGACGAGATCGAGCAGCTCGCCGATCGCCGTCCAGTACTCGCCGGTCAGCCGTGTCTTCGCGCCGAGTGGCGCCGTACCTGCGGCGACGAAGGCGGCGAGCCGCGCCGACGGCGCATAGCCGTCGAGCAACACCGGCTCGCGCACCTCGAGCGCGATCGCCGCGCGCAACCGGCGCACCGCGTGCAGCTTGTTCTCGCTCTGCGAGCGGCTGTCCTCACCGATCGCGGTCACGCCCGTGAGCTTGTGGCGCAATCGCACCGCGCTCTCGGTCTTGTTGCGATGCTGGCCGCCCGGCCCCGATGCCCGGTAGCGATCCACCTCGCACTGCCCGATCAGCGCATCGTCGCTCGCGAGCAGGTAGTCCGCGCGCGGCACGTCAGTTGGACTGCGTGGGCTCGCTCGGTGAAGCGGGCGGCGCACCCGGCACGGCGTCCCCTGGCTCCAGGAAGACATCGACACCCGCGCGCTCGCCCGCGCGGCCATATTCGACGCGGACGATGTGCTCGCCGAGCGCACCGACGAGCTTGGGGAGCTTCGGCGCCACGCCGATCTTCGCATCGGCGCACATGCGCTCGACGTCGGTGACCGGAATGCCCGGTGCCAGCGCTGCCACCCGCGAGACCTTGCCGCCGCGGATGCGCACGGCGAGCGCGAGGTGTGCGGTCGTACCGGCCCGGAACCGATCGGCCACCGCAGCATCGAGCGGCGCGGCAGTGAAGTGCGTGAACGCGTTCGACAGCTGCGCGACTTGCTCCTCGACGGTCTTGCCCGGCATCGCGACCTCGACCTCGCTGAACGACGAGTCGCCGATCGACTGCGTGAACCGATCGATGTGTTCGATGTGGTTATCCTCGACGAACTTCTTGAGCTGGTACTTCGCCTCGTGCGTACCGAACATGCTCTCGACGGCAGGCCACGGGTGTGGGTCCCACAGGTGCCAGCCGGTGATCACCTTCGCACCCCAGACGCCGATCCACGAACCGACGAGCTTGGGCTCGAGGTGCTCGCCGATCTGATCGAGCACCGCGGCGTCGCTCTTCGCGATGTTGCAGAGCTTGAAGTAGTCCGCCATCTTGGGGACGAACCCGCGCGGGTCGCCCCACGAGCCCCACCACAGGCGATTGAGGTCGGTGCCGATCGATGCCAGGTAGCTCACGCCGTCGCTGTCGGGCGGCATGTCGGGCGGCATCGGGTTGTGCTCGAGCCAGCGGTCGAGGTGGATATCCATCCACTCCTCGACGATCGGCAGCTGCGATAGGCTGATCTGCAGATTCAACCGAACGGCGAGTGCGCGCTGTAGCGCGACATCCAGCGAGCTCATCCCCTCGACGATAGCTCAGTCCAAGACGACGCGGGCGGTCATGATCAGCGAACGCGCTCTGCGGCGCGAGCACCGACCCTAGCTGGCGGCCAAGTTCAGATAGTGCTCCCGCACATGGTGATCGGGATCCCGGTGTCGACCACCGCGTGAGCTCGCCGACGCGCATCGGCAGGCGCGCGCGCACGACGGCCTGCTTCGGACGCAGGTAGTGCGCGCCTCCACGAAACGCCGCTCGGCGGCGCGTTACAGGCAGGGCTTGATGGTGACGGCGAAGAGCTCCGTGCCGTCGCCCTGCTGGCCACCGTCGGTCATCATCAGGAAGTCCTTCGACGCCGTATCGAAGCTCGTCCACGCCGCCATCGTGTCGCCGTTGTCCTGCTCTTCCTGCGCGGCGATCCACTCACTCTCGGTCTCGCCGCCGGCGCCACTGTAGTGGAACTTCTTGGTGGTGCCCCAGCGCTCGCCCTGGATGCCCATGTAATCCGAGAACAGCGAGGAGCGGAGGCCCTCGACGGCGTCGGGGATGCGCTTGACCTCACCCGAATAGCAGAGGTTCGTGTAGTCACTCGGGTCCCACGTGAAGTCGAAATCGATCTCGCGGCCGAGCTTCTCCGACGCCTTCTCGACGTTCTTCAACACGCGCAGGAACTTGATGCCGTCGCGCGCGCCGAGCGTCAGCTGTGCGTCGAACGTGATCCCGTCATTGGCGAGGTCCGCGTTGAGCGACTCGAGCTTCACGGTCTCCCACCGCTCCGCGGCGTCGTTCCACTCGCGCGCGACGAGGTCGAGGCGGAGCTTGGTCGGAACCTTGTGCGCCTTGGCGTAGGTCAGCATCGCGCTCATCGCGGTCGGGCCGACGTGCGGGATCGCGTCGAGCTCTTCGAGGTTGTCGAAGTGATTGTCATCGTCGGTGGCGTACTCGGAGTCCTCGCCGTCGCGGTGCGCAACGATCGCCTTGGCCACGCGCTCCGACAACCCGACGGCCTCGTCGAAGTCGTGGTCCTGCAGGCGGACGTCGTTGACGAGCTCGAGGATCAGGGCCGCGTCCGCCGACGAGGGCGAGTCAGCCTTGCCCGTCGCGACATCGGACACGCCGTCTTCGGCATCCCCCGCACCATCGGCGGCGCAGGCGGGGATCACGGCGAGGAGCGACGTGCACATCAGGGCAAGGCGGGTCGGCTTCATGCGCGGCCCCTCGAGCAAGCAGTGCGCCGACTCCATCACGTGTGATTGCGAATAGTTTCGTCGCGAGTTGCCGGCGGGTCGGGTTGCGCGGCGGCTCCATTTGCCGGAATCGTGACATTCAGGTCGCGCGCTCCGTCTTGATGCGCGGCAGAAGCATCACGAAGTTGCAGGGCGACGTGCGGTGGTCGAGCTGCGGCACCAGGATCTTGTCGAGCGCGGTGCGCACGCCGTTGGTCGAGCCGGGCAACAGGAACACGTAGGTCGAGCCACACAGCGCCGCCTCGGCGCGGCTCTGGATCGTCGAGGTACCGATCTCGTTGAACGAGATCCAGCGGAACAGCTCGCCGAACCCGGGGATCGGCTTCGTGATCAGCGGCGCCAGGGCCTCGGGGGTCACGTCGCGTGGAGTGACGCCCGTGCCCCCCGTCGCGATCACCACATCGACGCCCGGGTCCGCGATCCACTGTGCGAGCTGGGCGCGCAGCTTCACCTCGGAGTCGATCACGATCTCGCGCGCGACGATCCGATGCCCGACCTCGGTCAGCCGATCCACGATCAGCTGCCCCGAGGTGTCCGTCTCGAGGGTCCGGGTATCCGAGACGGTCAGCACGGCGACGTTGACGGGGAGGAACTCTCGGTTCATACGGTCACTCTTTCCAATTGCTTAACGCGTTGCGTCGATTTTGGATTGCCAGATGACGCGGTGCGTCTTACCGTGGCTTCAGAAAGGAGTCTGCCATGGCCACCACGTCCCTCGAAGCCAAGCCAGTCGCTCTCTCCACCGCTTTCGCCGTCCTCCACGACGCGCGCCGCGAGCTCCGCCTTGCCGCGGATAACAGCATCGAGCTCGCCGAGAAGCTCGCCGCTGGTGCGATCCGCTTCGCGCGCAAGGTTGTCGGCCACCTGGACGATGCGGCCGGTGAGGTCCTCGCGCGCGCCGAGCACGCGATCGCTACCGGTGTGCAGGACGGCCGCGAGCGCGCGCAAGCAGCCGCCGCGTAGCCCCGCTCGGCGCCAGCTACACGACGATGTTGACGAGGCGTCCCTTGACGTAGATCTCGCGCTTGATCGCCTTGCCCTCGAGGAACGGCACGACCTTTTCGTCGGCCTTCGCCGCCGCGATGATCGCCGCCTCGGTCGCGTCGGGCGCGACCTCGATCTGACCGCGCAGCTTGCCCATCACCTGGACGGCGATGACCATCACGTCCTTCGCGAGCTTCGCCTCGTCGTACGCGGGCCACGGCGCATACGCGATCGTCGTGCGGTGGCCGAGGCGCTGCCACAGCTCCTCGGCGACGTGCGGCGCGAACGGCGACAGGATCTTCACGAACGCCTCGAACCAGTCGCGCGGGATCGCCGTCGCCTTGGTCGCTTCGTTCACGAACACCATCATCTCGGCGATCGCGGTGTTGAACTTGAGGTCCGTCACCGCGGCCGTGACCTTCTTGATCGCCGCGTGCAGCGCGCGCTCGAGATCCTTGTTGTCGGCCGGCGCGTCCTCGCTCACCTTGCTGGTCAGCGTGTCGGTCTCGGGATCGACAAGCAGGCGCCACGTGCGATCGAGGAACCGGCGCGTGCCGGCGACGCCCGACGTCTCCCATTCGACGCCGTCCTCGAGGGGGCCCATGAACAGCTCGTACATGCGCATCGCATCCGCGCCGTACTCGTCGCCCATGTCGTCGGGGTTGACGACGTTGTACTTGCTCTTGGACATCTTATCGAGCTTGGTCTCGACGGGCGTGTCCGTGCCCTTCACGAACCACTTGCCGTCGCGCTGCTCGACCTCGTGGTCGTAGTGGTACTTGCCACTCGCCTCGCGGAACGACGTCTTGTGGATCATGCCCTGGTGGAACAGGCGCTGGAACGGCTCCTTCGTCGAGACGTAGCCAGCGTCGTAAAGCACCTTGTGCCAGAACCGCGCGTACAGGAGGTGGAGCACCGCGTGCTCGTTGCCGCCGACGTAGAGGTCGACGGGCATCCAGTATTTCTCTTCCTCGGCATCCCACGCGACGTCGTCGCGGTTCGGCGAGAGAAAGCGCAGGTAGTACCAACACGAGCCAGCCCACTGCGGCATCGTGTTCGTCTCGCGCGTCGCGGTGGTGCCGTCGGCGCCGTGATACGTTAGCCAGTCCTTGGCGCGCGCGAGCGGCGGTTGGCCGTCACGCGTGGGCTTGTACTCGTCGATCTGCGGCAGCGCGACCGGCAGCTCGTTCTTGGGCACGAGCTTCACCGTGTCGTCGGGCAGCGTCACGGTCGGGAACGGCTCGCCCCAGTAGCGCTGGCGGCTGAACAGCCAGTCGCGCAGCTTGTAGCGGATCGTGCCCTCGCCGAGCTTCTTGTCCTCGAGCCAGGCGATGATCTTGGTCTTCGCGGCCGCGATGTCGAGCCCGTCGAGGAACTCGCTGTTCACGTGCGGACCGTCACCGGTGTAGGCCGCTTCGTCGACGTTGCCGCCTTTGACGACCTCGATGATCGGCAGCCCGAACTTCTTCGCGAACGCGTGATCGCGCTCGTCGTGCGCCGGGCATGCGAACACCGCACCGGTGCCGTAGCTCGCGAGCACGTAGTCCGCGATCCAGATCGGGATGTGCTTCCCGTTGACGGGGTTGACCGCAAACGCGCCTGTCGCCACGCCGGTCTTCGGCGCATCCGCCGCCTCCGTCGTGCGGTCGCGCTCGCTGCGCTTGCCAACTTCCTCGCGGTACTTCGCGACCGCCTCGCGCTGCGCGGGCACCGTGAGCACGTCGACGAGCGGATGCTCGGGCGCGAGCACCACGTAGGTGCCGCCGAACAGCGTGTCGGGGCGCGTGGTGAACACGGCGATCGCCTCGGTGCGCTCGACCTCCGCACCGTCGGACTTGCGACCGACCACGCCGAACACGACGTTGGCGCCGATGGACTTGCCGATCCACTCGTACTGCGCCTTGTGGGTGCCCGTCGGCCAGTCGAGCCCGGCGAGATCCTCGCTGAGCCGATCGGCGTATTCGGTGATCTTGAGCATCCACTGCTTCATCAAGCGGCGCTCGACGTCGTCCCCGGTCTCGATGTACTTGCCGTCCTTCACCTCTTCGTTGGCGAGCACGGTGCCGAGTGCGGGGCAGAAGTTGACTGGCACCTCGGCGCGGTAGGCAAGACCGCGCTCGTAGAGCAGCTGGAAGATCCACTGCGTCCACTTGTAGTAACTGGGCTCGCTCGTCGCGAGCTCGCGCGTCCAGTCGTACGAGAGGCCGAGCTTCTTCAGCTGGCTCTTGAAGGTGGCGATATTGCGCGCGGTGATCACGCTCGGGTGCTCGCCCGTGCGCTCGGCGCGGCGCTCGGCCGGCAGACCGAAGCTGTCCCAGCCCATCACCCGCAACACGTTGAAGCCCATCATGCGCTTCGCGCGCGCGACGACGTCCGTGGCGGTGTAGCCCTTCGGGTGCCCGACGTGCAGGCCGTCCCCCGACGGGTACGGGAACATGTCGAGGACATAATACTTCGGCCGCGTGCGGTCGGTCGGCGTGAGGAACGTCTGCTCGCGGTCCCAGTACGCCTGCCACTTCGCGTCGATGGTCTTGTGATCGAAGCCAGCCATTAGATGTTGTTCAGCACAGCGATGATCCGCTGCGTGATCGCGTCAGGGTCTCCCACGCCGTCCACCCGCTTGAGGATGCCCTTCTCGATGTAGAAGGGGACAATCGGCGCCGTCTCGGAGTGGTACTTCGAGATGCGCATCGAGACCGCTTCTTTGGTGTCGTCCTTGCGGTGCACCAGGCGATCCGCGATCTCCGCCGGCGGTGGGTTGTACTTGAGGTGATAGATGGTGCCCGTCTCGGGATCCGACCGACGGCCGACGGCACGCTCCTCGAGGAGCCCATCGGGCACCTCGATCAGCACGACCGCGTCCAGCGCGACGCCCGCGCTCGTCATCGCCGCGTCGAGCGCCTCGGCCTGCGGGCGCGTGCGAGGAAACCCGTCGAGCATGAAGCCCTGCGCGCAATCGGGCTTGGCGATACGCTCGAGGATCATCCCGATGACGACCTCGTCGGGCACGAGCTTGCCGGCCTTCATGTAGCCGTCGGCTTCCTGCCCGAGCTTGGTCCCTTCCTTCACCGCCGCGCGCAGCATGTCGCCGCTCGAGATGTGAGTGATGCGATACGTTTCCACCAACCGAGCGGCCTGCGTGCCCTTCCCTGCTCCGGGAGGACCGACGAGGATCATGCGCATGGGGCGCATCCAAGCATGCGCGCTCGCGGCACGCAATTCAGGCCGGCTGCGGCCGTCCGGGTTTTGGCCGGATTTCGGGCTCGCCGTGTCCGGTTCACGGCCGTTCCGGACAGCCGCGATCAGGGCTTCCAGGGGTTGGCGCGGCACGCAGCCTGCTTCGGGAGCGGAAGCACCTGGAGGTACACTGTTGGACGAGCACGACATGACGACGCCGGTCACCCGCGGAGAGCTGCGCCTCGAGCTCGCGAATCTCGAGACCAGGTTCGACGCCAAGCTCGAGCTGTGGGCCGGCGCGATCCTCGATCGAGTCGACAAGCGCTTCGCCCAGATCGACCAGCGCTTCGTGGAGATGGAGCAACGCTTCGTGGACCTGGAGCAACGCTTCGCTGCTTTTTCGCGCGAGCTCGCGGGGCATGCGAAGGCCATCGCCGAGTCCGTGCGCGCCGAGGTTCGCGTGCTCGACGACAAGTACACCGATCTTCCCGACCGCGTGCGCAGGCTCGAGGACGCCGTCTTCTCACCGCCCGCGCGGAAGCGGCCTACGCGCCGCCGGCGCTCGGCATAGTCAGCATCTCGATGTGCGGGATGCCGTCCTCGTCGTACGGCTCGCTCGCGCGCACGAAGCCGAGCTCGCCGTAGAAACGCTCGAGGTGCGCCTGGGCGCCGATGCGAACCGGTGCCGCGCCGATCTCCGCGAGTGCACGGCGCATCAGCTCCTTACCGAGCCCCATGCCGCGCGCTTCCGGCGCGATGATCACGCGACCGATGCTGACCTCCGTGAACTTGATGCCCGCAGGAACGAGACGGCAATAGGCGTGGATCGCACCTGCCTCGGTAGCCCACAGGTGGCGCGAGGACTCGTCCGCGCCGTCGGCATCGAGATATGCACACGCCTGCTCGACGACAAACACGCGCTGGCGCAGCGCGAGGATCGCATAGAGCTCGTGCGCCGAGAGCTGAGCGAACGGACGGACGTGCCACGCGAGCGCCACGCAGCGACGCTAGCATGCGGTACGTTGACGCCGTGCTGCACAGCGTGTGCGTGTTCCTGTCGTCGTCGAATGGCCGCCCCGCGGAGGTCGAGGCGATCCGGGAGCTAGGTCGCGAGCTCGCGCGCCGCGAGCTGACGCTGGTGTACGGCGGCGCGCATCGCGGCCTCATGGGCGTGCTCGCGGATGCCGTGATCGAGAGCGGTGGCCGCACGATCGGGGTGATCCCGCAGGCGCTCGTCGATCTGGAGATCGCACATGGCGGGCTCACCGAGCTCCACGTGGTGGAGACCATGCACCAGCGCAAGGCGATGATGTTCACGCACGCCGATGCGTTTGTGGTGGCGCCCGGTGGCTTCGGCACCCTGGAAGAGGCGTTCGAGCAGCTGACCGGTCTGCAGCTCGGTTATCACCGCAAGCCGATCGTGTTCCTCGATCTCGGTTTCTGGACGGCCATGGAAGCCTTTCTCGATCAAGCGGTTGCGGCCGGTGTCTTGCGCGCGGAGGCTCGCGCGCTGTTTCGCACCGCGCCGTCGGCGAGCACCGCCCTGGACGTGCTGGCCGCGTGGTAGCGTAGACCTATGTCCTCACGGCTTGTCGGCGCGATCGTCGCGCTGACCGCGGCGGCCTTGCTCGCCGCGTCCATCGTGACGTCGGCGTGGTGGGCGGGACACCCCAGCGTCGACGGTCGCACCCTCACCGCCAAGGACGTGAACGTCGGCCTGTTCGGCGCCACGGGCTGCAACACCGGCGGTGATCGGAAGTGCCAGAAGCTCGACATGCCCGGCGCCTTCACGGCGACGGGCTTCACCGAGCTCGGTACGTCTTCGATCCTGGTGATCGCGCTGATCCTGGTCGCGGTCACGAGCCAGACGCTGTCGGAGAAGCGCAAAACGATCGCGTGGGGAGCGATCGGCGCCGCCGGGCTGTCGACGCTGATCGCGCTCGCCTTCCTCCTCCAGGGGCCGAAGGTCGAGAGCGCCCAGCATGTCGAGCTGCCGATCGGGTACGGCACGTACTTGTTCTTCCTCGGCATCGTCGCCGCATTCGTCGGCAGCGTGCTCGCACTGCGCCCTGCCGCCGCGCTGCAGCCGCAGCCACCGCGCCAGCCGTTTGCCCCCGGACTGACGCCTCCGCACGCGCAGCAGCCGCCGCTCGACGTTCTCGCGATGTTGCAGCCTGCCCCGCCTCCGCCACCGCGGCAGCCGCCCGCGCCGCCGGCATTCGTGCCGCAACCTGCCGCGCCGCCACCACCGCCACCCGCACCGCTTCCGCCGAGCCCGGGCGGCAATCTGCCGGGTCCCGCGGGACCGCTCGCCGGTTATGCGCCGCGCTCCGCGCCTCCGTCGACGCCGCCACCGCCACGCGCTAAGTCGACCAGCGTCGCGCCAACGCCACCCGCCGCCAAGCCGACGACGGTGCCACCGGTGCGTGGCAAGAGCGCGAGCGTCGAGCCGCCGAACAAGCCGCGCCTCACGCCTCCGCCACCCAAGCCCGGCGAGATCGCAGCCCCGCGCAAACAGTTGTTGCCGCGACCGTCGACCGACCCGCTCGAAGCCGCGATGACCGTCGAGCATCGGCGCAATGACGCCGCCGTCGAAGCGACCGAAACGAGTGCGCCGATCCTCGGCGAGGATCACACCGCCGACGACCTCCAGACCCGCGCGAGCGACAGCGAGCTCGCCACCCAGGCGCGCCCGAAGCTCAGCGAGAGCGAGCTGCTCGAGGCCGTCGCGCGAGAGAGCGCGAGCGAGCTGGAGACGATCGCACGCGAGAAGCTGTCCGCGAGCGAGCTCTCCGTTGGCGACTCGACCTCGGAGCATGCACTCGCAGAGCCCGCACCGACGGCGGTGCAGGCAGCGCCTTCCCTTCCGATGGCAGCAGTCGTCCCCGTGTCGACGGCGCCGGCGTCTTTGCCGCCGCCCGCCGAGGAGATCGCCGTCGCTGCAGGGCCCTCACCCGCGTGTCCGCAATGCGAGGCGCCGATGGGGTGGGTGGAAGAGCACCTGCGCTTCTACTGTAAGCGCTGCCGCATGTACTTCTGAGCAGTTGTCGCCTCGAAAAAATCAGGCGATGTTCTGTGCCATTCACCTCCAAGTAGGCTGCGGGGCGCCCATGTAATCGCGCCTTTTGCGCAACTCCAGTCCGCGGAGCCCCGGACTTTTGGGTGCCGCGTGTTACAATTTTTATCTCGATGACGATGGAGGGTTCGTCGATCGGTCCGTACCGGATCGTCCGCTTGCTTGGCGAAGGCGGTATGGGTGCCGTTTGGCTCGGCGAGCACACACTTCTCGGACGGCGCGCAGCGATTAAAGTTTTGCTGCCGGAGTACACGACGAACGACGCGATCGTTCAGCGCTTCTTCAACGAGGCGCGCGCCGTCACCGCGATCGCTGATCCGGGCATCGTGCAGGTGTTCGACTTCGGCAACGCGAACGGCCTCGCGTACATCGTCATGGAGCTGCTCGAGGGCGAGGCGATGGATGCGCGCCTGCGCCGCATCGGGCGGTTCGCGCCTGCCGACGCCGTGCGCTTGATGGCGCAGATCGCCACCTCGCTCGGCGCCGCGCACAAGAAGGGCGTCATCCACCGCGATCTCAAGCCCGAGAACATCTTCATCGTCGGCGATCCGGCGGTGACCGGCGGCGAGCGCACCAAGGTCCTCGACTTCGGCATCGCGAAGCTCGCGGGCAACGAGCTCGGTCAGTCCAAGACGCGCACCGGCCTCGTCATGGGCACGCCCGTGTACATGTCTCCCGAGCAGTGCCGTGGCGCCGCGACGATCGATGCGCGCAGCGACATCTACTCGCTCGGGTGCGTACTGTTCACGATGCTATGCGGGCGGCCGCCGTTCGAGAGTGAGGGCTCGGGCGATCTGATCATCATGCACGTGCGCGACATCCCGCCCGCGCCGTCGTCGCTGGTCCCGGGCCTGGTGCCCGAGATCGATGCGTTCATGGCGCGCTGTCTCGAGAAGGATCCGAATCGTCGGTTCCAGAGCACGGCAGAGATGGTGCAGGGCCTCGCGGCGGTCGAGGCCGCGTTGTTCGGCATCCCGGCCGACGACGGCTTCCGCCAGTCGCTGCAGATGCCCGCCGTCGGTGGCGGCTACACGACGTCACCGGGAACGTCGCCCGGTCAGTATCGCGCGCGCATGACGCCGGCCGCGGCACTCGCCTATCGCCAGCACAACACAGGCGCGCCCGCCGCACACGATGCGCGCACGCGGATCGCGACGCCAACAGGCGGCGTACCGTTGACGGGCTCGGGCATTCCGAGTGGCCCGTACGCCGCCCACCACAGCGGCCCGACACCGACGACGCTCGGCAACGCTACCGGCGCGGTTCAGACGGAGCCCAAGCGCAAGACCGGGCTGATCGCCGGCCTCGCGATCGGCCTGATCGCGATCGGCGGCATCGTCGTCGCCGTCGCGGGTGGTGGTGGTGGAGCGAGCGGCGAGAAGAACGAGACCGTCATGCCGGCGACCACGCCGACCACGCCGACGCCGGCTGCTGCGCCGCCAGACGCCGCGCCGGTCGCCGTGACGATCGACGCCGCGCCGGTCGCGGTCACCGTCGACGCCGCACCGGTCGCCGTCGAGCCGCCCGACGCGGCGCCGGTCGCGGTCGACACCACACCGCCGGATGCCGGCGTCGCCGCAGCCACGAAACCAGTTGACGACAAGGTCGCGGGGGAAAAGCGCGACAAACGTCGGCCGCCCAAGCGCGGCGGAACGAAGCAAGGGGGCTCCAATGCGTCTAGCTCTGGGACTGGCACCATCGATCGCGGCGATTAGCCTCTTCTTCGCCGTCACCGCCGCAGGCACCGCGCGGGCGCAAAATGCAGCGGCCGAAGCGTTGTTCACCGATGGCGAGCGCTTGATCAAGGAAGGCAAGATCGCCGAAGCCTGCGACGCGTTCGAGGGCTCGAACCGCCTCGAGCCGCGCGCCGGCACGCTCGTCAATCTCGGCCTGTGCCGGGAGCAGAATGGCCAGCTCGCCGCCGCGTGGTCTGCGTTCAAGGACGCCGCCTCCCGCGCGAAGGATCCCAAGAAGAAGCAGATCGCGACCGAGAAGGTGAAGGCGATCGAGCCCAAGCTGTCGTACCTGACGATCTCCGTCGCCGATGAGAGCCGGATCGAAGGCCTCGTGGTCACGCGCAACGGCGAACCGGTCGACGCAGCGCTGTGGAATCGCGCGATCCCCGTCGATGGTGGCAAGTACATCGTCGGTGGACGCGCGCCCGGTCACGAGGAGTGGGCCACCACCATCGAGGTGCCCAGCGAGCACGGCAAGGTCTCGGTCGAGGTCCCACGGTTCAAGGAGCTCGCGAAGCTCGTCACGCCCGGGCCGACCGATCCGAAGGCCAACACCTCCAACGCCCCCGACGACGACCTCCTCCTCGTCAGGCCGAGCACGTTCACCGGCAAGCGCAAGATCGCGGTCGGGGTCGCGGCGGTCGGTGTGGTCGCGATCGCGGGGGGCGTGCTGTTCGGTACGCAAGCGAAGGGCTTCGAGGACGACGCGTTCGCGCTGTGCCCCGACCCGTCGACGCCGTGCCCCGACGGTGACAAGGCGAACGATCTGATGGACAAGGGGCAGTCGCGGGCGATGTTCGCGAACGTGTCCTACGGCGTCGGCGCAGCGGCGCTGATCGGCGCTGGCGTGTTGTGGTTCCTCGGAGCCCCGACCACCACGGAGAGTCGGATTTCGGTTGTTCCACGCGCCGGCGCGACGACCGCCGGTATCGACATGACGGTGAGGTTCTAATATGCGCGCGATTCGTCTCCTTTGCGTCGTAGCTCTCGGACTCGGCGCATGCTCGATCAAAGACGCCACGTTCACCCAGGGAGAGCGCGATGCAGGCGAAGGTGCCATCGACGCGTACGATGGCCCCACCGACTTCGTCGTCTCTGCCACGTCGATGACGGTGACCGAGGGCATGACGGGCCAGCTGATGATTTCGCTGACCAGCCCGCCGCAAGGCTCGCTCCTCGCGACGCTCGCGGCCTCAGACGACACCCACCTCGGCATCACGCCGCCTGCTGTTCTCTTCTCGCCGACGGACTGGTCAACCCCACAGGCGATCACGATCACAGGTAAGCCCGATTCCGACACCACTGACGAGAGCCTCGAGCTGACGCTCAGCTCTACGGCGATCACGGCGCCGATGGTCGTCTCGGTCACGGTCGAAGACGATGACGCCGTCAGTCTCGTGATGTCGCCGAGCAACCTCGAGGTTGGCGAAGGCACCACCGGCACGATCGCGGTGCGCCTGAGCGCGATGCCGCTCGAGACCATCACGGTCGACATCGCGTCCGCGGACACTGCGGTCGCCACGGTCTCGCAGTCGAACCTCGTGTTCACGCCGGCGAACTACGCGATCGACCAGATGCTGATCGTCACGGGTATCCAGGACGTCAACACGGTCGTCAATCCGACGACGATCAACTTCACCTCGACGTCCCCGGCCCTCCCCGCGGCAACGGCCAACGTCCAGGTCACCGACGACGACGTGCTCGGTATCTCGACGTCGTCGAGCTCGCTCGCGATCAACGAAGGCAGCACCAAGACGTTCACCGTGCAGCTCACGCAGCAACCGCCGGGCAACGTGACCGTCGACGTGGCGTCGGCCCTGACCTCCGTCGCGACGGTCAGCCCGGCCACGCTCACCTTCACGACCGCAAACTGGAACGTGGGGCAGACCGTCACGGCGACGGCGCCAGCCGACGATGACGTCGCCAACAACACCACGACCATCAGCCTCACAGCGACCGGCCTCGCCACCCGCAACATCGCCACGACGGTCACCGACGACGACACCCAGGCGATCGTGACCACGCCAGCGAGCGCGATCACGGTCACCGAGGGCATGACCGGGACGATCGGCGTCAAGCTCGCGTTCCGTCCGGCCGCCGATGTCACGGTCACGACGTCGAGCCTCGCGCCGGCTGCCGCCACCGTGGCGCCCGCCACCCTCACGTTCACCCCGGCGAACTACGCGACGGCTCAGAACGTCACGGTCACCGGCGTGCAGGACGCGAATGCGACCGACAACACCGCGACCATCCGCGTCGAAGCCGCTGCGCTCGGCCTTACGAAGGACGTCGCGGCGACGATCGACGATGACGACACGCTCGCCATCGAAACCAACATGGCCACCGTGGCCGTTACCGAGGGTGCGACCGCGACCTTCCAGGTCCGCCTGACCGCGCAGCCCACGGCGGCGACCACCGTCGCGATTGCCACCGGCGACAGCACGTCGGT
Organism: Kofleriaceae bacterium; assembly: GCA_033763475.1. Classification (GTDB taxonomy): domain Bacteria; phylum Myxococcota_A; class Polyangia; order Haliangiales; family Haliangiaceae; genus JABFXX01. The sequence continues at coordinate 39,672 of JANRKM010000202.1, forward strand.
GACAGCGACCACGTCGCTGACGTTCTCGACGTCGAACTACAACACCTACCAGACGGTTACCGTCACCGGTGTTCAGGACGTCGACCTCGTCAGCGAGAGCGGAGTGGTGCTCACGCTGACCGCTTCGGGTGCCGCGAACAAGACCGTGGCGGTGAACGTCACCGATAACGACACCCAGGCGATCGTCGCGGGGAGCACGATGACGACCGTGACCGAAGGCGGCACTGCCACCGTCGGGATCTCGCTCGCGTTCCAGCCGGCGTCCAACGTGACCGTCAGCGTCGCCTCGGGCACGCCGGGGGCGGCGACGGTATCGCCCACGATGCTCACGTTCAACACGTCGAACTACGCCACGCCGCAGAACATCACCATCGCCGGCGTCGAAGATGCCGACACGGTGAACGCCTCCAGCACCATCTCGCTGATGTCGTCCGGCCTGCCGACGGTCACCATCGCGGTCACCGTCAGCGACAACGACGCTCTCAACCTCGACGTCACGCCGGCCTCCGTCACGATCGGCGAGGCAGGCACGGGCACCATCATGGTCCGCCTCACCGCGCAGCCCGCGGCGGCGGTCACGGTCAACGTCACGTCGAGCGACACCGGTGCGGCAACGGTGAGCGCCGCCTCGGTCTCGTTCTCGACCACCGACTGGGCGAGCTACAAGAGCATCACCGTCACCGGCGTCGATGATGCCGATGCCGTGAACGAAGCCGTCACGGTGACGTTCGCGTCGAGCGGACTCACGAGCCGCACCTCGGCGGTGACCGTGACCGATAACGACACCCAGGCGATCGTGGTCAGCGCGACCTCTGTCAACGTGAACGAGGGTGGCACCGCGACGTTCCAGGTGAAGCTCGGCGCGCAGCCAGGCGGCACGACCACGGTGAACCTATCGAGCAATAACGCGGCCGCCTCGCTCTCGTCGACCGTCCTGACGTTCGATGCGGCGAACTGGAATACGTACCAGACCATCACGGTCAGCGGCATCCAGGACCTCAACGCCACCAGCGAGACCGTGACGATTTCGCTGACCTCCGCGGCCATCACGAGTGCCTCGGTGACCGCCAACGTCACCGACAACGACACGCAGAAGGTGGAAGTTTCCCTCAGCAGTGTCTCGATGACCGAGGGCTACTCGAGGACCGTCAGCGTCACGCTCGCCTACCAGCCTGCTGGCAACTACGTGGTGACCATCACGCCGATGAACACCGCGGTTGCCACCGTGTCGCAGACGAGCCTGACGTTCAACGCGTCGAATTACACCCAGCCGCAGTCAGTCACGATCACGGGCGCCGAGGACACGAACGCGGTCGACAACTCGACCACGATCTCGTTCACCGCCACCGACGCGACGTCCGCTTCCGTGTCGGTGTCGGTCAGTGACAACGACGAGCTGGGCATCGACATCTCGAACACGTCGGTCACCGTCACGGAGCAGAGCTCCACGACCATGACCGTGAAGCTAACGGCCGAGCCTCCGGGTGACACCACCGTGACCATCATGTCGACGGAGAGCACGGAAGCCTCCGTGTCGCCAACCAGTGTCCTCTTCACGACTGCGAACTGGAACACCGCGCGCACCGTCACCATCACCGGCGTCAACGACTCGGACACGTCCGACGAGTCCACGACGGTGCGCTTCACGGCCCCCGGCTTGCTCACGCGTACGGTGTCCGTGACCGTCGACGACAACGACTCGGGCGGCGGGTTCTGCGGTGACGGACTCTGCAGCGGCCTCGAAGACCAGTGCACCTGCCCGCAGGACTGCAGCCTGCTCCCGACGTTCGCCCCGGTCCAGCCGCAGTGCTGCGATGGTCTCTGTCAGCCGGGCGACTCGCAGGGGCCGTGCTGCTCGCAGGACTGCGGTTGGTGCGACACCACTTTGGTGGGTGGCGACGACCCGTTCGACCTACCCGTCAGCAGGTGGAGGTTCTAGTAGATCACGCCATCGGTCGACTTCGGCGGCACGAGGAAGTAGACGTCGCGCTCGTCGAGCTGCGTGACGCCGTCGCCCTGCACGCGCAGGGTGGCGCGGAACAGCTGCGGTGCGTTCGTCGCCGGCACCGTGGTGTTGGGCTTGGAGACGAGCTTCCAGCACACCGGGGTGCCGGTGCGAACGCCGATGTACGTGTCCATGAACGTATCGGCGTTCGTGTCCTCGTCGACGAGGCCGTTCGCGCACTGCAGTGTGCCGAGCTGACGGGTTTCGAGATGCGAGACAAAAGACGCGACGGCATCGACGGCGTCGCTCGGATCGTCGTTCGACGTGGCCGACAGGTCGAGCGGGAGGCCGTTGGCGAGGCGGATGATGCCGGTCTGGATCGCGGCGGCGGCATTGGCGCCCGCGCCATCGAACACGAGCGGCGCGTTGCCGTTCATCGCATCGATCGCGCCGGTGTCAGTAGCGAGCTTGCGAAGGTTCGCGTCGGTGTTGACGCCGAAGTTGGAGCCGAGGACGCCCACGAGCTTGGCGCCGGTGGCGAGGAATGCCGGCAGGACGATGGTGTCCCAGTTCGGCTCCTTGTACGTCTGGGCGGTGAGCTCGAGCGGCGCTTCATCGGTCGCGAGGATCACGACGGGCAGCGCGCCGCGACGGAAGCACGGATAGCCGAACGTCTGGTAGCCCGCGCCGGCGGCAGGTGAGCCCGCACACGACGCGCGCGCCGGGACGTCGGGCATCGCGAAGTTGGCGCCACCTTCACCGGTGACCGCGGCGTAGCCTCCATAGGTCAGCGGCTCGGTGTACGCCGACGAGCTCGGCTCGTTGGTCGGAACGTTGGCGAAGCTCGCGTTGGGCTGCACGTCGACCCAGTTCTGGAACGCCGCAGCGCCCGAGTCGCGGTAGCCGATGGTGCCGGCACCCGCCCAGAGATCGGGGATGCAATTGCCGGGTGCGCCCACGCCGAGGGGCGGGCACGCGACGTTGGCAACCACGCTCGCGAGGTTCGCCTTCACCGAGCTGATCTCCGTGGACATCGAGCCCGAGCGATCGAGCATCACGTAGAGGTCGACGGCTCTGAGCTTGGTGGAGAAGTCGATGTCCGCGGACAGCGGCGATTGCACGCCCTGGTAGGGCACGACGAACACGAAGTCACCGTTCGCCTGCGGGTTGCTCGCGGGGTTGCTAGGATCGGTGCCGGCCGCGGTCTCGACGAGGTCGCTCGTGCCGTCGCCGTCGGTGTCGCCGCTGGCGCCGTCGGTCTCGCCGCTGTCACGCGCGCCGTTGCAGTTCGCGTCCTCGGCCGTGTCGGGCATGCCGTCGTTGTCGCTGTCGCGATCGAGGAAGTCGGCGTGGTTGTCGCCGTCGGTATCGGCCGGCGGATTGCCGCGCGCCTCCAGTCGATCGATCACGCAGTCGCCGTCGCTGTCGTCGTCGAGATAGTTCGGCACACTATCGGCGTCGTAGTCGGAGGCGGTCTCGAACATGTCGAGGATCGAGTCGCCGTCGCTCTCGGTATCCTGGTAGTCGGGCGTGCCATCGAGATCGCTGTCCCGCGGGCGCGCAGCATCTGCACCGATCTCGTCGACATCATCGATGGCGTCGCCGTCGTCGTCGCGGTCGGCAAAGTTCGCGACCGTGTCGGCGTCGAGATCGTCGAGCCCGTCGAGGTTGTCGCCGCGTCCGTTGTTGTCACTGTCGAGATCGCGGTAGTCTGGCGTACCGTCGCCATCGGAGTCGAACGGCGAGGTAACGAGGTCGGCGTCCGCGGCCTCGCGTTGGTCGGGGATGCCGTCGTTGTCGCTGTCGGCGTCGAGGAAGTCGGGCGTACCGTCGCGATCGGTGTCGATCTCGTCGGCCGCACCCTCGTCGCGATCGGAGATCGTGTCCCCGTCGGCATCTTCCGTATCCGGGACGCCCGGGTCCTCCGTCGACGTGCTCGGTCCACAGCTGGTGATCAACACGAACGCGAGCAGCGGGGCGACCTTCATTAGCGCCGCTGCGTACCAAGCGCCGTGCCAAGCCCCGGAGGCCCGGGTTACCCTGCGATCACGTGGGCACTCTCTATCTGATTCGCCATGGCCAGGCGTCGTACGGCGAGGCCGACTACGACCGGCTATCCGCGCGTGGCTGCGAGCAGGCTCGCGCCGTCGGCACCTGGCTCGCCAAGGCGAAGATCGACGCGCTGCACAGCGGTCCGCTCAAGCGCCAGGTGCAGACCGCCGAGTACGCGACCGGTGCGGCGACTGCGCTCGGCGTGACACTGCCCGTGCGCGCCGAGCTCGAAGAGCTCGCGGAGTACCCCGCGTTCGAGATGCTGCGGCACATGCTGCCGCGGCTCGCCGCCGAAGATCCCAGGTTCGCCGTACTCGAGACGAGCCCTACACCGCAGCTGCTCGACAAGGCGTTCCACACGATCCTCCATAAGTGGGCGAGCGACGAGTGGGTGACCGATGAGGTCGAACGCGTGAGCGCCTTCGTCGCACGCGTACGGAACGGCATCGTGCGCGTCCTCGCCGCGGCGCCCGCAGGCGCCCGGATCGCATGCGTGACCTCGGCTGGACCGATCGCGGTCGCCGTGGGCCTCACGTTCGGCATCCCCGAGGCGCGTATGGTCCGCCAGAGCATCGTCATCCGGAACGCATCGATCACCGAGCTCAGGTTCCGTTCGCAAGGCTTCTCGCTCGAGGAGACCTCGCTCGTGACATTCAACAACACGGGCCACCTCCCCGACCATCTGCACTCCGAGCGCTGATCCACCGAGCGCGGGAGATGTTTTCGGCCATAAACGGCCATGCATCTGTAAAGACTGACGTTAGTGCGCAGCGCACCGCGCAACGACGTGCGGTAACTCCCCGAACTTTGCGTGCCGCATGTTACGATTTTTCTTCGCAATGAGCGCGCCTTGTCAGGGGACGAGGCAGCGAAAAGGGGCCTCGTATGCGTCTAGCGTTGGGATTGTTACTGGGCGTTGTTGCCCTGGGTGCGTGCTCGGTCGATGGCATCACCTTCACCGTCGGCTCGGTGGACTCCACCAGCGCGCAGGACATGCCAGCGGCAGACGCACCGATCGACGCGACCGTCGTTCCCCTCGACTTCGTCGTGTCGTCCTCGTCGATGACCATCACGGAAGGCATGTCCCGCCAGGTGATGCTGTCGCTGACCTCGGCGCCCACGGGTTCGCTGCTCGCCACGCTCGAGGCCTCCGATGACACGCGGCTCGGCGTGTTCCCGACCGCGGTGCTGTTTGGACCGAGCGATTGGTCCACGCCGCAGGCCGTTACGCTCAGTGGCAAGGCCGACGCGGACACCTCTGACGAAGAGGTGACCATCACGCTGCGCTCGACGTTGATCCCCAACCCGATGGTCATCGAGGTCACCGTCGACGACGATGACGGCCTCGCGCTCGCGATGTCGCCGGCGACGCTCGACGTCGGCGAAGGCACGAACGGCACCATCGCCGTGCACCTGACCGCGATGCCCGCCGCGGAGGTCAGGGTCGATGTCGCGTCGTCGAACGCCTCCGTCGCGACGGTGTCGCCGACGATGCTGGTGTTCACGCCCGCGAACTATGACCTCGATCAGACGATCACGGTCTCCGGCATGCAGGACCTCGATACGGTCACCAACACGGCATCGATCGACTTCACCTCCACCGATCTCACGACCGCATCGGTCGCGGTACAGGTCTCCGACGATGACGTCCTCGGCATCACGCCGTCGGCGAGCTCCGTCAGCCTCACCGAGGGCACGACGCAGACGTTCACGGTCCAGCTCACGCAGCAGCCGTCGGCGAACGTTAACGTCGCGATCGGCTCGGGAAGTACGGCCGTCGCCACCGTCAGCCCGGCCAGCCTGACGTTCAACAGCACCAACTGGATGACCCCGCAGACCGTGACCGTGACCGCGGTCGCCGACGATGACGTGGTCAATGACAGCACGAACCTGACGCTGTCCTCGGCGGGCCTCACGAACCGCACCGTCGCCGTGACGGTCACCGATGACGACACGCAGGGGATCGTGACCACCCCGGCGAGCACACTCACGGTGACCGAAGGCAGCACCGCCCAGCTCGGCGTCAAGCTCGCGTACCGCCCGGCCGGCGACGTCGTGATCGACGTGGCGAGCCTGTCCACCGCGGTCGCGACGGTGACGCCGGCGACGCTCACGTTTGGCCCGTCCAACTACGGCACCAACCAGAACGTGACGGTCACCGGTGTGCAGGACGTCAATGCCGTGCCGGAATCCACCACGATCCACCTCGACGCGGTGGCGCTCGGCCTGTCCACGGACGTGACGGCAAACGTCGCCGACGATGACACGCTCGCGATCGAAACCAGCACCGCCACGATCGCGGTCACCGAGGGGGAGATGGCCATGTTCCAGGTCCGGTTGACCGCACAGCCGCAGGCGACCACGACCATCATGCTCGCGAGCGACGACACGTCGTCGGCGACCGTCACCGCGTCGCTCACCTTCACCACGGCGAACTGGAACGTGTATCAAACGGCGATCGTCACCGGCGTGCAGGACGTCGACCTCGTCAGCGAGACACCGACGCTCACGTTGTCCTCGAGCGGCCTGGCGAACAAGACCGTCGCGGTCAACGTCTCGGACAACGACACCCAGGCGATCACCGCCAGCGCCTCGACGGTGACGGTCACCGAAGGCGCGACGGCGACCATCGGCATTTCACTGGCGTACATGCCGGCGAGCACCGTCACGGTGACGGTGAGCTCGACCGACGCCATGGTCGCTACGGCCAGCGCGACGATGTTGACGTTCACGCCCGCCAACTACGCGACGCCGCAGGACGTCGTCATCACCGGCGTCGACGACGCCGACGCCACGAGTGAGACGACGACGCTCGCGCTCACGCTGGGCCTCGCGATGACGAACGTCACGGTCAATGTGACCGACGACGACGCCCTCAACATCGACGTCGCTCAGTCCACACTGAACATCGGTGAGTCGGGCACGGGCGTCATCCAGGTGCGCCTCACGGCGATGCCCCCCGCCGCGACGACCGTGACCATTACCTCCTCGGACACCGGCGCGGCGACCGTGACAGCATCGGTGCCGTTCACGACGTCGAACTGGGGCGTCTATCAGAACGTGACCGTGACCGGCGTCGCCGATGCCGATGCCGCCGACGAGACCGTCACCCTCACGTTCAAGGCCACGGGCCTCGCCGACAAGACGGCGACGGTCACGGTCGACGACGACGATAACCAGGCGATCGTCACCGACGTGAGCTCGGTCGCCGTCACGGAGGGCGGAACCGCGACCTTCAACGTCAAGCTCGGGGCGCAGCCCACCGCCACGACGGTGGTCACCATCGGCTCCAGTGACACGGGCGCGGCGACGACGGCGCCGACCTCGCTGTCGTTCGACACCGCGACCTGGAACACCAACCAGCTCGTCACGGTCACCGGCGTTCAGGACAGCGATCTCCTCAACGAGTCGGTCACGCTCACGCTGACGGCGCCGAGCATCGCGAACAAGACGGTGACGGCGAACATCAGCGACAACGACGAGACCCTGACCGTCATCAAGGCCGGCACCGGCACGGGCACCGTCGCCTCCACGCCGGCGGGTATCAGCAACTGCGGCGGCACCTCCGGCACCGTCGACTGCACCGAGAACTACAACATCAACACCTCGGTCACGCTCACGCCGACCGCCGGTACCGGCTCCAGCTTCACCGGCTGGAGCGGCACCGATGCGGCGTCCTGCACCGGCACCGCGCCCAGCTGCACCCTCTCGATGAGCGCAGCGCGCAGCGTCACCGCGACCTTCACCCTCAACAAGTACACGCTGACGGTCACCAAGGCGGGCACCGGTGCAGGCACCGTGGCCTCCTCGCCGAGTGGCATCAGCAACTGCGGCGGCACCTCCGGCACCGTCGACTGCGCCGAGGACTACGACTACAACACCTCCGTCACGCTCACGCCCACCGCCGGCAGCGGCGCCCGGTTCGCCGGCTGGAGCGGCGCCTGCACGGGCACCGGCACCTGCACCGTCGCGATGTCCACGGCGCGGGCCGTGACCGCGACCTTCACCCAGCAATACGCGCTGACCGTCACCAAGGCGGGCACCGGCGCGGGCACCGTGGCGTCCTCGCCAGCGGGCATCAGCAACTGCGGCGGCACCTCCGGCACCGTCGACTGCACCGAGGCCTACGACGTCAACACCTCGGTCACCCTCACGCCCACCGCCGCCGCCGGCTCGAGGTTCGCCGGCTGGAGCGGCAGCGACGCCACCGCGTGCACCGGCACCCTGCCCGTCTGCACGCTCTCGATGAGCGAAGCGCGCGACGTGACCGCGACCTTCACCCAGCAATACACGCTGACCGTCACCAAGGCGGGCACCGGCGCGGGCACCGTGGCGTCCTCGCCAGCGGGCATCAGCAACTGCGGCGGCACCTCCGGCACCGTCGACTGCACCGAGGCCTACGACGTCAACACCTCGGTCACGCTCACGCCCACCGCCGCCGCCGGCTCGAGGTTCGCCGGCTGGAGCGGCAGCGACGCCACCGCCTGCACCGGCACCCTACCGGTCTGCACGCTCTCGATGAGCGAAGCGCGCGACGTGACCGCGACCTTCACCCAGCAACACACGCTGACTGTCACCAAGGCGGGCACCGGCGGGGGCACCGTGGCGTCCTCGCCGGCGGGCATCTCCAATTGCGGCGGCACCGGCACCGTCGACTGCACCGAGACCTACGACGTCAACACCTCGGTCACCCTCACGCCCACCGCCGCCGCCGGCGCGAGGTTCGCCGGCTGGAGCGGCAACGACGCCACCGCCTGTACCGGCACCCTGCCCGTCTGCACGCTCTCGATGAGCGAAGCGCGCGACGTGACCGCGACCTTCACCCAGCAATACACGCTGACCGTCACCACGAATGGCTCCGGCGCGGGCACCGTGGCCTCCTCGCCAGCGGGCATCAGCAACTGCGGCGGCACCTCCGGCACCGTCGACTGCACCGAGGCCTACGACGACACCGCCTCGGTCACGCTCACCGCCACCCCTGGCAGCGGGGCCCGGTTCGCCGGCTGGAGTGGCGCCTGCATGGGCGGCGGCACGTGCACCGTCACGATGTCCGCGGCGAAGACCGTGACCGCGACGTTCACCGCCCAGTACACCCTGACCGTGACCACCACCGGCTCCGGCGCCGGCACCGTGGCCTCCTCGCCCACGGGTATCAGCAACTGCGGCGGCGCCAGCGCCGACTGTTCCGAGATCTACGACGTCAACACCTCGGTCACCCTCACGCCCACCGCCGCCGCCGGCTCGAGGTTCGCGGGCTGGAGCGGCGCCGACGCGTCCGCCTGCACCGGCACCCTGCCGGTCTGCACGCTCTCGATGAGCGAAGCGCGCGACGTGACCGCGACCTTCACCCAGCAATACTCCCTGTTTGTCACCAAGACCGGCACCGGTGGGGGGACCGTGGCGTCGTCACCCGCGGGCATCAGCAACTGCGGTGCGACCGCCGATCCCGACTGCGCCGAGGACTTCGACGTCAACACCTCCGTCACGCTCACGCCCACCGCCTCCACCGGCTCGACGTTCACCGGCTGGAGCGGCACCAGCGCCTCGCTGTGCACCGGCACCCTGCCTGCCTGCACGCTCTCGATGACCGCGGCGCGCGCCGTGACCGCGACCTTCACCCTCAACCAGTACCGGCTGACCGTCACCAAGGCGGGCACTGCCGCGGGCACCGTGGCGTCATCCCCGGGCGGCATCAGCGACTGCGGTGGCGCGAGCTCCGACTGCTTCGAGGACTACGACTACAACACCTCCGTCACGCTCACGCCCACCGCCCCGACCGGCTCCACGTTCGCCGGCTGGAGCGGCACCAGTGCTTCCCTGTGCACCGGCACCCTGCCCGCCTGCACCCTCTCGATGACCGCGGCGCGCGCCGTGACCGCGACCTTCAACATCACCCGTCACACGCTGACCGTCACCAAGGCGGGCACCGGCGCGGGCACCATCGCCTCCAATCCCACGGGCATCAGCAACTGCGGCGGCGCCAGCCCCGACTGCTCAGAGGACTACGACCACAACACCTCCGTCACGCTGACGCCCACCGCCGCCACCGGCTCCACGTTCACCGGCTGGAGCGGCACCAGTGCGTCCCTGTGCACCGGCACCCTGCCCGCCTGCACGCTCTCGATGACCGCGGCGCGCGCCGTGACCGCGACCTTCACCCTCAACAAGTACACGCTGACCGTCACCAAGGCGGGCACCGGCGCGGGCACGATCGCCTCCAACCCCACGGGCATCACCAACTGCGGCGGCGCCAGCCCCGACTGCTCCGAGGACTACGACTACAACACCTCCGTCACGCTCACGCCGACCGCCGCGACCGGCTCGACGTTCACCGGCTGGAGCGGCACCAGTGCGTCCCTGTGCACCGGCACCCTGCCCGCCTGCACCCTCTCGATGACCGCGGCGCGCGCCGTGACTGCGACCTTCAACATCACCCGTCACACGCTGACCGTCACCAAGGCGGGCACCGGTGCGGGCACGGTCGGGTCGTCACCGGCGGGCATCAGCAACTGCGGTGGCGCCAGCCCCGACTGCTCCCAGGACTACGACTACAACACCTCCGTCACCCTCACGCCGACCGCCGCGACCGGCTCGACGTTCAGCGGCTGGAGCGGCGCCAGTGCGTCCCTGTGCACCGGCCCCCTGCCTGCCTGCACCCTCTCGATGACCGCGGCGCGCTCCGTGACCGCCACGTTCACGCTCAATCAGTACAAGCTGACGGTTAGCTGGATCGGACTCGGTACGGTGACGCCGTCGCCGGATCCGGGCGGTGTCTCGTGCGGCCTCAGGTGTTACGAGTACGTGTTCGACTACGGCACGTCGGTCACGCTCGACACGTTCGCGACGCCGCCGTGGTACTTCGACTCCTGGAGCGGCGCCTGCTTGGGCTCGGGCGGCTGCTCGGTGTTGATGACCGGGGACACCAGTGTGTCTGCGCTGTTCACGAGGAACCTGGAGCTCTGCAACGGTCTCTGCGAGCCCGACGACGTCTGCCCGTCGGATTGTTCCTGATTGATGAGCGCTCGCTCGCAGGCGCAAGCCCGAGCGGCCGGGGTAACCTGCGGGCGTCATGGACTTCGACCCACCCGAGGGCGTGCGCCCCCTGCTCGAGCGCATCGAGCGCTTCATCGCTGACGAGGTGATGCCCCTCGAGCCCGCCGTGATGGAGCACGGCTTCGTCGCCAACGAGGCCAAGCTCGCCGAGCTTCGCGCGAAGGTGAAGGAGGCCGGCATGTGGGCGCCGCAGTCGCCCAAGGACATCGGCGGCCTCGGCCTCTCGCTGGTCGAGCACGGCCTGGTATCGGAGCGGCTCGGCCGCACGCCGCTCGGACACTACGTGTTCGGCGCCCAGGCACCCGACGCGGGCAACGCGGAGATCCTCCACAAGTATGGCACGCCGGAGCAGAAGGCGACGTGGCTCGAGCCGCTCGCGCGCGGCGAGCTGCGCTCGTGCTTCTCGATGACCGAGCCCGAGAACCCGGGCAGCAACCCGACGCTGCTGTCGTGTCAGGCGCGCAAGGATGGCGCCGACTACGTCATCGACGGCCACAAGTGGTTCACCACCGCGGCCGACGGTGCGGCGTTCGCGATCGTCATGGCGGTGACCAACCCCGATGCGCCCCCGCACGCGCGCGCGTCGATGATCATCGTCCCGACGGACACCCCCGGCTTCGAGCGCACGCGCAATATCAAGATCATGGGCGACCCGGGCGAGGGCTACGGCAGCCACAGCGAGATCTGGTACCGCAACGTCCGCGTGCCCCAGACCAACCGCCTCGGCCCCGAGGGAGCGGGGTTCTTGATCGCGCAGGAGCGCCTCGGGCCCGGCCGCATCCACCACTGCATGCGCTGGATCGGCATCTGCGAGCGCGTGTTCGACACCATGTGCGCGCACATCACGCGCCGGAAGATCGACGACGACAAGACGCTCGCGACGCGCCAGATCGCACAGGCATGGGTCGCCGAGGCACGCGCCGAAATCGATGCCTCGCGGCTCATGGTGCTGCACGCGGCGTGGACGATCGAGAACAAGGGCTTCGATCGCGCGCGCGATCAGGTCAGCGTGATCAAGTTCTACGTCGCCGATGTGATGCTGCACCTCGTCGATCGCGCGATCCAGCTGCACGGCGCGCTCGGCATCACGAGCGACACCATCCTCGCCTATTACTACGTGCACGAGCGCGGCGCGCGCATCTACGATGGTCCGGACGAGGTCCACAAGATGGTGGTCGCGAAGCGGATCCTCGCCCGTTATGGAGCCGCGCGATGACTGAGGACCGCAAGCCCGACGGAGGTCGGGCGCGCAGCAACCCCGAAGGGGGTGCGCAGGTTGATCAACCTCGCGCGGTCCGTGCAGGCGAAGAGCTCGATCTGGCGAAGCTCACCGCGTTCATCGAGAAAGAGCTCGGTGCACACGGCGCAATCTCCGTCGAGCAGTTCCCCGGCGGGCACTCGAACCTCACGTACTGCATCCACCACGGCGATCGCGAATACGTGCTGCGCCGGCCCCCGTTCGGCAGCAAGGTGAAGTCGGCCCACGACATGGGTCGCGAGGTCACCGTGCTGTCCGCCCTCGCGCCCGTCTACCACCGGGCGCCACGTGTGCTCGCCTACGAGCCCACGGGTGAGGTGCTCGGCGCGCCGTTCTATCTGATGGAGCGGCGACGCGGCGTGATCCTGCGCAAGGATCTCCCGGCCGAGCTCGCCGGCGATCACGCGCGCATCCGCGGCGTGTGCGAGCTCCTCGTCGACGCGCTCGTCGATCTGCACGCGGTCGACTACAAGGCCGCGGGCCTTGGCGAGTTCGGCAAGCCCGCGGGCTACATCGAGCGCCAGGTCAACGGGTGGACGGAGCGTTATCAGGGTTCGCAGACCGACGACATCCCCGCGATCACCGAGGTGGCCGCCTGGCTCGCGACGCATCGGCCCGCCGATGGGGCGCCCGCGCTGATTCACAACGACTTCAAGTTCGACAATGTGATCTTCGATGCGTCTCTCTCGCAGATCACGGGCGTGCTCGACTGGGAGATGACGACGATCGGCGACCCGCTCATGGATCTCGGCACGTCGCTCTCGTACTGGGCGCAGGCCAGCGACCCGGCCGCGTACCATCAGCTCCCGTTTGGCCCCACCGCGAAGCCCGGGATGATGACGCGCGCAGAGATCGCGAAGCGCTATCTCGAGCGCTCTGGCCGGAGCACGGACGCGCTGGTCTTCTACTACGCGTTCGGATTGCTGAAGACCGCGGTCATCGCCCAGCAGATCTACTACCGCTATGCGAAGGGCCTCACCCAGGATCCACGCTTCGCGGCGTTCATCTTCGCCGTGCGCCTACTCGCTGAACAGGCGCGCATGTCCATCGACCGTCAGTCGGTGTGAGGCAGATCCTGAACGCTGCAATCGCGGCAGAGATCGACCGAGGTGCGGTTGTTCGGTAGCGCCACGGGGGCCGGGTGCGCAACCAGCTTCTCACCGCACTGCGTACAGCGTCGCTCCAGCGCGTAGAAAGAAGCTCCTTTTTGCGTTGTCGTCGTAATCGGATGCATAGCGAGTGACAAGACTGCTAGCGACATGCCACGCAAGTACGCGTTGCGTCATGTCCGAACCCTCGACGCCTGGACGACTGGCACCTGCGCTCCCGGCCGGCGAGTCAGCGCTTCGATGAGCGTTGTCGTCTAGCGACGCATCTCGATCTGCCAGGCACCGTGCTCGCCGTCCTCCCAGATCTCGACGCGCGGATCACCGTCGCGGAACACGAGTACGCGCTTGTTATCGATCTCCGTGGGCCGCGGCTGGCCCCACTTGTGGAGAAACAGCTCGTAGAGCGTCTCCTTCGCCTCCGGGTGCGCCTTGAACGGGATCGAGAACGCCAGCTCGCGCACGCGGTTCGCAGCGACGTCGAGGCGAACGCGTGTGGGACCACGCTCCCACTCCGTCGGCAGCAGCGTGACGACGAGGTCGCGGCCCGCGACGACCTCCATGTTCGGAAACAGCGTCTTCACCTCGTCGACCGTGAGGTTGAGCACGGGCATCGCGTCGATCACGTCGGGCTGCTCGCCGAACAGCTGGGCCGCGGGCAGGTAGTTGTCGAACGCGAGATCGTGGCTCGAACCGAGGGCATCACGGAGCGTGGCGCGCCACCCGGTGGTGGGATCGGGCCACACGAGCACCTTCTTGCCGACGGGCTCGGTCGCGGCGAGGCCCGGGCCCCACGCTTCCGCGATCAGGGTCTCGGCGTGGGCGGGAAGATTGAGATAAATCGCGCGGATCTCGCCGCGCTTGTCGTCGACGGCGACGAACTCGCGCACGCCATCGACGCCGCTCGGGATGCCGGCGCGCACGTCGACGATCCCGGGGGCCAACGCGCGCGCCTCGGGTAGCCGCATGCCGATGCGAAGGTTGGCGAGCGTGCCCGGTGGCACCACGTGCGCGCCGAAGAACTCCGCGTTGAGGGCGTGATACGGCACGTACTCGACAAGGCAGTTGCGCTCGAGGCAGTCGAGCTTGACCTTCCACCCGGTGGCCTCGCTCGCCCACGTGATCTCCGGCTGACCGAGCGCGTCCTTGCGAATCTCTGGATCGCCCCACGCCTTGGTCAGCAGCGCGCGCGCCGACTGCCCCTGAACGATCGCCACGATGCTCGCGACCGTCCCGGCCTCGACACGCACTTGCAGGCTCACGTCGCGCGCGCCCGAGTCGACCTCGAGATGATCGCGCACGCCGCGGTGATCCTCGCGCAGCGAGGGCACCAGCTGCTTGGCCTGCGCGACGCTCATGCCGGGCTGGATCTTGGCGAGGCCGCGCGGCGGTTCGATCGTTGGCCCGAAGAAGTCGGTCGACGCCGCAGGTACCGCTTCGCATGCAGCGAGCGCGAGCAGCGCAATCGAAGCCGACTTCATTCACTCTTTTTGCCCCGCTCGCGCGGCCCAGACAACTACCTCGGGGAGGAATGCCCCGGCCGCCACACTACTTCGCCAAGACGCCGAGCGCGTCCGCGAGGATGGTGAGCGCCGAGCGCATCTCCAGCTCCGACAGGTACGCATAGGCGATCCGGAAGCCGTGCAGGTGCGGGTCGCCGAGGAACGCTGCCGAGGTATTGCTCACGATCACACCGCGCCGCGCGAGGTGCGCCTCGAGCGCAGGGAGGTCGATCGAGCGAGGCACCTCGAGCCACAGGGTGGGGCCGCCGCCTGGATGCGTCCAGCGCACGCCGTCGGGCATCAGGTCGTCGAGCGCGGAGAGGCATGCCGCATAGCGGATATCGAGCGCTCGCTGCAGCGCCTGGAGGTGTGTGTCGTAGTAGCCGCGGTCGAGGAACTCCGCGACCACCGCCTCGGTGAGCCACGCGTTGCCGAGCGTCGACAGCCGCTTCATCGCGACCAGGGTCGGCACCAGCTCCGGCGATGCCGCGACGAAGCCCACGCGCAACGAGGGGAGCAGCTTCTTGGTGAACGAGTTCACGTACAGCACGTTCTTGCCGCCCAGCATGCGCAACATCGGGCGGTACTCGCCGTCGGACAGCATGTCGCTACCCCAGTCATCCTCGAGGATCGCGACGCCGTGACGCTGGCACAGCTCGAGGACGCCGCGCAGCTCGCCGCTCGAATACGAGTACCCGGTCGGGTTGTGAAAGCTCGGAATGAGATACGCGAGCGAGGGTCGGGTCGCGAGCGCGCGCTCCCAGAGCTCGAGGTCGATGCCGTTCCACGGATCGAGCCGCATCCCGACGAGGTCACAGCCCAGCGATTCGAACAACAACTTCGCGTAGCCGTACACGGGCGACTCGAGCGCCACGCGCCGCACCGCGAGGGAGCGCGCGACGATGTCGAGCGACTGTTGCGAACCGGTCGTGATCACGACCTCGTCGGGCTCGACGTCGAGCCCGCGCGCGGCCAGGCGGCGTGCGATCGCCTCGCGCAGCGGCCGGTAGCCCTGCGGCTCATAGAACGCGGGCATCTTCTCGCGCAGCACCGAGCGCGCGCAATCGGCGATCCTCTCGGTCGGCAGGAGCTCCGGATCGATGAACACCGTGGACAGCGCGGTGGTGCCGCGACGCGACGTCTCCGGCCGCATGAGCGGTGGCGCCACCAGCGTTGGCAGAGGCGGCGCCCCGACCGGCAGCGTGGGCTCGATCTTGCTCGCCGCGAGCACGAACACCCCCTCGCGCTCGCGGGCCTCCACGAGCCCACGCGCGACCAGCTCGTCGTAGGCGGCCTGCGCCGTATTCTTGGACAGCCCGAGCTGGCGCTCGAGCGCACGCACCGGTGGCAGCCGGCTTCCTGCGGGCAGCGCACCTGCGGCAATCTCGCGCTGAACGCTCGCCACGATGTCCGCCGCCGTGGCTCGTCTCGAGCCCGTGACGACGTGCAAGCCGACATACGGTGTCCGTGACATAGCTCCGTGATAGCGCCCACACCGCGCCGTGCGAAGGGACAACAGCCCCTTCGCCAGCGGGACAGAGCAGGCGTTGCTCCCGTGCCCCCCTCTCGGTTATCGTCGGCGCGGAACGTCGTGACACAGGGTGGTGAGACAGACCGGGCACGCATGGGCGTGCGCATCGCGCTCGCGGCCGTCGGCCACGAGCTCGCGAGTCCGCTGACCGCGCTGTACACGCATCTCAAGCTCGCCGGGGATGACCGCTCGGCGCCGCTGCGTGGTTGCGCCGATCGCCTTACCGCGATCGCGAATCTGGTTCGCGAGCTCGCCGCGGTGAGCCACGCTCCTGCCGGGACGATCCAGCTCTCCCTCGCGGTGGAGAGCGCGGCGACGCTGTTTGGGGAGATCGCGATCGAGACCACCACGGCGGAGCCCGCGCAGCTCGGCGTCGAGGCAGCGAGATTGATCACGAATGCGATCGTGCGCGCCGTCGCACGCGTTGCGGAGACGCCGCAGCTGCGCGCACGCATCGAGCGCACGGACGCCGGCATCCGGCTCCGCGTCGATGCAGGCAGCCAGCCCACGAGCTGGCGCGTGATCGATCCGTGGAGCGGCGGATCGCGCACCAACCTCGATCTGTGGGCCGCGGCGATCGCCGCAGGGGACGCGGGCGGAACGATTCGCGTCGGCGAAGCAGGTGGGCAGATCGCGGTAGAGCTTGAAGTTCCTGCCGCGGAGCCCGCATGACGCGCGTCGCGATCGTCGACGACGATCCGTTGCTGCTCGAGGCGTGGCGCGCGGCGCTCCGCGAGCGCTACGAGATCCATACGTTCCGCAGCTCGATCGAGGCTGAGAAGTTCTTCGAGCGCGAGCGCGTCGATGTCGCGCTCCTCGATCTGCACATGCCGGGGCGCGACGGACTCGAACTGTTGCGCTCGATCAAGCAGCTGCAGCCCGACGTGCCGGTCGTGATCATCACGGGACACGGCAGCATCGCAGTCGCCGTCGAGGCCACGCGCGCCGGCGCCTTCGACTTCCTCACCAAGCCGATCGACGACCCGGCGGCGATCGTCCTGCGTCTCGAGCACGCGCTCGAGCGCCGCCGCCTCGCCGCGGACAACGCGACTCTCCGCGACGTCGTGCGCGCCCACGGCCCCGAGACGACGCTGATCGGCCGCAGCCCACCGATGCAGCGCCTCGAGCTGTTGATCGACAAGTTCGCCGACTCGCCTGCGCCCGTGTTGATCGTGGGCGAGAGCGGCACCGGCAAGGAGATCGTCGCGCGCGCGCTGCACCTGCGCAGCAATCGCCGTGATCGACCGTTCGTCCCGGTCAACTGCGCGGCGATCTCGGACAGCCTGATCGACAACGAGCTCTTCGGCCACGAGCGCGGTGCCTTCACCGGCGCGAGCACGAACCACAAGGGCCTGTTCGAGGCCGCGAACGGTGGCGTGTTGTTCCTCGACGAGATCGGTGATGTGCCACCGGCGACCCAGGTGCGCTTGCTGCGCGCGCTCCAGGAGGGTGAGGTGCGGCCCGTCGGCTCCACGACGAGCCGCCGCGTCGACGTGCGCGTCGTCGCCGCGACCAACGTGGATCTGACGAAGGCGATGGACGAGGGCCGGTTCCGCCGCGATCTCTACTTCCGGATCTGCACCTTCCAGCTCTCCCTGCCGCCACTGCGTGACCGCGGCGAGGACGTCGTGCTGCTCGCGAGGCGGTTGGTGCAGCGCGCGGCGCTGCGCAGCGGTACGTCTGACAAGCACCTCTCCGAGGAGGCCTGCGCCGCGCTGCGCCGGCACACGTGGCCCGGCAACGTCCGCGAGCTCGCGAACGTGATGGAGTACGCGGTGACGCTGTGTGACGGCGACGTGATCGAGCCGCAGCACCTGCCCCCATTCCTGTTCGCCAGTGCGCCAGCGCAGCCCGCCGAGACGTCGGACGACGTCCTGCACTACCGGAGCGCACGCGACAAGTTCGAGCGCCGCTATCTCATCGACATCCTCCGCATGAGCGGGGGCAACCTGTCGGAGGCCGCGCGGCGCTCCGGCGTCGATCGCAGCAACCTGCGCCGCATGATGAACCGGCTCGGCGTCGACGCGCAGGGCAAGCCGAGCGCGCCGATCGCGGACTCGGGCATCGACGACTAGCAGGACGCTGACAAACGCGGCGCAGCCGCGTTTGCAGCGACCTGCCCCGTGCCCGTGCCCGTGCCCTTGCCCGTGCCCGATCTGGGCGGTCAGGCTCCGGCGAGCCGGGCCAGCATGGCGACGACCCGCTCGAGCA
>JANRKM010000203.1:0-14994 GCA_033763475.1 Kofleriaceae bacterium
TGCTCGAGCGGGTCGTCGCCATGCTGGCCCGGCTCGCCGGAGCCTGACCGCCCAGATCGGGCACGGGCAAGGGCACGGGCACGGGCACGGGGCAGGTCGCTGCAAACGCGGCTGCGCCGCGTTTGTCAGCGTCCTGCTAGGGCGTCGGCATCGGGGGCGTCTGGGGCATGGACTCCATCATCGCCTTCTGCATGCGATCGGCGATCTTCTGCTGGATCGCCGGCGGCATCTGCGAGTTGCAGGCCGCCATCGCATCATCGTCGGAGCTCTGGACGATGCATTTCTTCAGCTCGTCGGGCCAGCCGTCCTGCTCGCAAGACTGGCGCATCACCTCCATCATCGAGCCGACCATCTTGGTTGCGTTTGCGTCGGCGCTCGGGCCCATCTGCTTCTCGATGAGGGCCTTCACGCGCGCCATCACCTGACCGCACATGCCGTCATTCGTCGATTTCATCTCGGGGAACATGGTCGGCGCGCACTGCATCGCAGCCCACTTATCGGTGGCCTTCTCGACGCAGTCGCCTTGCTCCTTGCTCACGAAGGCCTTCTCGCAGGCGGCCTTCAGCTTGGTAACCACGGGCGCGCGTGCCTCGGGCTCGGCATAGTTGCCGAGCTCGATCGACGCGACATGGTCGGCGACCTTCTGGCAATCGGCCGGCGGCGGCCGCACGCAAAGGTTCGACAAGCAGAGCAGACCTGGGTCGCACGTCCCGAGGCCACCCTTGTCGACGGCGGGGCGACAGTCACCGCGCTCGGTGCCGCGAGCTGCGCGGGGCGGCGCATCGGAGCTCTTGGTGCATCCGAGCGCGGCAAGAAGACAGACCACGACGACCCCGAGCTTCATGCACGGAGCCTAGTCCATAAGCGATCTCCGCGGAGCTAAATGTGCTTCTGGATCTCGGCTTCAATCTTCGAGCGCGGCATCGTGCCGACCATCTGCGCGACCACGCGCCCGCCCTTGAAGAGGAGGAGCGTCGGGATCGACCGTACCTGATACTGCTGCGGCGCGATCTGGTGGTGGTCGACGTCCATCTTGCCGACCTTGAGCCGGCCCTTGTACTCCTCGGCCAGCGCCTCGACCAGGGGCGCGATTTGCTTACAGGGGCCGCACCAGATGGCCCAGAAATCGATCAGCGTGGGAACGTCCGCCTTCAGGACCTCGGACTCGAAGTTGGCGTCGGTGATCTCTTTGATGTTCGCGCTGGCCATAGGGTGCCTCCGGGTCCGTGTTTGTACCCCCCGGACGAGCCCGAGGCAATCTGACGATGTAGCTAGAGAGCTCAAGCCCCGGTATGCTCGTTCCCTGCAATGTCGCGCCTATTCATCTCCGTGGAGCGGCTCGAGAACTGGACGGCCGAGGGGAAGGCTGCGCTCGAGGGAGATCGCATGACCCTTCTCGAGCTCGGACGTAAGTTCGCGATGGTACCGGCGGTCCACTTCGTGAACACGGAGGGCAGCGATCACGATCCGCACGATCTGATCGGCCGGGTGAAATCCAAGGATGCGCTGTCCACGATGGGCGCCGAGCAGTTTGCCAACTCGGTGATCTACAACGACACCGCCTACAACGTCGTCGAAGGCTTCATCGGCGATCCGCTGCCGCCGTGACCGGAGCGCCGGCGCTCGACGCATCCGTACGGCTGCTCTCGGTCGCGCCGTCGCCCGCGTTCTGGGTCTCGCTCGTCGCGTACACGATCGCTTCGGCGCTGCTCCTGGTGGTTCTCGGTGGGCACACCCGGTTCCGGTCGTGGGCGCTCGCCTTCGTGGCGATCGCGTTCATCGCGCACGGTACGGATATCGGCTGGCGCGGCACTCAGCACGTGCACCCCGCCCAGTCGGTGCGTGAGGCGATCGGGTTTCTCGCGTTCATCATGACCGGCGGCTACCTCATCGCGAGCATGCGCTACCGGCTGACGATCGGCGGCGTGGTGCTGATGCCGGTATCGCTCGTGTTGCTCGTCGCCGCGCGCCTTTCGCCCGAGGGCGAAGCGCACGATCTCTCGGCGCTCGGCCGCATTCACATCTCGCTTGCCACCGTCGGTGTGGCCGTGTTCGCGCTCGCGAGTGTGCTGTCGGCGATCTACCTGGTCGAAGAGCGCGCGCTGAAGAAGAAGCGGTTCGATACGCTCGCGTTCAAGGACAAGGGCGCGCCGCTCGAAGCTCTCGACAAGCTCGCGCACCGGCTCATCTGGGTCGGATTTCCGATCTTCACCGTCGCGCTCGTGCTCGGCGCCATCTGGGTGAGCAAGCTCGGCGAAAGCCTCGACAGGCTGGAGTATCCGCTTGCCGGGGTGACGTGGGTTTCGTACGCGATCCTCTTGGTGTCGCGGCAGGTGTATGGGTGGCGTGGTCGGCGCGCGGCACGGATGACGCTGGTCGGCTTTGCCGCCGCGCTCGCGGTGCTCGCGATCTACCTCGTGCGCCGGATGGTGGCGTAGTGAGCGAGCTGTTCGTCGTCGGGATCAGCTGGCGCACCGCGCCGGTGGCCGTGCGCGAGAAGCTCGCGTTCCGCGAGGAGGAGGTGCCCGGCACCTTGACCGCGGTGACCTCGCGGCTGCCGGTCGCCGAGGCCGTGCTCATTTCTACGTGCAACCGCGTCGAGCTGTACGGCGTCGCGAAGCCCGGCCACGATGCGACGACGCTCACGCGCCGGTTCCTCGCCGAGCAGCGCGGCCTGCAGCCGGCCGCGGTGGCCGACGTGATCTATGACCACGTGGGCGGCGCCGCGGTGCGCCACGTATTCCGCGTCGCGAGCGCGCTCGACTCGCTCGTCCTCGGCGAGGCGCAGATCCTCGGCCAGCTGAAAGATGCGTACGGCGTCGCCGACAAGGCCGGCACCTCGGGGCAGGTGCTGCGCCGCTGCCTCGAGCGCGCGTTCGGGGTCGCCAAGCGGGTGCGTACGGAGACCGCGATCGCGCGTGGTGCGGCGAATGTCTCCACGGTGGCGGTCGATCTCGCGGCGCGCGTATTCGGGAGCCTGCACGGGAAGAGCGTGCTCGTCGTCGGTGCGGGCAAGATGTCGACGCTCGCGGCGCGTCACCTGCGCGCGCAGGGCGCCGAGCACATCGTCGTTACCAACCGCTCTCCGGAAAAGGCGGAGCGGCTCGCCGACGAGATCGACGGCATCGCCAAGCCGTGGGCCGACCTCGAGGCGCTGCTCGTCGAGGCGGATGTGGTGATCAGTTCGACGGGCGCGCGCGAGCCGATCCTGACCCGCGATCTGTTCAAGAAGGTCGCCAAGCGCCGGCGCTGGCGCAACATCGTGATCATCGACATCGCCGTGCCGCGCGATGCGGAGCCTAGCGTCAACGACCTCGACGGTGTGTTCGTCTACAACATCGACGATCTCGAGCGCGTCGTCGCTGCGAACCTCGCGGAGCGCGCCAAGGCCGCCGAGCAGGCGCACAAGATCGTCGAGCACGAGGCGAACCAGTTCGAGCATTGGATGCGCTCGCAGGGCGTGGTCCCGACGATCCGCGCGCTGCGGGAGAAGTTCGCGCAGGTCGCCGACGTCGAGGTGCAGAAGACGCTCGACGCGCTGGCCCGGCGTGAGCACACCCCCGCGCAGCAGCGCGAAGCGATCATGCAGCTCGTGCGGCTCGTCGTGAACAAGCTGCTCCATCAGCCGACAGCGGCGCTGCGCGAGGCATCGCCCGACGAGGCTGCGCTACGCGCCGAGGTGTTGTGCGAGCTCTTCGCGCTCGAGCCCGATGCCGATGCGCGCGACTCGCAACCGACACTGGGGGAGGTCGTGGCAGAGTCCGGACCGACCGAGAGGAAAGCAGCACCGTGAAAGAACGCATCGTCATCGCCACCCGCGGCAGCCAGCTCGCGCTGTGGCAGGCCGAGCACGTGAAGGCGCGCCTGGCCGCGGTCGCACCGTCGATCGAGGTGGCCTTCAATGTCATCAAGACGCAGGGCGACAAGATCCTCGACGTCCCGCTCGCCAAGGTCGGGGGCAAGGGCCTGTTCGTGAAGGAGATCGAGCAGGCGCTACTCGACGGCACCGGTGATATCGCCGTGCACTCGATGAAGGACGTGCCCGCCGAGCTCGCGCCGGGCCTCGTGCTCGCCGCCGTGTCGACCCGCGAGGTGCCCTGGGATGCGCTCTGTGCGCGGAGCCCCGTCACCGTCGCAACGCTGCCGCAGGGCGCGAAGGTCGGCACCTCGAGCATGCGCCGCCAGTGCCAGCTGCTCGCAGTGCGCCCCGATCTGAAGATCGCGATGCTGCGCGGCAACGTGCCGACGCGGATCAAGAAGCTCGACGATGGTGAGTTCGACGCGATCATCCTCGCCGCTGCCGGCCTCACGCGCCTCGGCATGAGCAGCCGGATCACGCAGCAGCTACCGCTCGAGCTCTCGATCCCCGCATGCGCGCAGGGCGTGCTCGGCCTCGAGACGCGCGCGGGCGACGCCGAGGTGATCGACCTCATCACCAAGGCGATCCACGATCCCGCCGAGGAACGTCGTGTCGCCGCGGAGCGCGCGTTCCTTGCCAGGATGGGCGGTAGCTGCCAGACGCCGCTCGCCGCACACGCGCTGTCCATGACCGGTGGCGGCCTGCGCATCCTCGGCATGTGCGGCATGCCCGACGGCACCAAGATTCTCCGCGCGGAGGTCTCGGGCCCCGCCGCCGATGCGGAGCGCCTCGGCGTCGCGCTCGCGAATGACTTGCTCGGCCAAGGCGCCGACCAGATCCTCACCGCGACCCAGTGAGCGTCGACGCGACGCTGTCCGTTATTGGAGCTACAGCGCGAGCGGCTGATCTGCGACAACGACCTTCCAGTCGCGGATCTCGTGGCGCGCCACGAGCCCGTTCTTGACGTAGGGATCGGCGGCGACGAACGCCTCGACCGGTCCGGTATCCGCACACCGCCATACCAGCAGAGCCGTGTCGGGCGGGTCGGTGAACGCGCCCGCGAGCAACAGCTCGCCCCGCGCATGCGCGGCGCGGGCAAGGGCGAGGTGCTCCTCCCTGTAGGCCCCGCGGCGGGAGACATAGTCGTCGACGACGTGATAGACGAGGGCGAAGTACCGCATGCGCGGACCGTACCTCGGCTGCAGCGTGAGGTAGCCATGCTGGGGCGGTGGTTACGCGGGTGCGGCGCTCGTGTCGCGCTGTTAGATCGTTGAAGACCTGGCGGTCGGACCGCCGTGGCCACGCGCGGTTGGCGTCGGCACGAAGCTGGTATCGTGTCTACGTGAGATGACGGACCCGAGCCCCACACTGGTCGGACAGGTAGTCGAAGACCGTTACCTGGTCGAGACCTTGCTCGGGCGCGGGGCGATGGGGACGGTCTATCGAGCGCGGCACATGAAGGTCGGTCGCGAGGTCGCGATCAAGGTCATGCACGAGGAGCTGACGCGCGATCCCAAGATGGTCGCGCGGTTCGAACGTGAGGCGGCGCTCGCGGCGCGGCTCACCCACAAGAACCTCGTCGCGGTGCTCGATGTGGGCGAGACACCATACGGCCAGCAGTTCATGGTGCTCGAGCTCGCACGCGGCGAGACCCTCGCCGCTGCCCTTGCGAACGGGCCCTTGCGTCCCGCGCGCGTCATCGCGCTGGTCAAGCAGCTGCTGCAGGGCCTCGACCACGCGCATCGTGCCGGGCTCGTCCACCGGGATCTCAAACCGGAGAACGTGGTGCTGGAGCGCGACGATCACGGTGACGAGGTCCCGCGCATCCTCGACTTCGGCATCGCCGTGCTGCGGGAGCGCGACGACACGGCCGCGGGGCAACGTCTCACCGATGCGGGCTCCGTGCTCGGAACGCCGCCGTACATGGCGCCGGAGCAAGCGTTCGGCGACGCGCCCGATCCGCGCACGGATCTGTTCGCGC
This sequence comes from Kofleriaceae bacterium, assembly GCA_033763475.1. Lineage (GTDB taxonomy): Bacteria > Myxococcota_A > Polyangia > Haliangiales > Haliangiaceae > JABFXX01. Next base: position 5,841 of record JANRKM010000203.1, read on the forward strand.
TCGGCGTGATGACCTACGAGCTGCTGTGCGGGCGGCAGCCGTTCTCGGGCACCGGCGTCGAAATCATGCTGTCCAACATCAACCATGATCCGCCGCCGCTCGCCGAGCGCGCTCCGGGCGTCGTCGTCGAACCCGCGCTCGAAGCGTTCGCGCGCAAGCTGATGGCGCGCACATTGCGCGATCGGTTCGCGTCGGCACACGACGCGCTCGCGGCGCTCGCGGCGATCCGCCTCGACGATACGGGACCTCGCCGTGCACTGCAGACCACCCGCCGGCCGCGCGAGGTGATGCCGGCGCTGACGCGGCCGAACACCGAGCCGACGGCCACGTTGGCACCCTCGACGGCGGACGCCGACGACGACGAGTAGCGATCGGGCGGGCAGCTCGAAGAGCTCGGGCAGCGCGTGCTGCGGTGTAGCACTCAGCTGACCGAGTGGTCGATCTGACCGACGGCTGATAGGGCAGCTTCGCGTGCGTTCAAGCGGCTGCAGTGCAGCGCCGGCGCGGCGTGGGTTGCCAGCAGCTCGAAGAGCTCGTGATCGAGCCGCTCGAGTCCCGGCTTGTGCTCGAGCAGGCTGTAGATGACGATCGCTCCGGTGACGCGATCTCCACGGCGCAGCGGGACACACGCGAGCACGCCATCTCGCGCCGCCGAGAACGTGACCACTTGATTCTTCTCGATCGCCTCTCGCGCCGGCGCGGGGAGGGCGCTGAGCTCGGTGTGCACGGCCTCGGGGTCGAGTCCGAACGACCCGAGCAGGGCGAGCACATCGTCGCGCGAGGCGAGCTCGTAGACCGCAAACTCTTCCGAGCCCACGAGGTTGATCACGATCTCCTGGATCACGTCGACGACGTCGGTGGGTACCAGCGATTGGTAGAGGCGGTAGCTCGAGACGTAGAGGTTGGCGAGCTGTGCATTCTCGCGTTGCAACGCGTCGCACTTCGCCAGCGCATTGCGTGCACGATCAGTCTGGACCCGTAGCTCGCGTTCGAGATCGGCGATCCGCTTTTCTTGTTGTTCGAGATCACTGCCCATCGGCGGCTCCATCTCCGAGCAGCGTCGCGATCTGCGCGAGGAAGGCGGGGCGATCGATCGGCTTGGTCAAATATGCGCTGCACCCCGCATCTTGCCCGGCGGCGCGATTCACCGGCGTACCCTTCGTGGTCATCATGATGATCGGCAAGGCCGGGTGTTCATCGCGAATGCGTCGGCAGGCCTGGAAGCCGTCGAGCTTGGGCATGACCACGTCCATCACGATCAGGTCCGGTCGCTCCTCGCGGGCCTTGGTGATCGCTTCTTCGCCGTCGCGGGCCGTTACCACCGCATAGCCCGCTTCGCGGAGGATCAGCTGTTCCATCATGAGGACCGTGTTCGCATCGTCGACGGCAAGGATCTTCTTCTGGGTCATTGCTTCCGTATCCCCTGGTCGCGAAGACCGATGATGGTGATATCGTCATCGATGCCGACGGGACCCGCCCAGGCATCGAGCTTGGCGATCAACGCCTTGCAGCTGTTTCCGCGGGAAGCGACCGCCTCTGCGAGCGTCTCCCGGATCCGGTCCGTCCCGAACTGTGTTCCGTCGGCATTGCGGGTCTCCTCGATCCCATCGGTCACGAGGTAGACCGCGGCCCCCGGTTCGAGCGGCCGGGTCCAGCTCGGATAGCGACGGCCCGGAACGACCCCCATGAACGTACCGCCGAACTCGAGCGGCTCGACAGCACCGTCGTGTGCGAGCAACGGCGGCGGGTGGGCGGCGACGGCATGCACGAGCGTGCGCGTCGCGAGCATCACATCGACGATCGCCGCGGTGAACATGCCGTCCGCACCCCGCATGTTGTTCGCGACGCGATCGTTCAGCGTCGCCAACACGGCGCTGGCATCGATCGGATCGTGCTTGATGGCATCGTAGGTGCTCTTCGCGATCATCGCGACCAGCGCGGCGGCGACGCCATGCCCCGTTGCGTCCGCGATAAACAGCCGGACGCGATCGGGCAGCACGGTGATGTCGTACGCGTCGCCGCCAATATGCTGGAGCGGCCGGTAGACGATCTCGGTGGTGTATTGCGAGCTCACCGCAGGCCGCGAGAACAACGCGCGCTGCAATACGCGCGCACGCCCGAGGTCGCGTTCGTGCGCTTCCACGGCGGCCTCACGGGCGAGCTCCGGCCCCAGGTCGCGGAGCAGCACCCACGCGCCGAGTGGTGCGCCGGCGGTGATGGCGCCGGCCTTCATCTCGAACGTCGCGGCGCCGACCTTCTCCCGCGTCAATAGCTCGCCGCTAGGTTCGCGGAGGAAGAGCGCGAGGCGAGGGAATCGTCGTTCGAGCAGTTCGGCGACAGGGCGGCCAACGAGGCTCCCATCATCGAGATCGAGGAGCGTACGGAACGCGTCATTGTGCTCGAGCACGCATCCGCGCGTGTCGATGATCAGCGCGCCTTCGCGCGACTCGCGGAACATCGCCGCCCACGACCCGGCGAGCACGGACGCGCGATACAGCACGTCCTGCTCTTCGTGCACTGCCTCGGCGTGCAGCGCATAACCAGCGCCGCTCCGGCGCAAGCGGACGCGCGCCAGCTGCGCGCGCTCGCGAATGCGTAGCGCACCGAGTAGGTCCAGCGACTCGTGTGGCTTGGCGAGCGAGCCGAGGCCCGCCAACGCAGGTCCGACCTCGAGAAGCTCGTCGATGGTGAGCCCGATCACTTCCGCATCGGCGCACTGGAACGCCGTACAGAACCCAGCGTCACACGCTGTGACGATTCGCTGCTCGTCGAGCGAGACCATGCCCATCAGCGGCAGCATCTAGCTGCCCACAGTGACACAGGCGTTGTGACGATCGCGAGAGCGTGACTGAGAATGAGTCCTTGGTCGCGCACAGAACGATGACGCGACCACGAACGGGAATGAGTCTCTGGTCGCGCGTCCCAGCGTCGAGCAGCGTTGCCGCGGAATGAGCTGTTGCCTTAGAAGGGAAGGCTAGGCGCGTCGGGGTGGGCTGAGCATCGGGGGAGAGTTGGGAAACACGCGTTCACAGGGGGGGCTTGCAGCTCACACAGGACGACGTCGTACGCGCGTTTGCAGTTGAGGCGAAGGAGTTGCTCGATGTTCTCGAGCACGAGCTCCTGCGTCTCGAGCAGAATCCGCGCGACGCCGAGGTCGTGGCCACGCTGTTCCGCGCGGCGCACACCTTGAAGGGCAACGCCAGCATCGTCGAGCTGGCGGCGGTGGAGGCGTTCACCCACACGATCGAGGACGTCTTCGAGCGCGTGCGCGATGGTGTCGTGGTCGCGGCTCCCGAGCTTGTAACGTTGCTGCTCCGCGCCGTCGACGCATTGCGTCGCATCATCCCGCGTGCGCTCGCGGGCGAAGCGGATCCTGCCCCCGAGCACGAGGCGCTTCGGCGCTGGCTCGACCTTGGTGGGAGTGGCAATTCTGCGACCCCCGATGTGGCGGGGCCGGTCGCCGGAGCGCAGGACCGCGGGCTCGATCACGGCGGAACGCTGCGTGTCGCGATCGGGCGCCTCGATCGCATGGTCGATCTCCTCGGCGAGATCACGATCGCGCGCAGCCGCGTGACCAACTTGCTCGCCACCCAATCGTCGCATCGATTTGTCGAGCTGCGCGACGCGCACGACGAGGCGGAGCGGCTGTATCTCGAGCTGCAGGGCGAGATCATGCGCGCTCGCATGGTCCCGCTGGGGCCAACGCTCCAGCGCTACGAGCGCCTCGTGCGTGACCTCGCCCTCACGACGGGCAAGGACGTGCGCCTCGCGATCGAAGGCGAGGACGTCGAAGTGGACCTCGCCGTCGTCGACGGCATCAAGGATCCGCTCACCCATATGATCCGCAACGCCGTCGATCACGGGATCGAGCCAGAGGACGTGCGGCGCGCACGGGGCAAGCCCGCCGTCGGCACCGTCTCGATCCGGGCGGCCCGCGATGGCGGCGGCATCGTGATCACGGTCTCGGATGATGGCGGAGGACTCGATCGCGAGCGCATCCTCGCGCGCGCGCGTGCGACGAAGCTCGTCGAGCCGGGCGTCACACCGCCGGATGCGAGCCTGTTCAAGCTGATCTTCGCGCCGAGCTTCTCGACGGCGGCGACGGTGAGCGAGGTGTCCGGGCGCGGCGTGGGCATGAACATCGTGCAGACCAACGTCGAGGCGTTGCACGGCACGGTGAGCGTCGCGAGCGTGGCGGGGCAGGGCACGACGATCACGGTGCGCCTGCCGCTCACCCTCGCGATCATCGACGGCTTTACGGTGCGCGTGGGCCGCGAGATGTACGTGCTGCCGCTCGACGCGGTCGTCGAGTGCATCGAGCTCCCCGAGGTCGACCGCCGGAGTGACCGCGCACAGGGGCTGCTCGATGTCGATGGCACACCGTTGCCGTACGTGCGGCTCGCCACCTTGCTCGGCGTGGAGCGCTCGCCGGATGCGCGCGAGAGCGTGGTGATCCTGCGGCACGGCGACGAATACGCCGGCATCGTCGTCGACGAGCTCGAGGGAACGCGCGAGACCGTCGTCAAGCCGCTCACGCGTTTGGTGGATGACGATGCGACGTTCACCGGCTGCACGCTGCTCGGCACGGGCCGGGTCGCCCTGATCCTCGACGTGCCCGCGCTGCTCGACGCGGCCGCGCGCGGCGAGCACCGGGTGGTGCTGACGTGAGGAGACGGGAGCTCGCGGTCTCCGACGCGGTCCAATACCTGTCTTTTTACGTCGGGACGGAGGCGTACGGCTTCGAGCTCCTCGAGGCGCGCGAGATCGTAGCGTGTACGTCGATCACGCGCGTGCCCTCGCTGCCCGTCACCGTCCGGGGCGTCGTCAACGTGCGCGGCACGGTGATTCCCGTGGTCGACCTCGCCGTGATGTTCGGGCAGCCCGAGCAGCCGCTCACCGGCTGGAGCTGCATCGTCATCCTCGCGCTGCCCGCGTCCCTCGGCGAGATGGGGCAGATCGGGCTGCTGGTCGACACGGTCGCCAGCGTGATCGAGCTCGGTCCCGGCGACATCGCGCCGCCGCCATCGGTTGGCTCGCGGATTCGCTCGCCCTACGTGCGGGGGACGGGCAAAGCAGGCGAGCGGCTCGTGTTGCTGCTCGACCTCGCGCGCATCTTCGAACGCATCGAAATCGATCCAGCGACGCTCCTCGAGGAGCTGTCAGAGGAGGCGACGAGCTAGTCATGAAGCTTGCCATCGCATTCGTGCAGGTCGCGACGGCGGCATCGGTTGCACATGCCGGTCCGCTGATCGTCGACAACAGCTTCTACGTCGAGGAGGCCTACAACCAGGAGGCCGGGGTAGTGCAGCACATCCAACAGCTGCAGCTCGACCCCAAGACCAAGGCGTGGGCCTACCTGCTCACCACCGAGTGGCCCGCGTCGGATCAGCTCAACCAGCTGAGCGTCTCGGTCCCGATCAACCACGACCCCGACGGCACCGGTATCGGCGACGTGATGATCAACTACCGCCGCGAGCTGCTGCGCTTGCCCGAGGACAAGGTGATCGTCACGCCGCGCTTCAGCCTGTGGCTGCCCACGGGCGATGCCGCCATGGCTCGCGGTGCGGGTGTCGCAGGCATCCAGGCGCAAGCGTGCGTCAGCTTCCTCCCGCACTCATCGATCGCGTTTCACTCGAACCTCGGCGTCACCGCGCCGCTCACCACCGATGCATCGGGCGACACCGCGTTCCTGCTCGGGCAGAGTGTGATCTGGTTCGTGCACGATCGACTCAACATCATGGCGGAGGCGGCGGCGACGGTGCCGGCGGTCGATGATGCCGATGCCTCGCGCACCTTGATCCTCAGCCCCGGGCTCCGCACGGCCCTCGACTTCGACTCCGGCCTCCAGATCGTCCCCGGCGCTGCCGTCCCTCTCATTCTCGAGGACGACGCGCGGAGCTGGGGGGTGTTGTTCTACGTCAGCATCGAACACCCGATGCCTGGCATGAAGAAAGGATCCTGACCATGGGGCTCAAGATCGGTCCCCGCCTCATCATCGCCTTCCTCGTCATGGCCGTGCTCGTCATGATCACGGGCTCCGTCGGCACGTACTACACGTCGGCTGTCGGTGACCGGGGTCTCGAGATCGCGCGCGAGCTCCAGCCGCTCAGCACCGCATCGCTCAAGATCACCGAGGTCGCGACCCACGCGCACCTCCAATTCGAAGAGATCGTGTCCGGCGACGCGACCGAGACGATGGAGGAGGTGCATGCGTTGATCGACGAAGCGGCATGGTACGCAGACGCGATCCTCACGGGCGGGACCAACAAGTTCGGGACCTACGTGCCGGCGCGTAACCCAACCGTGCGCGCGCTGATCAGCAAGGTCCGGCTCGAGCTGCAAGAATTCCGCCGTCAGGCGGACAAGCGTTACGAGCTGTCCAAGTCGGGCAGCAACACGGCAGGCGTCGGCTCCGATCTCGACACTGCCTTCGACAATCTATTCGACAACTTCATCGCCGATGCGGAGCAAGCGGTGGCGACGATCAATACCGACGTCGAGGTCGCGGTCGCCGATCTCAACGACCGCAACAACACCGCGCGCACGCTGATGCTCGCGACGATGATCCTCGGCGTCGCCATCGCGGTCGGGTTTGGTCTCCTCATCTCGCGCAGCATCAGCCGCCCGCTCCGCCAGGCGGTCGAGGCCGCCAATCGCGTCGCGCTCGGCCACATCGACGTCAAGGTCGAGGACGGCGCGCGTGACGAGACCGGCCTGCTGCTCCAGGCGATGCGCGGAATGATGGATGCGAACCGCGTCATGACGGTGACCGCGCAGTCGATCGCTTCCGGTAACCTGATGGTGAAGGTCTCGCCGCGGTCCGAAGGTGACGCGCTCGGGCATGCGCTCCAGGCGATGGTGACCAACCTCGCGGAGACCATCGGCTCGGTGCGCAGCGCCGCCGGTGCGCTGTCGGGGGCGGCCGCGCAGGTCGCGGCGAGCTCGCAGTCGCTCTCGCAGGGCACCAGCGAGCAGGCCAACGCCGTCGTCGAGACCAGCTCGACGCTCGAGCAAATGAGCGCGACGATCACGCAGAACGCTGACAACAGCCGCCGCACCGAGGAGATGTCGGTGAAGGGCGCGAACGATGCAGAGCAGTCCGGCAAGATCGTCGAGGAGAGCTCGCAAGCGATGCAGGTGATCGCCGAGAAGGTCTCGGTGATCGAAGAGATCGCGTACCAGACCAACCTGCTCGCGCTCAACGCTGCGATCGAAGCCGCACGCGCGGGCGAGCATGGCCGCGGCTTCGCCGTCGTCGCGAACGAGGTCCGCAAGCTCGCGGAGCGCAGCCAGGGCTCGGCGCGCGAGATCACGCAGCTCGCGCGCGCGAGCGTGAAGGTCGCGGATCGCTCGCAGACCCTGATCGGTGAGCTCGTGCCTTCGATCCGCAAGACCACGCAGCTCGTGCAAGAAGTCGTCGCTGCGTCGCAAGAGCAGGCGGTCGGCGTGCGGCAGGTCAACGACGCGATCGCGCTGATGGATCAGGTGACCCAGCGCAACGCATCGGCTGCCGAAGAGCTGTCGAGCACGGCCGAGGAGCTGTCCTCGCAGGCCGAAGCGCTGCAGGAGCTCATGGACTTCTTCAAGGTCCCGATCAACGAGAGCCTGCGCCGGAACGCGAAGCGGCGTGCCGCACCGGCACCAGCAAGCGAACCGCCCACCGTCGCGTCCGAGGGCGAGTTCCAGGCGTTCTGAGCGCATGTCGTACCTGACGTTTCTGATCGGCGGTGAGGAGTACGCGCTCGCGCTCGAAGAAGCGCGCGAGGTGATCGCGTACCCCGAGGTCACCGTCGTGCCGCGACGGGCTGCAGCGATCGGCGGCGTCATTCACCTCCGCGGCAATATCGTCACGATCGTCGATGTCGCCGCGGTGTTCGGGATCCCCGCGACCGCGACGACGAAGTGGACGTGTGTCGTCGTCGCGGAGGCTGGCGATGCTGGGCTGATCGGCATCGTGGTCGACCGCGTGCGGGAAGTGGTCGAGCTCGCTGCCGACACGATCCAGCCGCCGCCCTTGTTCGGCACGTCGGGGACACCGCGCTTCCTGCGCGGTGTGAGCGCGAGCGGCGACCGGATCGTGCGCATCCTCGACGTCGTGGCAGTCGTCGAGGAGCTCGCGCGCGCGCCGGGTGCCGAGGTCGCGTGATCCCACCGCCCGAGGATCCGGTCGCGCCGCTCACCGAGCAGGAGTTCCGGCTCATCCAGCAGCTCGTCATGCGTGAGGCGGGCATCGTGCTCGGGGAGCACAAGCGCGCCTTCGTGACCAATCGCCTGCTGCGCCGCGTTCGGGATCTCGGGCTGCCATCGTTCACCGCGTACTACGGCCACGTCACCCGCGTGAATCGCGACGAGCTAACACAGCTGCTCGACGCGATCTGCGTCAACGAGACGCGTTTCTTCCGCGAGCCCGATCAGTTCGCGTTTCTCGACTCCACGGTGTTTCCCGAGCTCGAAGATCTCGCCGCCGCCGGTCTCATCCCGCGGCGCATCCGCGCGTGGAGCGCCGCATGCTCCACCGGAGAAGAGCCGTATTCGCTCGCGATGGCGCTGCGTGCGCGGTTTCCCAAGGACGCGGGCTGGACCCTCGAGGTCGTCGCGACGGACCTCTCGACCAAGGTGCTCGAGCAGGCGCGCGAGGCGATCTTTCCCCTCGACCGGATCGGCACCATTCCACCGGCGTTCGTGCGGCGGTTCATGCTGCGCGGCACGGGCTCGATGACCGGCAAGGCGAAGGTGACCTCGGAGATCCGCGAGCTCGTCACGTTCTCGCGCATGAACCTCAGCCACGACACGTACCCGGTGCACGGCACGTTCGACGTGATCCTGTGCCGCAACGTGCTCATCTACTTCGATGCGCCTGGCCGCAATCGCGTGGTGACGCGCTTGCTCACCAAGCTCAAGCCGCACGGCTATCTGTTCCTCGGCCACTCGGAGACCCTCTCGGGCTTCGCGGATCACGTGCAGAGCGCGGTCCCGAACGTATATCGGTTTCGCGCTCCGCCCAAGGAGGTGCCATGAGACACCCTGTGTCAACCTCGTTCGCTTCATGCGGCCTCCTGGTCGACGGAGCGCAGGGTGAACTGGCTCGCCGCGCGGTGCTTGGTCGGGTCATATGCGACGCGCTTCTGCCAGCAGTGCCAGATCACTCGGCACC
>JANRKM010000204.1:0-2556 GCA_033763475.1 Kofleriaceae bacterium
CGAAGGGTCACGGGCATGCCGCGAACCATGGTGGCATCGTCGAAGACGTCGACGGCATGCAGTACGAACTCGTGCTGAAGCCCGACACGATCCGGATCTACCTCGACGATCACGGGCAGAAGGTGTCGTCGAAGAACGCCACGGGCGAGGCGACCATCCTGAAGGGCAGTGAACGGGTGAAGGTCGCGCTGTCGCCCGTCGACATGAACGCGCTCGAAGCGAAGGGCAAGTTCCCGTCCGGGCCTGGCACGCGCGTGGTGGCCGTCGTCACCGTCGGCGGTGCTGCGAACAGCGTCCGCTTCAGCGTGAAGTGAGACCCGCACGGAGGTGCGGCGGCGGCGCGGGGCGCGTCGGCTGATCCGGGCGCGCTGCGGCTTCGGCGCGGTGGATTCGCGCGCGAGGCGCGATTGGACGGCCGCGCCCGCGCATCCCTGTGGTTCGGAGGCGGCTATCGCTGCACCGACTAGCGTGCGACCTTCACGACTCACGCCCTCGGAAAGCGCGCGCGCGGCGGGCGGATGCGAAAGGGCAGGGCATGTGTCCGCGGTCTCGCGGAGACGTCGCCACCCTGGCGGAAGGCGCGGCATGAGCGCGGGCGGGTGCTCGATCGCGATGAGCGCGTCGAGCCTTGGCTTCGTGCCGATGGCGTTGAACGTGGGCACGGGCGCCCTGGTGCAGCGTCCCGCGGGCGACGGCCGTGATCGGCCGCATCGTCTCGTCGACGCTCCTGACGCTGCTGCTGCTGCCGGCGCTGTATCGGCTTGCGTATCGACGCGAGGCCGGCGCTCTACATGAGCCGGTGGACCATCACTCAGCCACCGCGGCGCGCATTGCGTAGCGCGCTTCCCTCTTGACTCTGGACTCGGCTCCAGGCTTTAGCCTCTGTCCCATGGAGGTCAGCCATGTCCCATGGAGGTCAGCCATGAAGTCGATGCACATCGGACGGCTCGCGGCGCAGGCGAACGTGTCGGTCGACACGATTCGCTACTACGAGCGCGCGCAGCTCCTGCCGGCGCCGTCTCGCACCGTGTCCGGGTACCGCATGTATCCGGCGCTCGCTGTCGAACGGCTGCGGTTCATCCGTCGAGCGAAGGAACTGGGCTTTTCGCTCGACGAGATTCGCGAGCTACTCACGGTGAGCGACCAGCGCGAAACCGGCGTCGCCTCGGTTCGCGAAATCGCCGCCAAGCGACTCGCCGACGTCGATGCGCGACTCGTGGAGCTCAATCGTCTTCGCGATGGACTCAGAAACCTGGTGGACGCCTGCCCCGGTCACGGCGACCCGGGCCTGTGCCCGATCCTCGACGCCTTCACGAGTGCGACCGATGAACACTGAACACCGACATGAGAAGTCCTGCCGCGCGACGCTGAAACAGCCCGAGAGCCCGGCTGCACAGTCGTGCCATGCGCCGACCCCGTCGAACGGCGCCGCCTCACACGCGACGCACCGACGCGACGTCGTCCAGACTGCGCCATCGTCCGAAGGCGCCCATTCCTGCTGTGGAGGGGCCGTTGGCTCTACCGCGAACCCGATTGCGACTCCGGCGCCCGTTGCGCACGCGTGCCACGTCCAGGCAGGCAACGACACCGCGGGTTCTCACCATCACCACGGCCACACGCATGCAGGGCACGAGGCTGCCGCTTCGGCGGGGTCCGCGCAGCCCGGCCGGTGGACGTGCCCGATGCACCCGGAGATCGTGCGCGACGTTGCGGGTGACTGCCCGATCTGCGGCATGGCGCTCGAGCCCGTGATGCCGACCGCCGAGGTCGAGGACACGACGCGCGAGGTGCGCGTGAAGTTCTGGACGAGCGTCGTACTCACGCTGCCGGTGCTCGTGATAGCAATGGGGCCGCACCTGTTCGGGTGGCACTTCGAAGGTGCGCTCGCCTCCGCAGCGCCGTGGTTCGAGATGATCCTCGCGACGATCGTCGTCGGCTGGGCCGGCGCGAGCTTCTTCGTGCGCGGCTGGCGGTCGCTCACGCCGTGGCGACCCAACATGTACACGCTGATCGCGCTCGGCACGGGCGTGGCGTGGGCCTACAGCGTGCTCGCTGTCCTGACCCCCGACGCATTCCCCGCGGGCTTCCGCACGGAGGACGGGCGCGTGGGTCTGTACTTCGAGGCGGCCGCGGTGATCGTCACGCTCGTCCTGTTGGGCGAGTGGCTGGAGCAGCGCGCTCGCCAGAACACGGGCGCCGCGATCCGCGCGTTGCTCTCGCTCGCGCCACCGACCGCCGTGCGCATCGACGATCGCGGTCACGAGGAGGAGATCCCGCTGGCCCACGTGCACGTCGGCGACCGGCTCCGCGTGCGTCCCGGTTCGAAGATCCCGACCGACGGCGTCGTGCTCGATGGAGCGTCCACGGTCGACGAGTCGATGCTGACGGGTGAGTCGCTGCCAGTCGACAAGAAGCTCGGCGATCGCGTCGCCGGCGCGACGGTGAATCAGACGGGCACGCTCGTGGTCCGCGCCGAGAAGGTGGGCGGCGACACGCTGCTGTCGCAGATCGTGCACCTCGTCTCACAGGCGCAGCGCTCACGCGCTCCCGCGCAGC
>JANRKM010000205.1:0-81528 GCA_033763475.1 Kofleriaceae bacterium
GGCGCGCGAACGCCATCCAGAACGATGGGCCGGTCCTACTCGCTCGTGGGAACGCCCCGACACCGTCACCCTCAACCCGGAGGCACGCACGAACTGACGTCGACAACTTTCATGCGACAACAACCTTGATTTCGACCGGCCTGCTTCGTGTTGATTCCCGGCGCCGGTGGCGCTGCCTGGTACTGGCATCGCGTCGAGCCGCTCCTGCGCGCGGCGGGCCACGAGGCGATCGCGGTCGACCTACCCGGTGACGATCCGCATGCAGGGCTCACCGCGTATGCAGACAGCGTGACGCGCGCGATCGGTTCGCGCACGGACGTCGTTGTCGTCGCCCAGTCGCTCGGTGGATTCACTGCGCCGCTCGTGTGCGAGTGCGTGCCGGTGCGAGCGCTCGTGTTCGTCAACGCGATGATTCCAGCGATCGGCGAGACCGCCGGCGACTGGTGGGGCAATACGAGGGCTCCCGAAGCGCGGGTCGCGGCGGCGGATCGCGCTGGCTACAGCACGGAGTTCGATCTCGCGACGTACTAGCGGACCGTGCTGCACGAGCTGGTCGCGCGCCATGCGCAGTCCATGCTCGCCGAGCTGCGCGACGCCGATCCGGACGGCGGCGGCCACCCGTGGTACGTCGGCCGCGAGCTCGCGGCCTTAGTCACGGCTCGGCCGTAGCAGCCACAGCGACCGGAACTGTGCCAGTCGCGAATCACGTGGGACGCTCCACGCGACAGGTTCGCCACGATTGTGGCTTCTGGAGGTTCCGTGGCTGATCGTTCAGCCGGTGCAGCGTCGGCACGCGTCGCGAAAACCGTGCTGTTGCGCGGCTCGTGAGATGGCCAGCAGCTTGCTTTCGCGCCGAGTCATGAAGCGAAATACTCTGTGCGTACTGTTGGTCGCAGTCCCGATGATCGCTGGTGCCTGTGCCACCGAGGCCGATGATTCCGATCCGGCGTTGGAGGGCGACGGCAAGGCCGATGGCTTCGATCCGCCGCGCAAGGGCAAGCTGCGCTTGGACCAGGCCGACGGCGTCTTCGCCGTGCAGTTCTCGACAGAGAATCGCGGTGAGACCTCGCTCGCTTACGTCGAGTTCGAGCTGTCAGGAGATGCCACGGTCTCGTTCGAGACCAAGTACCACCGCACCGAGGTTCCCGCATTCAACGCGGTAAACAAGAAGCTCGATACCGTGCTCTATGTCTACGAGCCCGACGGCTCGACGTGGGGCAACTACCTCTCCAAGGACGACGACTCGGGGTACGGCAAGTTCTCGAAGCTGTCGACGGACCTGCCTGCGGGCAAGTATCGCCTGTTGCTCAAGCGCAAGAACGGCTCGGGCATGCCCGTCACCGACGTTTACTACTCGTGCGACGGCACCGGCTGCGCGTCACCTCCGCCGCCGACTGATGGATGCGCGGACGGCGACCTCGCCTGCATGATCAGCAACGCGGTCGCGTTCTTTGGTGGTGCCGATCCGGCCCTGACCAAGGAGGTCCAGCTCGCGGACATGCCGGCCACAGTGCGTGCCGAAGCCCAGCGCGCGACCGACGAGATCGAGAACCGCACGTTCGAGGGCACCGACTACAGCGCTGGGGTCGTGGGGTACTACGGCGTGTACCGCTCCGCCACGGATCACACGATCGTGGCGTGGGTGGTCTACGGCACCGGCTCGGGCGAGCCGGACTACCACGACAGCATGATCATCGGCATCGCGCCCGACGGCGAGCGCGTCTACGACGAGGAAGAGAGCGGCTGAGCGCACGGGTTGTGGATCACAGGAACCTGGCCACGTGATTCGCAATCAGGCGTGGCTTCGCCCGGAACATGTCGAAGGTCGCGCATAACGCGGCGTCTCGCTCCTCGGTCGTCTTGTAGAAGCGGTTGTGCGTTGTGCGCTTCTTCGTCACCTTACAGACGCCCTCGATCGGGTTGAACTTCGGCGAGTATGGCAAGCGGAACAGCTCGATGCGGTGGCGGTTGCGCGTGAGCCAGAGCTTGCCGTTCCGTTGTCGATGATCAGGAAGGTCTTGCGGTTGCGCGCGCGCCGAACGACGTCCTCGAGGAACGCGAGGAACGTGAGCCCGTTGAAGACGGGCGCGAACTGATAGACGAGCCACGGGCGCTGTTCGACGCGTGCCGAGGTGCTCGCGCGGATCGAGGAGCTTACTCGTCGGACTCGATGAGCGCTGCAAGCGCGTGACGTATGGTCGTCACGGACCGGCGCGGAACTTTCAACGCACCCCGGCGTGCTCGCCGGTGGTCTCTACGAACGCGCGTCCGGCGCCGCCGGACAACCGCTCGGCAGCTACCAGCGGCGCGCGCCCGAGCGGACCGTGCTGCGCGCGCTGGTCGCGCGCCATGCGCAGTCCATGCTCGCCGAGCTGCGCGACGCCGATCCGGACGCGAAGGTGTTCGTGGCGCGTCGCCCGCTCGGGACGACGACCTGGAATCGGCTGTTGCGGATCGAGTTCGCGCCGGAGACCTCGTTCATCCCGTCGGGACGACGGATCCACACTGACCGTTATCTTCGAAGCGTGCGATGACCACCGCGATCATTCATTGCAGTCCGCGCGGAGGCGCGTGATCCGTCCCACGTCGACCGGGACGGTGGCGATCCCTTCGACGAGGACGCACGGTGTCGGCGTCACCTCGACCGTGGCCTCGCCCGGCACGACGTTGGCGAAGACCACGGAGCCGGTGCTGTTGGAGGCAAGCATGTTGCCCGTCGTCGGGATGCCGCCTTCAAAGTGGAACGCGGCGGAGCTTGTCGCGTCGATCGTGGCCGTCTCCCCACCCGCGATGGGGGCAGCGAACTCCACGATCAGCGCCCCTTTGGCCGCGTCCTGCGTGAGGCCGACCAGCGACATCGTGGTCGTCAGCGCGGTCGAGGCGATGAGCCCGATCTCGACGCCACTCCGCCCTTCGGTCGGGACTTCGAGCGGAATCACGACCCCAGTGAAGGTGTCGGCATCCACGACGAGCGTCGCCCGCTCCGGCGGGACCGACAGCGTGAAGCCCCCCGCGGCGTCGGTCGTGGTCGTCATCGCCGGCTCGGCTCCACGCAACGAGACCGTCGCGTTCGCTACCGGGGAGCGGGTCGCCGAGAGCTGGATGACCGTGCCGGAGAGCGTGACGGGCTCAGCCGCGTCGGGCGGGGCAGCGTCGGGAGCGGCATCGCTTCCGCCGCAGGCATCCGCGCCAAGGAGCGCGACGAGACAAAGGAGCGAGGGGAGGCGCATCGAAGGACGAGTACACCGCGATCTCGCGCGGCGCCCAAGTAAATAGTTGTCCAGCGAACTGCCAGCAAGGACGACCTGCATCGCGCAAACCTACCGGCGGGATAGGATGAGCCTCGATGCGCATCGAAGGATCGTGCCACTGCGGCACCGTGACCCTCACCGTGGAGCGCGCCCCGAACGAGGTGACGTCCTGCAACTGCTCCATCTGCCGCCGCCTCGGTACCCTGTGGGCGTACTACGAGACCGCGCAGGTCACCGTCACCGGCACGACGGGAACCTATCGCTGGGGTGACAAGACGATCGACTTCCACCACTGCGCGACCTGCGGCTGCCCGACCCACTGGTCACCTATCGACGGTCAGCGTGAACAAGCGACCCGGATGGGCGTCAACGCACGGCTCCTTGCGCCCGAGGTGCTCGCCGCGGCGCGCGTGCGAAGGCTCGATGGCGCCTCGGAGAACTGGAAGTACCTCGACGATTAACGCGCCTCCGGTTGGACGGTGATGGCAGGGAACGGCCAGGCCTCACGGTGTACCGCCGTCGATGTTCATGGCCGCACTCTGTGCACGCCGCCGCGATATGTACGACGGCAACTCCGGCTGTCGGTGGCCGAAATGGGGTCGGACCCATCGCAAAGCTATGCGCGATCGCGACGCCGGCGGCGGTGCCTGAGCGTCTGCTGCCGTCGATCCCGTCTCCACTGCGGCTCAATTGGGCGTCATACGAGGCCCATCTGTCCGTCGATGAGCGCAGCGGCCATGTGGGCGCGAAGCGGAAACGCTGCGTGCGTGCTGATCGCGTGCGGTCGGGCTCAAGACCTCGGGGCTCCGCCAGCAGGAGTCGAGATGATCGAAGACAGTTCCTCGCTCGCCTCCTCGGACGAGGTTTTTGTGGCGACGATCTGTTCGGCCCACTCGATCGCGAGCTCCGCATCGAGAAGGTTACTATCGAACGTCCAGCGCAGGACGCACGAGAAGAACGCATTGGCTCCGGCTTCGATGCTCCCGTCCGTTGTCCACTCGGTATCGTCCGGGTCCACTCCAAGCGCTGCGCAAACGCGAGCAAGACCTTCACGGAGGCCCGCTTCCAGGGCCGGGAAGTCTCGGTCTTCGCGCAAACCGGCAGCGATGAGATCGAGCTCCTTCGCCCCAGCAGCTTGCGGAACGAGGGCGGCAATACGGCGCGAAATCGCGAGGAGAATCTCGTCGGCGCCTGCGCCGTTCTGATCCAGGAAGAGGCCCCGCGGTGTCACCATCGGCACGAGACATTGTTCCATATGTGTTCGCCGTGTCGAAACGTGGATTGGCGTACGACCTCCATTCGTCGAACACGAGCCTATCCAACGCAGGCCGACGATGCGGGCGGCTTCGCTATCCAACTCGACCGGGCGCGGACGACCAGCTCGCAATCCGAGGGGCTGCGGCCGCAGCAGCCGATACGCACAACAACGAGTGAAAGCGCGTCCGTCGCACCTCTCACGCACATCACCAGGGGAGCCAGGGTTCGCGGAATCGCTAGTGCGGCAGGCGTTCATTCGAAGACATATGCAGCGCCGCTGTGCATCGCGGCGTCGTCGCTTCCATCGCCGCCGACGCCCGTCGCAGCACCGTCCTCGTAGGGTGCGCCCACAGCGATCGTGCCGCTCACAGCCGCGACGGCGATGCTGAATCCGAAGTCATCGCTAGCACCGGTGTTGGTCGCCTTGAGATACGAGCCGAAGGTCCACTGGCCGGCGCTGCGCGTGTACACGTACGCGGCGCCTGCTGCTGTGGCGGAGTTGTCATTCTGCGCGCCGTCGATGCCCGTGGCTGCGCTGTCCTCGGCTCGGGCGGAGACGACGAGCTTGTTGCCGTCGCGTGTGAGTGCAGTCGCCGAGCCGAACCGATCGTCGGTCTCGGCGTTGGGAGACTTCACGTAGGCCTCCTGCATCCAGGTCGCGCCGGTGCGCGCGAACACGTAGACGGCCCCAGCGTCCATCGCAGAGTTGTCGAGCTGGTCGCCGCCGATGCTGGTTGCCGAGCTGGCCTCGCCGTACGCGCCCACGGCGATCGTGCTTCCGTCGCCTGAGATCGAGACGTTGCAGCCGAAGATGTCGCCTGCGTTTGTGTTCGAGGCCTTGATGTACGTCTGCTGACTCCAGGTGCTGCCCGCGCGCGTGAACACGTAGGCCGCCCCCGAGGCGCCCGCGAGCGTGTTCGTGGGATCTCCGTTGATCCCCACGGCGTTACTGATGTCGTAGGGCGCGGAGGCCACAAACGTATTGCCGTCGTCGGAGACGGCGACGTTGCGACCGAACTCGGTGCCGGCGGTCTGCGTGAGCGGCTTGATGTACGCCTGTTGCGACCATGTGGTGCCCACGCGCGTGAACACATAGACAGCGCCCGAGTCCGTTACCGAATTGTCCGTCTGGTTCGCGCCAACGCCGGCCGCGCCGCTGTCTTCCTTGCGGGCGCCGACCACGAGCGTGTTGCCGTCGCTCGAGAGCGCGAGCGCGTGGCCGAATTGATCGCTGATATCCGTATTGGAGGCTTTGATGTACGCCTGCTGGATCCAGCTGCCGCCGGCATCCGTGAACACGTAGACGGCGCCGCTCGCGGCGGCATCGTTGTTGGTCTGAGAGCCGTCGATGCCGGTCGCGTTGCTTGCCTCGAGCGGCGCGTTCACGGCGAGCGTGTGGCCGTCGTTCGACAGCGCGAGGGTGAAGCCGAACTGATCGGTGACGTCGGGGTTCGAGGCCTTGATGTATGCGGCCTGCGTCCAGGTCGAGCTGCCGCGCGTGAACAGATACACGGCTCCCGCGCCGAATTTCGAGTTGTCGGTCTGGGAACCGTCCACGCCGGTCGCGGCGCTCGCCTCCTGAAACGCGCCGACCGCGAGCAAGCCGCTCGCCGAGAGCGCGATGCTCTGGCCAAATCGATCGGACTGACCGGTGTTCGAGGCCTTGACGTAAAGCGCCGTCCGAGGAAGCACGTTGCTGTCGATCGCCACGTCGTAGTGAACGCGCACGTCGTCGAGTGGCACGTCGTGAACGGGGTCGAAACCGGAGCGCCCGCAGGCCGTCACGATGACCACGGCCACGCACCACCCGCGCATTCGACGACCTTACACCATCGAGCGTGCGAGCAGGAGAGCAACGCCTGCCGCGTCGATGGCCGCGGTGCGGGCGGTTGCCGGGATGCTGCGGCCGCACGATTTTCATCTGGGTCCGATAGGACCACGACGCCTGCGCCTGCGCCGACGCACGAGCAGGAGCGCCATCCAGCCCATGCCTGCCTGGGCGCCACTCGCGCTGCACCCGACGGCGTCCTCCGCTTCCCCGCAATCGGAGACAGCGAGATGGCTTCCCACGGTGGTCTCGAGCCACGCGAGGTGCGCATCGGGACGCGTGTAGACGCCCCATCCGGTGCAATGCTTCTGAGCGTCCACGTCGCCTCGCGACGTGATGCCCGCCACCACGGGACCGGCTGGCGTGACCAGATAGATCGGTCCACCCGAATCACCGAAACAGCTGCTCGTGCCGAAGCTACTGCCATCACCGACGAGCTCCTGCCCCTCGCGCCTGCACTCCTTGGCGTACATCGGGTCGTTGCAGTCGTTGTCGACGATGGTGACGGAGGCTTGCTGAAGGCGGCCTGTCTCGGTGCTCTCGTTGTTGCGGATCCCGTAGCCCACGATCGTGGCGGTCGCGCCATCGACGAAGCTCGGCGAGGACGTGCACCTGGTGCTCGCCGTCAGGTGCGGCTTGTACGTGCTCGGCGACGCCAGCTCGATCACGGCGAGATCGACGCCGTTGACGAAGTTCCAGGCGGGATGGTGGACGAACCCCACCACGTCGATGGTCTCGGCCGGAGCGACGTCCGGCTCCTTTGCGCCGAAATACACCCTCATGCGGTCGACGCCGGGCGTGATGCAGTGCGCGGCCGTGAGCACGTGGGTCGGAGACACCAGCACACCCGTGCAGGACCACGTGTACATCGCCGGAGAGCCCGGCGTCGGATTGTCGACCGTGAGCTCCGCGGCGATGTAGGCGACCGCGTGCCACATCGGATCGTCGGCGTCTTCGCCGCCGATCACCGGCTGCCCGATTGCGCTCGTGCCGGCGAGCATGCATCCGAGGAAGGCGATGCGACAGGTGCGCGCGCTTGAGGTCATGGTGCGCGCAGGCGAGCAAGCGGGATGCCGCAGGCGAGCCGATGCGACACCGTGATCTCGGCGAAGGGGGCGCGTCCTGGTTGCGCGCCGTTGCGCACCACCGGATCGGCCCACGGCACCCGTGCGAGCGTCGAGACGCGGACTTGCGCGGAGCCTTGCGTGGAGCGACGTGTGCGCCCACGACCCTGCGGAGGGCGCACGGGTTAGCGCTGTCACTGAGCTTGGGTGACGGCCCGGACTGCAAGTGCTCCGGTTCGTCCCGAGGATCCGCAACGGCGCTGCGCAACCTCGACACCTCTCCTGGAGCGCGGCCCTCCGGCGAGCGCGTGGCGCCTACGTGAAAGTTGAAGCGGGCGGGGAACCTCGCTGAGGACGCTACGGAGCCAATCTCCGGCCCAAGGAGCGTCTCCGCGATAAGGCTACAGCCGACGTGCTCACCTCGCTACGGCAACGGCGACATGCCCTGGATCTCGACGGTCATACTCTGCTCGGATGGCGCAGCCAGGACGCGGACCGGAGTGCAGTACACGCGGAGAGCTTCGCGGTCCCCGCGGTACACGCGTTCCATGCGTCGATCGTCATGGCTCCACGCCAGGGGCAGCGTGCACACCGTGTACTCGCCCGGAACGACCCGATCGAACGACGCCGGCCCAGTCGCATCGCCGTTCCACCGCGCCAACCCTTGCGAATCGGCCATCATGCGCGCGGTCACCTCTGCGTAGTTGTCGAACGACACCGTCCCTACAAACAAGAAGAGCGAAGCGCTCGCGACTTCGTGGCCCGGCTTTGGCCTGACGACCACGGACAGGCGAATCGTGCCGATCGGAATGTCGATCGTTACCTCGGTCTGCTTGTTTGGCTCGACCTGAACGGTGAGTTGGTGGTTTTGCATCCGCATCGCTGTCGACGGTGAGATGCGAAGCGGGACGGGGCCGGCGGGCAGCCTCGAGATCACGAACGCTCCATCCTCGTCCGTGTCTGCCATCCCCAGTTCAGGCCAGCCAGCACCGATGAGCGCCGAGATGCGTTTGCCGTTCTGGACCACCGTGCCGGCGATCGAACCGCACTCGCGTAGCTCGAGCGTGATGGGAGCCGGGTCCGACGTGCCTGCGGGGATCTGGACTGGAAGCGCGCGCCCGAAGGATGGATGGTCCGCACCCACGATCATTCCCGGCCCTGGCGGTTTGATGGGGACGCCCGCGAACGAGAACGCGCCACTTGCATCGGTGACCGCAGCTCCGAGACCAACGTCTGGTTGGTCGAATCTGCCGATGCCACCGTACACCCCGGTATGGCCCAACATGACGTTTGCACCCGCCACCGGTCGACCAGCGGGGTCTACGACCTTTCCACGTAGCGTCCGGCCGCGCTGCACGGTGATGATACCGAGGTCTGAGATCGTGCCTGGTTCGATGTGAACATCCGTCTGCTGGGTGTGGAGGAAGCCCGCGCCATGGATGCGCAACGAGAACGTTCCTGGCGGCAGGGCAGTCAGCTCGAAGCGACCGTCGCGCGCAGGTACACCGAGCTCATTCTCGAAAGCAGGCTCCCTGTCGACGGTGAACGAGGGAACTGGTTCTCCGGTATCGGCGAACGCAACCTTGCCGCGGACGCCGCCAGATCGCTTCAGCACCAGCCGCACGTTTTTGTCGCCGGTCTTCGCGCTCGTCATGATCCGCGAAGGATCGAGGCCTGGGAGAAATGTCGCGGCCTCGACGGGCATCAGAGGCCGATCGAACGCACCAGCCCACAGCCCGTAGTCCCCTGGCGGCAAGTCCGTGATCGAAAACTGCCCGCGCGGATCGGTGGTCGCCGACGTCGCGACCAAGCTCGCAACGCCGTCCCGCTTCACGAGCTCAGCGGGCGAGCGATCACGCAGCACCGCGTTGACGGTCACGTCTGCCACGGGTGCCCCCGCGTCGTCGACGACGATGCCAGCGATCACTCCGTTCGCTGTCTCGCCCGGATGCAAGACGAGCCGCTGCCCACGCAGCTCCGGCTGCTGCGTCAGGTCGATCTTCGTCTCGTTGCTCGCGGCGTTCTCCAACCTGGCGTGCGCGATGAGCATCGTACGAGCGAGGCCCCTGACCTCGAACTCCCCGTTGCTTGCGGTCGTCGCGCTGACACGTCGCTCGCCGAGCGGTCCCGTCGTGTCGCAGTGCACGCGCGCATCGGCCACGGGTTTGCCGGACGGGTCGAAGACAGCACCCGCATACACGGCACCTCGCTTCATCACGATCTCGATTCCGCCGACCGGGCCGTCGACATCGAAGCTTGGCGTCATGGCAGGCGCGTGCTCGTCATCGATCGCCGCGATCGCATGCATCCCGACGGCTTCGCTGATCGTGAACCTGCCGTTCTGATCGGTGATGTCGTCTTCCTGGTCGAGGTCCTCCCACCGGAGCATCGCGGAAGACTGGAGTGCGTAGATCCGGGCATTCGCGATCGGCTTCGCCTGCTCGTCGATCACCCGTCCCGACACTGCAAAGCCTGCGTGCATGACGATCGTGAGGCGAGAGGTCGTCCCAGCCGGCCCGATGGGAAGCCGGGTTCGCCGGGGCGCATACCCTGCTGCACGGGCTTCGACCGTGACCCAGCCGCCGAATGCGGTCAGCCTGGCCTCGCCGTTCGTATCGGTGAACACCGCCGCCTCATCGTCGTCGATGCGGATCTCGGCCTTCGCAAGCGGCGCTCTCGCTGAATCGACCACCGTCACGACCAGGTGCGAACCCTCGCGAAGCTTGATCACGACCTCGGCGCTGCGTTCCGTCAGTCGAACAGCGAGCGGACCACCGATGAGCTCGCCCGCCTTGGCACGAACCTCGTAGCTGCGGCTGATGAGCCTGTCGAACTGGAAGGAGCCGTCCGCTGTACTTGTCGTCGTGCCCCGCGGCTGCGAGTCGATCGAGACCTCGGCGCTTGCGACGCCCTTTCCGTCAGCTCCAACGACTCGTCCCGCGAGGTGCAAGCCGCCGACTGGTTCTGAATTTCGATCTGGCATTGGGGAGGCTCGGAGTGAACCATCGGCCTTGCTCTGTACCGATGGTGGAGGCTGTTGAATCGCGGGGGAATGCCCGCGCCAGAGCAGCATGAGGCCGAAGAATAGAAGAGCGAAGACGCTCGCAGAGATCGCAATCCGCCGTCTCATTCCTATCGCTGCGAGTAGATGAACGTGATCGCCGTGCAGACTGGTACCGGCTGATCGTCGACCTTGTACGGTGCGTAGACCCACTGCCGCATTCCGGCCATCAGGTCCTGGTCGTACTTGGGATAGCCGGTTACGGAGAGGGGCAATACCGATTCGACCTGGCCGGCCTCGTCAACGCAGAGACGAAACCGTGCGGTGAGTTTCACCGAACTCGATCTCTGTCGGTTCATCGCTTTCTGGATGCGCACCTTGGTCTCGTCGTCGGGGACGATCCTCTTCGAGCCGGCGATTCGCCTGCCCTCCTGGAGCTTTGAGAACCCCACTTGTGACAACACCAGCGGAGCGCGCTTCCCTCTCGAAGGCGGCGGAGGCAGGGGCAACGTCTCCACGGCCTCCGCCTTGGCGAGCGGGTGGACCATTCTCACCATCGAGCAGACTGGCACGGGCTGCCCGGCCAGAACGAACGGACGAAACGACCATTCACGCGCGACCGCGACGAATATCTCCTGCGCCTTGGGCGAGCTTGTTTCGTATGGCGTGACCGAGGCGATCGCACCGGTTTCATCGACACACACCTTGAGCCAGGTCTGGGCCACATCCTTGGGCTTGGCGGGATCGAGCTCACCTTCAAGCGTGCGAGCGACTTCCGCGCTCAACTTCCCATTGACCTGACCGGACACGCGTAGCGCGGCGAACGCCGAAGCGCTCAGCGTGGGGGCGGCGTCCCGATCGGCGTGTCGCGAGGCGAAGCCGATCCATGCGAGCTGGGAGCTTCCGCCGTTCTGGATGATCCGTGCCTCAACCTCGAAGCCCGGGCCGTAGGTCATCACCACCACATCCGGCAGGGCATCCACGCGCTCGCTTGCCCGCATCTTCAGGCCGGCCAAGCACTGCGCGAACGACGCGAACCGATCCGCATGGATCTCGCCCGCTGGGAATTGCTCCGCGCACCGCGCATCGTCGAACCACAGCCCGCCATTCGTGACCGAGTCTCGAAGCAAGGTCTGGATCTGCTCGGCCGTTGCAGCGTTCTCGGCGAAGACGTTGCGCGCGGGCTCGATCGGTTCGGGTCGCAGGCCCGGACCGCACGACCAAAGCCCGATCACCAGCAACAACTTCGCGCTGACGTGCATTGCCCCGACGGAACCATGATTGGACTTCCAGTACCAGACCCGGTCGTTCCGACCAGACGGCTAGCGATTCCGCCGCGATTCTGGCTTATGGCGTCACGTACCATCGATTACGTAGAACTGGTCGCCCGCCAGGCGCTACATTTCCGAGATGTGGCCTTCTCCGTGGCTTTTGACGTCTCGGCCGGTCGCGCTCTGCGCATGGCTCGCGCTGTTCGCCGGCGTCATCGGCGTGATCGCTGTCCGCTGCGATAAACCGAGCGAGCGGCGAGTTGCGATCCGCGTCGCGTGCACGGACTGCGCGCTCGTCGAGTCGGTCGCCCTCGACACCTGGAGCGACCAGCGCGCGGAAGGCATGCCTCTCGACGTTGTGGTACGCGCGAAGTCTTTGCCGGTGCTCGCGGAGGCGGGCGTGCGCTGGGAGGTCATCGTTCCCGATATCGATGAAGCCGCGCGCGCCGAGAGGCAGCGCCTTCAGTCGAGCGAAACGGTCGACGGCGACTGGTTCGCCGAGTACCGCGACTACACCGCGATCAGCGCACATCTCGAAGCTCTCGTGGCGCATCACCCGGACCTCGCCACGCTCCACGGCATCGGCAGCACCCTCGACGGACGTCCGATCTGGGCGCTGCGGATCGGCGGTGGCGCTACGCCGATGCTCATCAACGGGACCCAACACGCGCGCGAATGGATCGCCGCGATGGTCACGACCTGCGTGGCCGACCGACTCATCACCGAGTACGACCGAGATCCGGCGGTGAAGCGCTTCGTTGATGGGACGACCTTGTGGGTCGTGCCGGTCGTGAACCCCGACGGCTACCAGTACTCGTGGAGCACGGACCGCTACTGGCGCAAGACTCGACGCGGCGGGTTCGGTGTCGACCTCAACCGCAACTTCGCCGTGGGGTATGGGGGCGGCGGCTCGAGCGGCAGCAAGCGCTCGATCGTCTATCGCGGCGAGTACGCGTTCTCGGAGCCGGAATCGGCCGCGCTGCGCGACCTCGCGCTACGCGAGAAGATCGCCCTGCACGTCGACTTCCACTCGTACGGCCAGCTGGTGATGTACCCGTGGATGTATTCGTCTGCGCGGGTCCCCGATCGCGATCGCTTCGCAGCCGTAGGTGACCGGATGGCGTCGGCGATGTTCGCCGCGCACGAGACGCGCTACCGTCTGGTCTCCGGCGTCGAGACCTCCCCGACCGGAGGCACGATGACCGACTGGATGTACGGCGAAGCCCACGCGCTGTCGTTCACCGTCGAGCTGCGACCCCGTGGCGGCAGCGGGTTCGTACTACCGCCCGAGCAGATTCGCCCGACGTGCGACGAGGGCCTCGCTGCGGTGCTCGCGCTCCGCAGCGCTCAGCCCTGACGCGTCAGAGCGCCTCCGCACCTCGCCGCTGTATGAACGCGCGTCGTCGTGCAATCGCACGATGCGTACAGTGTCGCCTGGACGTGCGGAGCCTCGGACTCATCATATCCCTCGCGAGTTGTGCTGCTCCGCAGCGTCTATCCCCTCCGCCTCTCGATACCGTCGCGTTGGATTCGTTCGCGGCTCGAGCGATGCGGGACCTGGAGGTGCCAGGGGCGGCCATCGCTGTTGTGCGCGACGGTGACGTCATCTACGAGCGCGTGTTCGGCACCAAGCAGCTCGGGGCCGATAGGCCCATCACCCGCGACACGCGTTTTCTCCTCGCCTCCGCCACAAAGCCGCTCACGACGCTGATGATCCAGGCACTCGTCGATGACAAGGCGCTGGCGTGGGACACACCGGTCTCGGAGCTCCTGCCGAGCTTCGCGCTGGGAGACGGCACGCTCACGCGGCAGCTACGCCTGTGGCACATGGTCTGCGCGTGCACCGGGATGCCTCGTCGCGACATGGAGAGCCTGTTCGAGTGGGAAGGCGTCACGCCCGAGGCTCGCCTCGACTTATTGCGCTCGATGCACCCCACGAGCGCGTTGGGCGCGGAGTACCACTACTCGAACCTCATGATCGCGGCGGGCGGATTCATCGCCGCGCATCGCTTCGCGCCAGAGGCCGCCCTCGCCGACGCCTACGCGTCCGCGATGCAAGCCAAGGTCTTCGAGCCGCTGGGGATGAGGACCGCGACCCTGCGCTTCGCCACCGTCCTCGCCGGCGATCACGCCCTGCCCCACGCGCGCGATATCCAGGGAACGCTGCGCCCGATGCCTCTCGCGATCGAGCGTGCCGTCGAGCCCATCGCCCCCGCGGGAGGGGCGTGGGTATCCCTGCGAGACATGGAGCGACTCGCCCTCCACGAGGCCCTCGGCGTGGGCGAGCGTGGGCGCGCTCGGATTGCCATCGACGATCACAGTTCGTACGGCCTGGGGTACCGGATCAAGCGCAAAGATGGGATCACCGCGTTCACGCACGACGGTGGAGCATTTGGCTTCGGAACCACGCTCTACGTCGTCCCCAGCGCCCGTACCGCCATCGTTATCCTCACCAACGTTCGCAACGACAACGCCCAGGAGCACCTTCCGTTCGTCGCCGTCATGCGCCAGCGTCTCCTCGAAGCGCTCTCGTTGGCGCCACGTGCGGCCGAGGCTCTGCTCGCGGAATACCGGCGCATCGCGCCTGGCAAGAAGCCGCATGTGATGAGTGACCGCGGCTGGCTCCCGGCGCTCGTCGGTCGATATCACCACCCGCTTCTCGGCGACGTTCACATCACGACAGACGGCATGTTCGATGTCGGCGAGTGGAAGTCCCGCTTCGATCGCGTCGTGAACGCCGATGGCCGCACGCAGCTGGTGCTACTGGATCCACCTTTCGCGGGCCCGTCGGTCCTCGTCGAGAACGGAACGCTGATCGTGCCCGGCGACCCTCCGTACATCCTGGAACGCCGCTAGCATACTGTCAGTCATCACCCCGCCTCGACGTTTCCAAGACCTGTCGCGTGCTCTGCGCCATGACGTCCGGTACTCGGACAGTGCGCGCTGCAAGCGCGTGACGTGTGGTCGTGAGGGACCGGCGCAGATCTTTCAACGCACCCCGGCGTGCTCGCCAGTGGTCCATGAACGCACGTCCGGCGCCGCCGGACAACCGCTCGGCAGCTACCAGCGGCGCGCGCCCGCAGCCCTGCCTGGACGCGGTGGACCGGCCCGCTCGTCGTCCGCGCCATCGGCGCCTGGCAACGCCGCGTCGCGCGCAAGCGTGACGATCGCGCCCTCCACGTGCTAGAGATGGCATGTGGACCACGCGCGATTCCGGTCCTACCTCAACGCGATCGACGAACGCGTCACGCAGTTCGCCACGATCCGGTCCGTCTACCACGACAAGCGCGAGGGGGAAGCACACGTCGACGTGTACATCCTCGACTTCACGCTCGACGTCCAGCCACGCATCGTGCTCCTCACGGTTGGATGTGGCCTCGTGAGGCGCGGGCGCCAGGCCGCAGTCGAGCTGGCGATGGTGCTTCCCGCGACCTGGCCGTTGACCGCGAAAGCACTGAAGCGCCCAGCCGTGTTCTGGCCGTTCGCCTGGCTGCGGTTCCTCGGCGCCAACGTGCCGCGCCTACCGTGGGGCCCGTTGCCAGCCGACTTGATCCCGATCCGGTCCGACCCGCGGCAGCCCCGCGTCACGCGTTTCGAAGGTGCGCTCGGCGTGCCCGGAGACTGGATCACCGCTGCCTTCGAGACTCCGATCATGTTCGAGGGCACCGAGGTCTCCGTCACCGCGCTGATCCCGCTCGATGCCGACGAGCTCGCGTGGGCGGCCGCGCGTGGCGAGGCTGCAGGGGACGGCGAAGCGCTCGCAAACCTACTCGCCGACATGGATGGAGATCCGCTCGTGATCGACGAGCATCGCCATTCGTTCATCTGATGCAAGGCGCTCGCGCTAGTACCGGTGGTCACGTCGAGGCCTAGCGACGCGCCCTCGGTGGCTGTGCCGAGGTAGCGCTGCGTGCGCTGCGTGCCCTGCGCGCTCTGCACCTCGAGGAGCGCGGCGCCCTCGACGTGGCGCAGAGTCCACGTCTCCGTGCGCTCGGCGGTCGCGTAGTGGAACTCGCCGCACACACGGTGATCAACGACGTGAGGACACCGAAGATGCGCGTGGTCCTGCTGCACGAGTATTCATGACTTCACATCCCCGTCTGCGTGAGTGAAGACACTCCTCCGCGAAAGGGACCCACTTGCGGCAATGTTCGTTCAGCCGTCGATCACGATCGTCAGCTTCGAGAGCATGCCGCCGGCGAAACATACCTCGCGGACCTGCGCGCCGAGCGAGCGGTCGTCGTCGTAGCTCGGCTCGAGCTTGCAGCACATGCCGTCGCACGCCTTCACGGTCATCGCGGTGACGTTCAGCTCGGACCAGTACTTCACCAGCTCCGCACCGCCCGTGAACGCCTTCGTCGACGTGGAGGACTCCGAGCTCTGCGCGTTGCTGCTCACGACCGAGATCTTGGTGCCCGCCGGTGCGAGCTCCTCCAATGTGGCTGCTTTGCCGGTCGCGAGCGCCTCGAGAACCTGCTTCGTGTTTGCTTCGAGCTCCGCCATGATGCGCTGCTCGGCCGCACGCTCCATGGCGGGATCGGTGTCGTCGTCCGGAGCTGCAGGCGGTGCTTGCGGTGCCGCGGGTGCAGCTGCAGGCGCGGCCGGCGGTGCCGCGGGCTCGGCTGGCTTGGCCGAACCGCTGGGAGGTTCGGCCTTGGGCTCCTTCGACGAGCACGCACCCGACACCAGAATCGCGACGACCCAACCGAGGTTTGGCTTCACACGCGGAACCTAAATCAGCCGTGCATGCTCGGTATCGATACGTTCTGCCGCGACTGCGCCGTACCGTTGCTTTCGCGCGGTCAGCGGACGACCAAGCCAAGCGCTCGTGAACCGCGCGATAGATTCGGACAGGCGGCCGGTCCGTAGGGCCGCTGCACGCGACCCTTCGAGTAGGAGTACCGTCTGAAGCCGAGGATGTCGATGCGTCACTCCTATCTGCTACCGCTTGTCATCTCGTGTGGCGGTGCTCCATCTCCCGGCGGTTCGCCCGATGCGGGGTTTCCGCCCGATGGTACCGAGGCGACCGATGCACCGATGGAGGACGCACCGCTCGTGGATCCATCGCCGGCAGACGAATCGCCGCTGCAGATCGGCATCGATTGGCCGGGTACGTTCTTGCCGAGAGCGATGACACGTCTGCCCGGAGGTGGCTACGTGATCGTGGGCCAGGACAACACGGCCGGAAGCGGGACATCGACGGACGGCTTCGCGGTGGGCGTGAGCTCGTCGGGCGAGGTGCTGTGGGTGCATCGCTACGGAGGCCTGTATGCCGATGCGCTGCTGGATGTAACCGCGCTCCCCGGTGGAGACGTGATCGCGGTCGGTGCGACGAACAGCTTCGATGCAAGTGGCTTCGGCACCGAGGTCGGCTACCTGCTCCGCCTCGGCGCCAATGGCCAGGTGATCTGGTCTCGCCACGGTGACCGCACCAATGCCAGCCAGACGCGGCTCATGAAGCTCACGGCCGTCGCCACGACGCCCGACGGTGCGGTCATCGCCGGCGGTAACTTCGGCACGCCGCAAGACAATGGCCAGTCCGTCGTTCGCGTTCATGCGAACGGATCGGTCGACTGGCTTGCGCGGATCGGCTTCGACAGCGTCGAGTCGGTTGACGACGTCGCGGTACTTCCCGACGGCACGATCCTCGTGGCGGGTAATCTGGCGGCGCTGATCGGGAACACCTTCGCGCCGTTCGCGACGCTCACCGCGGTCGAGGCGGACGGGCTGACCGCTCGCTGGGGACGTCTTGCGCGGCGCAGCACCGTTGGCATCTCGTACTCGCAGATCACACCTGCCGTGACGGGCGGCGCTTTGTGGATGTTCAGCGAGATGATTCCGAGTGCACCTCCTGTCGAGATCGATCACATCGCTGGCGACGGCACGCTCACGCGCGGCGGATTGTCGGGGCGCGTGGCGGGTCTCGTCGACACCGTTGTGGGGCCAGTGATCCTCGGCACCGACTACAACGGGACGTACGCGGCGCACTGGGCGGGGCTCTCGACGTCGATGACGGCGGAGCGCTTCGAACATCGCCTCGCGAGCACCGACACGAACGACGAGCTCGTCGCACGCGACATCGTGGCGGAACCCGGCGGCGGATCGACCGCGCTGCTCCAACACGGCGCCCAGCGTCTGTTGCTCGTGCGTGCGGCTCCGAATGGCGACGTCGGCATGTGCACCGCGGCATCGAACACCGGTGTCGTGACCATCGCCGATCCGATTCCGGTGAGCCCGAGCGCGCCATCGGTCGGCCACGTCGCGTCGCTCTCACTCGCGACCGTCACCGAGAGCGCACGGTCGGTCACGGTCGGCGCCGCCGACGCGAGCTGCCCGCAGTAGGCTCGAATCGAACAAGGTGGTCGTGAGCCTGTCCACAGTAGACCGCCAAATGGCAGGAAGCGGCCGGCCCCATGCCGCCGCTGGCATCGAGCGAATGCCGCTCGCTTTTATTCCGGAGCCTGCGTCCCGCCCAGAGCGCGATCGGCCGAACGCACCGGTGGTCTCGGTTGAGATTGCCGGACCGGTTGGACGAGGCTTCTGCGCCTGCCACGGGCTCTCGAGTTGCCGGCTGATGCGTTTGCTGTTCTTGAACGATAGAACGATAACTATCTAGAGTTGCAGATCATCCCCCTCATGACCGAGCAGCTCATTCAGCCTGCCTGCGGCACGGCCGTTGCAACCCGGGCTTCCATGAAGACGCTGGCTGGCGTGCTCCTCACCTCGTTGGCGGTCGGATCGTTTCACGCCGGTTGTATGTCGGACGAAGAGGACGAGGACCTGGTCATCGAAGACGGAGATAAGGCCGACGGCTTCGGCGCGCCGGTTTCACACGGCTGGCTCAGCTTCGACGGCTGGGCAGGCGGACAGGTCAAAGCGAACTACAAGTTCCACGCGTGGACGTTCCAGCTCTCGGGCGATGCCGAGGTCGACCTAACCACACAAGACAGCGACGTCGACACGGTGATGTACGTGTATCGCCGCAACTCGACAACCGGGAGATGGGGCTATCCGATCTGGCGCAACGACGACGCCAACGGCGACGTCACCTCCGCGTTGAACCGCAACTACGGCGAGGGCGTCTATCGCGTCCTGGTCAAGAGCAAGGACCCGACGGGCACGATCTCCTTGACGTCGTCGTGCAGCGGCGACGGGTGTCCCAGCGAACAAGCGATGTGTCGATTCGACAACATCCCGGCAGCACCTGCGGCGACCGGGTTGACCCAGGGGTGCTTGCGCGAGATCGACCGCGTGGTCAACGGCGAGGCAGCGGCACACACGTCGGAAACAGCATCGCTCGCGACGCGCGGAGCGCTCACCTCCTGGGAACGGCGTGGTCTCGAGATCGTCGCGCGAGAGGAGTGTGCGACCGATCTATTCCAGGAATTCTCGATGACCAGTCATCAAACGATTCCGAATCAGAGCGGCACCGGCGCACTCGTCTCCTTCGATACAGATCCAGACTCTGGATACACCAGCTGGGTGGCGCTAGCGCATGGTGGCGCTCCCCTGGTCACGCTCAAGTGGCTCCATGACAGCGCGACGTACACGTGGACCTGTCCCGCGGACTTCACCCCTGCGTTGGAACCCCAGGTCGACGAGTACTGCGTTGCGAACCTTTTGATGATGGGGTCGATCAACGCGAACGTCGACGACGTCGAGCTCGGATCGCAAGCAGGTGGTGAAGGCGGAGCCGCTGTTCCGCAGCTAGTGAAGACGGTCGTCGCATGGCACCGGGGTTCGTCGACCGCGGCCCCGACCTTCACGTATCGCGCGTGGAGCACCGACCATGGCGATGCGGCGAAGATCTCGATCGCGACGAATGGTGGTGGGGTCACGTATGTGGCCGGGGACCGCAACGGCGCTGTTCAGGTCATGGCCAGGTTCGACTCGACGGCCGCCAAGCTTCTGTGCGCAGAGCTGCCCTGAACCGGTTCGCCGGTTACGTGTAGCTCAGATCACAGGGGGGCCGCGCAGAGCCTAGAGGATGATGCCCACGCAGCACTGGCTGCTGACGTCGCAGTAGGTCGACGACGGACAGGCCGCACCATTCGCGCAGCTCGTCGAGCCGGCCGGGCACTGGGGGGTGTTGTTGCACTCGGGCGGCAGGTCCGCCGGATCCTGGCCTGGACACAGAATGCAGGTCGAGCCACCACAGTCGACATCGCCGCAGCTCGGGACCTGCGTGCACGGCGTGCACTTGGTCGGGTCGCCGAGCGTCTCGACGGTGCAGTTCGGCGAGTTATTGGGGTTCGTCGCGATGTCGTAGCACTGGGTCGGATTGTTCGGGTCGCACAGGGTACAGCAGCCGAAGCAGTCGCAGCCCGGCGGCGTGAGCGCACCGCACGTATCGATGCACTGCTGCGAGAGCGGCGTGTTGCCGATCGGCGCGGGGCAATCCGCGGGATCGTACTGGTTCTGGCCGATCGGGCACGCACCCACGGTGGTGGCGCCGAGAAGACAGCAGACGTGGATATCGCAGCCATCGTTGCCACTGCCGCTGTTGCCGTCGAAGAAGCAGTCCTGCTTGATCGCGTCGACGTTGTCGCCCGAGATGCCGGTCTGGAACGACGCCTCGTCGTTGTCCGCCGGGCCGGTGCAGTGGATGTCGTACGAATCGATGAAGCCGTCGTTGTCGTCGTCGATGCAGTTCGAGCACTGCGGCTTGGTCAGATCCGGGGTGGTGCATCCGGGCGGAATCGCGGCATCGAACGGCGGGTTGCTGCCGTCTCCGCCGGCGCCATCCGAGGTCTGTCCGCCATCCGTGGTGCTTCCGCCTTGGTCGTCACCGCAGGAGGACAGGGCGGCGATCGAGACGAGCGATAACGTGAGCAGCCGGTTCATCGGGTGACTCCTTTGAGGTTGGCGAGCAGTCGGCGGGCATCATCGGCATTGCGGCCGCGCGGAAAGCGTTGGAGGTACTGGTCCAAGAGCCTCTCTGCGAGCGGCTCCTTACGATCGGCGGCGAGACGGGCGGCCGCGTACAATGCGGGCTCGGCCCACGGGGTCGTGCCCCGAGCGAGCGCGAGATAGCCGTTGATCGCCGCCGCTGGATCACGCACCTCGAGTGCGCTGAGGCGTTCGAACTCCACCTGGGCGGCCTCGACCGTCGGCGCATGATCGCTGGTGCTGCGCTTCGATTCACGACGAGGCTCGGGATCGCGCGTTCTGTCGACGACAGGGGCGCCTGGTCGCGGCTCGACGGTTGGCGGCTGGGCGGCTGGCGGCTCGGCAGCGTCAGGCGACGGCGCCACGACAGCGGTCTGCACGGCGCGAACCCGGGTCGGAGCATCCGAGAACCAGGCCTCGCCTCCGCGCACCGCGCGCTTCGCGCCGCGGAACTGGACCTCGACCTCACCGTGCTCGACCTCGAGGCTCACACGCTCGTCGGCGCGGGCGAGCCGGAACCGAGTTCCGATCACACGGACGACCGTGTCACCAGCGGTCACGACGTAGGGCGGGCGACCCGCGCGCGGGGCGACGGAGAACCAGGCTCCCCCGCGCTCCAGGAGCGCACTCGGCGCACGTACGTCGCGGCTCACGACGACCGCGCTATGGGCGTCGAGCGTGATGTGCGCGTCGTCGAACGAGGCCGACGACGGTGACGCACCCGAGACGATGCGGGCGGGCTGGCCATCGGCGCGCGGCTCGGTGGTAGGCCCGGAGCTGGTCACGAACACCGCGATCACAGCTGCGACGGCGAGCGCCGGGACGCCGATCCAGAGCCAGCGCCAGTTCGGTCCCGCAGCGCTTGCCGGAGCCGGTTGATCGAGGCGCGCCCAGACCCCCTGTTCGATGCGCGCTCGCGCCAGGTCTGACAACGGCTCGACGGGCGGACGAACCGGTTTGAGGTCGGTCATCGCTCCTCCCTTTGCAGCTCGGCGAGGAAGCTCGCGAGCACGGGGTCCTTCGCGGCGCGCTTCATGAGCTCCTTCCGGGCGCGCCACACGCGCGTCTTGACCGCAATGACGGTCGTCTCGGTCAGGTGCGCCACCTCCGCGAGCGATCGACCATCGATGGTGGCAAGCGCGAAGGCGATGCGTTGCTTGGGATCGATGCGATCGAGCGCGGCATACAGGCGACGCACCGCCTCGCGCATCTGGACCTGGCGGCGCGTATCGACCTCGCTCGGAAGGCTCTCCTCGACGAGCGAGAGCTCGACCGCGGGTGGCCGACGGCGCCGGATCCACAAATAGGCGGTTCGCGTCGCGATGATCTGGCACCACCGCGCGAGCGTGCTGTCACCGCGAAACGCGTGGAGCGACCTGAAGATCTCGACGAACGCATCCTGGATCAGGTCTTCGAGCTCGCGATTCACGCCCAGGATCCGGAACAGCGCGTGGTGGACGCCGTCGAGCTGGGCCTGAAACAGCTCGCGCTGCGCGGCACGGTCGCCGGACGCCGCCCGTCGGGCGAGGCCGAGGTCGTGCTCGCGAACGGCAGCAGGCGCCGGTCCCATCGCAGTGCTAGTGGCGCGGCCCCCCCGGGAGGTCGCAAGAATCTTCACGGCCTAGCCACCGAAGTCGGCGGCAGCGAACACACTGATTCCAAGCCCCATTCCCGGAGCGGCGAACAGCGTCCCGTTGCCCTGCTCCCGCACGTACGTCGGCGCGCCCGGTGTCGAATCGAGGGTTGCCCCGGCGCCGAGGGTGAATCGCCCCTCCCGCCATCGCCCCCACACCCCGAGCCGGAACGCCGCGAGCGTTCGTGCGTCTTCGCGTGCCACCGAGGATTCCATGCCCTCCAAGCGAGAGCGCGAGAATCCCACGCCGACGTGCGGATCGAGCTCCCACCGTCCCCGCGCGATCGTGTAGCTCGCAAGCGCCAGCACGGCCCAGTCGCCCCACGTCCCCCGGAAGTTACCGTCCTTGATCTCCGCCCGGGAGCCGACCTCGCCCGCGATGCCGAAGCGCACGTCACGCTGTCCCCACGGGCGTACGAGGGCCGCGCCCCCCACACGCGCGCTCACCTCGGCGTGGGTGCTGCCCGAGAACCGCGATGCAGCCCCGGCCTGCACCCGAACTTCGGGACCGGGCGTCGTCACGGCCGTCGCGAGCGCGACGTCGTTGGTCCCAGGCGGGGGTGGCAACCGCATCAAGGTCTTCACGGTCAGCGCCGAGGCTGCGGCATCGATCGGATCCAGCGCCCCGGCCTTACCTTCGCGGTACTCGGCAGCGCCGCGTTCGCGATCGAACACGACCAGGTCGCTCCCACGCCGCCACACCACGAACCGCGCGGTCTGCCCCGACGCGTGAGCTGCGGCTTGCGCGATATCGACAGGAGCCGCCTTCTCGACCACGATCTCGAGCGCCCACGGCGCGAGAGTCTTCTCGACTGCGCGGAGCAACTCGGGGTCCGGATCGGCGAGCACGACCCGCGTCGCGCCGGGCGCGGCGGCCGCGACCGCCGAGCCCAGGACGAGCGCGCAGAGGATGGAGGCTCTCACCTGCGCAGAGCGTAGACCGGAACGAGGCCCATGTGGGCTCGCCCATGCGGCCGCGTGGAGCTCATGATCCGGAGGGAGGCGTGCATGCTTTGCGACCTGCATCACCATCCACGAACACCGCGGTCGACGAGCAGTTCGCCTCGTTCTCGGCATCACGGTTCGCGTTGCAGTCGGCCTTCGTCGCACACGTGCGGAAGCAGTAGTTCACGCCGTCGTCGTGGGCGATGCACGCCGCGTCGGCCGGACAGTCGGTGTCATGTGCGCACCCCGTGAGGCCACAGTAGCCGCCCTTGAACGGCAGGCACATCTGGGTGGAACCATCGTCACAGTCATCACTGGACGTGCACTGCGCGCCAACGCCGAGGGCGTCCGCGTCATCACCTCCGCAGCTCGCGACCAAGGCCAGGATCAGGGACGTTCGGAGGAAGGATCTCATCCACCGGATAGTTGCGGCGAAGCACCACGAGGTCACAGGTTTTTTGTGCGGTCGAGACGCCGTGCGCAGAACAGCGCCCGTGTCTGTCCCTACGAACGCACGCTGTTAGCGTCGAATCGCGCCGTGCGGCGTACCCTCGCCGTAGCCCGCCCACGTCTGAACGCCGATGACCGCGCGTGCATGGAATTCGTCGAGCGTGCGCGCGCCGACGTAGGTGAACGCGGACTGCACGCCGGTGATCATGTCGGTGAGCACCGCGCCGACACTCTCCAGGCCTTCGCGAATGTAGATCCGCGAGCTCGAGATGCCCTCGCGGAAGAAGCCCTTCTTGGCCGCCTCGAACGCATCCAGATCGGCCGTGCGATCGCTGACCGCGCGACCGCTCGCCATCCCGTAGTTCTCCTTGTAGAGGAGCCCCTCACGGTCTTCCTTGACGTCACCCGGGCTCTCGAAGGTCCCGGCAAGTGCGGTGCCGACCATGACGCGCGCAGCACCGGCGGCGAGGTACAGCGCGACATCGCGCGGATGCTTGACGCCGCCGTCGGCCCACACCTGCTTGCCGACGCTCCGCGCCTCGCGCGCGCACGCGACCACGCTCGTGAATGTCGGCCGACCCGCGCCCGTCTGCATGCGCGTCGTGCACATCGCGCCCGGACCCACATTGACCTTGATCACGTCGGCGCCGGCCTCGAGCAACGCCCGGGTGCCCTCGGCCGTGCACACGTTGCCAGCGACGATCGGCACCCGCCCGCGCACGACGTCCTTCACGGCGCGAATCGCTTCGAGCATTCGGCGCTGATGCCCGTGCGCGGTGTCGAGCACGATCGCCGAGACACCGATCTCGACTAACTGCCCCGCGATCGTCGCTGCCGCCGCTGAAATGCCGACCGCCGCGGCGACCATCAGGTGTCCGCTCGCATCGATCGAGGGGCGCAGCAGCTCCATCCGGACCGCGTCGTTGCGCGTCAGCACGCCGAGGAGGCGCCCCTCCGCGTCGAGCACGGGCGCCGCCTTGACGCGAGCTTCCTCCATCGCGAAGAACGCATCGCGGTTGGACGTCCCGGCACGCAGCGTGACGAGGCGCTGCGACATCAGCCGCTCCGCAGGCAGGTACTGATCGCGATCGCGCAGGTCGTGCTGACTGACGATGCCAATCGGGCGCTGCTGATCGTCCACGACGACGACCAGATCATGCGAACGCTTGCGAATGATCCCCTGGACATCACGCAGCGTCGCCCGTGGCGAGACCGACAGCGCTGTATCGTAGCGGGTGTCCGCCGCGCGGATGTGCTTGACGATGCGGTCGACGGTATCGAGCGCCATGTCCTGCGGCAGCACCCCGAGCCCACCGAACCGCGCCATCGTCTCGGCCATCCGCTTTCCCGTGACCGCATTCATGTTCGCGGACACGATCGGGTGACTGCCACACGCGAAGTCGGGTGGCGACAGGTCGGTGTCCAGACGCGAGCCCCCGTCGAAGTAGCTGGGGTTCAGGAAGACATCATCGGTGGAGAGCTCGAGTTGCTCGTCATGCTCGGGATGCAGAAATCGCACGGTCGCAATGTAGCGCGACCGTCGCTCGGGCAGATCGGGGCAACGCCTCATTCAATCCCAGCTCATCGAGCTGCCGAGGAGGTCCGCACGAAGCGCACTGCGTTGTAGTCCGCGCCGGCCCCGCCCGGCCGATGCGAGCGCACGTCGTACGTCCCGGCGGCGAGCGGTACGCGTGCACGGTTGACGCCCTTCTCCGCCCCGACCTCCGCAGCATCGAGCACTACCAGCCCTTTCGCGCTGACCGCGATCGCACCGACCTTCTTCCATGCCCTGGCGACGGCGTCGCCGGGATCGCCGCTCAGCACGAACAGGAGCCCCGCTTCCTCCGCGTGCACGTCGCAGCCTTGCTCGTCGAGCACGACGCCGTGGCCGTTGCCCACCGTTAGCACCGACGGCCGCTTCGCGTCGCACGCACGCTCGTAGTCACGCTCC
Source organism: Kofleriaceae bacterium (assembly GCA_033763475.1). Taxonomy (GTDB): domain Bacteria; phylum Myxococcota_A; class Polyangia; order Haliangiales; family Haliangiaceae; genus JABFXX01. Next base: position 25,541 of record JANRKM010000205.1, read on the forward strand.
CCGATGTCGAACGGCTTGGGACCGACGACGCCCAGCCACGCGGCGAGGTGCTCGGCGGGCACGACCAGCGGCGGGCCACCCTCGGTGGCGACACTCGCGAGCTTGGTGCCGAGCGTCACCGCCGGCGCAGTCGCCCCACCGGTGCGCTTCGCGATCTGCGCGAGGACACGGTCGATCGTCGCCACGCTCTTCGCGCGTCGCTTCGCCGCCGCACGCGCCCGCAACGCCTGGAACGGCGCAGCGGGGACGGTCACGCGAGCCATCGGATGCGAGAATACTCGCGGGCGGGCGTCGCAGCGGCCCGACCCGGCGGTGGCACCATCGACCGCGTCAGGCTCGCCGGTGAAGTCGGGGCCTCACGCGGTGGACGAGGCGCGCCATCCGCTCGTCGACCTCGCCCAGCAGGATCTTCACGCCGCCGGCTCCCGGCGGCGCCGCGCGAGCCACGGATACACCGAGGGCAGCACGATCAGCGTGAGGATCGTGGAGGTCAGTAGACCACCGACCACGACCGTGGCAAGGGGGCGCTGGACCTCGGCGCCGACGCCGCGGGCGAGCATCATCGGGACGAAGCCGAGGGCCGCGACGAGCGCGGTCATCAGCACCGGGCGGGCGCGGGCGGCGGTCAGGATCGCCTCGCCGGGCGGGGTCCCCGTGTCCTCGAGCACGCGCACCTGCGAGAGCAGCACGACGCCGTTCATGACCGCGATGCCCGACAGCGCGATGAAGCCGATCGCCGCCGAGATCGAGAGCGGCATGCCGCGGATGGAGAGCGCGACGATGCCGCCGACGCACGCGAACGGGACGTGCGTGAGGATCACGAGCGCGTGGCGGAGGTGGCGGAACGTGATCACGAGGACGAGCACGATGAGGCCGAGGACGAGCGGGATCACGATCCGCAGCCGCGCCTTGGCCGCCTCGAGGCTCTCGTATTGACCTCCCCACTTCACGAGGTAGCCGTGAGGCAGCTCCACCGTGCGCGCGACCGCGCGCTGGGCGGCCTCGACGGCGCCTCCCAGATCCGCGCCGCGCACGTTGAAGCCGACCGACAGCCGCCGTACGCCGAGGTCGTGCTGGACGACGCCCGGCGTCGGGATGCGCGCGACGTCGGCGACCGAGGACAGCGCCAGGGTGCCGCCCGTCGGCGACGGCACGCCCAGCTGCTCGAGATCCCACTCGCTGGCGACGCCCCCGACCGTCAGGACGACCGGGATCGAGAGCGGGCCGTCGTAGATGATGCCGGCGTCGAGGCCGAACCGGACGGCCTGCACGGTCTCGAGCACGTCGCTGACATCGAGACCGGCGCTCGCCACGTCGAGGGGGCGCGGCCGCACCTCGAGCAGGGGCACGTCGGCGGGGGCGAGCGCGCGCGCGTCGACGACGCCCGGGACCTTGCCGACCGCGGCGGCGATCGCTTCGGCCGCCTCGCGCAGCGTGCTCAGGTTGTCGCCGTACACGCTGACCACGACGTCGCTCGACGCGCCGCCGAGCAGCTCGTTGAACCGCATCTGGATCGGCTGCGTGAACGCCGGCTCGGAGCCCGGCGACGCGGCGAGCGTGCGCGCCTCGAGCTCCGCGATCAGCGCGTCGCGCGTGAGCCCCGGGCGCCACCGGGCGCGTGGCGCGAGTGCGATGAACACGTCCGCCTGCTCGATGCCCATCACGTCGGTCGCCACCGCGGGGCTGCCGATCCGCGAGACGACCTGCCGGACCTCGGGCACCCGGAGGAGCGCCTTCTCCAGCGCGGTCGCCGCGGCGATCGCGGCCTCGATGCTGAGATCGGGGCGTCGCGTCGTCTGCACCACCAGGTCACCCTCGTCGAGCTGGGGCGCCAGCTCGCTGCCGGCGCGGCGGAACAGGATGCCGGCGATCACCAGCAGCACGATCGCGACGGCGGTGACCGCGATGCGGAGCCTGGGGAGGTGGCGGAGCACCCAGCCATAGCCGCGGTCGATCAGGCGGACGAGCCGCGGCGGCCGCGCGGGCACGTCCTTCTCGCGCAGGACCAGGCTCGCCGCGGCGGGGATCAGCGTCAGCGTGAGCAAGAGCGCGGTGACCAGCGCGAGCACGACGGTGATCGCCATCGGGCGGAACAGCTTGCCGTCGACGCCCGTCATCGCGAGCACCGGCACGTAGACGAGGAGGATGACCATCACCGACGCGAACACCGGGCGCGCCACGGCCTGGCACGCGGCGCGGATGCGCGCGCGCATCGGCAGGCCGGCGTCGGGGGACGCCCCCTGCCCGTTCGGCGCGAGCGTGTGGAAGATGTTCTCGACGAGGACGACCGCGCCGTCGACCAGGAGCCCGAAGTCGATCGCGCCGAGGCTCATCAGGTTGCCGGGGATGCCGAGCGCGACCATCGCGGCGAGCGCGCCGAGCATGGACAGCGGGATCGCGAGGGCGACGAGGGTGCCCGCGCGCCAGCTACCGAGCATGAGCAAGAGAACCCCGATGACGAGCAGGCCACCCTCGAGCAGGTTCTTGCCGACCGTGCGGAGCGTGCCGTCGACGAGCACCCGGCGGTCGTACACCATGTGGATCTCGACGTCGGGCGGCAGGAGCTTCGCCAGCGCAGGCATCCGCGCGCGCACGCCGGCGGTGACCTCGCGCGCGTTGGCGCCGAGCAGCATCTGCGCCATCACGTACACGGTCTCGCCCCGGCCGTTCGCCGTCGCGGCGCCGATCCGCGGCCGCGCGCCCGCGCTTCTCGCGGCGCCGTCGCCGCGCCGCACGATGCCGTCCGCCGTGCGCGCGACGACCGCGGCGCCGAGCTCGGGGCCCGCGCGGGGGCGCGCCACCGCGCGCAGCAGCACCTGGCCGTCGCCCGACGGGATCGACGCGCCGGGCACGGCGCCGGTGGCGCGCTGGACGGCCTCGCGCACCGCGTCCAGCGACAGCCCGCGCTGCGCCAGCTTCACCGGGTCGGTGCGGACCTCGAGCGTGCGCCGCGCGCCGCCCCACGTGTTGACCTCGACGATGCCGGGCGCGCCGCGCAGCGTCGGCACGACCCGCAGCTGCGCGAGCTCGAGCAGCTCGGCGGTGGTGCGCTGCGGCGAGGTCAGGGTGAAGTGGAAGATCTCGCCGAGCCCTCCGGTCATCGGCCCCATCTCGGGCGCCTCGACGCCCTCGGGCAGGGTGACGAGCGCGAGTCGCTCCGACGTGAGCTGCCGGGCGCGGTACGTGCTCACCTCGTCTTCGAACACGGCGGTGATCGCCGACAGGCCGTAGCGCGACGAGCTGCGGTGCGTCGCCAGGCCCGGGAGCCCGCCGAGCGCGGTCTCGATGGGCCGCGTGACGCGCAGCTCGACCTCCTCGGGCGTGAGGCCCGGCGCGCGGGTCAGGATCTGGACCTGGTTGTTGGTCAGGTCGGGCAGCGCGTCGAGCTGCAGGTGACTGGCGGCCCACGCGCCAACGAGCGCGAGCGCGAACCAGACGCCGATCACGAGCCCGCGGCGATCGATCGAGAAGCCGACGATTCGCTCGATCATGGTGGGCTCGCCGCTCCTTCCACGGTGGCGGCGACCGCCGCGACCTCGTCGCCAACCGCGAGCCCCTCGACGAGCGCGTCGGCGCCCGAGCTCGCAAGGACGTGGACGAACACGCGGGTGGGCCGCGTGCCGGCGCGCTTGAAGACGACGGTCCCAGCGCTCTCGCGCGCGATCGCCGTCGCGGGGACGAGGACGGCCGCGGTGTCGGGCAGCGTGGCGCGCAGGCGCCCGGATGCGCCCGCCGGCGCAAGCGCCGCCAGCTCGAACCACGCCTTCGTGGTGCCGTCGGGCTCGCGCGAGGGTGCGACCCCGACGGGCGTCGCCGCGATCGGCTCCCCGCCGACCGGGACGAACGTGACCTTCGCGCTCGGCGGCAGCTGGCGCGGCAGGCGCGCCTCGATCCGCCGCGCGCCGCCGGCGACGATCGCGACGAGCGTCTCCTCGGGCGGATGGCTCGCTCCGACGATCGCGGACACCTCCGTCACCGTGCCGTCGATCGGCGCGCGCAGCGAGGTCTGTCCGCCCGAGTCGGCGAGCGCGCGCGCGGCGGTCACGCCCAGCCCCGTCGAGCGCAGCGTCGCCGCGGCGATGTCGCGCGCGCCGCGCAGCTTCGCCAGCTCGAGCCGCACCGCCGCGACGTCGGACTGCCGGCCGAGCCCTTCCTGCTGTAGCGCGGCGAGCTGCCGCGCGCGCTCCTCGTACGCGGCGATCTCGTCGAGCGCGGCGAGGTAGGCGCTGGCCGCGGCAGCAGCCTCGGGCACGCGCACCTCGACCAGCGCGTCGCCCTTTCTCACCGCCGCGCCCGGCTGGGTCTTCACGTCGAGCACGCGGGCGCGTAGCGGCGGCGCGATCGTGACGCGCCCGCGGGGTGATGCGAGTACGTGCGCGGGAGCCTCGAGCAATGGCGTGCCCGCGGGCGAGCGCGCCGCCACCCAGCGCACGTCCGCGCTCGACGCACCCGCCGTAACGGCCGGCGCGGGCGGTGGGGGCGTCTCCTCGCTGCACGCGGCGACCGCGAGCGCACACGCGACGCGCCAGAGTGGGCGCCGCGCGGTCACGGGCGCGTCGCTTCGAGGAGGAGCCAGGCGGTGATCCGCGCCCACGCGTGCTTGGCCTCCGCGTCCGTGAGGCGCGCCCGCGCGAGCAGCGCCGTCCGCTGGGCGGAGAGCAGCTCGACGATGGTGCTCTCGCCGAGCTCGTACGCCCGCTTTCGCCGCGCGGCCGCGTCCTCGGCGGCGGGGACGAGCTGATCGCGCAGCTTGACCAGCACCTCGTGCGTGTGCTCGACCTCGTGCAGCGCATCCTCGAGCTCGGTGACCGCGCGCGCGACGCGCTGGGCCGCCTCCGCATCGGCGAGCCGGGCCGCGAGAAGGGCCTCGCGATGCGCGCGCTCGCCGCGGTCGTGCGGCAGCGCGAGGCCCACCGTGAGCCCGGTGACCAGCGCCTCGGGCTCGTCGCGGAACGCCTCGGCCCCGACGATCACCTGGGTCGCGCGCGTCGCCTTCTCCTCGGCGGCGCGGGCCCGGGCGACGCGCGCGGAGAGGCGCGTAGCGGCGACCGCCGGCATCGCGCGGGCGCGCACGCGCAGCTCCTCGGTCGTCAGCAGTGGAGGCAGTGGGGCCGTAGGGAGCGCGCCGTTTGCGCGCACGGAGCCGGTGCGCGCCATCGCGCGGGCGAGCGTGAACCCCGCGTGCATGACCTCCCCCTCGACGTCGGTGCGCCGGAGGTCTGTCTCGGCGAGGAACGCCTGCGCATCGGCGAGCTCGGGGGCGATGTACACGCCCGCGGCGAGCCCGCGCGCGGTCACGTCGGCGATCGCGCGTGCGAGCTCGTACTCGCGCTCGGTGATCAACTGGCGCTCGCGCGCGCTCCACGCGGCGATCCACGCGGCCGCGGCCTCGAGCCGACGCTCGAGCTGCGTCGCGGCGGCGCGGGCGAGGCGCTCATCGGCCTGGCGAGCGAGCACGTCGCGCCGCGCGCCGTTGATGTCACCGAGCGGGACGTACTGCTGGAGCGCGACACCGCCCTCGAGCCCTCGCGCGGCGCGGGGCGCGACTCGCAGCTGCGGCGTGGCAAACACCAGCAGCGGCTGCCACGGTCGCGGCAGCTCGATCGTCCGCTCGGCCGCGGCGACCTCGCGGGCCACGACCAGCACCGGCAGCTGGTCGGTCAGCCCGAGCGCCTCGTCGAAGGTGACGCCGGTGGGATCCGCGTGGGCCGCCGCGGCGGCGACGACGGCGATGATCGGCGCGAGGCGGAGGACCATGCCGAAACCTTACGAGGCCTCGAGGTCCGCGATCTTGAGAGCTTCGTGAGAGTTCTCTCAGAGAGCGGGCGTGCGCCCATGACAGCGCGCCACGTCCGCGCGCCGCGGTGGCACCTCCTCGGCTCCCTGCGTCGGATGCTCACCGTCAGGTCCGGCCCGCGCAGGATCGCGTCCTTCTCCACGCTCGTTCTCGCCGCGCTGAAAGAACGTGTACGCGCGTGCCCACTCGTGCATGCGATCGAAGCAACCGGAGGCGCCGGGGTTCGAGAGGACGGTGGCGCATTGTAAGGACCAGTACGGGGAGGCCAAGCCCTCCGAGACTGTGATCGCGCTCGTCGCCGACGGCGAGAACGTCACGCTCGCGACGAAGGGCGGCGATGGCGGTGAGGGCGGGCACCGCGCCATCAACGGGCAGAACAAGACGGCGGTGTGCACCGTCCGCACGACCGAGGCGTGGGGCGCGCTGACGATACTCGCGTACAGCTACGGTCCCCTCGCCGACCCGACCGGTGATCGGGCGACCTGCGCGAGCCCGGGCGGCACGTACACACCACTGTAGGCGCACGCGCTATCTGCGGCGACGGTGATGGTGGCGACGAGCGGTGCGGACGTCCGGAACTCGGACACCACGTGCGGCAGCATGCGACGTATGGCCGTGACGGACCGGCGCGAAACGTTCAACGCTGTGGCGCCTCGGGAGCTCACGTGGCGATATGGGGTTGTCAGCTCCTGCTCGGGGATGCCAGGGCGGCGGTTGTCGCAGTGTCGGTTGCGGCAGCTCAGGGAGGGAAACGCCAGCCCGGCTGGTACTGATCGCGGTATAGGTACGAGCCCGGGAAGGCCGGATTGGACACGAAGGCGCCATCGCGGTCCGTCCGCGCCGCCGGCGTCATCACCAGGTTCCACTCCTGAAGGCCCGAGAAGTAGTGCTTCTTCACCGTGTACGTCATCTTCTCGACCGGCGGCTTGAAGCTCGACGTCCTGCCTCCCTTGTTCAACGTCCCGGTGACCTTCTTCGGCGTCAGCACCAGGGTGTCTCCTGTGAGCGTGTAGGTACCCGTCTCGTTGGTGAGCCAGTAGCTGTCAGATGCGAACTGGCCACCCCAGGCCTCGCGGTAGAAGCGGTAGGTCCCGTCGGCATTGAACCAGTACGACTTCTTGGTCGATCCGCTCTGTGCCACGCCGCGAGCATCGGTGGCACTCGTGCCCGCGCTCCAGGTGCCGACGATCGACAAGGTGGCCGCCGCAGGTGCACTCGTCGACGGCGCGGGTGCGGGTGCAGGTGCCGGCTCCGGGCCCGCGGCGAATGCGATCGACTCGAGCAACGCTCCCATCGCCGGATAGCAGCCGGCAATCGTCTGCTGCGAGCTCGACATCAGCAAGATGCTGCCGACCGCGCCGCGCTCGCGGATCACCGCGAGCTCCCCGTAGTAGGTCCCCGACTCGTCGGACACCTCCGCGGACATCACGTGCCGGGTGAGCCCACTCTTCAGCTTCTTCACCGGATGCGTCTTCAGATTCGTCGCGGTGAACTTCGACTCGTAGGCGCTCTTCCACTCGGCCCGCAGATCCGACGCCAGGTCGGCCCCCGCCGGGCGGGGTACGAACACCGCGACCACGCAAAACGTCTTCGTGTTCGCGCGCGTGTACTCGTGCTGGGTTTGCTTCTTCACCGCCTCGTAGCCCTCCGGGGGGGTGTACGTCCAGATGCCGAGCGTCTCCGCATGTGCCCCCGTACCCAGGATCGTCAGGGCTAGGCATCCAACCACCATCGCGAACCAAGTGCGCATGCGGCGATCGTTGCACGTCATCCGTCCGTACGGAACGGCGATTTCCCACCTTGCCCTCTGCCCTCGCCGCTCCTCGTGCAGCCCGCGAGCGAGGTGCACATCATGGGGACGAGGTCGGTTGATCGCGCCGGCGCGATGGACCATCGTCGAGCCATGAACCGACGTGACCTGATGGTGACAGGGATAAGCGCTGGCCTCGCGCTGGCCGTGGGAAGCCGCGACGCCGAGGCACAGGCGAAGAAGGCCCCCGCGCCCAAGAAGATGCCGCCCAAGATGGATCCCAAGGCCGCGCTCCTCGCGGCGTTGCAGACGTGCCTGGCCAAGGCGCTCGCGTGCGAGGCGCACTGTGCTACTCAGCTCGCCAGCGGCGACAAGTCGTTCGCGCGCTGCGCCGCCGCGGTCCGAGATACGATCGCCGTCGGACGCGCGACCGAGACGCTGGTCGCAACGAGCAGCGCCAGCGCCAAGAAGCTCGTCGCGGTGTGCGCGGCGGTCTGCAAGGAGTGCAGCGACGCGTGCCTCGAGCACAAGGCTCACTGGGCTCACGGGATGCACGTGGAGTGCAAGGCGTGCATGGAGAGTTGCGAGGCGTGCATCACGGCGTGCAACGCCTACGTCGCGGCCTGAGCTGCTCTGGGCGCCGCCGTCCAGACCCGGCGGCGATCGGAGCAGGTCCGTTCGTCACCACTCCGCCGCAGAGGTCCGCTACCTCATCCGTGATCTCATGCGTGGGCGCGAGCCACGGCCCCGCACGCTCGATGCGCCACGAGATCCTGCGCACTGCACTTATCAACGCGATTGCACCGTACGTCATCTACGTGCTGTGCGAACCGGAGCTCGGCGCCTTCGCCGCGCTCGCCCTGTCCGCCGTCCCGCCGGCGATCGAGGGCGCGTGGAGCATCTGGCGGCAGCGGCGGCTCGACGTCGTGGCGATGCTCGTGCTCGGCGGCATCGTCGTCGAGCACGACTGGCGCGCTACTTGGTTGGGGCCTTGAATCCCGACTGCTTGAGTCCGTCGAAGTGCGCCTGGGTGGTGGCATCGAGGGGCTTGCCGCGGACCCACCGGACGTACATCTCTGCGTACCACTCCTTGGGCGCCTTGCTCGCCTGCCTGCTTTCGTACCCCCAGACGACCTCTGCCAGCTCTGCCGTCACAGCGAAAACCGCCCCGCCGTACACGGTGCTTTCGAACCAGTAGAATCCGTCTTGGAGCCAATTCTTTTTGTCGCTTCGGACCGGCAAGTATTCGCTAGCCGGTGGTCGACTACCGGGATAGGCCACCTGATAGTTTGCGAGGGTATCCCAGCGCCACCCGGCCGTTTTCATCAGCTGTTCCGCCGACGAGGCGACGGAGGAGTCGTGGATGGCGTGGCCGATCTCGTGGAGGAAGTTGTCCTCGTAGGCCTGGTTTGCGTTCGCGTCGCCCTCCGAAGTGAACACCGAGCGGTCCGCGATCTCGATCGATTTCTTGCCGGTTTTCGGGTCTGTCACCCAACTGCCGATGACCGTGCTTCCTGGCTGTTGCGCTACTTCGCGCAGGCTCACCCAGTCGAGCTCGCCCTTCTCGCCGACTTTGTTCTTGAGGACGTTGTACAGCCGATCGATCTCGGTGGGATTAAGTGAATTGACGGACTTGTAGGTCACCTCGTCCAAGCGCTGGTTGAGGTACGCGATTTCGTCCACCAGCGTCTCGGCAGAGAGCGCTCCGAGCTGATCGGGCGTGAACCCGACGGCCGCTGCCTTCGTTGCGGTCTTGCCACAGAGCTTGAGCGCGGCTTTGACCGGAGCCATGTCGCCACGACCGGTGCGCAGCAAATAGAAGGCAGCGATCTCACAAAATCGGTCCTGTAGTTTCTTTACCTCGGCTACGTTCACCGCGCCTTTTTCATCGGTGGCCAACGTTTCGAGGAAGGCCTCGAGCGTGACCCCATCAGGAACGGCGGTGCAGGCATCACCGAGGCTGCCCTTCTTGAGAGCGTCCCGAAACGGGTCCGCGGGCGCCAGCAAACGTTCGAGCGGTACGTGCGACGGAACGTTTCGTTTGCGCTCGCTGTCCTGCGCTTCGGTCACAGTCTCGCCGCTTTCCCATTCCGTCTCCGACCGAAAGCTCTTCATCGACCTAGTTTATTCAAGGTCGCGTGCCGTCGGGTATCCTGGCGCTGCAGAACTGGGTCAGACATGTCCGTGACGACAAGACAATCACTTCTGTGCCCCTGTGGTGCGCACGTTACGGTTCAGAGCGCCGACACCATCAACGTCACTCGTGCACCCGAGGCCCGCGTAGCGGTGCTCGAGGGCCGCTTCCACACAGCGACCTGTGGCACCTGCGGCCAGTCACTACAACTAGATCGGCGCTTTCTGTACACCGATCTCGAACGAGCGCAACTCGTCCATGTGCTGCCAAGCGTCGAGCTTCGTCAATGGAAAGACTGGCACCTGCGGACGCTGGAGATCTTCCAGAAGGGATCGACCGGGGTCCCGGAAGGATTGTCCGACGTTCACGCGCTCCTTCAGCGCTTCGTCGTGCGCACCGTCTTCGGTCCCATGGCCCTGCGCGAGAAAATCCATATCTGGGAGGAAGGCCTCGACGATCGCCTGATCGAGGTCCTCAAGATCCAGGCATGTCTGGGCTCGCCCGACGCGAGCGTTCGGCTCGGAGAGCTGGTCTTCGTCGGGAAACAGGCCGACGAACTCGACGCTACGCCTCAGCTCGTGTTCGGGACCAGAGAGCGACGCTTCACCCTCCCGGCCGCTCGCTACGACATCCTCGCCGCTGATCGACCAGCGCTCGAGACGAAATATCCGGTGCTCTTTTCGACGACTTGGGTAAGCGCGCGAGCCGAGCTCGGCTGAGGCCGGCGCGGCCGAGCTCGAGCTCCGATGCCATCCTCGAGAGGAACGCGACGGAAGTCGTAACGCTTACGGTCGCTCGGTCAGCCACGCTACGTTGGGAAGAGAAGCTGTTCCGCACGTCGATCCGCATCCCCCTCATCGTGGACACCGAGCGCAGAGTTTCGTTGACCTCGTTCAACGATGAGGCGCGCGCGGTCAGCAGCACGAACTGGCGATCCATGGCGACGCCGGCGGCCTTGTCGTAGAACGGCGCAGCTGGTCCAGGCGGTCGAGCTGAAGCCGTGCATCGACGCGCTCACCGTTGTCGCGTGCGCCCAGGATCTCGGGGACGCGCTGCGTGGTTCGCGACGCGGAGGATACGTCGGAGTCAGCCGTCACCCAGCCGTCGCCATCGCTCACGGTAATCCGTGCCTACAGGATGCGCCGAGCCGCGTCTTGTAGGACCGCAGGCGGGTGCAGGCGGCTCCCGACAGTGGCGGATTACATCGCACGCGCTCACTGCTTCATGAGCGTGAACACCGTGCCCTCGTCGGAGGTGAGGGTCATCTTCGACGCAGTCTTGGTCGTGATCCGCAGCGCGGCGAACTCCGTCCCGCGGTACCCGTAGATGACGCCCCGCGTGCCGCCCTTCGGATCGTTGGCGATCTGATAGACGCCGCACTTGGGAGCGTTGTTGGTGTTGGGCGACAGCTCGCAGAACTCGTTGGTCTCGGCGTCGAACGTGGCCTGGTGCTCGGCGCCGTTCAACACGAGGCTGAAGCCCCACAGCGAGACCGTGGCGTCGGGGTCGCTGCCGACCTTGGCGACCTTCCAGGTGCCGTCGACCGCGGCGTCCGTCACGCTGTGCGCGCCCGCGAACAGCGCCTGGACGTCCATCGAGCCGGTGAGCTGGAGCGAGCCATCCTTACCCGTCACGTCGAGGTGGTCGCCGGTCCGGATCATCGCGAGATCGAATTTCCAACCGACCTGGCCGGTGGCGTCGTTGCGAGGAGTCAGCGAAACGCCGCCGCCGCCCTGCTTCGGGGCCCACGTGCCATAGATGTACGACGAGCCTGTCCAGCCGTCGCTCCACGACGAGCTACATCCGTGTCCCGGCGCGTTGCACGCGTGCACGGCCTCGACGGTCATGTGGAACCGGCCGGTGTCGTGCAGCATGAGCTCGAAGATGCCGCCCTCGGGTAGGTCGCCGCGACCGTAGGCGGTGTACGTGCCGGCATAGGCGCTGTTCACGCCCTTGAAGTTGTCTTCCGCCACGAGCGCCTGCCAGTCGGTCTCGCCGACCTTGCGGACGAGCAGCTGGCGGCCGTGGATCTCGAACCCGTACCTGTCGATGAGCGTGCCGCTGTTCTTGAGGAACCGGATGTAACGGTTGCCTCCGCCCTGGGTGATCTTGAACTTGCCCTCGAGGGCGGGCTTGCCCTTCAGCTCGCGCCGGAACGTCTTGTTCGCGTTGAGCGTCAGCTTCGCGACGTCGCCGGTGGCAGCATCCTCGACCGAGTACGTGCCCTGCGGCATATCGGTGGCCCATCCATCACCCTTGCCGTCGTCGACGACCTCGACGTCTTCGACCTCGTCGCCGGGGAACCCCTCCGCGGCGCACGCGGCGAGCGTGGTGATCGATAGCAGGGCGGAACACACGAAGGGGGCGCGCATCATGGCGCCCCGCCAGGCAAGGGCTGGGCCAGGCCAACCCATGGATCATATTGAGCCGATCGCTGGCTGAACGGGTGGCCGTGGCTGCACGATCGGTCGCATGACCCAGGTTGCGGTGGCTAGGCGGACTTTCCCCGTGCGCGACGAGCCCTCCACAGCCTAACGAGCGCGGCACCGCGCGCCGAGCCATGCGAGCAGGCTGCTCGACATCGCGTCCCAGCTGTCCGCGACGAAGATCGTCGTCTGATAGTCAGTCGGGTCGAACGGCGTCGCGGCGATCTCATCGAGCACGAACGGCCTTAGCGTCGACGCCTCCTCGAACCTGCCGAGCTCGCCGTACGACGACAACAGGCCGGCGCCATAGACACGTAACGCGCCGTCCTCGCGCACGGCGCCGAACTCGAGCGTGTACCAGTACACGCGGATGAGCCCAAGCAGGGTCTCTTCGTCGGCCTGTACCGCCGCGTCACCGAACGCGCGATTGAGCACCGCGAACGGTCGATGCGCGAGCGTGACCGCGTGCCCGACCAGCTCGTGGATCACGTCGGGCTCCGGCGTGTACAGCGGGCGCGTGTGATGCCGCACGTACTGCGTGGACAAGAACGCGTTATGCGCGAGGTACGTGAGGAAGGAGCGCGGCGTCATCAGGCCAGCCGCGGGAAGCATCGAGAATCCGGTCGCCGCTGCGATCGTGACGTTGAGGTCGCGCAGCTGCGGGATGCGCGTGCGATCGAGCGCCAGCACCTGACTGGCCTCGCGGTACGCGCGACACGCGTAACGCGCGTGCAAGCCGTCGATGTGCGCCCACACCGTGCGCCACACTTCGTGCTCGTCGTCCGTGTATTCGATCACGGGGACCGGGTCGCCCTCACGGTAGGCGAGCGCCGCGCGCGCGATCTCGTTGCGGCGCGCGCGATAGAGCGGATCGCGAAACCCGGGATGATCGCGGTCGAGTGCAACGACCTCGGCGAGTCCGTCCATTATCAACATGATACTCACGTACTCTGCCGCGCGGCACTCCGTTGTGGTTGCGTTGCGGTCTTGACACACGGTCGCTGCTCGCATTGCAGCAGGGGGACCCGCCTCGGCGCGCCACTAGCCCTGTGGATTCGAGCGCGGACCGCGGTCGCGAAACCGCTTGAACTTCCTCGTCGCCCACGCGTTCCACACCGACATCGATCGTCGGCACTGCAACCACCTTGCCAGATGAAGCTTTACTGGCACGCAGTGGTCGTAATCTCAGGCTGACAACAGCAGCGAGGTAGCGGAGCACTCGATGAGCAGTCAAACGTGTTGGCTCCACATTCGTTGACTGCACTGAGGACCCAACGGTCAGAAATGGACCCAACGCGGACGGCGATCTCGAAGTCGATGGCAACGTGGGACGTCAAGTCGACGGCCAAATCCCCGTTACATGGCTCCGCGAATTCGACAGTTGCCGCCTCGACCGGTGTCACCGTAAAGACAGCACTGCTCGCGTCGTCGACAGGTCGGTACTCGACCTCGCGAGCACAGTCGCCCAACCCACCACAATCGGCAACTCTCACTCGGCGACGAACCGTGAGGCGGTGAGTCCCCAGTCTAACTCGCGACATCCAGCACTGGTGATCAATGCAGCTCACCTCACTCGGAAGGGCGCCCGACGCACATTCCCCCGGCGCCGGTGCAAGGTCGAGCGCGCCCTGCTCGCTGTTCCCGGCGTCGTACTCCTTCACGCTCGCGCAAGCGTTCAGGACAGCCAACGACATCACCAGCAACAAGAGGTGGGTCATCGAAACGACACGGAACCTTTCCATCCAATCTGGGCCATCCCTTCCTCCTCGGTGCGCACTATTGCCCTGATCCCCTGCGGACCGAAACTGCTTGCGCCGGCAGATTCGGGCACAGCGATCGAACAGCTACACGGTCAACGCACGCGAGCCACGGCCCCACGGGGTGTGGCGAGGCCTTACGAACACGCGACCGCGCAACTCCGGTGGGATGCCGCGGCCCTGATCGCACGACCACCCGCCCAATGGAAGGTGTTGTGGGACTTCAACGCCGATCATGCGATCGCGGGGGGCCGTTGACTCGTCATCAGACTTGCAGTCACATGATCGCGCACCACATCAGCTCGATGCAGTGGCGCGGCGCCGAGGTGCCAGCGCGTATCGTGCGCGCCGAGCACCTTGTGCTCGCGCTGGTCATCCTGATCGTCGGAGCGGTGGGCCTGTTGCTTGCCCGCGCCACGCGCCCGGCACCCGAGCCGCGCATCCCGTGGCCGGTCGCGCGGCAGCGTACCGAGGCGGCACCGGCCGACGTGTGGATGTTCCGCGCCACACGGGGAGGCCGCGTCGCCCTCGCGATCGAGGACGAGCTGCGACGTGCCGGCGCGGTGTGGTGGTCGCGGCGCGAGCGAGCTTGGTTGGTGGCCGGGCTAGCGCCGGCGACGCTGCACGCAATCGCGCGCAACGCGGCCGGAATGATCGTCGGCGTCGCGGCAGCATCGGCGGCGCCAGTGCGCACCAACGCGGTCGGCGACGGCCACCACCGATTCGATCTGGTACGGCCGATCCCGAGCACACTCGGGGAGTGGCAGCTGCAGCGATGCTGGAGCGCGCTCGTGCTCCATCTCGGTGGTAGCCGCAGCTATGGTGGGGTCGCGATCTCCGACATGCGTTTCGAAGGCGAGGCGCTGGTTGGGTTCACGGCCCGGCTACGTGACCACAAACGCCCCGCAGATCCGTGATGCGCAGTGGCTGCACCGAGAGTGACGTACAGCGTGACGAAGAGATCCGATCCGTTTCGCGCCGATTTGGTTGCAATGGTGTGGCGATTCCGAACAACCCAATGACCCAACGTCATGAAATATCAGGCGTTCTGACCACTCGCCTTTCCATGGAAACCGGTCCCGCCGTTGAACGCCACCTGAGTACAGGCAGTTGAACCGCGCACGATTGGTGCGAGCCGTGCACAGCGGCGCAGCATCATGCGCAACATCATCGCCTCTCTCCTGTTCTCGTCATTGGCAGTCACTGGGTGCACCTCGGAGCCCGACAAAGGTGGCGAGGAGGACGCACTGTCGGAGGGCAAGGACGATAGCTTCGCCAGCCCCACCGAGCACGGCGCGATGTCGTTCGGGATCCCGAGCCGTGCGTCGGTGACGGGCGAGCAAGGCTTCCACAGCTGGACGTTCGAGCTATCAGCCAACGCGTCGGTGGCGTTGCTCACCGGAGACACGACGGGCGATCTCGACACGGTCATGTATCTATACAAGCGCGGGCGCTCCACCGACAGCTGGGGCGCCTACGTGAAGAAGAACGACGACGCGAACGGCGACACCTCTGACTCGAAGATCGCAGCGAACCTCGGCAAGGGGCAATACCGCGTGATCATCAAGGGGCACAAGCGCACCCAGCGAGGTGCGTTCGGGCTCACGGGGACGTGCAGCGGTGCTGGATGTCCCGTCGCCGCGGCATGTGCGGCGCCCGCCGCGCTGCCGGAAAACACCGGCTACGGCGGTTCTTGTGGTCCTTCGCTCGCGAAGATCTTCGCGAACGCATCGGTCGACGCAACCACCTCCTTCACGATGGACCTAGAGGAGCGGTGCACGGCACCTGCGCTCCAGCGCACCGCGATGGACTACTACGCCGCCTACTTCATCGACCTCTTCGGCGAGCTCGAGAACACCGAGCTCGAGGTCGAGACCCGCGTGCTCGGCGGTGCGGGCGCCGAGGGCGGTACGCTCGTCGATGTCACTGATGGCGGTGACGAGACCGGCATGACCTTCGTGTTCGATGCGAACCAGAAGCTCGTCGCGCTGTTCCAGCACAGCCAGAGCCCCGATGTGCAGTTCTTCTGCCGAAGCTCTGGCCCCGAGGTGGAGCTGCTGAACATCGAGGACTGCATGGGGCAGCTGCTCGAGGCCGTCCACGACGTCGACGACGAGTCCGAGGTCAACTTCGACGCCGCGCCGAACAACCTACCGAGCGGCCTTGGAACCAACATTCGCAAACCGATGCAGCGCTATGCTGCATCGCGAGCGACCTCGGCGTCGACGACGTTGAACGTCGAGGGCGCGGCCTGGGACGTGTACGACGGCAAGGCAGCGCGCCTGGAAGTGTCGGCCCCGAACAAGCCCACCACCGCGTACCTCGCCACGGAAGAGCTGGTCCTCATCGAGGCGCCCCGCGACGGCGCCGCGAAGCTCGTTTGCGATTGAGCGCGAGCATCGCAGGTGGGCTCCATCGCGACGGGCCCGCGATGCGCCACGGAGGGACAGCGGCGGTCACTACGCCCACACGAGGTCTGTCGCCGGGCGCGCAATGACGTCGCCCTCGCGCTCGGACCGAGGCTGTAGCGATGTTGATTGCCGACAGCAAGCAGCGACTCTTCTGACGTGGGGCGTCCCACCGTGGTCGCTCGCGATAAGCTCCGTGTATGACCTCGAGGCGGATCCAGCGCGGCGATCTCTACTGGCTCGCGCCCGCGGACGGCGCCGGGCCGTCGCACCCGCACGTGGTGGTCCAGGATGACGTCCTCAACAACTCCCGGATCGCGACCGTGGTCGTGTGCGCGCTGACCACGAACCTCCAAAAGGCGGGAGAGCCGGGCAACGTGCTCCTCGACGAGGGCGAAGGTGGGCTGCCCAGGCTGAGCGTGGTGGTCGTGTCGCAGATCGACGCGGTCGAGAAAGCGCGCCTGGGCGAGCGCATCGGCGCCCTTTCCGCGGCGCGGGTGGACCAGATCCTCGACGGCCTCCGGTTCCAGCAGCGCTCCTTCGGGCGCTAGTAGGCGTCTACCTCGTCGAGTCGAGCCGTTTCGTCGCGCGAAACCAACCGAATCTCGCAGCGACCGTTCGAGGATTTGAAAGTATCCAGATGAGCGGCCACAGCCTGCGGTTGGAACTGCGGTTACGTCGACGAAATCGAAGGATCGTTCCCAAATGAAGAGGGTTGCGCGGACGCGAGGCAGTCACAGACTGGGAGGTCGAGGAGGCCAGCTTTGGGGACGCTCGCTGCGCTACTGCTGCTCGCAAGCTCGGGGGTGCGCCGTGATCGAGGGGGCTGGCCATGCGCGCCGAACCCGCTCCCCCGCCTTCACGACCTCGACCCTCACGTTCACCGCCGGCCCGACGCCGCGCTGACCGCCCGCTTCATCATCAAAGGAGGCTCCATGCACAAGATGATTCTGCTCGCGTCGCTCACCGCTGCCTGTGCCACCGACCAAGTCGACGTCGACACGAGCGACAACCGCCGGATCCCCGCCGCGCCCGAGGTGTGCGCGGCGTTCGAGCTCGTCCCCGACGAGAGGAACGATCTGCGCCCCGACGTCGCGCGCGTCACGCCCGAAGGGGCCGGTGCGCCGGGGACCGAGCCGTCGTTCTGGTCAGGCGGCCGTCGCTGTCAGGGCACGGTCGCCGGCCCCGGGATGTTCACGGGCGATGCCGGCGGCCGCACGATCAAGCCGGGGTGTCTGCTCGACCTCCCCTACCCGACGGCCCCCTCGCCGACCTGGTGGGGCGCGGTCAGCGGCGTTCCACTGGGAGGCGGCGCCTTGGAGATCGACGGTCGCGTGTGGTCGTTGACCGAAGCGCGAGGACAGCTGCTCGTCGCCTATCGCACGTCACAGGGGACCTCACCGACCACCGCCGTCGACGCCTGGTCGCCCGGGGACCAAGCCTACCTCGCCGAGGATGGCGGCACGCCGTGGATCCTTGTCGCGCGCGAGGCGGGCTCGAGCCGCGGCTTCCGCCTCTGCATCGATCCGGAATGAGGGTAGCGCTGCCGTGGCTCAGCGGTACGGGACGGCGACTTGAAGCCCTGCTTCGCACGCCGAACGCGCGTTACAGTCGGTAGGTGACCACGATGCGGGGCTACACCTATGCGCCGCGCACCGAGGGGCATCCGCTGCAGCGCGCGGTGCCCGGTGAACTCGTGGCGAACGCCGAGCGCGGGCCACCGTGGCTCGTCGTCGATCACGCACTCGCCACCGTGATCGTCACGTCGTGGCCCGGCCGCTTGCTGGCCGTCGAGGTCACGGACGCAGTGACCGCCGCCGATCTCGAGCGCGTCCGGCAGACGGGGCTGCGGCCCGACGCCGGGTACACGCGCGCGATCGCCGTGCGCGTCCTCGAGGAGCTCGAGGCGTGGCGGCTGTTCGGTGTGCACGGCGCGTCGGTCGTCGAGATCATCGAGGCGGCGCAGCGCCTGACCGTGGAGACCGCGGGCGCGCTCGCGGCGGCGGTCGACCCGGGAGCCGCCCGCATGTACGCGGCGGCGTGGGATGTGTGGCTCACCGAAGAACAGCGCGCGGACTCGATCCACTTCGGCACCGATCACGCCGGGACGCTCGCGATCCCTGCGCGCAACCGGGCCGGCTCGCCGATCTACCAGGGCTTCTCGCTGATCGCCGGTGAGCTGCGCCGGCGCGCGATCGCGGTGACCGACGGAGCCGCCGTGGAAGTCGACGAAGAGGGAGAGGCGTCGCTGGTACCGCCGTGGCCCGGCGCATGCGACGCGCTGCTGTACGCCGGCATGGCGCTCGGCGCGCCGCACTTGGTGCCCGCCGACGCGCGGCCGCGCCTGCTGCGGGCATGGGACGACGCGCGGCCATGAGCCCGGCCGGAGTCGACCAAAGGCCTGCCCTGGTACAGACCGATTCGCTCGGATAGCCCAGAGCATGACAGGCGCTCCGGTCCAGGCACCCTCGCGCTCGAACGCGCTTGTGATGGTGCTGATCGCCATCCTGCTCGAGGGATGACGAAGCCGCGCGCGTTCGTGGCCCGATCCTGCTCGGTGGACGTGAACAACGCGTGATCCTGGTCAACCGGGGCTGGTGGGCCGTGCATCTTCCACGCATGAAGCACGCCACCATCGTCCTCGTCCTCCTTCTCGCCACCCGGCCGGCCCGTGCGGAGGTCTTCGCCGAGGCCGAGCAACTCGCACGCGACGCCGCGGACACCGCGATCGATCGGGTCCGGCGTGGCCTCGCGATCGGCCCCGAGGTTGGCTACTTCGGCGGCATGACCGAGGCCGGCGACGCGCAGGCAGGGCTGTCCTTCGGGCTCGCGCTGTACAGCTTCCGGATGCCGTCGCTGCAACGGCAGGTGCTCGACGCGGCACGCGAGCGGGTGGGCACACGCTTGAAGGAGCTCGTGAGGACGGGACGCATCACCAACGCCGGGGCGATCCCGGCCGAGGTTCTTGCCGACGTCAAGCGCGAGGTCGCCGAGGAGCTGCGACCGCGTACGTTCGAGCGGCCGCGGATGAAGATCGTCGTCGAGGGAGCCCTCCTGCACGCGCAACGCGGGTTCCAGGCGCGCGCACTGTTCGGTTACGGCCTGGGGTACCTCACCCTCGGTGCGGCCGCGGGCCTCCAGCAGATCAACGACCTGACGATGGTGATGGCCGGTCCCGAGGTCAGCGTGCACCTCACGCCGGTCGGCAAGGTACGCACACCGGTTGTCGATCTGTTCGTGCGCAGCGATTTCGCGGCAGGTGAAGGCGAACGGATGGTCGCCTTTGTCGGTGGCGCTCGAGTCGCGCTCGATATCTTGTGAAGGTCAGGCAATGACGATCTCGGTCTTTACCGAGCTCGCGATGAGGCAGCCGGCGTGCGCGACGTGGTGCATCGTCGCGAGCTCTGTCGCGTCGGGGACGCGATCGGCCCACGCGGTCACGGACAACAGCGTGATCGGCGCGGTGGAGCAGTCGGCGCGAGGGACTCGGCAGGCAGCATTGCGGAACGCCGGACCGTCCGCGGGTTGCTCGATGCCACCGTGGTTGCACTGCGGGTCGAGCAAGCCGTTACAGACGTTGGTTCGCGAAATTGCGGCGCGAGCCGGCCCCTCTGACGACGCGAGCATTGCAATCGGACGCCGAACGAAGCCATGCCCAATCCACGGTCAATCCGCCCGGTGATGCCGGTTGGCTCGGCTCGCCCCGCTACCGGAATACGACGTGGGCGTTGCCCATCGCATGCAGGCGCGCGATTGCGGAACGTGTGCGAGCTGGCCGTGTTTATCCTAGGCGAGACGAGACGTCGGGGCGTCGGTGTTCTCGGGGCACGAGCACTAACCTGCGTACGGGGGGACTCGAGCTGACGCCTCGCCTCGCCCAGGCACCTCGACGGGGGGCAGCGGCGGGATCCGGCCCAGGTGCTCGCCGAAGCGTCGCATCACCCGGTGATGGACGAGAGCCTGGGTGAACCGATAGAGCAGCCAGGGCAGCCGGGGCTGGAACTCGTGGATCGCGGTGAGCAGGTGTCTACCGTCGGGGGTGACCCGAAGCTCCAGGCGCCCGCGCTCGGTCGGCCGCGCGAGGAGCCCGCCCGTCACGTAGAACAGCTGGCGATCCGAGCCGCTCCGCTCGCGCGCGAATCGCAGCTCGAGCAACGGGCGCTTCAGGCCGAGGCCGTAGAACCTGCACGTCCGCTCGTCGTCGATCTCGACGCGAAGCGCGGGCCACACGCCGCGCGGCAACCAGCGCATGTACTCGTGCGCCGCCCACTCCGCGTCCCGCCCCGCGGGCAACGGGATCCGCTGCACTGACCGCACGCCGTTCGCCGGAGCGCGCGGTGCGGCGCGATACGCCGCCGGCTGCGCGCCACCCGGCGCTCGCGACTCGTCGAGCGCTCGCTCCACCGCGTCACGAAAGCTCAGCCCTGGCAGGCCCAGCCGCGCTTGTAGCCTCCGATCACGGCACACCATGTCGTGCTGGAGACTCTCGATCAGCGGTGCGACCAGCGCCTTGGGGGCGCCCGTGACCAGCGACACCCAGAGCCGAGACAGCTTCGGCGTCAGCACCGGCACGCCGAAGGACTTGCGCGGCGTGCCCAGCGCCTCGCCGACGATCTGGATCATGTCGCGATACCGCAGGACGTCGGGCGCGCCGATGTCGTAGGTCTGACCGTAGGTCTCGCGATCACCGATCACGCGCTCGAGGATCGCGGCGACCGTGTCGAGATCGATGGTCTGACAGCGGCGCTCGCTCCATCGCGGCAGCACCATCGCGGGCAGCCGACGCACGAGACGCGTCAAGATCTCGAACGACGACCCGCCAGGGCCGACCACCATCCCCGCGCGCAACGTGGTCACGGGCACGCCATGGCTTGCGAGCGCGCGCTCGACCTCGAGCCGGCTCGCGAGGTGATCGGAGAGCTCGGCGACCTCGGGGATCAACCCGCCGAGGTACGCGATCTGCTCGACGCCGGCGCGCTTGGCGGCGCGTCCGAAGTTGTCGGCGCAGATGAGATCGAGATCTGCGAAGTCGCCCTGGACGAGCCGCGCGGATGGTGACATCGAGTGCACCAGGTAGAGCGCGTAGCGTGCGCCGTGCAGGGCCTGTTCGACGTCCTTGAGTGAGAACAGGTCACAGCTGACAAGTTGATCCCACGCGCCGGTCGTCTCGCGCCGCCCGCGGGTGAGCCCCACGATGTCGAGGTGCGGCGTGCGCGTCGCGAGCTGTCGGGCGACCGCGTGTCCGACAAACCCGGTCGCGCCGGCGATGACCAGCGTGTCGCGAGGCATCCCGACAGCTTGGCGCAATCTCGGGGATTCGCTCGCGCCTCGCGGCCCAAATCACCGCATCGTCCCGGGACAGTCTGTCGCGCAACCAAGCGCGCGGCGCGACATCCAAGCGGCTATGCAGATCTTTATCTCGGGCGCCACGGGCCTTCTCGGGCGGGCGCTGTCCGCCCACTTGCTCGGGCGTGGGCACGCCGTCACCGCATGGGTGCGTGACCCGGTGCGCGCGGAGGCAGCACTTGGGCCGGACGTCGCGCGAGTAACCACGAGGGACACGGCGGGCCTAGAGGGCGCGATTTCCTCGGCCGACGCGGTCGTGCACCTGGCGGGCGCGCCGATCGTCGGCAAGCGGTGGACCGCGTCCCGCAAGCGCGAGCTGATCGCGAGCCGCGTCGACACCGCGCGCACGCTGGCCGCCGCGATCCGCGCGCGCCCCCGCCCCCTGCCCGTGCTGGTCTCGGCGAGCGCCGTTGGTTACTACGGCGACCGCGGCGACGAGGAGCTTGCCGAATCGGCACCTCGCGGCCAGGGCTTCGCCGCCGAGCTGTGCGAGCAATGGGAGCAGGCCGCGCTCGAGGTTGGCCAGGCCGCGTCGCGGGTCGTGTGCGCGCGCATCGGCATCGTCCTCGCGCGCAACGCGGGCGCCCTCGGCCCGCTCGGCCGCCTCGCCCGGCTCGGCCTCGCCGGTCCGATCAGCAAGGGTACCCAGTGGGTGCCGTGGATCCACCTCGACGACGTCGTGCGCGCGCTGACGCTGATGATCGAGGACACCGCGCTCTCGGGCCCGGTCAACGTCGTTGGTCCGGCCCCCGTGCGTCAGCGCGAGCTGGCCAGCGCGCTCGGGCGCAGCGTCGACCGGCCGGCGTTCGTGCCGGCCCCCCGACTTGCGCTGCGCGTGATCCTCGGGGAGGCCGCGGCGGTGCTGGTGGCCAGCCAGCGCGTGCTGCCCATCGCCCTCGAGCGTGCAGGCTTCGCGTTTCGGTTCGCCACGCTCGACGCAGCACTCGACGATGTCATGCGCGATCACGGGGTCGAGATCCGCGCGGTGTCGCGCGCCGAGCTCCCGCAGGCATCCTACTTCGAGCGGCGCACGGCGCGCTACGTGCTGTCGGTGACGACGACGATCGATCGTCCGCTGTCCGCCGTGCTGCCGTTCTTCGCGGACGCGCAGAACCTGTCGGTGCTGACCCCGCCGTGGCTGGAATTCGCGATCACCACCCCGCGCCCGATCGTGATGAACGCCGGCGCGACGATCGACTACCAGATCAAGCTCTCGGGCATCCCGCTCACCTGGCGGACCGTGATCGAGCGCTGGGAGCCCACGCGCGGGTTCGTCGACGCGCAGCACGGCGGCCCGTACGAGGCGTGGTGGCACGAGCACCGGTTCCGCGCCGACGGCGACCGCACGCTGATGGAGGACGTCGTCTACTACGCGCCCCGCTTCGGGCTGCTCGGCCGCATCGCGAACCGGCTGTTCGTCGCGCGCCAGCTGCGCGCGATCTTCGCGTATCGCGGTCACGCGATTCGCCTCCGGTTCGGTTCCCGCGACGACGCGCAGCGCGCGGTTCCGGTGCGTGCGGAGCGGTCACCTGCGTTGACCACGCTCCATTAGGATGCCGCCGGCGCGCTCGACCAGGCTGTGCCGAGCGCGTCGCAGCAGGATCATCACAACAGCGCGGCTCGAATGTTTCGGCTCCGCCCCGCGTTAGAACACGTGATGAGCTGGTATCGGTTCCCGGCCGCCGTTTCGATCTCCGTCTTCACCGCCTGCTGGAGCACGAACGCGCCAGTTCAGGCTCCGCGCAACCTGGACGGCGCACCGCGCGAATTCCTCGTGTGGTCGGTGACCGGGGACCGCGAGGTTACGCGCTGGCTCGACGCCAACGGTCACGAGCGTGGACGCGCCGACGGCATCTGGATGGCCACCGGGGACGCGCTCCGACGTGTCGAGTCCACCGTGCGTGCGGTCCCGACCGCGGGATGCGAGCCGCTTGGCGCCGACGCGCCCCAGCCAGGTACCGCGGAGCTCACGGACCTCCGCATGCTGGGCGGTGGCGAGCAACTCTCCCTCGCCACCGGCCCTGAGGTCGACGACAACGCGGCCGAAACGACCCATACCGCGCGCGTGGTGGCCGGGCTCGGTCGCTACGTCTTTGTCGAGGAGTCGACGTACGAGTTCGCGTGTGGTGCACACGGCAGCTCCGCCTCGCGCGCGCGTGTCTTCGATCTCGCGACGCGCACGACGGTCGGTCCGTGGGTCAAGATCGCCGACCTCGGCCCGCTAGCCGACACGGCTCGCGGCGCGCTCGCTGTCCGTGATCCTGCGCCGGAGAACGACGAGGATCTCGGCGAGCTGCACCTCGCACAAACCCTGCCCGCGTGGAACGCCGGTCGTCTCGCCGTGCGTCACCTGGTGTGGGTCGACGCTTGCTACGCGTGCGGCAACGGTGCGTGGTCGAGCTATACCGCTGGCACGTGGATCTCCGATCGCCGCGTGCCACCTCCCCTCGCACGCGAAGCGGCGATGGTGCCAGCGCCGGTCGCACGCGCGGTGTCGACAAGCGCACCGTCAGGGGTCAGCGGGGGCGCTCCGTCCTCCACCTGGGCGTCGACGTTCCGGGCGCCCTGAGGCGCGCCCGTCCGCCCGCGTGCGCGCGACCGAACCGCCCTATCGTCGCATGGGCGTGGGTAGCTTTCGTAGACGGCGCTCTGGGGCGCACCTGGTGGATGACGAACATCAAGCAGGTTGAGGGGTGGATGCGACGTGTTGGCGCCGGCCGAATGCGATCCTCACCAGCGTCCGGATCGCGGCCGCGACGCCGAGCGGGAGCATCGCGGCGGGCGACGCACCGGGATGTCCGCGAGCGATGCGGCAAGCGAGCGCCATCGGTCGGATCCGAAACCGAAGCGGTGGCTCGAGCGCGACCGCCTCCCCGTCGATCCCGGCGTGCACCGGCCCGGGCGCGTCGAGCCGGAAGGTTTGCGTGGTCCACGCGCGCAGCCCAGGCTCTTCGCCCGGCGCCGCGAGCACGACGATGCCAAGCACGCCCGCATCGAGCCGTGGGCGCGACGGATCGCCGAACGTGCCGGTGAACCGGTAGCGATTGTTGGAGATCACGAAGGCCGCCGCGCCGGAATGCTGCCTACCTGCGGGGTCACGCCAGTGCACGCGGTCCCGCGACTCTGCGCCGAGAACCTCGGGTACGGTCTCGAAGAACGTCCTGAGCTTTGCGTCGCGGTAGCCAGAACGTTGAACCGCCTCGCCATAGACGCCGATCGACACGTTGTTCACGAACGTGCGTCCATTGACGTCTCCGAGATCGATGCGGCGCTCGCTGCCGTCCACGAGCGCGTCGAGCGCGCCGATGACATCGTCGCGATCGACGCCGAGATCGAGCGCGAAGTGGTTGCGCGTCCCCGCGGGAATGCACGCGAACGGCACACCCCGCTCGGCAGCAATTCGCGCGACGATCGCCTGAGAACCGTCCCCGCCGGCAATCGCGATCGCGTCTGCACCGCGATCCAGAGCGTCATGGGCGAGCCGTTCCAGGTCGGCGCCGTGGGATAGCTCCAGCGGCTCGATGCCGCGGGCCCGGGCCTCCTGCTCGAGGTGCGCGCGTGCCGCTTTGCCGCCGCCCGACCGCGGATTCCAGATCACCACTGGACGCCTCGGGCGCGGCGCCCGGGGCAGGTTCGCGTGGATGCGGAACACGTACGTTGCCGCCGCGATGGACACCGCACACGCGAAGAGCAGGCCCACCACCAGGAGGGGCCGGTCGGCGATCAGCAGCACGACAAACACGACGAGAAGCACCACGCCCACGACGAGCCGGGCGACGTGAACCGCGCCACGCCGAACGACGGCAGACCATAAGGACGCGAGCCCCGCGCCGGCCAACGCGATGCCGACGGTCGCGCGCGGGAATGCCACGACCGACAGCGCGACGACCAGCGCGATGACGGCAACTCCCGAGATCAGCGCGATGGTCGCGAACACGCGGCGCCGCAGCGATGGTTCGACGTTGCTCATGTGCCCGAATAGGGCAAACCGCATGCCGAGCGCGTCCCCGAGCCGCGTTTGCGCGCAACGCGTGAAAGCAGATCTCTGTCAGTTGCGGGCCGAGCGTGGGGTTCATACGTCCGAGCGTCGGGCACCTCCGCCCCCTCCGTGCCGTCGCCAGCGGCGGCAGCTCGCGCCGTGGCGACGAGCTACGTGGTTCAACCCGACGCCTCGGCGGAGCGTCGCCATGTGGCCACGCGGACTGCCGATACCAACGGAACTCGGTGTGTCTCGAGCCGAGAGCTGCGTTAGCGTGGGGGCGATGTGCAAGCGGACCATCCTCATCGCTCTCGCTCTCGTTGTGGCGGCATGCAAGTCCCCCAAGGCCCCTGGTACTCCGACTAAGCCTCCAACCGAGCTCGGCGATCCGACGAGCGAGACGATCGGCGGCATCTCCCTCGGAACGACGGCCGCGCGCGTCGAAGCCATCCTCGGGCCGGCATACGAAAAAGGGCCCGCGCAGGAGATGGCCGCGACCGCGGAGACGATCTCGACATGGCGCTGGAACACCGGCGTCACGCTCACCATGTCCGAAACGCCGCCCCCGCTGAAGGTCCACTCGATCAACATCGTGGCCCCCAGCAAGTTGACCACCTCCCGTGGGGTCGGCATCGGAACTACCCGCGCAGAGGTCGAGCGGATCTACAAAGCGTTCCTCGGCACCGGCCGGCAGCCCGACGAGCCGGACCACACCAGCCCAGAGTCCCTCATCATCGGCTCGGTGTACGGCGGCACGTTCTTCAGCTTCGCGGACGGCAAGGTCACTGAAATCTTCGTCGGGGCCGGCGCGGAATAGCCAGTCGGGGCGCACGCTGCGGTTCGCGCAGCTCGATCCTATCGATCACGGCTCGACGAGATCTCCGAACGGGACGCGAAGCACGAAGCCATCACGACCACCGGCGCTGGGGTGCCCGGGAACATTGGACGCAAGCTGCCGGCCCGCGATGTACAGCGCATCCGGTGCAAGCGTGGCCGCGTTGATCGTCTCGTCATCTCCCGTTCCGCGCTGCCAGCTGCCCGTCCACGTCCCATCGGTGGCGAACCGAACGATCGCGAGATCGTAGTCTCCGGCGAGCGTGGCCCCTGGCAGACTACCCAGCGTCTCACCGACCACGAAGATCGTTCCATCGGGGGCGATCACGAGATCGCGGGGGTAGTCGGAGCTGGAGGAGCCGGCTTGCATCGCTCGCTCGACGACCCCCGTCGCCGGATCCACGACCGCGACGAACAGATCCTGGTCGCCGTAGCTACGGTCGCCGATCTGCTCGAAGGTCGACCCGGCGACGTAGAGCTTGCCGTCGGCGTGCATGCGGAGGGCGGTCACCGTGTCGCTACCCGAAACGCCGAGTTGCAGGTTCCACACCTCTGCCCCATCGGCCGCATACCTGCGGACGAACGGGCCTCGCCCGGCGCCGGCGAACAGGCCGCCCCCAACGATGATCTCGCCCGGGCTGCCGGCCGGAACGAGCGCATAATGCCAGTCGCTGCTCGCCGAGCGGTCGTCACGCCGGTACGACACGACCGCGAGCGAGGGACTCAGGTGGGTAGCGATGGGGTTCTCGAACGCCGTGACTGCCTGATTCTCGACGAACGCATCGTCGTAGCCCGCGACATGAACCACGCCGCTCGTCTCGCGTGCGATCGCGACCATGTGCTGTGGCCGTGCGTCTCCGAACTGGACCAGCGTTGGCGTGCTCGCGGCGTCGAGCTGGGCACGCACGACGAACGCATCGACCTGCCCGTTGTTCGTGAAGCCGGGAAACGCGCCCGAGGTACGCCCCACCAGCACGAGGTCGGTGGCGCCGACGTGGATCGCGTCCACGGTCTCGGCGCCGTCGGTGTCGAACATGCGGGTCCACCGCTCGCTACCGTCGGGCGCTAGCGCGAGGAGGAACCCCTCGGCGTCACCCGACGGCTCGAGGTTGGTCACGCCAACGATGCCATCGCGATACCCGGCGACGTAGAGCGTCTCTCGCACGAGCTCCAGATCGAGGACCTCGTCCGCCGCGCCGCCGCCGATGACGCCACCGGCCCACGTGAACGGCCCCTCTGGTGGTACGTCGTCGTCGCGCGCCGCATCGAAGCTCGCGTGTGGCGCGCCGGGCAGGTTGTCTCCACAGGCGCTCAGCGCACACACGACAAGGATCCCGGAGCCAGCGCCACGGCCGTGTACGGCGAACATGTCCGGACGATATCCAACCGGACACTCGAGCGCATGGCGCGGATGTTCGAGGTGATGACCACAGCGCGATGGAGGCAGCGACCACCCGTCGAGACCTCGGCGCTCAGCGCGCCGTTCGGGCCGCGGGTGATCGCGATCTTGCGCACGGCGCCGTTGTCGACGAGGTAGAGGTCGTCACCGGCGCCGCGGGTCATGCCGCGGACGCTCGAGAGGCGGGCGACGAGCCCAGCGCCGTTCGTCGCCCCCGAACCGTCAGGGCTCTCGATCATCGTCGTGACGTTGCCCGTCACGGGGTCGACCGACCGGATCGACGGCAGGTAGCTCACCGTGGTGTACAGGAGCCCGCCGTGGCCGGTCACGCTCGTCGGTCTGTCCCCGATCGGTGCCGCAGTGGTCGTCCCACCGCTCGTCGGATCGACCTTGCGGATGCGCTCGTTGCCGCCGTCCGCGACGAAGAGCGACGTGCCGTCGAAGAAGAGGCCTCTAGGTCCGTTGAAGCGCACGTTCGCTGCCGTCGCGCTGTCCACGAACGCCGGGCCCACGCCGGCGGTGCCGGCGAGCGTGCTGGTCGTCCCGTCGGACAGTGCGATCTTGCGGATCGTCTGGTTGCCGGAGTCGGCCACGAAGAGCGCCGTGCTGCTCGCCGCGATCCCAGCGATCGAGCCGAACGTGACGGGCGCCGTGTCCGACGAGCCCATGACTCGCGACGTCCCATAGAGGTGAGTGACCGTGTGGTCCACGGTGGACATGCTCGCGATGGTGCGATCCGACTTGCCGAAGTACAGCGTCGTCCCCCGAGAGCCAGAGGCACGTCGGCCGCACTCCACTGGCGATGGTGGTGAGGTCGCCCGAGGTAGCGTCGACGCGGCGGATATCTTGGCCGTCCGCGATCAAAACCGTTCTCCGGTCCTGGCCCGCTCGACCTGGCCTGCAGCGCTCAGCTTGCGGAGCACGCCGTTCAGTCCGTCGGCGACGTACCAGCCGCCTGCGCCGTCCACGGTGATGTGCGTGTTCTGATCGAAGCGTGCGCTCGCGAACGGCCCGTCGAGATACCCCGCGCCACCGGGCGCCCCGACCAACAGCTCGACGCTCGCGTACCCGACGATGATCTTTGCCATCGCCACGTTCGTCGCGTCGGCGACATCGGTGGCGCGAACGTGGAACTTCCCGAGGTGCGGCCGGGGTCGCCTCCGCGAAGCGTCGCGGCTTGCGCGGCCGACGTCGGCCTGCGCGAGCAGGCGTTGCCAGCGCAGACGTGCCTGTGTCCTTCGGCTCAGCGCGCGTCGGAATCCGCGAACAGGTCATCGTTGTCGTCGGCGAACGGGATCGACTGCGGCGTGATGCAGCTCGCGTCGTAGGTGATCTCGTGCGACGTACCAACCGTCGACGCAGTCCACGGCACACCGAGCGCCGTCGCAACGCCCTGAGCCTTGGCCTTCCCCCACACGTCCTCCACCCACTCCCCCATGAGCTGCGGGTCGTAGATCGAGAACGGGAGCTGGGTGCGCATCGCGTCGGAAAGGCCCTGGATCGGCCACGGTTGATCTTCGGGCCCCGACCATGCGTCGAGCGCATCGCTGCCCCACAGTGCGGGCGCGGTCGTCGGCAGCATCACGTCCTGACCGACAGGCCAGATCTGGTGCGTGCCATCGGGACCGAGCGCGACGAGATTCGAGCCATAGCCGTAGGTGGGCGTGCGTAACGCGTTCGCGATCCGCGCGCTTCCGATCATCACGCTGCGCGACCATGCGGGCGTGAACAGCGAGCGGCGCATCAACCCGGCGACGTCGACGACACCGGCACCGAAGATGGCGCACCCCGCGCCCTCGAACCGGCGCGGCCGCATCGCGCCGTTGTAGTGCCGGAAGGCTTCGTGCCACACGTAGTCATCGAAGAATTCACGGATCCGTCGGCACGTCGCGCGGTTCACCACGAACGAGATCTGAGAGACCTCGCCCGATTGCTGGCGTGCCGCGATGTCGGCGGCAGTCTCCACCGGCGTGGCGTCGGGCATGTGATCGAGCGTGCCTGGCAGGTCGGCGAGCAGCAGCCCAGCGCCGTTGGTCAGGGCTGCGAGCTGGTTCTCCGAGGTGTTCGTCTGCCCGGTCAACGGGATGCTGTCTTCGCCGCAATCGAGCGCGAGGTTTACATGGCCGAGCGAGTGGGACAGGACGATGTCGCCACGCTCGATCTTCGTGGCGGCCGTGCTGCGGCTCTCGAGCACGGACCCGAGCAGCTGATTCGGCGACCGCCAATCGAGCGGGCTCGGTGGCGGGAGCACGTAGAGGGTGAGCTTTCCAGCAGGCGCGTCACAGGACGGGCCGTCCTCGGTCGGAGGGGTGTCCTCCACGGGATCTGCGGAGGTGGCGCACGCAGACATCAGGACGAGGGTGGTGAGCAGCCGCATGGCAGACGCAAGACCACGATCCGTGCCCAGGCCAAGTACTTGGGATCGCTTGAATCAGCACCGGCAGTCCGGACGCCAGGCTAGACGACTGGCCGGCGATTCGAGGTCCCGCAGATGGCGATCGCCTCACCCGGCATCCCGAACCGGTCACAGCGGCAACTGCAGCACCCGGATCGGATACTTCGGCATCGCGCTCCCACCGTCCGGCCCCGTCATACCTCCGCCCCCGCCCTGTGGAATGCACGCGAGCTGGCTATCGAACGGCGCGCAGGTTCCGGTGATCGACATGCCGGCGAGCGTCGCGGAGCACGCGTCGCCCATCGCCTTGCCGTCGCAGGCGGTGACCAGCTCGGGTGGAAGCTCCATTCCCCCGTCCGGGTTGCCCCCTCCGCCCCCACCTCCCTGATTGCCGCCACCACCCAGGTCGGTCGCCGCCACCCCGCTGCCATTGAGGACCAGGATGCGATCACCCGCGCGGACCGCGTAGGTCAGCCCGGCCTCGAACCGAACGTCCGCGTACCGGGAGGCGAGCTCGCCCGTCGTGCCATCGGGGGCGAGCGCGAACCGAAACACGCGGAGCTCGTCGCCCGCGACCTCGAGCAAGCTCCCGTCGTCATCGAGCCACAAGCCGTTGCCCGAAACGTTGTAGGGCGCGGTGTCGATCTTCGCCGCCTGACCAAGCGTGTTCGCGTCGAGGGAGATGCGGTAGAGGTGCTTGTCTATGAGATGCGCGACGATGAGGCTGTTACCGTCGGGGGTGATGGCGAGCCCCGACGCGTTCAAGAACCCGAGGCTCGCATCGCTGATGAACGGGAACTCGCTCGAGATCGCAAAGGTCGTGCTCGTGCGTGCATCCAGATCGATGGCGTAGATCACGTTCGTGAACGGGTTGGTCGCGTAGGCGTGGATACCATCCGGCGCGACGACGATGTCCTGGGCCGCAGCCAGCCCACCGCTCGCGGGCAGGGCGATCCGACCGGCCTCCATCGCATTCGTCGTATCGACCAGCACGACCTCCGGCGCGGCGCCGAGCGCCGACAGGATGACCAGACGCCGACCGTCGGGGGTGAGCGCCAGGTGCCCCAGGCCAGAGGTGCCGAGGTCCGCGAACAACTCGAGGGGTGTGTCGGTCGTCGCGCCCGCGCGGCCTCGGAAGATCTTTCCTGACGACGCACTGTCGACATAGAACGTGCCGGTGTTTGGATCGATGGTAATCGCCGCCATCGTCTCGTCGACGGGAACCACGTACGACGGTAGGTCGCCCGCCCCTGGGGCATCCGTCTCGGTACTGGCCGCGTCGGGGCCGGCATCGTGATTATCGCCGCACGCAGCTGCAACGACGATGAACGAGTGCAAGACAACGAAGCGCAAGGTCATGGCGTACCTCCGAGATAGGCGTGGTTGATGGCGTCGGCGACCGCGGCCGCCTCGTTGATCGTTCGATGGCTGATCGCGACATCCCGGCCGAAGTAGCCGAAGCAGCGCATCGACTGCGTGTTGGCCTTGGTCTGGCTCCGGCTCTCCAGGTTCCAGCGCGGGTGGCTGTATGCTTCCTCGTACTCGGCGGCGACGAAGCCCAGGTTGCGCTCCGCCCACGAGCGTGCCGGCGTCGCGAGGTGACAGCTCGCGCAGTCGACGGTATCGGGGTTCAGATCGGTGGCGGGGTTATCGATCTCGAGCGCGTTGCGGAAGGCCTGCCGCAGCTCGGCGTCGGTGGACGCGCGCGCCGCCGCCGAGTCGAGCAGCGGCACCATCGACGTCGAGAACCGGGTCTCGGGATCGACCGCCGCATCGAGCTCTCCTGACGTGGCGTTATTGACGAGCTCCTGGCGGGTGACCGAGGTCTCGGGCACCACCATGTCTGTGGGCGTCATGCCATCGAAGTCGACACCGCCCATCTGCCAGCCGATGCCGCCACCGCGTAGGCCGATGAACGTAACCTTCACGAGGTTGGCAGCCCCCGCGTAGTCGAGCATCACGGTCTCGAGCGCCTTGGCGTACGGGCCCTCGGGACCTTGCGCGCGCAGGATCGGGTGGACATCGATCGGCTCGTCATCCGCAAGCTCCTCGGTGCGCGCCGCACGCAGATCCGCGACCAGCTCGACGAACGTCGCACGGTCCATCTCGTAGAACGTGTGGACGGTCACGTCCTCGGTCGTCACGGTCCCGTTCTGTTCGACCAGCGGCTGAAAGATGTAGCGGAGCTGGGGGCGGCACAGCGATGCACCTTGTGCATCTACGGCACCCTCTTTCCCGCTCGGAAAGCACGGGTCGACGTTCGCGGCGACGAGGCGAAGGCGCGGCACGAGCTCCGCATTGCGCGTGCTCCCGAGCGCGGGGAGCTGGGCCACCGCATGATCGGGCAGCAACGCACCATGGGCCCCGGCGTCGTCGGTGCGCAAGAGGTGGTCGGACTCCATTCGCTCCGGCAGCGGGAACAGAATGGCCGTATCCAGTGGATGGAGCTCGGCAGTGACGGAGACGTCATCGGTGCCGCAGCCCCCCAGGCCCACGCTCGTGGCCAGCGTCAGGGTGATCAGATTCATGTCCCGAGCCTGCGCCCGAATCATGAGGGGCCCTTTTCACCAGTATTTCAGTCGATTTCATCGGCTGTCACATGCCGCAATATCTGCGCGATCGTCGTGCGCTGCCGCGGCGCTACGGGCGACATGTTGGCCTCGTCGAGGTCCGGCCGGCACGATTGTTGGTGTAGAGCGGCCGCGCTCGAGGCCGCATCTCCGCTATCGTCGCTGCATGACGCGCGCTGTTCTCGTCTCCCTCGCCCTTGGCCTCGGCGGCTGCGACGACGCCACCGACAAGGCGCTCGACGAGGCGAGCGCGCTCGCGGACAAGCTCTGCGCATGCCCCGATGCGGCGTGCGCGAGTGCTGTCCAGGCCGAGCTCGACGCGATGAAGGCGCGACGCGAGGGCGCCGATGACGAGCCCGCCAGCGGCAAGCAGACCCAGCGCGCGGTGAAGATCGCCGTGCGCTGGGACGAGTGCATGGACAAGGTCTCCCGCCGCTCGAAGTAGGACATGAGGATCTTCTACGCCCAACTCGCCCCTTGGTGGCCGCTCGTCTCGCCCGTCGAGGATTACGAGGAGGAAGCGCGAGAAATCGCGCGGGTGATCGCCGCACACGCACCACGCGCGCGCACGCTGCTCGAGCTCGGCAGCGGCGGTGGACACATCGCCTTCTACCTCAAACGCGCGCTCGCGCTGACGCTCACAGATCTCAGCCCCGAGATGCTGGCGATGTCTGCCCGCCTCAACCCGGAGTGCGAGCACGTCCCCGGTGACATGCGCTCACTCGACCTCGGCCGCACGTTCGACGTGGTGTTCGCGCACGACGCGATCGACTACATGACCACCGAGGACGACCTCGCGGCCGCGATCGAAACCGCGTCCCGTCACCTCGGCCCCGGCGGGGTCGCCGTGTTCATGCCGGATCACATCGCCGAGCGCTACGCCCCCTCCACCGACCACGGCGGCGCCGACGGGCCGGACGGTCGCGCGTTGCGCTTCCTCGAGTGGACGACCGAGGTCGCACCCGGCGCCACGAGCGGCACCACGCACTACAGCTTCCTGGTCCGCGAGGCCGACGGCTCGGTGCGCGCGCTGCACGAGGCCCACGCGTTCGGCCTGTTCTCGCAGGCGACGTGGACGCGGCTCTTCGAACGCGCGGGCTTTGCCGTCGACGCCGTCGAGGAGGTCACCAACGACGACCGCGCGCCGCGCGTACTGTTCATCGGTCGCAAGCGCTGAGCGTCGGCGGCGACGGGAAGTGCCGGCCAAAGCTCACACGTTCGATGCCGCGACCCCCGCGCGCGCGTCTTCGGCTAGCCTAGACGCAGCATGCGGACATTCGCGGTCATCGGCGCTGGAATCGCGGGGATCGCCTGTGCGCGCGAGCTCGCCACCATCGGGCGCGTCACCGTGTTCGACAAGGGCCGGGGGTTCGGCGGCCGGCTCGCGAACCGGCGGACCGAGCACGCGCGGTTCGATCACGGAGCGCAGTACCTGACGGCCCGCAGCGCGGCGTTCCGCGCCGTGGTCGATGGCTGGTGCGCGACCGGGGTCGCCGCGCCATGGCGCGGGCGGATCGTGTCTCTCGACGGCGCGACCCTGACGCCCGTCGTCGACGAGGCGAGATTCGTCGGGGTTCCGGGGATGAGCGCCGTCGTGCGAGCCCTCGCCGGCGATCTCGACGTGCGACATGGCGTGCGGGTCGGCTCGCTCGCCCAGGTCGGGCGGCGGTGGCGTCTCCGCGATGATGCAGAGGGCGTGCTCGGCGAGTACGACGCTGTGGTCGTCGCCGTGCCCGCGGCCCAAGCAGTGCCACTGCTCCCGCTCGCGGCGCTCGCCGAGCGTGCGGCCACGGTGCGCATGCGCCCGTGCTGGGCCGCGATGGTCGGGTTCGCGCGCTCGGTCGACGCTGCGTTCGACGGGGCGTTCGTCTCGGCAGGCGCGCTCTCGTGGATCGCCCGCGAAGCCAGCAAGCCCGGCCGCGATGAGAACGAGGCGTGGACCGTGCATGCCTCGCCGGCTTGGTCGACCACGCACCTCGAGGAGGAGCGCGTCGAGGTCGCCGACGCGCTTGCGCGTGAGCTCGTCGCCCTCCTGGGAGCGTCGCCCCCGGTGTTCGTCGACGCCCACCGCTGGCGCTACGCGCTCGTCGAGGCCCCGGTGGGCGAGCCGTGCCTCGTGGACGCCGACGCTGGACTGGCGGCCTGCGGAGACTGGTGCCTCGGGGCGCGCGTCGAGCTCGCCTACGAGAGCGGGCGTGCCGCCGCGGCCGCTCTCGCGGGGTGAGCGCTCCGAGCCTTCGAGGCGTCGCTACTCCTCACCCTGCGCCCGCGTGAAGCCGGGCTTCCCCTCGAGCTCTTCCAGCTTCTCGACGTGCATCCAGCGATGGAGCAGCGACACGCGCTGGAGCAGCGTCGTGATCGTGGCGTCGTCGACCGTGTGCTGCACGGCCGTCGGATTGATGACGTCCCTTAAATACGACATTTATATCGTGTTTTATGTA
This sequence comes from Kofleriaceae bacterium, assembly GCA_033763475.1. GTDB lineage: Bacteria > Myxococcota_A > Polyangia > Haliangiales > Haliangiaceae > JABFXX01. Next base: position 60,777 of record JANRKM010000205.1, read on the forward strand.
TCGCGTCAACACGAACACGAAACGCGCTACACTGCCGGGCGTGCCAGCACCTGTCTCACGCGGCGCCGCGAAGCCCGCACGCCCTTCTCGGCCCCCCGCTCGGCGCCCGGCGCACACCACGACGAGCGCCCCATGGACATTCCTCACCAATCACGCCCATGTCCTGCTCTGTATTGCGGAGGAGCCCGAGGTGGTCCTCCGCCACGTGGCTGCGCGCGTGGGGATCACCGAGCGCGCTGTTCAGCGCATCGTCGCGGACCTGGAGGCTGCCGGCTACCTGGTGCGCCACCGCGAGGGACGGCAAAACCGCTACGAGATCAACGCCGATATTCCGTTACGTCATCCGGTGGAGCAACATCAGACGATCGCCGCGCTGCTACGCCTCGTGCATCGGTGATCGGAGCCGAGAGCCCCAGCAACCGCATGGCTCGACGCGCGCGACGTTGCCCCTCCCGCCGTCGTTGCCAGCCTGTCGAGCACGGGACGTGCTCGCCGTTCAACCCCGAGGGCCGAAACATTGCTTCCAAATAACGAGAGCATCGAGGCCCGTGATGACAGTCATGCTCCCGCCATGGGACGGCGAAGCGTGATCGAACCGCGCGATCTACTGGAGACGCTTTGCTGGGCGAGCGCGGCCGCCCGACACGAGCCAGACCTCGAGCGCGCCGCAGAGGCACTCGGTGTCGGACCTCTCGACCTCGATTCGGCGGCCGGGACGGCGGCGCTGGACCGCTGCGCCGGGACGGTCGGCCTCGCCGTGCAGTGGGTCGAGCTTCCCGTCCACGACGTAGGGCGCGATCGGCCGTGGATCGGGCTCGCCCCTGCGGGCGAACGGACGGCCCTCCTCTACGTACACGGCCGTCGCTGGGGCAAACACCACGTTCAGCGGATCGAGGCCGGCGTCGTCACGAACCTGCGCTTGACGACGCGCGCGCTGGCACGAGCGCTCGGCCTCGCGACCGCGGCCTCGGTGGCACGTGGCCTGGTGCCTGTCGTGACGCTGCCGCTCCAGCCGGCCGTCGGGGAGACACTGTCCCCGTGGCAGCGGACGCGAGCGTTGTTCTCGCTCGACCGCGATGACGCGTGGTTGTGCGTGGTCTACGGCCTCGCGATCAGCGTGCTGTCACTGGGTGTGCCGATCGCGGTGCAGGCGCTCGTCAACACGGTCTCCTTCGGCGCGATCCTGCAGCCGCTGCTGGTACTCACGGCGCTGGTCGCGATCGTGCTCGGCTTCTCGGGTCTCTTGCGCGTGCTCCAGGCGTACGTGGTCGAGGCGCTGCAAGCGCGGATGTTCGTGCGCAGTGTCGCCGATGTCGCGCGTCGCATCGTTCGCACAGATCCCGCAGAGTTGCAGCACATGCACCCCGCCGAGCTGTCGCATCGCGTGTTCGAGCTGCAGACCCTCCAGAAGGGCGCCGCGGTGATGTTGTTCGACGGCCTCGATCTGGTACTTCGCCTCGGCATCGGCCTGCCGCTGCTCGGCTTCTACCATCCCTGGCTGCTGGTGTTCTCGCTGCTCTTGATCGGCGCGCTCGCGGCGGTGGTGTTCGGCGTCGGGCGCGGCGCCCTGACGACCGCGATCGGAGAGTCGTACGCGAAGCACGCGGCGGCGAACTGGCTCGAGCACTTGCTCAGGCTCGGGACGCGGGTCCGCGGACGCGCCATGCGCCAGTGGGCCATCGAGCGGGCCGATCGTCTCGCGCGCCGCTACCGCGACGCGCGGGCGCGTCACTTCCGGCACCTCGTGCACCACATGCTCGGTGGCATCGGCATCCAGCTCGTGGGCTCCGCGCTCCTCCTCGGCATCGGCGGTGCGCTCGTCATCTCGAATCAGCTGACCCTCGGACAGCTGGTTGCCGCGGAGCTCGTGTTTGCATCGATCGGGATGGCGGTGCTCAAGCTGCACAAGCAGCTGGAGTGGGCGTACGACACGATGGCGTCCGCCGACAAGCTCGGGTTGCTCCTCGACCTCCCCCTCGAGCGCGAAGGCGGCGAGCACATCACGTGGCCGGAGGGCCCCGCGGCGGTGCGCCTCCGTGACGTGGATCTGGAGATCGAGGGCGTGCCACCGCTTGCGACCGGCATCGCGCTCGAGCTTTCCGCGGGGACACGGCTCGCGCTCACGGGCCTCGGCGGTACCGGCAAGTCGACGCTCCTCGACGTACTCGCAACGACGCGCACGCCCACGAGCGGCTCCGTCGAGATCGACGGAATCGACACGCGGATGGTGGAGCTGGCCGGGGTCCGGGACACGATCGCGCTGGTCCGCGAGGGCGGCGTGATCCGCGGCAGCGTCCTCGCCAACCTGCGGTTCCATCGCCGCGATCGCGAGCTGCCGGACGTCGAGGCGGTGGTTCGCTCCGTGGGGCTCGCCGATACGATCGCGCGGCTGCCGGATGGCCTCGCGACCGAGCTCGCTCCCTCGGGCGCACCGCTGTCGACCTCCGAGGTGCGCCGCCTGTTGCTCGCGCGTGCGTTGATCGCCGAGCCACGGCTGCTCCTCATCGACGGGGTGCTCGATGATCTCGGGCTCGAGGCCGAAGCGCATGCCGGCGCGATTGATGCGGCCCTCGGCCCAGCGGCGCCGTGGACGGCGATCGTCGTCACCAGCAACGGACAGGTTCGGCGCGCCTGCGACCGCGCGGTCCAGCTCGTCGAGGGAAGGCTGATGGAGGTGTCCCCATGAAAGGGTCTGCATGGATCTCGGAGGCTGACCACGGTGACGTCGATCTCGGGCTCGCCCTCGTCCCCCGCGGGCGCGCGCTGCGTATCGCCGGCCGGATCATCGTGATCGCCTTCATCGCCATCGCCGCGGCGCTGTGGTTCGCACCGTGGCAGCAGTCCGTGCGCGGAGGCGGCCGGGTGATCGCGTACGCACCGCTCGAACGCCAGCAGGCGATCAAGGCCCCGATCGCAGGACGCGTCGTGCGCTGGCACGTGCAGGAAGGCGATGCCGTCGTCGAAGGCACCACCGTCGCCACGATCGAGGACAACGATCCCGATCTCGCGAGCAGGCTCGCCAAGACGCGCGACGCGGCGCTCGAGCGACTCGAGAACGCGCGCCAGGCCGTGACGGTGTACACGCAGCAGATCGCGCAGCTCGAGAGCGCGCGCACGGCGGCGGTCGCGGCCGCGGAGAGCCGCGTCGCCATGGGCACCGAGCGCCGCCTCGCGGCCGACCAGGCCCTCGCCGCCGCACGCGCAGCGCTGCAGGCGGCCAACGCCCAGCGCGACCGCCTGCGTGTGCTCGAGCGCGATGGTCTGGCGTCGACGCGGGATCGCGAGCTCGCGGAGCTCGCGGCGCAAACCGCCGCGGCGGAGGTCACGCGCGCCGAGGCCACGTCGCGTGCCGCGGTCGGCGAGATCGATGCCATGCGCGCCGAAAAGACGCGGACCGAGGCGGCCGCGTCCGCGGACATCGAGCGCGCGCGCGCGTCGTTGCAGAGCGCTCGCTCCGATGTCGCTGCCTACGATGCCGCGTTGCAGGAGCGAGAGATCGCCGTGGCGCGCCAGCAGACGATGACGATCAGCGCGCCGCGGGCGGGCACCGTGCTCCGCCAGCTCGTCACCGAGGGCGGTGAGTACGTGTCGGCCGGCGACCCGATCGCGCTGCTCGTCCCGTCGACGGAGCTGCGCGCGGTCGAGCTGTGGCTGGATGGACGCGACGCCTCGCTGGTGTATCCGGGGCGAAAGGTGCGGCTGCAGTTCGAGGGCTGGCCCGCGGTCCAGTTCGTGGGCTGGCCCTCCGTCGCGGTCGGAACGTTCGGTGGTGAGGTCGCGTTCGTCGATGCCGCGGCCGACGCGAGTGGGCAGCTGCGCGTGGTCGTGACGCCGGACGCCGCCGACGGTCCGTGGCCCGAAACTCGCTTCCTCCGCCAGGGCACGCGCGCGAACGGTTGGGTGCTGCTCGATCGGGTCCGCCTGGGCTACGAGCTGTGGCGCCAGTGGAACGGCTTCCCGCCCGCGACCGAGCCGCCACCGCCGGACGGCGCCTACCCCGCCAAGGATGGCAAGGACGGCAAGAAGCCGTTGGTGAAGGGCACGCGTGGCAAGGGGAACGCGCCATGAGCGCAGGGTCGCGCACCTCATGGAGCGCATTGGTCGCGACGGTCCTGCTCGCTTCCGCAGTGGTACCCGCGCCGGCCCGCGCACAAGTGGCACCGCTCCGGTTGGCCGATGTGCTCGACGCGATCGCGCGGAACCCGAACTTCCAGGCCGCGGCCGCGGCGGTCGCGCGCGCGGGCGGCCAAGAGCTCGCCGCGAATGGCGCCTTCGACGTCCGCGTCCGGGCCGGCGGCGAGCTGTTCCCGGTCGGGTACTACGAGCGCACGTTGCTCGACGTGGAGGTGCGCGCGCCGCTGCGCTACTCGGGCATCACGCCGTTCGTCGGCTGGCGACGCGGCCGTGGCGACTTCCCCATCTACGATTTCAAGGCGCTCACCGAAGAGTTCGGTGAGATCCGCGGGGGCATCGAGATGCCGGTGTTCCGGGACCGCAGCATCGACCGCGCGCGCGCGGACCTGAGCAAGGCCGAGCTCGCCGACGACGTCGCGCGCGCCGAGCTCGCGCAGCGCGTGCTCGAGCTCGAGCTGATGGGCACGGTCGCGTACTGGCGGTGGGTCGCGGCGGGCCATCGCCTCCGCGTGCGCGAGCAACAGCTCCAGCTCGCGGTCGACCGAGCGAGTGGCCTCCAGCGCCAGATCGACCAAGGCACCACCCCTCGCATCGAGGCGACCGACAACGCGCGCGTGATCGCGCAGCGCGAGGCGCTCGTGGTCGCCGCGCGTCGCGACGTGACGCGCACCGCGCGCGAATTATCGCTGTTCGCGCGCGACGCCAACGGCGTACCGATGGCGCCGACGATCGAACGCCTTCCCCCGTTGCCGGCGCCGGAAGGCCCGGGCGCGCAAACGCCGCCGCGCCCCCTCCCGATCCTCGCTGCCCTCGGCTTTCGCCTCGCGACGACGGCCATCGATGTGGACCTCGCCGAGAACCAGCTACTTCCCACCTTTTCGGTGCGCGCCTTCGCCGCGCGCGGCTTCGGGCCGTTCGATCCCCGGATTCCGGACCGCGCGGAGACCTCGGTCGGCCTCGGCTTCGTGTTCGAGCTGCCGCTCCAGCAGCGGCAGGCGCGGGGTGCGCTTGCCATCGCACGCGCCGATGCGTCGCGGCTCCGCGCGGAGCAGAGGGCGCTCACCGATCGCGTGAACGCGGACCTGGACGTGACGGCGGCGGAGCTCGAAGCGGCTCTGGAACGCAGCACGTTGCTCGCCACCACGGCGCAGCTCGCCGCGGAGCTCGCGGATGCGGAGCGTCGCAAGTTCGCGGCCGGCGCCAGCACGATCCTCGTCGTGAACCTGCGCGAGGAAGCCGCCGCCGATGCCGCCGCCGGGCGCATCGATGCCATCGCCGAGTACCTGGAAGCCCACGCCCGGCACGCGGTTGCCCGCGGCAACTCACCCCGCTGACGCGCGCGCGCCGGCGGACGCCGAGGCCGACGGCGACGAGCCGTGACCAGCTCACGGCGCGCAGGGCGTAGAGATGCCGATTCCCCAGCCGTAGGCACACATCATGCTCTCGCTGGCGACATGCGGCCCATCGGGCGGCGTATGGCGAGGGACTTCGCGGCTCGCGCTTGGCGTCGGCTACACTTCCGCCCGATGCCCACGACGGCGATGGCACACGCTGCGCCGAGGTTGCAACGTGCCCTGTTCGTACTCGCTTGTCTGGCGGCAGCGTGTTCGCTCGCGCACGCGACGTACGCAGCATGGTGGAGCGACGTCACGTGGGACGAGCCCACTCACCTGCGCTGGTCGAGCCGCCTCCTCGAAGGTCAGACCGAGCGTGTGAGTCATCCGGACTTCGACTCGAAGACGCCGGTGCTCGTTCCGAATGTGGTCGTCGGAAATGCACTCGGCGGGCGCCTCGACGATCTGCATACACCGCGGACGATCTTCTCGTTCCGGCTCGTGTCGCTGTGCGTGCTCGCCATGCTCTACGTCACGATCTATGCCGTCGGCCGCTGGTTGTTCGGTCCCATCTCCGCAGCGTTCGCGCTCGCCCTCGCTGCCGCTGACCCGAACCTGATGGCGCACGGTGCGCTCGCGACGGTTGATACGACGTTCGCGCTCGCGACGTTGCTCGCGCTCGCATCCGCGATCGCGTTCTGGCGACGGCCGTGCCTGCCGAGGGGCATCCTCGCGGGTGGGGCGCTCGGCTTCGCGCTCATCACCAAGTTCACCGCCATACTGCTGCTGCCGCTGTGCATCCTCGTGCCCCCCCTGGTCGGGGCGCGCACGCGCCCCGTCGAGGACTCGCGGATCCGCCGTACGTTCCCACTCATCGGTGGCATCGTGCTCGGTGTCATCGCAGCCTGGCTTGTCATCGCGATGGCCTACGGCTTCATAGGCCTCGGAGGCCCCGTACTGCAGCACCGTTTCCAAACGAGCGCGATGCGAGCGCTGGTCGATCTCGCGCCCCCGGTGTTTCAGATGTTCCCGGTCGACTTCCTGAGCGGGATCGACATTTGCCTGACCCAGGATCAGAGCGCCGAGTGGAACTCCGTGATCCTCATGAACCGCTATCCCGATGGCGTCTGGTTCTACTTCCCGGTGTGCTGGGTGCTGAAGACACCGCTCGTGCTGCTTGTCGTCAGCATCATCGGCGGCTTTTGGGCGCTCCAGCGCGGCGTGTTGCGGCACGCGGATGCGCGCGTGCTCGCCGTCGCGCTCGTGCTGCTCGCCGCTTACTTCTGTTTCATTTTTCGCACGCACAAGGGCTATCGGTTCGTGCTCATGTGCCTGCCGCTCGGCTACCTCCTGGTCGCCGAAGGCCTGCGGCGCTACTCGCCACGGCGCGGCGCGATGATGGTCGCCGCAGCGGCGTTCGCGTCGCTGTCGATGCAGCTTTGCTACCTCGGCAATCCGCTCGCGTTCACGAATGCGCTGGTCTGGAACAAGGCTCAGATCTATCGCTACCTCACCGACTCCAATATCGACTGGCTGCAGACACGCCGCCACGTCGAGCGCTGGATGAGTGAACATCCCGGCGCAGTGCTGAATCCCCCGCACCTGGTGCCCGGACGTAACGTCATCGGCGTCGACGAGTGGACGGGTGTCATCGGGGACGCTGCGCATCGAGCCGATCAATACGCCCCCCTGATCGGCGTGCGCGAGCCCGATGGGGAGCTCTTCCATACGCACCTGCGCTTCGATGTCTCGCGAGCAGAGTTCGAACAGCTCCTAGATCGCCAGCGAAAGATCGTGAGCGCCGCGCCATGTCCGCTCGCCGAGCCTCCGACGCAGCTGCAGAGCCCCGCCGAGATCCTCGTCGTGCCGCGTGACAGCGTCATCTGCGTCGCACTCGCTGAGGGCACCGTCGCGGCCGACGTCACACTCACCGCGCTCGACGACGGCGGGGGCTCGCTGGCGATCCCCACGGTCGACGCCGCTACACCGCTCAGGGTCGAGGAAGTGCCTAAAGGCCATACCGTCTGGCATCGGCTCGCGACCACGGGCCTTTCGTTGTACTCACGAGGGACGCCGTTCGCCGTCCGAGCCGAGAAGGGGAGTGTGCTCGTCCGTGTCGGGCGCACGCACGGCAGCACCAGCGCACCCGAGGCATCCACGTTGTCGTGCACGGGCGGCGTCCAGGTCCGGAGCCCGGAGGGAGACCCCGTGGGCTTGTACGTCGTGGGCTCGTTCACCGGGTGGCGCGCGTGGTCGTTCTCCGCGCTTCACTACAAAGTCGGCTGCTACACGGCCAGCATCTCGCTTCCTGCGGGCACGCACATGCTCAAGATCGCGGGCGCAGACTGGAGCACTGGCCAAGGCTACGCCATCTTCGGACAGGCGCCGACCGCACCTCGCACACACCGCGCCGACGAGATCATGGTCATCGTCGTGCAGACGCAAGTCGGCGCCGCGAGCAACATCCCTCTTGAGATCGAGACCGGCGGGCGTTATCGGTTCGAGCTGCGCGTGGATGGCAGCCAGGCGCAGCTCGTCGCGACCTTGATCGACTGACATGAGATCGATGCGCGCACTCGTGACCAGGCGACGCAGGTATGTTGGGGGCACCGTGGTCGCGGCGCTGAGCGCGGTAGCGCTCGGGTGCGGTGGCCCAGTTCCACGGAGCGACGATCTCGAACCGGCGGCCGAGATTGCCCTCGCACCTCGATTCACCGCAGCGCCGACCGGTCTCTACGGCCAGGTCCGCGGCCAATCGCTGCTCCCTGCGGACGGGCTGCGCGGAGTGCGACCGCTGGAGAGCGCGCCGATTCTAGTGGCCCCGGTCGAAGGTCAGGCGTTTGGCGAGGCGATCCGCTGCCGTGGAGATTCCGGCACCGCGCGCTCGGTGTTCTTCAAGACCACCAGCAGCATCGAACGGGGCGACGCGATCTTGATCTCGTTTAGCTCGCGTCAACTCGGCTCTCTGACCCCCGATCCTGAGGCGATTATCGAAGTGCGCCTCGAGACCACGCGCGGGTCGCGGGCAGCGCTCGTTCACCAGCGCGTGCGCGTCGGCAGTGCCTGGCAGCAAGCCTTCGTGCCCCTGATCGCACCCGCACGAGTCCGTGCCGGAGACGCGGAGCTCGTGTTTCGCCTCTCCCCGGGGCAGCACGGCCTGGAGCTCGGCGGTGTCTCCGCGCACAACTACGGTCTCGCGCTAACGCTCGCGGATCTGCCGAGGATGCCGACGACGTACGCGGGCATGGAGCCCGAGGCATCTTGGCGCGCGCGTGCAGCCGAGTCCATCGAGCGGACGCGCAAGGGCGAGCTATCCGTCGTCGTGACCCGAGCAGACGGCGAGCCGGTCGTCGGCGCGGACGTCGTGGTCCATCAGACCCGCAGCCACTTCGGCTTCGGTACCGCGGCGTCGGCCGAGCTGCTTCTCACGCCAAGCGCCTCGACCTACCGGCAACACCTGGTCAACAGCTTCAATCTCGTGACGCTCGAGAACGATCTAAAGTGGCCTGCGCTCGCAGGCGATTGGGGCGAAGGGTTCACGCGCCGCAGGGTTGACGAGGCCCTCGGTTGGTTGTCGAAGCAACACATCGACGTCCGCGGCACCTCCCTGGTCTGGCCGGCCTGGCCGCATGTGCCGGCGACGTTGCGACGGCTCGAGAACGATCCCGGGAAGCTCGGTGCGGCGATCGAAGAGCATATCACCGAGGTCGCCGCAGCCCTGCATGGCCGCTTGGCGAGCTGGGACGTGGTGAACAACCCGATCAACGGGCGCGCGATCACGGACCTGCTCGGTGCAGACAGCATCGAGCACTGGCTCCGCACGGCGCGTGCGGCAGATGCGACCGTGAAGCTCGCCGTCAGTCAGGATGGGGTGCTGGCCACGAACACGGGGGCCGACTGGCACCGAGACGAGCTCGAGCGCATTCTCTCGCATCTCATCAAGAGGGGAGCGCCACTCGACGCGATCGGGCTGCATGCGCATTTCGATGCGGTGTCACTGACGAGCCCCGAGAAGCTGCTCGCTACGCTCGATCAGCTGGCGCGTCTAGGGCGTCCGATTTATGTGACCGAGCTCTCGATCAACCTGCAGGACGAAGCGCTGACTGCACGTTACGCGGAGGACTTCTACACGGCCATGTTCAGCCACCCGGCGGTCGACGCGGTCGTCATGTGGGGCTTCTGGGACGGCGCGGCCTCGAATGGTAACGCTCTCCTCCATCGGACCGACTGGTCGCTCAAGCCAGCCGGCGCGTCCTATCTGGGCATCACGCAGAAGCGCTGGAGGACCGACGCGAAGCTCACGACGAACGCGCAAGGCCAAGCCACGGTGCGCGCGTTCCTCGGTGACTACGACCTCGAGGTGACGAGCGGGGACAAGCGAAAGAGGCTCTCGACCACGCTGGGCCCCGGTGGAGCTGCGATCACCGTGACCCTCGAATGATCTGGACCCCGCTGACGCGAGCGCGCCGGAGTACGCGCGGGCCGACGGCGCCAAACCGTGACAGCTCAGGGCGCGCAGGGCGTGGTGACGAGCGAACACGTCTCGGTGTCCGCGCAGCTGGGCGTGCCGAGGTCTGCAGGGAACCGGACGCGGTAGCCGCGCGGATATTCGCTGTCGGGGACGCACATCCGGCTCCGATCAGGATTGAGTGGTGTGAACGCGGGCTCGCCGAGGAACTCGACAGCGCCGCCGGCGATCACGGTGAGGGCACGTGGGGCGAGGGTGTTGACCTTGCCAGAGCTCGCGAGCTGCGACGGAACGAACGTCGCGCGCTGGATCGCGCCTGTCGCCGGATCATGCTTGGCGATCACCGCGACCTTGGGGCCCCCACCCGATCCGATCGTGCCGTACGCCGGGAGCCATCCGCCATGGCCGTCGAGCGCGCTGCCGCCTCCGTCGGTGCTGTAGACGGCGTACAGCGTGGCGTCGCCATCCCACACCACGCCGTATGCGCGACCGTCGGGCGCCTGTGCTTCCGCCGCGATGCACCAGGTGACGGTGCCATCGTCGACGCGCGCGATGAACGGGTCCTGGTTGTTGCCCGCGACCTGCTTCCACCCGACGTAGATCGTGCTCGCCCCGACGGTCACCGCGGCCGCGTCGCTCGCGGCCATCTGCGCCGCGCTCATGGTGCAGTCGAGCGTGCCGCTGCGCCAGCTGACCTCGAACCCGGGCGCGGTCGGCGAGAGCGTGTAGGGATAGTCCGCGGAGCCTCCATCGGCGCCGGGCGCCGCATCAACGGCGCTCGTAGAACCTCCGCCACAACCAGCGCACGCGAGTAGCCAGAGCGGGATCCACGATCGCATCAGGCGTCGAGAGTACCAGTCCGCATGGCTGCATGGGCGTGCGCTCGCGTTGGGCGCTGGATGTATCGTGGCCGGCAGCACGAGCGTCCAAGCACCGACATGGAGTTCACGTCGACCTCGCGGCTCGAGCGCCTGGTGTTCGCGTCTCCCTCGGGGCGCTCGCTGACCTACTCGGTCGTGTTCCTCGAGCCGGAGGTCGAGGCCGCGCTGTTCGGCAGCGATACGTACGCGCACCTCATGCGGGGTGGCCGCCTGCGGTTCACCGGCGAGGTCGAGGACATCCCGGTGCAGCTCGCGTGGCAGCCAGCGCGCGGACGCGGACACTACGTGATGCTCTCACCGGCGCTGTGCAAACAGCTCGCGCTCCGCGTCGGCAGCGAGGTCACCGTACGCTTCGACCTCGAGGACCCCGAGCGCGTCGTCGTCCCCGATGACATCCGCCGCGCGCTCTCCGTTCGCGCGGCCGACGCCAAGCGCTGGGCGAAGCTGTCCCCGGGCAAGCAGCGCGCACTGATCGCGTTCGTCGAGAGCGCGCGCACCGACGCGACCCGGCACAAGCGCATCGCCGACCTGTTCGCGCCACTCGCGCGGACGCCAGCGGCACGTCGCGCACGCCACCCGCCCGCCCGCCGCTGAGTACTGCGACGATCGTGTGCCTTATGCATGCTCGGGAAGGCGGCGCCAGATCAGCCGAGACCGGCGACCGTCGTTCTCGGCGTCCAACACGAGCTCCGACGCGTCGAGGTGCCGCACGCGCCGCTCGAGCACGCTGCCCACCCACGGGGCGTAGCTGGCGCGCGCCACGCGATGGCGGACGACATCGCCACGCAGCTCGTACGGCCCCTCGTACCAGAGCACGTCCTGGAACAACCGGGAAGGCGCCGGAAACCATGGCGCCCCGCGCGCGATGATGCGCGCCTCCATCGTCCCGTCCGGTCGGTACGTCAACGTGCCACGTGAATGCAGGCCCCACGGCCACCAGCCGACCGGGAGCCGCACGCGGAAGCTCTCGAGGACCCACGTTCCGAGAACCGACGTCGACGAGGCGCTCATCGCGTCCCCCGCGTTGCGCGCACGAAGCTCCCATGAAACCCGAGCGGCACGGGCACCTCCAGCGTCGCTTCCGCCACCAGATCGAGGTCGTCGGCGCGGAGCGCGACCAGCTTCGTGGTGCGCGCGCGCGCGTCCGTGCCCACCGACAAGAGAACACCCTGGTCCTCCGCCGTCCCCGCCGGGGTGGCCACGAACACCGGCTCACCGAACACGAACGCGCCATCGGAGAAGAACTGCTGGTGGCCGGTCGTGACGTCGGTGCGAACGATCTGGGACGTCGCCCCACCCGCGATGGGCTGGTTCGATGCGCCCCAGGTGACCGAGTAGGGCCGACCGGCGTGGCGTCGATAGCTGATGGTCGGAAACTCGAATCCGACGTCGGCGAGCGGCGTCACCGCGGCGCGCCCGTCCGCGTGGGAAAGCCGGATGCGGGTGGGGCGGGGGCGCAGATCGGGAAGCCGCTCGGCGAGCCGCTCGGTGCGCATCTGCTCGGTCAGGATCGTGCCGTCGGGGTACGCGAGCACGTCGAGAACGGTGGCCCCGGGCTCATCGTAGGTGTTGATGACGTGAAACACGAACATCGTGTCCGTCTCGAATTGCGCAACGTCACCGGACCAGCGGTCGACCAGATGAATCGTCGTTCCCGCGTGCGGTCGCCATTCGTAATGCTCGATGAAGCGATTCGACCAGACGAACTTCAGCGGGTTGACGTCGAGGGGATGGGCGATCAGGGCGGCCTTCCGGGGGGAAAGCCCGAACGCGTGCACGTAGGGGATGCGCGAGACGCGCACGCGACCGAAGGCGCGCCGACGACGACTCGTCGGGGGGTGGGCATAGAACACGAGCTCGGGGCGCGGCCCCGCCACCGTTCCGACGTTGACGACGAGATCACGATCCACATCGAGCAGGGGATGCGCCGTCATCCACATCCCGGAGGGGAGGTCGTCGTCGTAATGCACGTGTCCGAGGGTCTCGAGCGTGTCGAAGGCGATGGCAAGCTGACGGTCGGTCTCCGTCATCGCGACGAGCTCGTCGCCCATTGGCACGATGTTGACGTTCGCGTTGTCCGTCGAGATCGGGATCGGCTGGATGATCTGCCGCAGGACGCCACGTTGATTCGGCGTCCCGAACGACGCGAACGGCGTGCGCCCCTCGAGTGCAGCCCGGTTGTAGTCCCCCGCGTTGATGCGTTGCTTGAACGCGACCGAGGTCCGGCCCGTGATCGAGAACGCGTAGAACATGCCGAGCGCGTCAAACCAGTGCTGCGCTGCCCAGCCGCCCTGGCGGTACATGGCCGGCGCGGTGCGAACCAGGTCGCCCTGCAGCCAGTCGGGAAACGCACCGTGAACGACGGCAGCGGCCTGATCGGGCCCTTCGAGGATGGAGGAGGCGTGAACGGTGTGGGTGAAGGCGATCGTCATGCCTTCATCCTGGTGACCGTCGCGGATCTCATCTCGACCGCCCGCGCCAATCCGTAGACCGGCTGAGCCAGGTTGGCGGGATGCGTTGCGCCCCGACCGATTGGCCGTGGCAGCCCACGCCATGGCGCATGCGGTCAAGCCTGGAGGCGCATCGCGAACGATGCTGTGACCATGAAGACGCGCATCATCCTCCGCTACATTCACCTGCTCGCTGCCGCCGTCCTCGGCACGTTTCTCTACTCGCCGTGGGGGACCGAGCCGGCGTTTCGCCTAGCGGTGCAAGCAGGCGTATTTCCCGTGCTCCTCGGGGCGACCGGGGTCGCGATGTGGCAGCAAGGACGGCTGAAGCGCCTGTTCCGATCCGCACCGAGCACCGGGCCGACCGCGCGCCCCTGAGGCCTGGTGCTAGGGTGGGCGGGTGACGCCCTCGTTCTACCCTGCCGTGAGCGCGGGTGCGCTGCTTGCCGGGTTCGGGGCTCTCGGGTTCGACACCAGCGCGATCAGGTCCGAGGCACACGTGGAAGGTGACCTGCACGACCCCGAGGCGACGCTGCCGATAGCGACGTGGCGCGAGCTCATCGAAGCGGGCAAGCGACGCTTCCTCCGCGCGCAGGACTGGCGACACGACGCCGTCACGATGGCCGCCGGCTTGGCCACGCCATTCGGATCTTTCGGCCCGATCGACTACCTCGCCGGTAGCGCGATGGATCTAGCTTCCGGTATTCGCTCGCTCACGAGTCACTTCCAGGCGCTCGCCGCCCGGTTCACGCTCGAGCTCGAGGTCCAGGAGCATCACGCCGGAATCGTAACGATCGTCTCGTCGGGAGCGCTGGACGATGACACGCACGAGTTCACGGTGGCCACGTTCATCGGGCGGTTCCGGTATCTGGCGGGGGATGCGCTGCGGGTCGAGCGCGTCCACCTGCCCCGCCGGACAAGTACGGCGGTCCCCGCGAAGCTGCTCGGCGCGCTCGTGACGGGTGGCGCGTCGGCGCCTCGCATCGAGCTCGCGCGTGGCGTGCTCGCCGCGCGGCTGCGCACCGCGGACCCGTTGCTGCACGACACGATGGCGAAGCTGGCCGAGCGCCTGCAACTCGGCCGCGCGGCCGCTCCGCTGGAGCTGGCGGTTCGCGCGCGGCTGCGCGACCAGCTGCCGACAGGGAATGTGACCGGCTCGTCACTCGCGCGCTCGTTGGGCATGTCCACCCGGACGTTGCACCGCCGACTCGGCGAGAGCGGCCGTACGTTCCAGGCGCTCGTCGACGATTTCCGCGCGGATGAATCGGAGCGCTTGCTGTTGCAGCCGCAACGCAGCCTCGCCGAGGTCGCGCTGGCCGTCGGCTATTCGGATCAGAGCGCGTGGACGCGCGCGTTCCGCCGCTGGCACGGGATCACGCCGAGCGAGTGGCGCGAGAAGCGCCAGCAGGAGCTCCGGCCGTAGGTCTCGCCGAGAGCCGAGATGCGAGGAAAGCGTACCCACACCGAAATAACGTTCGGGGGCGGTAGAACGAGGGCCCGCTCGCGCGTCATGAGGCGAAAGGACATCCCATGCACTACTCGATCATTGTTTACGAGACCGAAGCCGAGCTTGCCGCCCGTCAGGACCCCCAGCGGACGGAGGCCTATTGGTCGGCGTATCACGCCTACTCGAAGGCACTCGCCGAGGCCGGCGTCATCCGGGGCGGCGCGGGCCTGCAACCGCCCGCCGACGCGACGACGGTGCGGATCCGCGACGGCAAGCGCCAGGTGCAGGACGGCCCGTTCGCCGACACCAAGGAGAAGCTGGGCGGCTTCTTCGTGATCGAGGTGGAAGATCTCGACAAGGCGCTCGCCTGGGCGGCACGGTGCCCGGCGGCCAGCACCGGTAGCGTCGAGGTGCGCCCGAACCTCCCGCCGCCACCCGTCGGATGACCGCGGCCGAGGCAGCCGCGCGGATCGCCCGTGACGCGTACGGGCGCCTGCTCGCCATGGTGGCCGGGCGCACGCGGGACATCACGGCGGCCGAGGATGCGCTCGCGGATGCGTTCGTCGCCGCGCTGACCCGGTGGCCGATCGATGGCGTCCCCGACAACCCGGATGCATGGCTCCTGTCGGCGGCGCGGCGCCGCGCCGTCGACCAGTTCCGCCGCGCGGCCGTGCGCGACCGCGCGCGCGACTACCTGCAAACGGTCGTCGAGGAACTCGGCGAGCGTGGAGGCGAAGGCCCGGTGCCCGATGAACGTCTGCAGATGCTGTTCGTGTGCACGCACCCCGCGATCGCCGAGGAGGCGCAGGTCCCGCTGATGTTGCAGACGGTGCTCGGGCTCGACGCCGAGGCGATCGCCTCCGCGTTTCGGGTGGCCCCCAAGACCATGGGGCAACGCCTGTGGCGCGCGAAGACGAAGATCCGGAATGCGGGCATCCCGTTCGAGGTGCCTGGCCCCGACGAGCTGCCGGCGCGGCTCGACCGTGTCCTCGAGGCGATCTACGCGGCGTTCGGCGTCGCGTGGGAGGATCACCACGGCATGGACGCGCGGGCGCGCGCGCTCACCGACGAGGCGATCTTCATCGGCCGGCTCCTCGTGACCCTCCTGCCCGATGAGCCCGAGGCGCGCGGCCTGCTCGCGCTGATGCTGTTCGCCGATGCGCGGACGGCCGCCCGCCGCGACGCGCACGGCGGGTTCGTGCCCCTCGCGGCGCAGGACCCGACGCGCTGGGACACGTCGAGGATCGACGAGGCCGAGCGCCACCTCCGTGCGGCGTTCGCGCGCGGCCGGATCGGCCCGTACCAGCTCGAGGCCGCGCTGCAGTCCGCGCACGTCGCAGGGATCCGGACGGGACGCGTCGACCATGCCGCGATCCTCGAGCTCTATACCGGCCTGGTCGCCCTCGCGCCCTCCCTCGGCGCCGCGGTCGGCCACGCCGCCGCGCTGATCGAGGTCCACGGTGGTGACGCAGCCCTCCGGGCACTCGACGAGCTGCCCGCGTCCATGACCCGCGATTATCAGCCGTACTTCGTCGTGCGCGCGGAGGCGCTGCGCGCGACAGGGCGCCTTGCGGAGGCCGCGCATGCGTATGACCAGGCGATCGGGCTCACCGAAGATCCGGCGATCCGCGCGTTCCTTCAGGCCCGCCGCGGCGCGTGCGCGTGAGTCGATCCGAGCCCGCCAGCACGGAGGCGCCGACGGTTGCGAGCATCTCCCGGAACCAGACCTGCGCGGGGTCGAGATCGACGCGCTCGTGCCAGTACAGATAGATCGCCAGCGGCGGCAGCTCGAACGGAGGTGGCAGGACCACCAGCGGCAGGTTGCGGCGCGCGGCCGCGAGCAGGCCCGTCGGGGCTGTCAGGCAGAGATCGGTCTCGGCGACCACGGCCGGGGCCGACGCGAAGCTCGGCATCCGCACCACCGTGCGGCGCTCGTGACCGCGCGCGGCGAGCAGATCGTCGACGATGCTGCCACGCTCGCCGCGCGGCACGATCAGCACGTGCCCGAGCGCGAGGTACGTGGCGAGGTTCCAGCGCCGGCGCGCGGGGTGACCCGCACGTAGCGCGACCCCGAAGCCCTCGCGCACGAACGCCCTCCGCCGCGTTCCCGCCGGCATGGGGGGCCCCGCCGGCGCGACCACGGCGTCGAGCGTCCCACGCTCGAGGCGCTCGCCAAGATCCGGCGTGGGCGCGACGATCTCGATGTCGATCCCGGGCGCGGCGTGGGCCAGGTGCGCCATCACCTTCGGCATCACCACCGCCTCACCGTAGTCGGAGGTCGAGAGGATGAACCGGCGCCGCGCCGACGCGGGATCGAAGTCTTCCTGTTGTGCGAGTGCATCGTCGAGCGCGGCCAGCGCGCGCCGTAGCGGAGCCGCGAGCGCCTCGGCGCGCGTGGTCCGCACCATGCCCCGGGCGCCACGCACGAGCAGCGGATCGCCCAGCTGCGCGCGCAGCAGGCGCAGCTTGTGACTCATCGCCGAGGGCGTGACCCCGTGCCGGCGCGCGGCGGTGGTCAGGTTGCGCGTCTGCAGGATCGCGTCGAGCGCGATCAGGAGCGCTGGCTCGACGCTGGCGGCGTGACTCGCGTCGGTATGAGAATCTCTCATAGGGTCTATGACTATCATGAGCTTCTCTCACGGCGGGAAAACCCGCAGGGTGAGGCCATGCACCACCGCACGTTCGCCACCCTCCTCCTCGCCACCTTCACCTCGCTCCGGCCCCTCGCGGCGGAGCCGCACGCGGTCGACGCACCAACGGAGCTCCGGCTGCCCGCCGGGATCGAGCTTTCGGCCTCCGCGACGGCGACGACGTTTGCGACGACGGGCAACACGGGCGCCACCGCCGCGGCGGCATGGAACCTGCCCTCGCTGCGGCTCGGGGCGAGCGTGACCGCGGTGCGCGGCGACGGCTACCTCGCCGGCTACCAGGTGGACGAGCTCCAGACGCTCGGCGCGACGGCATCGGCGTACTGGCGGGCGCAGGGGCAGGACGGCGTTCGCTTCGAGGCGGGCGGCGCGGTCGGCGCGCGCGTACTCGCCGCGTCCGCCGCGATGGCCGGCGGCGACGATCGCGGCCTCGTGGTCGGCGGAGAGCTCGAAGCGCGCGCGGTATTCGGACGCGGCCGGGTGCGCGGGGTCCTCGGCATCGCGCTGCCCCTGTGGGTCGCGGTGCGGCCGAGCGTCGAGCCCGACGAGCTGTCGCAGCTGACACGCGGTGGCGTGGAGATCGCCGTGGGCAAGGATCTATGGGCGACCGCGATGGCGGAGGTCGGCGGCGCGTTTGGCTACGACGGCGACGGTGCGAAGTTCCGCGCCGGCGCGCAGGTCGGTGTGAAGTGGATGCCCACCGCCTCTCGGTCCGGCGGGCCGTCGGCGCGCGGGTCGATCGGGGCGTACCTCGCTACCGAGTGGCGCGCCTTTGGCCTCGCCGGCCACGCGTCGCACGGCCCCGGCCTGTCGGCGGGCGTCACGCTGTTTGGCGGCGGGCTCAAGCTGGGCATCCTCGCCCACGGCCGCCCCGGGCCGATCAATCCCACCACGTTCGACACCATGCCCGTCGACGGGCAGACCTACCGCGGCAAGAGCTCGCTGCCGCTGCGCAGCGACGGCAACTTCATCGGCCTGGTCGCGGCGCCCGTCTTCCGCGCCGGACCGCTGCGGATCGAGCTGCCGCTCGCGGTCGGGCAGGCCGCCTACGGGTTCTTCCTCGCCGGCGAGGATCGGAACACGCCCGACGGCCGGCGCGTGAGCGAGTGGGAGAACGAGCTCTTCGCGGGCAAGGACTCGAGCTTCGCGATCGGCGCGGAGGCTGGCGTGGTGGTCGCGGTCCCCGTGCGGTCCTGGCTCGAGCCCTACGTCGCGGCGCGCTACAGCGTCACCGTCGGCTACGACTCGATCGTGCGCGACAGCTACTCGGGCCCATCGCTCGGCCTGGGGCTGCAGGTCCGGCCGTGACCGTTCCGTGCGGCAGCCGCAGGTCGCCACCAGCGCGCCGGCGATGCGGACAACGGCGGACATGTCCATGCACGCGTGCCGTGCGCTCTGCGCCGGTGTTCTGCGGGGTTGGACCTGGCGTACGCGATGCACGAGCGCCGGGCATGCAGCTTACGGAGTCGGATGTCTCGTACGTACGCGCGGTCGCGCGCAAGCTGGTCGGCGAGGTGGACGCCGACGATGTCGCGCAGGACGCGCTGCTGAAGGCGCACGCCAAGCGCGCGCAGTTCGAAGGGAGGTCGCAGCTGCGCACGTGGCTGTACCGCATCACGACGAACACCGCGTTCGCCCTGCTCCGCACGCGCCGGCGCGCGCGGATCGTGCTCGAAGAGGCCGACGCGATCGACCCGGCGGCGTCCCCCGAGAAGGTCCTGGGGCGCGAGGCCCTCGAGGAGCGGGTGTGCCGCCTGGTGAGCGAGCTCGAGCCCAAGTACCGCGACGTGATCGTCCTGCGCTACGCGAACGAGCATACCGAGAGCGAGGTCGCCGGTGCGCTCGGCCTGTCGGTTGCGACGGTGAAGATTCGCGCGTTCCGCGCCCGCACCAGACTGCGCGAGCTCATGGCCGCGTGAAGGTCCACGAAGCGGGCGCGTTGATCGCGCCGGACTTCCCGGGGATCCGGATCACGGCCTCCGCGCCGCCACCGTCGGTGCGATTGCGCAACCGCAGGCGCCCACCGTGGCCTTCGACGATCTCGCGGCAGATCGCGAGGCCCAGGCCCGAACCGCCATCCTTCGTCGAGAAGAACGGGACCACCGCCGACGCGAGCACCTCGTCGGACATGCCGCGCCCCCGATCGGCGACGGTGAGGCCGAGCCGGCCATCGGGACCGACCTCGCTGATGATCGAGACGTTGCGCGAATCGCTCCCCGCCTCCAGCGCGTTCTTGACGAGGTTCACCAGCAGCTGCTCGAGCTGCCCCTCGTCGACCCACGCCGGTGCGCTCGCGGGACTGACGACGACGCCGGGGAACAGCTTGGCGACGCGCCCGAGCACGAGCTCGAGCGAGACGTCGCGGCACCGTGGCCTGGGCAGCCGGGCGAGCGACGCGTACTGGCCGAGAAAGCTGCGCAGGTGCTCGACGCGCTCCGCGATCGTGTCGAACAGCGGCTCGAGCTCGGTCGCCGCGTCCGTGCCGCGGACGAGACGGCGGCCCGTCGACGCGAGCGAGGCCACAGGGGCCAGCGAGTTGTTCAGCTCGTGCGAGAGCACCCGGAACAGGCGCTTGTAGGCGCGGACCTCTTCGCGCAGCAGCTCGTCCGTCAATGCGTGCGCGGCGAGCACCGTGTACCGGTGTCCACCGTCGAGGGCGAGCGTCTGTTTGGTGACCTGGAGCACCACCTGATCGTCACCCTGGCCGAGCACGATCAGCTCGGTTCGGTCCCCTGCCAACGCGCGCCGGAGATTGTCGGGCATGCGCCGGGCCAGCTCGGCGAGCGATGCGTCGGCGGGAAGCGCGCCGCCGAAGAACAGCTGCGCCGCGGCCTGGTTCGCGTACCGGACGACGCCGCTGTCGTCGAGAACCACGGTCGCCGACGGCGCCTCATCGACAACGGCCGCGAGCAGGGCATGTCGCGGGCCGACCGCTTCACGGCCGCGCCGGCTCCACGCGATGGCCAGGGCGAACGCGGCCGCGACCACCCACCCGAGCGCCGAGATCACCGGTCCTCGCGAAACTGCTCGATCGTCCATCCGAGCTTGTCGATGCGCCGGTACAGCTGCTGCCGCGTCAACCCCAGCTCGGCCGCGACCGCGCGGACGTTGCCGCGGTGTTGACGGAGCGAGGCCTCGAGCTCTGCCGCAGTGGGCTCGCGAATGAACCGCTGCTCCGCGGTAGCCGGCCGCAGCTCGGGCAGCTGCAGGTGCTCGGGGGCGACGTTGCCATCGCGGGCGAACATCACCGCGCGGCGGATGCAGTTCTCGAGCTCGCGCACGTTACCGGACCAGCCGTGCGCCTCGAGCGCGGTCATCGCCGCGGGGGTCAGCGTGTACGCGATGCCGCGCTCGCCCCCCAGCCGGCGCAGGAACGCGCGCGCGATCGGC
>JANRKM010000206.1:0-72998 GCA_033763475.1 Kofleriaceae bacterium
CGGCTTTCACGACGCCGAACCCGTTCCCGTAGCCGTCCGCGTCCCCGAACCCGACGCCGACCCCGCACCCGCCCCCGACCCCGACCCCTAACCCGTCCCCGCGCCCGAACCCGAACCAGAACCCGACGCCGACCCCGACGCCGACCCCGACCCAGAACCCGACACCGACGCCGAACCCGACCCAGAACCCGACGCCGCCCCCGAACCCGACGCCGACGCCGACGCCGAACCCGAACCAGACCCCGACGCCGACCCCGACGCCGAAGCCGACCCCGAACCCGACCCCGACGCCGCCCCCGACCTCGACACCGACGCCGACCCCGAACACCACGCCTTCAGCGAACACCGCGGCACCGTCGAACACGAATCCACCTGCGAACGACGAGACGCCCGAACATCTGGTCGACGAGGATGGCGAGCCGAAGCTCTCGCTGCCGACGGAAGCCGATCGCGTGGCGTGGTTGAAGCCAGGGTTTCGGCTGTCGCTCGCTGCGGCCTATGGCTCCTTGCAAGGTCTGCGCGGTGCACCGACCGGGCGCTTGCTGGGTGCCAAGGTGCGCGCGGGCGTGCGGCTGGATGCCGCCTGGTCGCTGGTGACCTCGTTCGAGTACGCGCGCGCATCGAGCGATAGCGCCGCGGAGCTCGGCGGGTTGCGCTTCATGGGCACCGTCGATCCGACCTGGCATGTCACGCGCTCGCTGAGCGTGGCGGTCGGGTTCGGCTTCGGCGGCATCGTGGAGAGCAGGCGTGTGCGCATGACACCCGAGCCTTCCCCGGAATCCCTCGAGGCGAGCTACACGTTCCCGAATGCACGCACGCTGATCGGCAGCTGCAGTGGCGTGGGCGTCGCGACGCTCCTGCGCGCGGAGTGGGCGTACGTGCTCGGGCCCCGCGCCGCGTTCACGATTGCCGCGGAAGCGAGTGGGCAGTGGACGGGGTGCATCGGCGACACGGGCCGCGTCGAACCGGATACCGGTGAGGCCATCGTTCAGCGCCAGTGGTGGCCGCATGCGGGCGGCACGCTCGCAGTGGGAGTCACGTGGCGATGACGCGCACCACGACCATCATTGCGAGCCTCGCGCTCGTGAGCCCCGTGCTCGCGCAAACGCCGCCCGCGCCCGCCCAGCCCGCGCCGACTCCGCCAGCACCCGCCCCGGCGCCGCCACCGCCCGCGCCAACCGACGGAACGTTCGAGCCGCCACGCGCGAAGTCGTCGACCGAGGTGCCGTATCCGGCGGGGGCACCCGCGCACGATGCAGCGATCACGGTGACCGTGAAGCTGCTGGTCGGCATCGATGGCCTGGTGCAGAAGGTCGACCTGATCACTCCGCCGCAGCCCCCGTTCGACGAGGCGCTGATCGCGACCGTGAAGGCGTTCGTGTTCGAGCCCGCGCGGTTCAACGGTGCCCCCGTGCCCGTCGAGATCAAGTTCACGCATCACTTCCAGCCGCCGCCACCACCCGCGCCCGAGGTACCGGTGGAGACCGGGCCGCCGAGGACGTCCAAGCTGCGCGGGCGACTGGTGCAGCTCGGCACGCGCATGTCCGTCGCGAGCGCGACCGTGACAGCGCAGGTGGACGGGCGCACGTACGTGGCTGAGGCCGACGAGCGCGGGCGGTTCGAGCTGCCGGTGCCGCCCGGGACGATCGACATCACCGTGACCGCACCGGGGCACAACAGGTACATCCAGCGCGAGACGCTGTCCGCGAAGCAGGAGCTCGCGGTCACGTACCTCGTCGAGCGTGACCGCTATGACCCGTACGAGATCATCGTCACGGGCGAGGAGCGCCGCGAAGAGGTCTCGCGCATCACGCTGCGCGGGCCCGAGATCAAGCAGGTACCCGGCACGTTCGGCGATCCGTTTCGCGTGGTGCAGGCGTTGCCGGGCGTGGCGTCGGCGGTGTCTCTGCTTCCGTTTCCGATCGTGCGCGGCGCGAGCCCGAGCTCGACGGGCTTCTTGCTCGACGGAACGCGCGTACCGCTGCTGTATCACCTGCTCGCAGGGCCCAGCGTCATCCATCCGAACTTCATCGACGAGATGCAGTTCTATCCAGGCGGCGCTCCCGTCGGTTATGGCGGCTACACGGGCGGAATCATCGACGGCCGCACGGCGCGCGCACGGCGGGACGAGCACCTCATCGACGTGGATGTGAATCTGTTGCAAGCGGGCGGCATGGTGCGCCAGCCGGTGGAGGCGCTCGGCGCAACGGTGACCGCGGCGGCGCGCTACGGCTATCCCGGCATGATCCTCGGCCTCGCGACGAACGAGCTCTCGCTGTCGTACTGGGACTACCAGTTGCGCGTCGATGGCGGCACGTCGAAGCGGGGCTGGACCGTGTTCGCGTTCGGCGCCAGGGACACGCTGAGCACCATTTCGCCGACGGCGGATCCCGCGGATCCGGATCCACCGCTCGAGCCCTCACTCGACCTCGGCTTTCATCGCCTCGACCTCCGCTATCACCAGACCATCGGCAAGCTCACCGTCGTGCCGCGCGTGGTGCTCGGCTGGGACCGTTCCGGTGGCGGCGACCAGGCGGGCGTCGCGACGTGGCTCGCCGAGCCGTCGCTGCGCGCGAGCTGGAAAGCGGCTACCTCGGTCGAGGTCCTCGCCGGGCTCGAGGGCTCGCTGCGCAAGATCGATCAAGGCGAACGGTCCGCCGAATCGATGGAGGCCGCGGCCGTGCTGACCGCCGGACTCGGTCGGTTCACGAACGGGGCCGCGTTCGTCGAGGCCTTGTATCGGCCCACGGCGCGCTGGCTGATCCGTCCCGGTGTGCGCACCGACGTGTTCGCCGACGGCGAGACCACCAAGGCATCGGTGGATCCGCGCCTCACCGCGCGCTTCGTGCTGGCGCGCCGCGATCTTCCCGACGTGCCGCCCACCAGCGATGACAGCGCGGTGTGGCTCAAGGCGAGCGCCGGCATCTATCACCAGCCACCACGTTTCATCTTACCGTTGCCCGGCCTCGACTTGATGCCGCTGCGATTCGGGCTGTTGCGCTCGTACCAGTCGAGTCTCGGCGCCGAGATTCCGCTGGCGAAGGGCTTCCAGCTCAACACCGAGGGCTTCTTTAACTACATCGATCCGGCGCTGTTCGATCTGGCGGTCAACGATGCCTCGGTGATCACGGCGGAGAACCCGACGCTGTTTCCGACGGACATCGTGACGACCTCACCGGGCGAGGAGCTCGTCGACCGTCTCACCAGGCCACAACTCGGGCGCGCCTATGGCCTCGAGCTGATGTTGCGCCGCCAAGCCAAGACCGGCGTTTACGGATGGGTCTCCTATACGCTCTCGCGCAGCGAGCGCATGCGCGACGGCGAATGGGTGCCGTTCGACTTCGATCGCTCGCACCTCGTCAACGTCGTCGCCGGCTTGCCGCTGCCGCGCAACTGGGACCTCGGCGCGCGCGTCCAGTATCAGAGCGGCAAGCCCGTCACCACGACGGCTGGCTACAACACCGCGCGCAGCAACGGCTTCGTCCGCTTCGATGTGCGCGTCGACAAGCGCGTCGCATGGCGCGACTGGCTCCTCGATTTCTACGTCGACATCACCAACATCGCGCTCCTCCCCGAGGAGGTCCAGCCGGGCGCGGTGATCCGCTACGTGCTGCCCACGCTCGGCGTGCGCGGCCGCTTCTAGGAGAACGCATGACCCAGGAAGATACGATCGACGCCCAGCTCCTCGACCTCATGCTCCGCGCGGGCTCGCGCTGGGTGTTGTGGGTCCTGATCGCGCTCAGCCTGGCCGCCATCGCGGTGATGATCGAGCGCATCTGGTTCTTCGTGCAGGAGCGCCCGCCGAAGGAGCAGCTCGCCCGTGCGTTGCATGCGCTGCGTGAGAGCGGCGCGAAGGCTGCGCTCGACAAGCTCGCCGGCGCGCGCTCCATGCAGGCCAAGGTCGCGCGCGCGTGTCTCGAGCACGCCGCCGACGGCGCCGCGTCCGTCGAGGAGCACAAGGCCGCGGTGCTCGAACAGGAGCGCCTGCGCTACGAGCGCAGCATCGCGTTCCTCGGCACGCTCGGTAACAATGCACCGTTCGTCGGGCTGTTCGGCACGGTGCTCGGCATCATCCGTGCGTTCAACGATCTCTCGGCCGGCGGCGGACAAGGCACCGAAGCCGTGATGGCCGGCATCGCCGAAGCGCTCGTCGCGACCGGTGTCGGCCTTCTCGTCGCGCTCCCCGCGGTTGCCGCGTACAACGCGTTCCTCCGGCTCGTCGAGACCACCTCTGCCAGCGCCGACGCGCTCGCCCACCAGATCCTCGCGCACCTGAAGTCGACACGCGCCGGGGTGGTATAGATGGCGGGCGGAGCAACGCGCCGGCGTGGAATCGTGGCGGAGATCAACGTCACGCCCCTCGTCGACATCATGCTCGTGCTGCTGATCATCTTCATGCTCACGGCACACCTGATCGCGAAGCGCGCGATCGAGGTCGACCTACCGCGCGCGGCGCAGAGCACGGCGCCCGCCCCCACGACGCTCGCGATCACGCTCGCGCGCGACGGCAAGATCTACCTCAACGACGCCCCCGTCACCGTCGAGGCCCTGCGCACGGCGATCCGCGATGCTGTCGCGAAGGATCCCAAGACGCAGGCGATGATCATCGGGGACAAGGCGGTCTCGCATGGTCGCGTCGTGTGGGCCCTCGACACGATCAAGACGCTCGGTATCGGCTCGTTCGCGATCCAGATCGATCCGTCAGCGATCCAGGCGCCCTCCGCGGACGGCACGTGATGGATGCGCGGATCCTCATCTGCGTCGCGGCCTCGATCGTCGCGCACCTGCTCGCGAAGCGCGCACTCTCGCAGCTTCCCGAGCGGCCGCGCTACGTGCCGCCCGCGCGTATCGAGGTCCGCGTCGTCGCGCGTGAGCCACCACCGCCCGAGCCCGTGCTACCCAAGCCGCCGACGCCCCCGGAGCCGACGCCCACCCCGCCACCCCCACCCAAGGTCGTCGAACGCCCGGCCGTGCGCCCCAAGCCCGCGCCGACGTCCCCCGCACCGAAGCCCGCTGCAGAGGCGCCGCCGACGCAGGCGCCCCCAAGCGGGACGACGTCGACCACCACGAGCACGACGCCCTCGACGGCCGCGCCCGTGTTCGGCATCGACATGGAGTCGACGTCGAACAGCGGCGCCGGCCCCGCGATGCCCGTCGGCAACACCTCCTCGCCCTCGGCCCCGACGAGCACCACCAAGCCCACCGGCTCGCCACCCGCCCCCGCGGTCGCGGCCGCACACGAGGTCACCAAGATGCCGCTGCCGACGGGACGTTGCGTCGGCGTCTACACCGATGCGGCACGCGACGCCGCGATCGAAGGCGTGGTCGTCCTCGATCTCGTGGTCGACGAGAAGGGACGCGCGCGCGACATCACCGTCGTCGACGGCCTCTCGCACGGGCTCACCGAGGCCGCGATCACCGCGCTCAAGGGCTGCACGTTCTCGCCCGGCGAGCGCGGTGGCGTCGCGGTGCCCGTGCGCGTGCGCGGGTTCAAGATCCGGTTCGTGCTCGATCGCTAGCGCTGCTCACGGCGTCGCGGCCGGCTCGCTCTCGGGTGCGGCCTCGTTGCTCGCGTCCGGGGCACGCCCGCCGCCTTCCCCACACGTCGGATCACCGTGCGCCTTCCACGGCGCGAACTTGTAGACGTCAAGCGTCGCGTGCACCTCGAGCTCGGCCGGATGAGTGCCGTCCGGGGCCTTGCCGTGGTCCCACGCGATGTTCTTGATCTTCACCGAGCCGCATGGGTCGTGCAGCCCGCGCTTGTACTGTGCGTACTCGCTCTTGATGCCGGCGAGCTCTTCGAACGAGCACACGCCCGGGTGGCCGCATTCGAAGTGAAACGTCTCGTACCAGCTCTTCGTCTTGGTCCCGAGCTCGCGGACGAACACTTCGGCGGAGACCCCATCCTTGTTAGACGCTCGCAGCGCGATCGGGTGCGCGCCTGGTGCGAGATCGACGTAGAAGCAGGCCTCGACCTTCTCGGCGTCCTTATATAGGACCGTGTCCCCCGGCAGCGACATCCACAGGGGCTGCGCCGAAACCAGCCGGATCTCGAACCGTTTGCGTGCGCCTTCGGGCTCGCCGACATCCCCGTTCTCGCTGCGGCACGTACAGCGATCGTACTCACAGAGCGGGCCGGTGAGCGTGCCCGATGTCCGCGCGGCTGGGGGAGGTCCGATGTCGACCTGACGTGCCCCACCTGAACAACCGACGAGCACCACGGGCAAAACCAGTGAGCGCGTTAACATGCGTGTGTTATCGCATGGCCTTCGGCGTGCTAGCGTCGAACAGTGATCGATCTGCAGGTGGCTACGGAGGGTACGGGGTTGGAGGTCACAGCCCGTGTTTCAGATGGCGTCCTGGTGGCCTCGTTCGCCGGGTCCGCAGAGATGCAGGCCTTCGAGGCGATGAAACAGGTCGTGGCTGGACTTCATGCGGAAGCGATCGCACACCGGATCACGCTCGTCACCGTCGACTTCACGCGCCTCGAGTTCATGTCGTCATCGTGCTTCAAGTGCCTCGTGACATGGATCAGCGAGGTGACCGAGCTCGCGGAGGGCGCGCAGTACAAGATCAACTTCAAGTCGAGCAACGATCAGCTGTGGCAGCGGCGCAGCCTCCACGTGCTGAAGACGTTCGCCACCGACCTCGTGACGATCGAGACCTAGTGAAGGACCTGCACGCTGCCCTGCTCGAGCACCTCCGCGCGGCGGGCGTCGACCTGGAATCACCACCATCGGCCAGCGCGTGGCCCGCGCTGCTCGCGGAGATCAATCGCGTCTACCGCGATGCCGAGGGCGTGCGCGCCGAGCTCGCCTTCGAGCGCGAGCGCTGGAACCGCGAGCTGTTGATCGCGCAGGTGCTGCAGACCTCGCTGCTACCGACGGAGCACCACAGCGCACACGTCGAGATCGCCGCGACGCTCGTGCCCGCGACCGAGGTCGGCGGCGACTACTACGACGTGCACAACGTCGGTGACACCTGCTGGATCGCGATCGGCGACGTCGCCGGCCACGGCATGCGCACGGCGATGATCATGTTGATGGTGCAGAGCATCGTGTCGGCCTCCGTGCGCACCACGCCCGCGCCCGCGCCAAGCGAGGTGCTGGCGAGCGTCAACCGGGCGCTGTGGGACAACATCCGCAAGCGCCTAGCGAGCGACGAGCACCTGACGTGCACCCTGCTCCGCTGGGATCCTGGTGGTCGAGTGCGCTACGCGGGTGCGCACGAGGAGATCGTGATCAGCCGCGCGGCTGGGGGCCCCTGCGAGATCATTCCGACCCCGGGCACCTGGCTGGCCGCGATCCCCGACGTCGCGGGCAAGAACCATGACCGCGATCTCCACCTCGCCCCCGGCGACGTGATGGTGCTCATCACGGACGGCGTGACAGAGGCGCGCGACGCCAGCAAGAAGCAGTTCGGCATGACCCGCCTGGCCAGCGTGATCGAGCGCCATCGCGGAGCGCCCCTCCCGGAGATCCGCGACGCGATCTTCCAAGCGGTCGAGGAGTTCCGGGTCGCCCTCGAGGACGACACTACGGTGGTTGTCGCGACCTATCGCTAGGCAACGCCCTGACGCGCTCCGGGGTCAAACCGGTCGCCGTTGATCCCCAGCGCGCTACGGTGTACTAAGCAGGCGTCCTATCCCAATGATTCGCAAGCACTTCCTCGTCATCCTGTTCATGACCGCGGTCGCCGGCGGCCTCGGTGCGTGTGCGGGCAAGTCGGGGACGGGTGCCGTCGAGTACTCCGTCTCCGCCCAGAAGAACTACGAGAAGGGCCTCAAGGAGCTCGACAACAAGGACTGGGTCGCCGCGGCCAAGTACTTCGGGTTCATCAAGAGCCGGTTCCCGTTCTCCAAGTACGCCGTGCTCGCCGAGCTTCGCCTGGCGGATGCCGAGTTCGGCGCCGAGCAGTACATCGAGGCGATCGATAGCTATCGCCTGTTCATCAAGTTCCACCCGACCCACGAGATGGTCGCGAACGGCTACACCACGTACCGGATCGGCGAGGCGTATTACAAGCAGCTCCCCGGCGACTTCTGGCTGTTCCCGCCGTCGTACGAGAAGGATCAATCGTCGACCGAGGACGCGGCCAACGAGCTCAAGAAGTTCCTCGACACGTACCCGGACTCGCCGTACCGCGCCAAGGCCAAGGAGATCCTGGTCAGGGTCAACAAGCGGCTCGCGGACCACGAGTGGTACGTCGCCCGCTACTACTGGGATCGCAACAAGCCGATGGGCACCGTGATCCGGTTGCGCCGCCTGCTCGAGCGCTATCGCGGCGTGGGCTATGACGAGGAGGCCATGTGGCTCCTCGGTCGTGCGTACGTCGCCGTTTCAATGCCCGACCGCGCCCGCACGATCTGGAACGAGCTGGTCACCAAGTTCCCGCGCAGCGAACGTGCAGAAGATGCACGCGAGGCCCTGAGCGAGCTACGCGTTGCACCGGCGGCGCCCGCGGGCGCGCCCGTTCCGCGCTGACCCAGCCCGCCCTTCGACGGCGCTGCCCGCCGTAGTATCCTCGGGCATGATGAGCGCCGACCGTGTCGAGCAGCTGATCGCGCTCGGCCGCGAGCACTACAACGCGGGTGAGTACGAGCAAGCCGAGCCGTTCCTCGCCGAGGCTGCGTCCGCGCGGCCCGGTTTCCCCGATCTCTACAACATGCTCGGGGTCATCTATCACGCGCAGGGCCGGTTCCAGGAAGCCGAGGAAGCGTTCGAGGGCGCGCTCAAGCTCAACCCTCGCTATACCGAGGCTGCGCTCAACCTGAGCGTCACCTACAACGATCGCGGCAAGTACGACCGCGCGCGCGAGGTCTACACCAAAGCGGTGTCTGCCTCCGTCGGGCAGCCCAACCTGCTCGACCGCTTCGCGCGCGGCAAGCTCGCCAACATGCACGCCGACCTCGGCGCCGCCTACGCCGGGCTCGCGATGTTCGACGAGAGCGCGCGCGAATACGTGAAGGCCCTCGAGCTGTGCCCCGACTTCGCTGACCTCCGCGTGAAGCTCGGCAACGTCTACCGCGACAAAGGCGATCATCAGCGGGCGGTGCTCGAGCTCCAGCAGGCTGTCACTCAGCGCCCGGACTACATCCCGGCGCGCATCCACCTCGGCGTGACGCTGTTCTCGCTCGGGCGGAAGGATGCCGCGATCGCCGAATGGAAGCACGTGCTTACCGTCGACGCAGACAACAAGAGCGCCAAGCTCTACTTGAAGATGGTGGCCGACGAGAACGGCCCGCGCCCCGGCAGCGCGCTACCGCGTTAGGGGACGTTATGGGAACGTTATGAGGCGCAAGGGGGACTGTCCCCTTCAGGAGGAGCTACGCCAGCGCGCGCGCGACGGCGTCGAGGAGCTGCGCCACCGACGCCGGCTTCGCCAGGAAGTTCTCGCCTTCGCGTAGCGGCAGCTCGTGCCCGAAGAGATCCGCGCTGTAGCCCGAGGTGAGGATGAAGCGCGTGCGCGCGTTACGTGCCTTGAGGCGCGCGACGAGCTCGCGGCCACCGAGGGGGCCCGGCATCACGACATCGGTGATCATGAGGTCGATGGCATCGCCGCGCTCCTCGAGGATGCGCAACGCTTCGTAACCGTCGGGCGCGGTGACGACGCGGTAGCCGTGGCGCCCGAGCGCGAGCTCGGTGGTGCGGCGCACCGCCGGCTCGTCCTCGACGACGAGGATGAGGGCGTCGCCGCGCGCGTGGATCGGGGCTGGCGACGTGGTGTGAGGCGCGAGCGTGGTCTGCTGGTGCTCGGGGATGAGCACGCGGAACGTGGTGCCAAAGCCGGGCTCGCTGGTCACGGTGATCACGCCGCGGTGCTGCTTGACGATGCCGAATACGGTGGCGAGACCGAGGCCGGTGCCCTTGCCCGCGGGCTTGGTGGTGAAGAACGGCTCGAACAACCGCGGCAGGTGCTCGGACGGGATGCCCTCCCCGGTGTCCTTGATCTCGAAGCACGCGTAGCGCCCGGCGGTGGCGTCGGGAAGGGCGCGCGCCTCGATCTCGTCGAGCTCGACGAAGGAGGTCGACATCTCCAGCGTTCCGCCGTCGGGCATCGCGTCGCGCGCGTTGACCGCGAGGTTCATCAGCACCTGATCGAGGAGGTTGGGATCCGCGAACACCACGAGGCGTGAGGGCGCGAGCGAGATGCGCAGCGCGATGTCAGCGCGCAGCACGCGGCGGAACATCGCGAGGAACGTGGTGACCGCGGCGTTGAGCTCGAGCTGGCGCGGCTGCAAGACGTCGCGGCGTCCGAGCTGGAGGAGCTGCCGGGTGAGGGTGGCCGCGCGGCGCGCTGCATCGCCAATCTCGTGCAGCGAGTCGCGCACCTCTGCGGGCACCTGCTCTTCGCGCGCCCACAGCTCCGCGTGAGGGAGCACGCACGCGAGGATGTTGTTGAAGTCGTGGGCGACGCCGCCGGCGAGCTGCCCGAAGGCCTCGAGCTTCTGCGCGTGGCGCAGCTGCTCGTCGATCCGGCGCTGCTCGGTCACATCCTCCGCGGTGCCGGCGATGCGATACACGTGGCCCGACGCGTCGCGGATCGCGAACGTGCGCCCGTGCACCCAGCGCACCTCGCCATCGGGGTGCATGACGCGAAAGTGATCGTCGAAACCGCCGGCGTGCGTCGGGGATGTCACGGCGGCGAGCCGCGGCCGATCCTCGGGGTGCACGGCGAGCAGCCAGGACTGCATGTTGGCGATCACGAGCTCGCGCGACTGGCCGAACACCTCGTCGTAGCGCGGGCTGATGTACAGCATCCGGTTCTCGCCGACGCTGCGCAGCCACACCACGACGCGCAGGTTCTCCGCGATCTGCCGCAGCATCGCCTCGCTCTCGCCGAGGGCCACCACCGCCGCGCGTCGCGCTGACACGTCCTGAATCTGCGCGATGTAGTAGAGGGGCGAGCCGTCCCCGTCGCGCACCAGCGAGATGTTGAGCTGCGCCCAGATCGTGCGGCCGTCGCGCCGGATGTAGCGCTTGTCGACCTGATAGGTCGTCCGCGCACCGGACAGCGTGTCGCGGACGAACCCGAGGTCGCGCTCGAGATCATCGGGGTGCGTGATGTGCTGGAAATCGGTGGCGAGCAGCTCCTCGCGCGTGTAGCCCCACAGCGCGCACGCTGCCGGGTTAACGTCGATGAACGCCCCCGACGGTGCGGTGATCGCCATCCCGATCGGCGAGTGCTCCATCGCCGCCCGGAACCGTGCCTCGCTCTCGCGCAGCGCCTCCTCGGTGGCGCGCCGACTCGTGACGTCGAGCACGCTGCCATCGATGCGGACGGTGCGCCCGTTTTCGCGCGTTGCCTTGCCGCGACACGCGATCCAGTGCACCGCGCCGTTGGGCCACACGATGCGGTGCTCGAGCGCGTACTCCTCGGCGTGGCCGGCGACCACGCCGCCGATCGCCTCCATTAGCGGCGCGCGGTCATCGGGGTGCACGCGCGCGAGAAAGGCCTCGTACGTACCCTCGAACTGCCCGGGCGCGAGGCCAAAGACCTCGTCGATGCCGTCGGACCACTCGACCTTGTTGGCCTCGACAAGCCACGCCCACGTACGTACGCCGTTCGAGCTGAGCAGCGCGCGGAGCGCACCTGACTGGATCTTCAGCGTTCCGGCGCGGGACATTCCCTCGACCTCACTTCGCGACGTGCAGGACGACCAGGAAGTCGTTGTTCGGTTTGGCCAGCGCCTCGGCGACCTCGCCGTCCTTGTCGAACACGGCGCGCACCGAGACCGCATCGCGAACGCCGCGGCGCTTGAGGCGATTCACGATCGCCGAGTCGTGGCAGTGGCCGTTGCCCGCGAGGATGACTGCGCGCCCGTTCGGGTTCGCGGCGAGCCACTTGGCGGTGGTGTCGGCCATCGTCTCGTCCCAGATGACCTGCACGGTGTAGATGCGCTCGGCGCTCGGCATCTCGGCGGGCTGCGGGAGATCCTTCGTCTCCGCCGGTTCCTCTGTCGACGCCGGTTGCTTGCGGTGCGCGTGCCCGCCGGCGCCACCCATGCCTTCCATGAGCGCATCGAACCAGGCGCGATGATTCGCGTCGTCGAGCACGAGCTCGGGGACCTGCTTCCTCTCGTCGGGCGTCAGCGACTCGAGCCCTTTGCGCACCACCTTTTTGGTCAGCTCGCGTGGTGCGTTGAGCGCGAGCACCACGCCACCCGCGGCGAGTGCGGCATCGATCGTCGGACCGTAGAACCCGAAGTCGTACCCCCAGCGCTCTTCCCACCCTGCGCGCGTCTGCAGCGCCTTCGCGTCGATCCGCTTGGCCGCGTAATCGTCGAGCACGCCCTGGAACGGCCGCTGGACCATCTCGAGCCCGAGCGCGAGCTTCTCGTCGGTGGGGCGCTGCTTGCCGAGCTGACGCACGATCTCGAGCTGCACCCAGTGATGGTGCGGATTGGAGTGGTCTTCGCCCACGCACACCGCGCGCGCAGCGTGGAGCTGCGTCCAGAACGCAGCGGGCTCGACCTGGCGGCCCGAGCGCGCATCGAGCACGTCGTACGGCAGCGCCGCACCGGCGATGCCGCCCGCGGGAGGCGCCTTGGGCTTCGCAGGAGCCGAGCCACCGTACCGCCCACCGCAACCGATCAACAGCAGCGCGAGGGCGGTGGCACAAGCACGCGACATGGCACGATGGTAACACCCCGGGCCGTGGACCTGCCGTACTTGACTCACGACCTCGCCGGCATTGGTGGCGCGTTGCGCACCACTGATGCGGACTTCGTCGTCGATGAAGAACCCGCCTACCTGCCCTCGGGTACGGGCGATCACGTGTTCGTGAGAATCGAGAAGCGCGGGCTCACGACCCGCCGGGCGACCCAGCTCATCGCCGCCGCGTTGGGACTCCCGAACGATCGCGACATCGGTGTCGCCGGCATGAAGGACCGCCATGCCGTGACCCGGCAGTGGATCAGCCTGCCGCCGCCGTTCACTCCCGACACCGCGCGCGCGCTCGCGCTCGACGACATCACGATCCTCGAGGTCGCCCGGCACCAGAACAAGCTGCGCACCGGCCACGTCCGCGCGAACCGGTTCGTGCTGCGGGTGCGCGGCGTGGCGCCCGATGCCGCCGAGCGCGCGCGGGCCATCCTCGCGCGTCTCGTCGCCCCCCCCGGTGCGCCCAACTGGTACGGCGAGCAACGGTTCGGCCGGGATGGTGACAACGCGCAGAAGGGGCGCGACCTCCTGACCGGCGCGCGCCGCATGGGGCGCGACAAGAAGCTCGACCGGCTGTTCATGTCGTCGCTGCAGTCGGAGCTGTTCAATGCGTGGCTCCGTGCGCGCATCGACGACGGTCTATATCGCCGCGTCCTGCTCGGCGACGTCCTCCACAAGCGGGGCGGCGGCATGTTCACGTGTGACGATCCCGCGACCGACGAGGCGCGGCTGCTCGCCGGCGAGCTCGCCCCGACCGGCCCGATGTTCGGCGATAAGATGCGCCGTCCGCCCGATGGCACCCGCGCCGCGGAGCGCGAGGCACAGGTGCTCGCGGCGGCCGGCCTCGAAGCCTCGGCGTTCAGTGCGGTGCGTTCGCTCGCGGAGGGTACGCGCCGCGACGCGACCATCGAGGTCCGCGACGTCACCGTCGAGACGGTGGATGCCGCGACGGTCGATGTGGGCTTCACGCTCCCCGGCGGTGCCTACGCGACCGCCGTGATGCGCGAGGTGATGAAGGTGCCCGCCGATTCGACCGCGGCCCCTGCCTCCGAGTTGCCCGGATTCGCCGCGGATGCCGAATCGTGAAGACCGTGCACGAGCGAGTCGACGACGCCCCCGAAGCCGCGTAACACTTCGGCGCGATGGACCTGGCGCAGGCATTTGTCGACTTCGCCCAGCTGGGCGCCAACTGGGTGCTGTGGCTCCTGATCATCCTCTCCGTGATCTCGGTGGGCGTGATGATCGATCGCTACCTCTGGTTCAAGGGCCGCGATACCGACACCGAGAAGTTCGCGCGCGAGCTGCGCGGTGCGTTCGACCGCGACGAGGTCGAGCGCGTCGAGACCAAGTACAAAGATGACCCCGCGATCCCCGTGCAGGTCGCGCTGCGCGGTCTCGCCGAGCGTGGCCGTGGGCCCGAAGCCGTCGCCGAAGCGATGCACGCCGAGCGCGCGAAGTGGCGCCGCGGTGCGGATCGCAACTTGATGATCCTCGGCACGCTCGGCAACAACGTGCCGTTCATCGGTCTGTTCGGCACGGTGCTCGGCGTGATCAACGCGTTCCAGAACCTGACCGTGAAGACGTCGGAGGCGGAGTCGCAGACGCTCGGCGCGATCGCCGAAGCCCTCGTCGCGACGGCCGTCGGTCTGCTCGTCGCGATCCCGGCCGTTATCGCGTTCAACTACTTCAGCCGCAAGCTCAAGATCGTGATGGGTGGTGCCGACGAGTGCGCGCACATCGTGCTCTCCCTCGTGCACGGCGCCCAGCACGGGGACCTGTCACCGAATCGGGCTTCCTCGCCGGACGCGAGCAAGAGCAAGGACAAGGACAAGGACTGATGGCGGGCGGCAGCCTCTACAACGACGACGAGAACGCCGGCATCACCGACATCAACGTGACGCCGTTTGTCGACGTCGTGCTCGTCATCCTCGTCGTGTTCATCGTCACCGCGAAGCTGATCGTCGCGCGCGGTGTCGAGATCGACAAGCCGAAGGCATCGACGGGCGGTGAGGTGCAGAGCACGCTGCGCGTCTCGGTCAACGAGAAGGGCGAGCTGTGGGTCAACGGTGACCAGTTCACCGATGACGCCGCCGCGATCGCGCGCATCAAGCAGGTCGCCGCGGCCACGAGCAAGCCGAAGGCGATCATCGCGGGCAGTCGACTCGGTCCGTACGCGAACGTGATGCGCGCGATCGACCTCGTCCAGCAAGCAGGCGTTACGGCGATCGCGCTCGAAAACGTTCGGCAGTAGCGCTAGGCTCATCCGCGGTGCGCCTGGGATCGTCGTCTCTGGAGCTGTCGATCGCAGGGACCCTGGCGGTGCACCTGATCATCGTCGTGCTCACCGACGTGGTCCGCGTCTATAACCCTCCCGCGCCGGCCGAGCCCGCGCCGCGGATCGAGATGTTCGAGATCGAGGTGCCACCGGTACTGGCCGAGCCGCCACCGCCCGTGAAGCAGGATGAGCCCAAGCCCGAGCCCGAGCCGGTCAAGCCCGAGCCGGTGCCGGTCAAGGCGGTGGTGGTCAAGACCGCCGTTCGCGCCACGCCCGCGAGGACCGTCGCGCCGACCGAGCCCGTGGTCGACCCGACGCCCCCGCCCCCCGCGGCGCCGGGCGGCGATCAAGTCGTCACCCTCGACTCTACCCCGCCCGGTGCGACCGGCGTGGCGGTGGCTGTCGGTCGGCGTACCAGCATCCGTGTGGGGCGAGGTGGGGCAGGCGGCGGACCAGGGAGCGGCGTCGGCTCGGGGGCCGGCAACGACCCGCCCGCCCCCGTTTCCGTCGCCACCATCAAGAAGCGCGCGATGCCCAAAGGCGACCAGAGCTACTTCGACGCCGGCAAGGAGTACCCGGCCGAGGCGCGTCAGCTGGGGATCGAGGGCGCCATCCGCGTCCGCCTCGTCGTCGATGCGCAGGGAACGGTCACCTCCGCGGTCTTACTCAACAAGCTCGGGCACGGACTGGACGAGCTCGCGATGCGCCGGGCCAAGCAGCTCCAGTTCGAGCCCGCCATCGACACTAACGATCGCGCGGTCAGCTCCGTGGTCGTGTGGACGTTCAACATGACCCTCCCGAAGTAGCGGCCCGTACATAGTGTCTCTCGTCGGAGATCGACGAAAGACAGAGCGACGAAAGACCAGGTGCCCTCGCTTCCAGGCTCCGGCAGGGACATGCATAATGTTCGGCAATGCGAAAACTCTGGGGCATGGGTGCAGTCCTGGCGTCGGTCGCGGTGCCTGTCGTGGCCAGCGCCGACCCGCCATTCGACCCATCGATCGACGTGCAGACATTCGAGTACGCGATCG
Source organism: Kofleriaceae bacterium (assembly GCA_033763475.1). Classification (GTDB taxonomy): domain Bacteria; phylum Myxococcota_A; class Polyangia; order Haliangiales; family Haliangiaceae; genus JABFXX01. Next base: position 15,969 of record JANRKM010000206.1, read on the forward strand.
GTCCGAAGACCTTCTTCACCGTCGCTGACGGTGACATCGCGCAGACGAAGCAGCTCGCGGTCGACGCGCTCGTCACGTTCCTGACGCGTCCGTTCACCATCTACAACGTCGACCCGGCGATGCCGGACCAGCTCGGCGGCGAGCGCACGCAGGTCGTCAACAACCTCACCGCGCTCCAGATCACCGCGGCCTACGGCGTCAACGACAAGCTGCAGATCGGCGCCAACCTGCCCGTCGTCCTTAGCCTCACGGGTGACGGACTCATGCCTGCGACGGGCACGCCTGCGCCGAACGGCCTCAGCGTTACCGGCCTCGGTGACCTGCTCGTCGAGGCGAAGTACCGCCTGTATCGCAAGAATGCGCTCAAGATCAGCGCGCTCGGCGGCGTGTCGCTGCCGTCATCGTTCGGCAGCGGCGAGTCGCAGTTCATCGGCGACGACCTCCCTAGCGTGCGCGCTCGGCTCGCCTTGCAAAAGGACGCGGGGCGGATCTCGTTCGGCGCCAACGCCGGCGCGATCCTTCGCAAGCCGCGCACGATCTATGATTCCACGATTGGCAGTCAGCTCACGTGGGGCGTCGCCGCCGCGGCACGCCTGACCGATCGGTTCTCGCTGATCGCCGAGAGCTACGGCCGCGCCGGTGTCCCCGGCTTTAGCCTCGATGCGAGCCCGCTCGAGGTCGAGGGCGGTCTGCGCGTGTACGCGACGCCCGCCGTGTCCGTGGTGCTCGGTGGTGGTACCGGCCTCGTGAAGGGCGTCGGTTCGCCCGAGGCGCGGTTCTTCTTCTCGATCGGCTACGCGCCCGACATCCGCGATTCGGACGGCGACGGAATCCAGAACGTCCGCGACAAGTGCCCGCTGATCCCGGAGGACCGCGACGGCGCCGACGACGAGGACGGCTGCCCCGACGACGACAGCGACCACGATCGTCGCCCCGACGCCGAGGACAAGTGCCCGCAGGTGGCCGAGGACCTCGACGGCTTCCAGGACGACGACGGCTGCCCCGAGCTCGACAACGATAACGACAAGCTGAAGGACCTCGACGACAAGTGCCCGAGCGACGCCGAGGACGGCAAGCAGCCGTATCCGAACGACGGCTGCCCGGCAAGCAAGCGCGACTCTGACGGCGACACGCTCAACGACAGCGTCGATCAGTGCCCGCTCGAGGAAGAAGACCTCGATTCGTTCGAGGACGGCGATGGTTGCCCCGAGGCCGACAACGACGCCGACGGCGTGGCCGACGCGAATGATAAGTGCGCGCTGTGCCCCGAGGACAAGGACGGCTTTCAGGACGACGATGGCTGCCCGGATCTCGATAACGACAAGGATGGCGTCGCGGACGGTCGCGATGCGTGCCCGGCGCAGGCCGAGACGATCAACGGCATCAAGGACGAGGACGGCTGCCCCGATGGTGGCGCCGCCGCTGTCACGCTCGACGGTGACCGCCTGCAGATCGACAAAGTGCCGACGGCCGACAGGCGCGGCGTGCTGACCAAGGCTGGTCAGCTGATCGTCGATCAGATCGCGCAGACCATGCTGCAGCACCCCGAGGTCACGAAGTGGCTCATCGCGGTGTCGCAGCCGAAGCAGCCGGACGCGCAGAAGCTCGCGGATGCAATCAAGGCGCGCCTCGTCAGCAGGGGCGTCATCGAGGGCACCATCAATGTCGTCGGCGCGAGCGGCCCGGCCAAGATCGCCGGCGTCGTGCAGGAGCGTGGCGAGGCCCCCGAGGAGGCGGCGCCGACGTGCCCGTCGAGCCTCGAGGTCAAGCCGCGCCCCGAGGCGAACGCGGCGCCGGGCGCGAACGCGGCGCCCGGGGCGAGCACTGCCCCTGCCAAGCCGGCCCCCGCGCCGGCCTCGGGCCCCGCCGACGAGATCGAGCTGAATTGAGCGCCTCAGCGAACCTGAGCCCCGCGCGAACTGACTCGCCTATGAGCTTCATCACACGCATGGTGTCGAGAGCGGCGGCAGCTTCCATCGCTGAGCCGCGTGCATGCGCGTAGAAGCGCGCTTGATCGATGCCGGGGGCTACCGGGTGCCTATCGACGTCGACGCAACTGACTTTCGTCGTGCACGTGTCACGTGTCACGTGCTCGTCCACGTCCACGACCTGGGCCGCAACCACGCTGGGCCGCTGGCCGATACGGCCGGCATGCTCGACGACGAAAAGCTCGACGTCTAGCGCTGCGCGATCGAACACCTCGCGTTCGTGTTTCGATCGATCCCCGCCATCCCTCGCGGCGACGCGGCCCTCGTCGATCAGTGGCGCCGAGCAGCGATGTCGGTGCCGTTGACCATCGCGGAAGCTGTGAGGAAAACGAGCGAGGCAGACCGCCACCCCAATCGATACGCGATCGCCCGAGGTGAGGCGATGGAGTGCGGCGCGATCATCGACGTCATCAGCCTCCTGGATGCGATCTCTGATCCAGACCTGGCGGAAGCGAAGTTGCTGTTGGTGCGCATCGTCGGCATGCTGAGCAAAATGTGCCGCTGATCGTGGACGTGGACGAGCACGTGACACGTGACACGTGCCCCCCCCCGGATCCGCTAACTGACCAGCATTGCCCCTAGCGCGCGCCCTTCAGGATCCTGGGCGGCGCATCGGGCACGAGCTCGAGGACCTCGATCGGTCCGCCGTAGTGCTTGGCGAGGCCGACGTCGATCCGCCAGACCGTGCCGTCACACGCCGACGAGATGCCCCCGTCTTGCACCGTGTGCCCGACGACCATGTACTTCGCTCCGAGCGCTTCGAGCGCGCGAGAGACCTTGGAGCAGGCGGCGTCGGGGCCACCGATCGCGCGCGTCCACACCGGGCTGTCCTCGGAGGTAAGCGAGGGAGGAGGCTCGCGCGGTCCTCCGCCCTGCCCGTCGAGCCAGCAGCGCGACGACAGGTTCACGGCATCGACCTGGGTGACCCACTCGTCGAGCACACCGGCGTGCGAGAACACGGTGTCACCGACGATCGCGATCACGTTGTGCGCGGCGAGCTTCTTCGCGTAGAGGCCACCCGGCGCGAGCGCGGCGAACCGGGCGCGCGCCGCCTCGGGGACCTGCGGCCAGGCGTTGGGGTCGACGCCGGGTACGCCCGTGAAGTCGGTCATGCCTCCGCGCGTGACGTAGCGAAAGTCACCCGCCGCGTTCATCAGCTCGTGATTGCCGAGCAGCATCACCACCGCGCCACCAGCGGCCTTCGCCTGCCCTTCGAGCGCGAACATGAGATCGAGGATCGCCTGCTCGTCGTCGCCGCGATCGAGGATGTCGCCCGTCTGCACGACGACGAGGTCGCCACCGATCCACGTGTCGTTCGTGTCGATCGCGCCAGCCGTTCGCAGGGCGGCACGCGCCGCCGCGAGGTCACCGTGCAGGTCACCGATTGCGACCATGCGCTTCGGCGCGGGCAGCTTGGCGGCGATCGGTGCCAGCGTGCACGTCCTGGCCGGCGCAGCGGGAGCTGCGGGCGTCGTCGCGACCGACTGGGGCGGCGCTCCTTCGCGCGCGTTGCTTCGGTCACACGCCGCCGCGAACAGGGCGAGAAGACATCCGAAACCAGCCGATCTCATCGCCCCCAATCCTAGTACAGTCGTCCGACCATGCGCTTCTCCCACGCCGCGGTCTCCGTCGGACTTGCCCTGGTTGCTTGCGGTAGCGAGGGCTCGCCCCCCGACGACGTCGATGCGGCGGACACCACCACCACGCGCGCGTTCACGATCACGTCGCCCGACGTCACGATCGATCCGGGCGACGAGATCACGTACTGCTACTACTTCAAGACCCCGAACACCGAGGACGTGGTGATCCGCAAGTGGGCGTCGACGATGACGCCCGGAAGCCACCACATGATCATGTACACCACGAAGACGGAGACGCAGCCGGCGGGCACCGTCTCGGCGACCGGGTGTGGCGGGTTCTCGGCCGCGAACGTTCCCTCGTGGACGTACGCGACGCAGACGCCCACGGCCGAGCTCGCGCTCCCCGACGACGACGGCACGGGTTTGCCACTGGGTCAGCTGATCCCTGCGGGCACGTTCGGTTATCTCGAGATGCACTATCTGAACGCGACCGACGCCGCGATCCAGGCGCATGTCGAGGTCACCGCGGAGGCGCTCGCCGCGGGCGCACCGTACACGCAGACGGCCGCGTTCGTCACTTACAACAACGACATCAGCATCGATCCGGGTGCGACGGGTGACCTCGAGAGCATGTCGTGTGCGACGCCGGTGAACGCGAAGTTCTGGACGATGTCGACGCACGCGCACAAGCAGGCGGTGTTGACGCAAGTGAAGGACGGCGCGTCGGTGGTGTTCAGCAGCGACGACTGGGAGCACCCGGGGTCGAAGAACTGGATGGAGACGCCGTTCTATTCGTTCGCGAGCGGTCGCATCACGTACGAGTGCACCTACGACAACGTCGGCGACAACAAGGATCGGACGGTTGAGTCAGGGTCGAGCGCCGACACCAACGAGATGTGCATGGCAACGGGCTACTACTTCCCGGCGACCAAACCGTTGCTCTGCATCAACAGCCTCGGCCCGTTCTGATCAGGTACGCCGCCATCCGCCACCGAGCGCCTGGTAAAGGTTGACCATGGCGAGGAGCTGCTTCTTGCGGGTCTCGATCAGTTCCATCTCCGCTTCGAGCGACTCGCGCCGCGTGAGCAGTACTTCGCCGTAGTCGGCGCGAGCCGACTGAAACAGCACGAGCGAGATGTCGCTCGCTTGCGCGAGGGCCGCAACCTGTTTCGCCTGGAGCTCGTACCCGTCGTGCAGCTTCTCGCTGACCGTCAGCTGCGTCGCGACGTCGGTGAACGCCTGCAGCACCGTGCGCTCGAAGACGAGCACCGCTTGCATCTGCCTGGCATTCGCCGTGCGGTATTGCGCCGTGATCGCGGCCCGGTTGAACACCGGCGCGGTAAATCGACCGGCGAGCCCGAACACCAGCGAAGCCGGTGTCGCCAGCAAGTAGATCGGGTTGTACGTGTGGTACCCGAGGCCCGCTTCGACGGCGAGCGACGGATAGAACGCAGCCTTCGCCGACTTCACGTCGAGCTTCGCGGCCTCCAGCTCGAGCTCCGCCTGGCGAATATCGGGCCGGTTCTCGATGAGCTCCTGCGGCACGCCAACGTCGATCGACGTGGCGATCGTCGTTAGCGTCGGCGATAGATCGGCAGCGGCTGCAGCGCGTCGGCCTGGTAGGTCAGCGGGAGCTCGCCGAAGGCCTCGAGGGCGCTGGGCAACGGCTTGCCTTCCTTGAGCTCGAACGCGTTGAAGCCGCAGCGCTCGAGGTAACGAAGCGCATCGCGCAGGACGTAGCCCACGGCGCGCAGCTCGCCCTTGAAGCCATGGCGCTGGCGGAGCATGCGGCCCACCGAGAACGGACGGCCCTCGGTGAACTTCGTGAGCTCGAGCGCGATGAGCGCGAGGCGCGAGAGCTCGGGGATGTCTTCGGGCAGCTTGTCGGCCGGCACGCGCACGCCGAGCGCGGGGTGGGCCGCGTGCAGCGCCTCGTGCTCCTTCACGTAGCGCGCGAACGACACGATGGGCTTGCCCTGGGCGGGCGGCTCTGCGCCGTCGGCGACATGCACGAAGTCGTCATCGACGATCGCGCGGTCTCGGATGATCTGCATCACTCGGCTCCCGCTTCGAGAGGATCGGCGCTGCCGTAGACCGCGATCTTGAACGGATCGAAGCCGACGCGGCGGACGGTCTCGAGGAACTTCTCCTCGGGCGACTCGCGAATCTTGAGATACTGGTCGAGCACCTTCTCGACGGCGTCGACGATCTCGTCCTGCGCCAGCGCGCGGCCGAGGATCTTGCCGATCGACGCATCGTTGCCGGGGCTGCCGCCCAACATGAGCTGATAGAACTCCACGCCGCGCTTGTCGATGCCGAGGATGCCGATGTTGCCGACGTGGTGGTGGCCGCACGCGTTGATGCAGCCACTGATCTTGATGCTCACGTCGCCGACGTCGTTGAGGTAGTCGATGCGATCGAAGCGCTCCGAGATCTCGAGGCTGAGCGGGATGCTGCGCGCGTTGGCGAGATCGCAATAGTCGAGGCCCGGGCACGTGATGAGGTCGGTGATCTTGTTCGCGTTCGCCTCGCCGAGGTCGAGCTCGCGCAGCTCGGCGTGCAGCTTGGCGAGCTCGGAAGTCTTCACGTTGGGCAACACGAGGTTCTGCGTGTGCGTGACCACGACCTCGCCGAACGAGTACCGATCCGCGAGGGCCGCGACGGCGTCGAGCTGGGTGTCGGACACGTCGCCCGGTGGCGTCCCCTTCTGCTTCACCGAGATCACGACGGCGCTGTAGCCGGGGACCTTGTGCGCGACGACGTTGTTGCGCACCCAGTTGCCGAGCTCGCGATCCTTGCCGAGGACGATGCGCGTCGTATCTTCTGCCGGCAGGGATTCGTACGCCGGCGGCGCGAAGAATGCGGCGACGCGCGCGATCTCGGCATCGGGCAGCTCGAGCTCCGGCGTGCGCGAGGCCTCCCAGTCCTCCTCGACCCGGTTGCGGAACTCGGCGATGCCGAGCGCGTCGACGAGGATCTTGATGCGCGCCTTGTACTTGTTATCGCGGCGCCCGTAGAGGTTGTACACGCGCAGGATGCTCTCGATGTACGAGAGGAAGTGCTTCTTGGGCAGGAACTCGCGGATGACCTCCGCGATGATCGGCGTGCGGCCCATGCCGCCACCGACGAGCACCTCGAAGCCGCGCTCGCCCTGCGCGTTCTCGACGATGCGCAGGCCGATGTCGTGGAAGCGCACCGCGGCGCGGTCCTCGCCCGGCGCGCCCGTCATCGCGATCTTGAACTTGCGCGGCAGGTGGGCGAACTCGGGGTGGAAGGTCGACCACTGGCGCAGGATCTCGCAGTACGGCCGCGGATCTTCGATCTCGTCGCGCGCGATGCCAGCAAAGTGATCGGCCGTGATGTTGCGGACGCAGTTACCGCTGGTCTGCACGGCGTGCATCTCGACGCTCGCGAGCTCGTCGAGGATCGTGGGCACATCGCCGAGCTTGGGCCAGTTGTACTGGATGTTCTGGCGCGTCGTGAGGTGGCCGTAGCCCTTGTCGTACGTGCGCGCGATGTGCGCGAGCTTGCGGACTTGCGTCGAGCTCAGCAGGCCGTAGGGCACGGCAACGCGCAACATGTACGCGTGGAGCTGGCGGTAGAGCCCGTTCTGGAGCCGCAGCGGCTTGAACTCCTCCTCGGAGATCTCGCCCGCGAGCCGGCGTTCCACCTGGCCGCGAAACTGCTGCGCGCGCTCGAGGATGATGCGGCGGTCGTAGTCGTCGTACTGATACATGACGTTCCCCTTTCCTTCAGTCGGGGCGGCGAATGCGGATGGTCGGCCCGTTGGCGCGGATGCGCTCGCGCGCACTCTGGGGCTGGATGACGCCGTCGACGGGCGCGACGTCGATGACGTACGGATCGCTGACCTCGCGCTGCTCGCGCTGAGCAGCGGTGGAGGCATGCAGCTTGGCGTTGGCCTCGCTATCGAGCACGCCGGCCTCGGCGAACACCCGTGACCAGGTGCCGTCGGCGCGGCGGTAGGCGACGGCACCGTCGTCGGTGAAGTTGGCGGTCACGATCCAGAGGTTGCTTGCCATGGCTAGCTCTCGACAATCAGGCCGGCACCGACGGTGTCGCCTTCGACGGGGTCGATCAGGAGGATGCTACCGAGCGCACGGTCGGCGACGTAGGTCGTCGCGACGATTGAATCCCCCAGGACGAGCTCCAGGGTGCCGAGGTCGTTCTGCGCGAGCTTGTCGGCGGGCACGGCCGTGCCGGTCACCACGTCGAGCTTCTGGGTGATCGCGGCGACCTGCGCGGGCACGCGGCGGCTCTGGTGCTTGATCCACAGCCGCTGGCCCTTCACCGCCGGGCGCGCGTTCATCCATGCCACCTCGACGGTGAGGGCCTGGCGCACGGCGAGGCTGTCAGGCAGCACCGAGGCGGCGATCACGTAGGAGCCACGGCTCGCGTCGACGTCGTCGGCGAGGCTGACGACGACCGACGCGCCGCGCACTGCCTCCTGTCGCGTATCGTGGGCGTCCATCACCGAGCGATCGATGCGGGTGATCTTGCTCTGCACCATCGTGGGCGCGACGATCACGTCATCACCCACCGCGAGCCGGCCACTGGCAACGCGGCCCGCGAGCCCGCGAAACGTCGCGTAGTCCTCGCGCTGCGGGCGAATCACCCATTGCACGGGCAACACCCCCACCGGCAGCTCGACCGGCGAAGGCGTGGCGGTCTCGAGCTCCTCGAGCAGCGCCGGGCCGCCATACCAGTCCATGCGCGTCGAGCGATCGACGACGTTATCGCCGTCGAGCGCGCACACCGGAAGAAACCGCACAGTGGTCCCGAAGGGATTTCCTCGGGCCATCGCCCACGGCAGCTGCGCGAGGTGCGCGCTCGCCTGACCAGCGAGCTCGTCGAACCGCGCCTTGGAGAACCCGACGCGGTCCATCTTGTTGACGACGCCGAACACCATCGGCACGCGGAGCAGCGCCGTGATCGCGAGATGGCGGCGCGTCTGCTCGGTGAGCCCGCGCTCCGCGTCGATGAGCACGATCGCGACGTCGGCCTGCGACGCGCCCGTGATCATGTTGCGCGTGTACTGCACGTGGCCCGGCGTATCGGCGAGCACGAACCGGCGCTTCGGCGTGGCGAAGTAGCGCCAGGCAGCGTCGATCGTGATGCCCTGCTCGCGCTCGGCGCGCAGACCGTCGGTCACGAGCGCGAGCTCCGTGCGCGAGAAGCCGCGGCGCTGGCTCGCCTCTTCGATGTGCGAGAGCTGGTCGCGCATCAACGAGCGCGAGTCGAGCAGGAGCCGCCCGATCAGCGTGCTCTTGCCGTCGTCGACGCTGCCGGCGGTGGCGCAGACGAGAGTCTCGATCGCAAGGCCTGCCTCTGCCGGGCCGCGCAGCGTGGCCGAAGGGCCATGCGGAGGTGAGATGGAGATCGACATCAGAAGTAGCCCTCTCGCTTGCGGTCTTCCATCGCCGCCTCGCTGAACTTGTCGTCGGCGCGGGTGGCGCCGCGCTCCGTGATGTCCGACGCGATGATCTCGGTGATCACCTCGTCGATCGTAGAGGCCTTCGAACGCACAGCGCCCGTGCAAGTCGCGTCGCCGACGGTGCGAAACCGCACCCACTCCTCGAACACCGGCTCGTCGGGCTGCGGCCGCATCGCCGTGGTCACGCCGTAGATCATGCGATCGCGCTCGAACACCTCGCGCTTGTGCGCGAAGTAGATGGACGGCAGCGGCAGCTGCTCGTGCGCGATGTACTGCCACACGTCGAGCTCGGTCCAGTTCGAGATCGGGAACACGCGCAGGTGCTGATCCCGCCGGATATGGAGGTTCAGCAGTGACCACAGCTCGGGGCGCTGCGCACTCGGGTTCCACTGGCCGAGCGCGTCGCGCACGCTGACGATGCGCTCCTTCGCACGCGCGCGATCTTCGTCACGACGAGCACCGCCGAACAGCACGTCGAACTTGTGCTCGGCGACGGCCTCGAGCAGCGTCACCGACTGCAGCCGGTTGCGGCTCGCGCGCGGGCCGGTATCCTCCCGCACGGTGCCGCGCTCGATCGAGTCCTGCACGCGCGCGACGACCAGTCGCTCGCCGAGCTCGGCGACACGGCGATCGCGATACGCGATCACCTCGTCGAAGTTGTGGCCCGTATCGACGTGGAGGAGCGGGAACGGGAACTTCGCCGGACGGAACGCCTTTTCTGCGAGGCGCAACATCACGATGGAGTCCTTGCCACCCGAGAACAGCAGCGCGGGCTTCTCGCGCTCCGCACAGGCCTCGCGCAGGATGAAGATCGCCTCGTCTTCGAGGCGTGCCAGATGGGGCAGCACGCTTCCAAGATAGTGGAACATTCTCCTGTTTACGAGAGCCGACTTCCGTTATAACGGATTCGTGACCCTGCCCCTGGACGAGGCGCCCTGGGCGACCTGGGTGGACTGGGCCGTCGACCAGTTCGGTGGCGGCCTGCGGGTGGCGTGTAGCCTCAGCGTCGAGGATAGCCTGCTTGTCGACGCCGTCGCGGTGCGCGCCTCCACGAACGGCTTCACCGGCGACCGCGCCCCGACGGTGTTCGTACTCGACACGGGCCGCCTTCATGAGGAGTCGTACCGGCTGCTCGCCTCGATGCGCGAACGCTACGCGCTGACCTTCGCCGTGATGTTCCCCGACCCTGCGCGGCTCGAGCCCGTCCTGCGCACGAAGGGCCCCCTCTCCTTTTATGACTCGATCGAGGACCGCCGCGAGTGCTGCCACATCCGCAAGGTGGAGCCCCTCGGCCGCGCCCTCGCAGGGGCGACCGCGTGGATGACCGGCCAGCGCCGGGCCCAGTCGACGACGCGCAAGGAGCTGGTCCCGCTCGAGCATGACGCCGATCACGGGGGCATCGCAAAGCTCAACCCGCTCACCTTCCTCGGCGACGACGAGCTGTGGGCCGAGGCGGAGCGCCGCAACGTCCCGGTGAATCTATTGCACCGCCGCGGCTATCCCTCGATCGGCTGTGCGCCGTGCACCCGCGCCGTCGAGCCTGGTGCAGATCCGCGCTCCGGGCGCTGGTGGTGGGAGAACCCCGAGCACAAGGAGTGCGGCTTGCACCGACACCAGGCTCCGAGCACGGAGGTCCGGTGACCGAGACCTATCCGCTGTTCTTGCGCCTCCGCGGCAAGCGCGTGCTCGTCGTCGGTGCGGGTCCGGTCGCGACGACCAAGCTCACCGCGCTCCTCGACGCCGGCGCCGACGTGGTGGTGGTGGCACCGCAGGTTAGCACGCAGATCCGCGAGCTCGCGGAGGCTGGCGAGATCTCGTTGCACGTGCGCCCCGTCGAGGGGCGCGACGTCGACGACGTGTGGCTGGTGGTTGCCGCGGCGCCGCCAGCCGTCAACCGCGTGGTGCACGCATGGGGTGAAGCACGCCGCACGTTCGTGCTCGCCGTCGACGATGTCGCGTCCACCGATGCGTTCTCGCCCGCGGTCTTCTCGCGCGGCGATGTCAGGATCGCGCTGTCGAGCGAAGGCCGCGCCCCTGCCCTCGTCGGCCTCTTGCGCGAGGCGCTCGAGCAAGCGCTGCCCGACGAGGACCGCCTCGCCGCATGGATGAAGATCGCGGTGGACTCACGCGCCGAATGGAAGCGCGACAACCTTCCACACACCGAGCGTCGCGCGCAGTTACTCGCGAGGTTGCTCGAGGACCGCACGCCATGAGCACCGCGGGCACCGTCGTTCTCGTCGGCGCGGGTCCGGGGGCCGCCGATCTGCTCACCGTGCGCGCCGCTCGGGCGCTCGCGTCCGCGGACATCATCTTCTACGATGCACTCGTCTGCGAGGAGCTCCTCGCGCTCGCCCCCAACGCTGCGACGTGCTTCGTCGGCAAGCGCGCGGGCCGGCCGTCGATGTCGCAGGAGACGATCATCCGGCTCCTGATCCGCGCGGCACGCCGCGGGCAGCGTGTGGTGCGCCTCAAGAGCGGCGACCCATTCGTGTTCGGCCGGGGCGGCGAAGAGGCCCTCGCTCTCGCGCGCGCCGGCATCCGCTACGAAGTCGTGCCCGGCGTGAGCTCCGCGATCGCAGCTCCGGCCGCCGCGGGCATCCCGGTCACCCACCGGGGTGTTGCCTCGGGCATGCTGGTGCTCACCGGCGAGCCCGAGGACACCTGGCGTCAGGTGATCAAGGACCTCACGCCGCGCACGCTGACCATCGTGATGCTGATGGGCCTGCGCAAACGCGCCCCGCTCGCCGAGGAGATGATCGCGCGCGGCTGGGAGCCGTCGACGCCGGCGGCGATCGTGTTCTCGGCGACGTCTGCTGCCGAGGCGCGCGTCTTCACCACGCTCGGCGAGCTTCCCTCGATCGCCTTTCCCTCCGGCACCGAAGGCGCGCCCGGGGTCATTGTCATCGGCGATGTCGTGACCGTCGCGCATCAACTCGAGGCGATCGCTTCCGAGCTCGAGGGTGTCGCGTAGTGAGGCAGGACCGCGCACGTGGCGCGTGTCACTCGTGGACGTGGACGTGCACGTGACACCAACGAGGCACGGCCGTTGATGCTCCTCGAGATCCTGTTGATCGGCGTTGGCGGCTGGTTCGCCTTCAACATGGGCGGCAGCGGTCTCGCGCCAGCGTTCGGGCCGGCGATGGGCGCGCGCCTGATCGGCCCGAAGTGGGCCGCGTTCTGGTTCGGGCTGTTCGTGATCGCCGGCGCGCTGCTGCTCGGCTCGCACGTCGCGAAGACCCTGTCGTCGGGCATGGTGCCCAATTCGAGCTTCGACGTGCAGACCACGTTGATCGTGCTGTGCGCCTCGAACGTCGCGCTGCTGATCGCCAATCTGCTCGCGATCCCGCAGTCGACGTCGTGGGTCACCGTCGCCGCGATCGTCGCGCTCGGGCTCCAGCAAGGGAACCTCACCACCACGACGTTGACGCACCGTCTGCTGCCCGCGTGGCTCTTGTTGCCGCTGAGCGGGTTCGCGCTCAGCGCCATCGTCGTGCGCCTCACGTATCCGCTCGCCGGCGGCTGGAGCCTGCACGCCTGGTTCAGCAAGCGCACCAAGCTACTCCGCGTGCTCGCGCTACTCAGCGCGTGCTACGTCGCGCTCGCGATCGGCGCCAACAACGTCGCCAACGCCGTTGGCCCGATCACCGCCACCGGCGTGCTCGACGTCGGCACAGGGATGTGGCTGCTCGCGCCTGCGTTCGGGGCCGGCGCGCTCCTCCTCGGCGGCCCCGCGCGCACGATCGGCCGCGATGTCGTCCCGCTTGGACTCTTGACCGCGACGCTTTGCAATGTGGTGGTCGCCTCGCTGCTGCTCGTCGCATCGCGAATGGGTCTGCCACAATCCCTCGTCCAGCTGAACGCGGCCGCGGTGCTCGGCGTCGCGCTGATCAAGGAGGGGCCGAGTGGCATGTTCCACGGCAGGCGGACCCGCCGCATGCTGATCCTGTGGGTGGTCACGCCGATCATCGCAGCGCTGCTCACCGTGCTCGGCTTGGTGCTCGTGCCATGAGTCAGATCGATCGCAAAGCCGGCCGCGTGATCGCGGACAGCGTGCTCGACCTCCTCGGCAACACACCGCTCGTGCGCCTGGCCCGCCTCGCGCCACCGCCCGGTGCCGAGGTGCTCGCCAAGCTCGAAGCCTTCAGCCCCGGCGGCAGCATCAAGGACCGGGTCGCCGCGCACATGATCGAGTGTGCCGAGCAGCAAGGCCTGATCGACAAGGACACGACGATCATCGAGCCGACCAGCGGGAACACCGGCATCGGCCTCGCGATGGTATGTGCCGCCAAGGGCTATCGCTGCATCATCGTGATGCCCGATTCGATGAGCCTCGAGCGCATCTACCTCATCAAGCGGTTCGGCGCCGAGGTGGTGCTCACGCCCGCCAAGGGCGACCTCGCCGGTGCGGTGAAGAAGGCCGACGAGCTCGCGAAGAAGACGCCCAAGGCGTTCGTGCCGCGGCAGTTCGAGAACACCGCGAATCCCCACGTCCACGAGGCGACCACGGCGCAAGAGCTGCTCGCCGCCACGGAGGGCCAGATCGACGCGTTCGTCGCCGGCGTCGGAACCGGGGGTACGATCACCGGCGTCGGCGGCGTGCTCAAGAAGGCGTGCCCTGGCATTCGCATCATCGCCGTCGAGCCCGCAGGCTCCGCTGTGCTCTCCGGAGAGAAGGCCGGCCGCCACAAGATCCAGGGCATCGGCGCTGGCTTCGTGCCCGCGGTCCTCTCGAGCAGCGTGATCGACGAGGTCATTCGCGTCACCGACGTCGAGGCGTTCGAGGGCATGAAGCAGCTCGCCGCGCGCGAGGGCATCAGCGCCGGCATCTCGTCGGGCGCGGCGGCACACGTCGGACTCGCGATCGCCGAGCGCCTTGGTGCCAGAAAGCGTGTCGTGGTCATGCTCCCCGACACCGGCGAGCGCTACCTGAGCGTGCAACACTACTTCGAGTTCTGAGCCGCCCTGCTGCGTCGGGCGTTCTCGTAGAGCGCGGATCGGTTCTTGCTCCGGCCGTGCTCATGAGAAAGAGCCGTCGACTCCCGCGCTGGGTCGCCAAGCTTCTGGGGCTGCTGTTGCCTGCCAGTGAAGCGCTCGCAGAAGACGCGCCCGAGAGCGCCCACGAGTCAGAGAGCGCCGCCGCCACGGAGCTCGCGAAACAGACGCAGAACCCCGTGGCCGACCTTTTCTCGATCCCGCTGCAGTTCAACTTCAACAGCGGCGGTGGGCTCGGCGATCGCAACTTCATCAACCTCAACATCCAGCCGGTCATCCCGATCCACCTCACCGAGAAGTGGAACCTGATCGCGCGTCCCATCATCCCGATCAACAGCGCGCCCACGCCTCGCGGCGACAACGACCTAGGGCTTGGCGACATCGAAGCGGAGCTGTTCTTCACCTCCGCGAAGGCGCGCTCGTTCGTCTGGGGTGTGGGCCCGGTGTTCTCGCTCCCGACCGCGACGCTCGACGTGAGCACCACGGGCAGCTGGGCCGTCGGGCCCGCCGCGCTCGCACTCTACACGGGTGGGCCGTGGGTCGTGGGCGCCCTCGCCACGCAGCTGTGGACGTACGCCGACAATGGCAACGTCCGCGAAGTGAACCGGTTCCTCGTCCAGCCGTTCATCAACTTCAACCTCGGCAAGGGTTGGGCGCTGAGCTCCGCGCCGTTCATCACCGCGAACTGGGGCGCGAGCGCTGCCAACACGTGGACCGTCCCGCTCGGTGGCGGCGTCACGTGGACCACCAAGTTTGGTCGACAGGCGATGAACATCGGCGTCGCCTACTACCGCAATGTCGAACGTCCCGATGATGCCCCGAGCAACCAGCTGCGCTTCGTGCTCGCGTTCTTGTTCCCGGACAAGAAGCCACCGCCGGCACCGTCCGTCGCCGAATCAGGCCCGATCACGCGCCCGGACATGGGACCGCCGATCGGCGTGAGCGAGGTCTGCACGATGACGAGCAAGACGCGCTAGGCTGCGAGCCCGCTTGACCTGCGCTCCAACTCGGTGGCCTTCTCGACGTCGCGATCGAGGAAGTACGTCAGGAACGTGCGCACCCCGGCGATCGTGGCGAGCTTCCCGAGCTCTGTCCACGAGGGATGCAGCGTCGTTGCGACAATATCCGCCGCCAGCTGAAACGTCAGCGCGACGACGAGCCAGTGCGCGAATTTCAGCCAGCCTCTGCGCTGCAGCGCGTTGGGCGCGTCCCCGCGAATGCGCGCGAGGTCAGCGACCGCCTGCAAGGCACCGATCGCGACGATCACGATCGCGATGAGCTCCAGCATGCTGCCGACGCCGTGGGCGAGGATTTCGAGGAGAGCTTCCATGCGCGTGCGGTGACCGCTGACGTGTGGAGCAGCAAGAACGGATCCGCGCGACGATGTGCCGTCGCGCCCACGAAAGCCTTCCGATTGCGGCACGCGCCGATGCGGAACAGCCTGCATCCATGCAGGCCCCGTCGGACATCGGCTTCTTCGAGGGGATCGTGCGCGACCTGACAGGTGACAAAGGCCAGCTGCGGTTGGTGCTGCAGCCCTTGGTCGCGATCTTCCTCGGGTCCCGCCTCGGCGTGGCGGATGCGAAGGAACGCAAGCACCCGTTCCTGTTCCGGTTGTTCCAAGGCAACGAGCCGCGCTCGAGCTTGTTCAAGGATTCGCTCGCCGACGTCGTGATGCCGATCAGCGTCGCGATCCTCCTCGATTGCATCCTCCAGCACTACACGCTCGGCTTCGTCCGGCCGTTCGCCGCGGTCATCGTCGGCATGGTGCTGGTGTGGCTGCCGTACGCGGTGTCGCGCGCGTTGACCAACAGAGCCGTTCGCCGCCACTACGCAGAAAAGAGGGCCGCCACATGAGACCGACGATCGAACCGGCACCCGCGCCCGCGTGGCGCGTCACGGCTACCGCCGACAGTCACTTCGCATGGCTGCGGACGAAGTTCGCCATGGACCGTACGTTCATGGCGTGGCTGCGCACCGCGATCGCGATGATCGGCTTCGGGTTCACCATCGTGACGTTCTTTGCGAGCTTCTCGAGGATGGAGGGCGTCGCGCCTGCTGCATCGCCTCGCTCGCCGGTGATCCTCGGGCTCACACTCGTCGGCACCGGCACGGTCTCGCTCGCGATCGCCCTGGGCCAGTACATCGGGGGGCTCCATCATCTCGAGGGTCCCGAATTCAGCGCGATCGCGGAGCGCAGGAAGCACCTCAACGCGGCGCTGTGGCTCGGCGGCGCCGTGCTCATGATGGGCATCGTCGCGTTCATCGCGATCATCTATCGCACCATTCTCGAAGGTTAAGGATGACCGAGCTGCGCCACGACCACCCGCTGTCGCTCACGCGTGGCGGGCCGGCCTACAACGTGATGCGGCGGCTTCATCTGTTGAATGCGCAGGGCCAGCCCCGCTGGGCGCCGCTGGTGCTATTCGCATGGCTCCCGCCCACCGTGCTCTCGCTCGCTGCATTCATCGACCACGGCAAGCATGATCCGGTGTTGTTCGACGCGTCGGTGCACGTGCGCTTCCTGATCGCGCTGCCCCTGATCGTACTCGGCGAGCGTCACCTCGAAGACCGCGCGCGGATCGCGATGCGCCAGTTCCGCGCGGGCCGCTTCGCGAACCGCGCCGCCGTCGACGCGATCATCGATCGGACGGAACATCTGCGCGATCGCTGGCTGCCCGAGGGCTTGTTGTTCGTGATGGCCGTGCTCGGCGGCCAGGCCGTGCTCTGGGGCTGGACCGCCCCCGCCGGCGTGATCCACGGCGTCGAGCTCGGCGATACACGGTCGCTCGCGCACGTGTGGTACGCGGCTGTCGCACTGCCCCTCGCGCAGTTCATTGTCCTGCGCTGGCTCTGGCATTGGGGCCTTTGGATCTACGTGCTGGTGCGGCTATCGCGGTTGCGGCTCTCTGTCATCGCGATCCACCCCGATGCCGCCGGCGGTCTCGGGTTCCTCGACGAGCCGATCGACGGGTTCGCGCTGTTCGTCGCCAGCCTCGCGGCGGTCGCCTCCTCGGCATGGTCGATGAAGATCTATCTCGACGGTGCCGACCTGCAGACGTTCGTGCCGCCGTTCCTCGGCTTCCTCGCGATCGCGCTGCTCCTCGGCCTGGGTCCGTTGGTGCTGTTCTCCGGCCACCTCTATCGCGCGCGGCGGCGCGATCTCCCCATGCACCACGAGCTCGCGCTGTCGTACGTCCGCGACTTCAAGCACAAATGGCTCCAGCACCACAGCAAGGGCGAGCAGCTGCTCGGGACCTCGGACCTCCAGTCGCTCAACGATTTGCATGGCGGCTTCGAGGTCACGGAGCGGACCCGCGTGATCCCGATCGGCCCGCGCCCCGTCGCGATCATCGCGACCGCGGCGCTGTTGCCGATGCTACCGGCCGTGCTCACCGCTGTTCCGCTCAAAGAAGTCCTGGCACACCTCGGCAAGGCCCTCGTCGGGGGGCTGCCGATCTGACGACCACACGCAGAGGAGTAGTTCATGGCGAACGCGAAGCGACCGAACATCCTCGTCATCTTCGGTGACGACATCGGGATGTGGAACCTGTCCTGTTACAGCCACGGCATGATGGGCTATCAGACCAAGAACATCGATCGCCTCGCCAAGGAGGGGATGATGTTCACCGACTGCTACGCGGAGCAGAGCTGCACCGCGGGGCGCGCGTCGTTCATCACCGGGCAATGCGGCTATCGCACCGGCCTCACCAAGGTGGGCATGCCCGGTGCGAAGTTGGGCATCCGGCCCGAGGACCCGACGATCGCAGAGCTGCTCAAGGAGCAGGGGTATGCGACGGGCCAGTTCGGGAAGAACCACCTCGGCGATCGCAATGAGTTTCTCCCCACCGTGCACGGGTTTGACGAGTTCTTCGGCAACCTGTACCACCTCAACGCCGAGGAGGAACCGGAGACGGCGGACTATCCCAACCCGAAAGACTTCCCGCACTTCAAGGAGCGCTTCGGGCCTCGCGGCGTGCTCCACACGTGGGCGACCGACGACGACGATCCGACCGACGATCCGCACTGGGGGCGCGTCGGCAAGCAGAAGATCGACGACACCGGCCCCCTGACACGCAAGCGGATGGAGACCTGTGACGACGACTTCGTCGCTGCAGCGAAGGACTTCGTCGAACGCCAGAACGCCGACGGCACGCCGTGGTTCTGCTGGCTCAACACCACCCACATGCACTTCCGCACGCACACCAAGCCCGAGAGCCTCGGGCAGGCAGGGCGCTGGCAGTCGCCGTACCACGACACCATGATCGACCACGACAAGAACGTGGGCGACATGCTCGACCTTCTCGACAAGCTCGGCATCGCCGACGACACCATCGTCGTGTACTCGACAGACAACGGGCCGCACATGAACTCGTGGCCCGACGGCGCGATGACACCGTTCCGCAGTGAAAAGAACACGAACTGGGAGGGCGCGTTTCGCGTGCCGCTGATCATTCGTTGGCCCAAGCACATCAAGGCCGGTACCGTCAGCAACGAGATCATCAGTCACCTTGACTGGCTCCCCACATTCCTTGCCGCCGCGGGTGATCCCGACATCAAGCAGAAGCTCCTCGACGGGCACGAGGCCGCGGGCAAGACGTTCAAGGTCCACCTCGACGGCGACAACCTGCTGCCGTTCCTGACAGGCCAGGAGGAACACAGCCCACGCAAGGGCTTCATCTACTTCAGCGATGACGGTGATCTCGTAGCGCTCCGGTTCGACAACTGGAAGGTCGTCTTCATGGAGCAGCGCTGCCGCGGGACGCTGGAGGTCTGGCTCGACCCGTTCGTCCCGCTGCGTGCGCCGAAGCTCTACAACCTCCGCACGGATCCGTTCGAGCGCGCCGACATCACCTCGAACACGTACTTCGACTGGATGATCGATCGGCTCTATCTGATCATCGCTGCGCAAGGCGTGATCTCGGACT
Source organism: Kofleriaceae bacterium (assembly GCA_033763475.1). Taxonomy (GTDB): domain Bacteria; phylum Myxococcota_A; class Polyangia; order Haliangiales; family Haliangiaceae; genus JABFXX01. The sequence continues at coordinate 34,909 of JANRKM010000206.1, forward strand.
TCCTCGAGTCGTTCAAGGCGTTCCCACCGCGCCAGAAGGCTGCGTCGTTCACGATCGACGAGGCGCTGCAGAAGATGCAGGAAGCCGCCTCGGGGGCACATCACTAGTCGTCCTGCTCGAACGCCTCCCTCATCGACGACATGGGCCGCGCCGTGCCTGGCGGCTGGCGGGAAGAGGGCGACTTCGCCAGCACCGTCCTGCGGGTCTGGCTCTACCTAGGCGCGCACGATGCAGCGAAAGCCGAGATGACACGTCGACGTGTCGATCGGCTGCGCCATGCGCGCGGCGGGGCGATAGCGGTGGCAGTAGTTCGGCGCGCACAGGTACGAGCCGCCCTTCATCACGCGTCGCGGGATCTTGATGTCGGGTGCGCGCGGATCGTAGCTGCCCTCGACGGTGCCGCCGCGCGGGTTTTCGAGGCCGCAGCACGCCTTCGAGATCTTGCCATGCTCCTGATAGAAGTCGGTCGTCCACTCCCACACGTTGCCGGCCATGTCGAACAGGCCGTACCCGTTGGGCGCGAACGAGCCGACGGGCGACGTCCACTCGAAGCCGTCCTCGAGGAGGTTTTGGTACGGGAACTTCCCCTGCCACGTATTCGCCATCTGCTTGCCGTCGGGTGCGAAGTCCTTGCCCCACACATATTCGGCGCCCTCGATACCTCCTCGTGCCGCGTGCTCCCACTCGGCTTCCGTCGGCAGCTCCTTGCCGACCCAGGTCGCGTACGCCAACGCGTCCTCGTACGCGACGTGGACGACGGGGTGGCGCTCGAGGCCCTCGATCGACGTCAGCGGCCCGCGCGGCTGCCGCCAGTTCGCGCCTTGGACGTACGCCCACCAGTTGTAGGCGTTGCCCATGTCGACGGGCCCCTGCGGCCGATGAAACACCACCGACGACGGCGCGAGCATCTCGGGCTTTGCGCCGGGATACATGGCTGGGTCCGCGGGTTTCTCGGCGAGCGTGACGTAGCCGGTCGCCTCGACGAACCGGGCGAACTCCGCGTTGGTCACGGTATGGACGTCCATCCAGAACGCGTCGACGGTCACTTCGTGCGCCGGAGCTTCCTCGGGATAGTGTTTGTCGGAGCCCATCATGAACGTGCCCCGCGGTACGCGCGCCATCCCCACGAACTCCGGCTTGGTCTGGACGGTCGCCATCCCCCCGGAATCAGCAACCCGCGTACCGCTGCAGGCGAGCTCGTCGGCGAGCCACGGCGAGGACATGGGCGTGCTGTACGGCCGGTTGCTGAGTGTGCGAGCCGCACGCTGAGCAGGACATGCACGTGCGGGCTCGGTGCTACGGGGAACGCGTTAGCGAGGCGGTTCGTTCGAGACTAGGCCGACGACGACAGTGATATTGTCATCACCGCCACGGCTGTTCGCGAGATCGATCAACGTTTGCGGAAGCTGCCGGTACCACGTCATCGCCACGATGCGCTCGAGCTCGCCGTGTTCGAGGTAGTTCGACATGCCGTCCGAGCACAGCACGAAGCAGTCGCCCGCGCTGACCGGCACGCTCTTGATGTCCGCGTCGATGTCGCGCTCGAAGCCGATCGACTTGGTGATCACGTGGCGGAACTTGCTGCTCTTCGCCTCGGCCTCGGTGATCGAGCCCGAGCGCAGCTGCTCCGCGATCCACGAGTGATCGTCGGTGAGCTGGCGCAGCTGCCCGTCGCGAAACATGTAGCAGCGCGAGTCGCCAGCGTGGACGATGTGTGCGCGCCCGCCATGGACGAGCATCGCGGTGAGCGTCGTCCCCATGCCCCGCAGCTCGGGCTTCTGCCAGGCAGCCTCGAAGATGGCCGAGCTCGCGCGCCGCACCACCGATCGCATCAGCTCGAGCGGCGGCGAGAACGCCTGCGTGCCGACGGGCTGCGTCACCTCGAGGCCCGTGATCGCCGGCGGGGTCGGCATCGTGGACAGGCGGCGATATAGATCGCTCGGCGAGGCGACGAGGTCAGGGTCGACGACCTCCATCTCCGCGGTCGTGCGTATCGAACCCTGGATCTGATCGGCGAGCGCCGTGTCGAAGTCGTCGACGTCGAGCTCGATCTCGCGCCCCAGGAACTCCACCGCCATGCGGCTCGCCGTGGCTCCGCCTTGGTGGCCCCCCATGCCGTCGGCGACCGCGAGCAACCCTCGCGAGGGATCCACGAGGTAGCTGTCCTCGTTGCGCTCGCGCTTGCGCCCCGGATCGCTCTGGCCCCACCCCCACAGCCTCATCCTAGTACTCCGCGCTCCGCTCGCTGATGTTGCCATCCTCGCAGCGGAGGAGCTTCCCCTTACCCTCGACCTTCGTGAGGATCGAGACGGGGCGCGTCCATAGCCGGCTCGCGTTGCGGAGCGTGTCGCGCGCCTGCGCGCCGTCGAGGTCCGTGCCCTCGTGGATGTGGCGCAGGAGCAGCTCGCTGCGGTTCTCGAAGTTGCCGTCCTCGACGACGATCACCGGCTGCCCGCGGTTGGTCAGCATCTTCAGCAGCTGATCCTTCACCTTCTTGAACTCGCGGCTCATGATCTCCCAGTTGCCGCTGCGCTCGGAGAACCCGAACGAATAGAACTTCTGGTCGATGCAGAACTCGAGCGTGAAGAACTCGTCGATGAACGTGATGTCGTTGTAGAGGCGGCGCACCTCGAACAGGCGCTTCATGCCGAGGCCGGTGCGGCGGTCCCAGTTCCGCTTCTGGTCCATCGAGTCGCACTCGTCCCACTCCTTGCCGAACTGGCCGCGGTTCCACCGCTCTTCGATATTGCGCAGGAGCTCGACGCCGAGCTTGTACGGGTTGAGGCGCCCGGGCGCGGTCGCGAGTACGCCGGCGTTGGCATCCGCGTAGTCGATGATCTCCGAGGCGGACAGCGCCTTCTCGGTGAGGATCTTCGAGTGCCAATACGATGCCCAGCCTTCGTTCATGATCTTCGTCATCGCCTGCGGCGCGAAGTAGTACGCCTCGTCGCGCACGATCTCGAGGACGTCGCGCTGCCAGTTGTCGAGCGGTGCATGCTCGATGAGGAACGCGAGCACGTCGCGCTGCGGATGTTCGGGGAACTTCCGCTTCTGCTTCTTGGCTTCGTCTTCCTTCTTCTTCCGTTGCGCCTCGAGGTACGCGGGCGGGTTGATAAAGGAGTCCATGTAGCCCTTGGCGCGCAGGCGGCCGACGCGCCCCGCGTCCTCGTCGGCGAGCTCGTCGGGCAGCGCCGCCTTGGGCTTGGGCGTGCGCTGGATGTACGCGCTCATCGGATCGATCAGGTTCTCGAGCGACAGGCACGTGTCGATGAAGTCCTCGACGACGTCCTGCCCGTGGCGCGCCATGTGCCGGCGCACGCGCGCGGCATGGTTAGCCATGCCGTCGATCATCTTCCGGTTGGTCTTGCTGAAGAAGTAGTTGTTCTTGAAGAAGTCGACGTGCGCGCAGACGTGCGCCATCACCATCTTCTGGTCGGTCAGCGAGTTTCCCTCGAGCAGATACGCATACGCGGGGTTGGTGTTGATCACCATCTCGTAGATCTTCGACATGCCCCACTCGTAGCTCTTGCTGAGCTGCTCGTAGTCCATGCCGAACCGCCAGTGCGGATAGCGCGTCGGGAAGCCGCCATACGCGGCGACCTCGTTCATCGTCTTGTAGTCGAGGACCTCGTACAGGATCGGGAAGAAGTCGAGGCCGTACGCCTTTGCGAAGCCCTCGATCTCCTCCTGCGCGTCGCGCAGGTACGCGGGGAAGCGCTTGATGGTCATCAACGCCCCTTCCCGAGGAACTCTTTGATCGAGTCCATGATCGCTTCCTTGCCTTTGATCTCGGAGGTCACGACGCGCTCGTCCTCGTCGAAGTGCTCGGTCAGGTCCTTGATGAACTGCCCCGAGCCGTACGGCGACTCGACCTGGCCGTACGCGAAGAGGTTCACGAACGGCAAGACTTCCTTCTTCAACAGCTCGACACACGTGTGCGTGTCGTCGACGCTCCAGTTGTCACCATCGGAGAAGTGGAACGGATAGATGTTCCACAGATCCGACGGGTACTCGTCCGCGATCATCTTCGCGCACAGCTTGTAGGCGGAGCTGATCATCGTGCCGCCGGACTCGCGAGTCTTGAAGAACGTGTCGCGATCGACCTCCTTGGCCATCGCGTCGTGGATGACGTAACGGCTCTCGATGCCGTGGTACTGCGAACGCAGCCACGTATCGATCCAGAAGCTCTCGATGCGGACGATCTCCTTCTGTTCGTCCCCCATCGAGCCCGATACGTCCATCATGTAGATGATGACCGCGTTGCTCTGCGGCAGTGGCTCCTTGCGCCACGACCGATAGCGCTTGTCGTCCTTGATCGGGACGATGATCGGGTTCTTCGGGTCGTACGTCCCCATCGAGATCTGGCGCCGAATCGCTTGCTTGTACGTGCGGCGGAAGTGGCGCAGCGACTCGGGGCCCGTGGTGCGTATGCCCGAGTACTTGTCCTTCCACGCGACGATCTTCTCGGTGCCCTTGGGCTGGATGCGCGGCAGCTCCAGCTCCTCGCCCATGATCTCGGCGAGCTCCTGCAGCGAAATCTCGACGTCGAGCAGGTGATCACCGGGACGGTCACCGGCCTGGCCGGCGCCCGGCTGCTCCTGGCCATCCTGGCCGAGGGAGTCGCCGACATCGCCCTCGCCCTGCCCCACGCCACCCTGCTGCTTGTCGCCGTGCTTGAAGTGCGGGATGTCGACGGACGGCAGCGGAATCGCCACCGTGTCCTTTCCCTTCTTCGCGATCATCTCGCCCTGCGAGATGTACTTCCGCAGGTTCTGTTTGATCTTCCCGCGGATGATCTGGCGGAAGCGGCCATGATCGAGATCGATCTTCTGCGACATCGTTCCGCTTCCTTCCTAGAACACCACGTCTGCGGTCTCTCCGCGTTCGTTGACGAAGCATAGCCGGCCGCCCTGCCGCTTGGTCCTCTGGACCATCTCGAGCAGGCCGAGCGCGCGCGACATGACTCCCGTCGGATCATCCGTCTCGAGCTCGACACACAGCCGGGCCAGAAGCTCCGCCAGCGTGTGGTTGAGCTCCACGGTCACCGGGCCTTTGCCCAGTGGGTCACTCATAGGGGCTGCACCCCTCCCCACCGGCAAAGCCGACGAGTAGGGCGATTGGCCCCCCCGATGCTCGCTGCACTCGCGTTCAAGACTTCACATCTCCACGCGCGAAGATCGAGGCGACGAAGTTGAGCACGTCGGTCGCGCTGACCTCGTCGTAGCCGAAGTTCTTGATCAGGCGCTGCTTGACGACATCGATCTTCGCCTGCGTATCGCGGTCGACAACGCTCGACACCAGCGACGTGAGCTTGATCGAGTCCTTCTGGTCCTCGAACAGCTTCGCCTCGAGCGCCTTGTGAAGCCGCTCGTTGGTCTTGTAGTCGAACGTGCGGCCCTCGATCGCGAGTGCCCCGATGTAATTCATGATCTCGCGGCGGAAGTCGTCCTTGCGGCTCTCCGGGATGTCGATCTTCTCCTCGATCGACCGCATCAACCGCTCGTCCGGCTCCTCATCCTGGCCGGTGTACGGGTTCTTGACCTTCTCCTTCTGGGTGTAGGCCTTGATGTTGTCGATGTAGTTCGCGCACAGCTTCGCGATCATGTCCTCGTCGGCGCTGATCGCACGCTGGACCTCGTTTTTCACGATGTCCTCGTACTCCTGCTTGACGACCGACAGCATCTCACCGAACCGCTTGCGCTGCTCCTCCGACGAGATCAGCGAGTGGCTGCGCAGGCCACCCTCGAGCTCGTTGAGCACCATGAACGGGTTGATCGCGCCCTCGGCCTTGTCACTGACGAGCGCGTTCGCGATCTTGTCCTGGATGTAGCGGGGCGAGATGCCGTCGAGGCCCTCGCGCTGCGCTTCCTTGCGGAGCTCCTTGATGTTGTCCTGGGTGAAGCCCGGCAGCGTCTTGCCGTCGTAGAGCTTCGCCTTCTGGATCAAAGAGAGCGAGTGCTTCTTCGGGTCCTCGAGCCGCGTGAGCACCGCCCACAGCGCCGCGACGTAGAGCGTATGCGGCGCGATGTGCTTGCCGACGCGCTCCGCTGTGAAGTCCTTCGTGTAGATCTTCACCTCCTCGGACACCTTGGTGATGTACGGGATGTCGACCTTGATCGTGCGGTCGCGGAGCGCCTCCATGAACTCGTTGTTCAGGAGCTTCTTGTACTCGGCCTCGTTGGTATGGCCGATGATGACCTCGTCGATGTCCGTCTGCGCGAACTTCTTCGGCTTGATCTTGCGCTCCTGGGTCGCGCCGAGCAGGTCGTAGAGGAACGCGACGTCGAGCTTCAAGATCTCGACGAACTCGAGGATGCCGCGGTTGGCGATGTTGAACTCGCCGTCGAAGTTGAACGCGCGCGGATCGGAGTCCGAACCGAACGTGGCGATCTTGCGGTAGTTGATGTCGCCGGTCAGCTCCGTCGAGTCCTGGTTCTTCTCGTCCTTGGGCTGGAACGTACCGATGCCGATGCGGTCCTGCTCGCTGAGCACGAGGCGACGGACGCGAACGTGCGACATCACCTTCTCGAAGTTGCCGGCGTAGTGCCGCATCAGCTCCTTGAAGATGAGGCGGCACGCCGGGTTCACGTCGCCGTCGACCTTGACCTTGTAGTCGTCGTTGCCGAGCTTGAGCGTGTCGATCGTCTTCTGGCGCCACTCGCGCGGGATGAGACGCAGCGGCTCGTCGTGCATCGGCGAGTGGAATACCTCGGAGCCACCCGCGAGCTCGCTGAGTGCGCCGGGAAGCGTCCAGTAGTACGTGAACAGCGCCCCTTCCGTGGTCTTGCTGTACTCCTCCATGCCCTTCTTGAGCTGGCGCGCGATCGTCGACTTCGCGGAGCCGACGGGACCGTGCAGGAGGATGATGCGGCGCTCGGTGCCGTAGCCGTGGGCGGCGCTCTTGAGCACGTTCATGAGACGCATGAGCGGGACATCGAGGCCGAACACGGCGTCGCGTCCACCGTGCTGCTCGTCGCGGAAGAACTTGTAACGGACAAGCTTCTTCTTGTTATCGATGTACTCCTCGACGCCGTGCGACAGCACCATGTCGTACAAGCGCTGGTAGGCGTTGCGCGTGACCTGTGGAGTCTTGCGCACCAGCGCGAGGTAGTCCTCGAAGCTGCCCTCCCAGGACAGCTCCTTGTACGTGGCGTAGTTCTGGAGCTCCGCGATCTGTCCCACGAGACTCATGGGAGCGACCGTACCACACGGGGATTGTGACGTCCGGGCGGCTACATGTGGCCATTTGAGGGGGCGCGAACATTTGTTTGCCGCCGGTTCTGCGTGCAGGATCTCGGAATGGGCCTGACCGATCTGTTCAAGCGTGACCGCAGCAGCGTGGTCCTCAGGCCGCGCTCCTTCTCGCTTGCGATCACCGGGTACGGCATCGAGGCGACGCCGCGGCTGCCGGCCACGATCGCGCACCTCGCCGACGGAACCCTCGTGTTCGGGCCCTACGACGCTGTGTCGGCACGCGCATCTGGTGAGATTAAGAATGTTCTGATCCGGCCGGGCACTCCGCCGACGGGTGTGATGGAGCCGCGCGCGATCTCGGGGAACAGCATCGTCACCTACTCCACCGCGCAGCGCGGCTCGACACAGCTCGTCCTCGGGACGGGCATGCAGACCTACGAGGGCGTGCTCGAGACCTTCCGCGCGATGCCTCATGGCGGCGGCTGGCGCCTCGTCGCGGACAACCACGAAATCGTCTGGCCCGCAGGGCTCATGCTGCGCGGCACGGGCAACCTTTCCGACGAGAATGGGCCCTACGAGCTGGCACTCGACGGCTCGAGGACCAACCTGATCAACCTCTACGGCCCGCTCGGCGGGGACAAGATTCCGGCTCCCGAGCAGCTCAACGCCGCCGGCCAGACCCGCATCGACGCCGATTCGATCCCGGGAGCGGTGAAGCCGGTCAAGCACTATACCTTCGAGGGCGACGCGACGGTGCAGCGCTACTACTACGCTCACCTGGACGCCTCCGTGATCTATCTGATCCGTGCGCGCGCCACGACGGAAGCGGCCAAGACCGTGTTGGCCGCCGCCGACGCGATCACGCGCTCGCTGCGTCCGCGGTTCTAGGTCGGATCGTATCTGTAGCGGTCCCGTGCGGGGTGCTGCTACGCCCCGCCGATGGTTCGCCACCTCCTCGCCACGCTCGCCTTCCTCGCCTCCAGCACGGCCGCCGCGGATGCGTACCGAACGTTCGAGGTCACGCCCGGCGTGACGTGGTCGCGCACCGTGCACCCTTGGATCAGCGTCGAGGAGATGCAGTTCACGGTCGAAGGACGCCAGCCCCCCACCTCCGGCACCATGCGCGCGCCTGCCGACGTGGTCCTCGCGATCCAGGGCTGGAAGGCGACGCCCGAGCAGCTCGCGTGGGCGAATGCGAATGGCGTCGCGCTCGAGCTCGACTGCACCAAGCCCATGCCGCGCGCACGTCACGTGGTGTGCAGCATGGCGGTCGACTTCGCCGTGCTCGCGGCCAATCCCGATCTCGAGACGCTCTCGATCAACGGCGAGGTCCGCAATGTCCCCGCGCTGCGCAAGCTGAAAAAGCTGCGGACGTTCGACGTTGGCACGAACATCACCGACGCGATGGTGAAGGAGCTCGCGACGCTCACCCAGCTCCAGCGCCTCGCCCTCGAACGTCGCGAGGTCACCGACGCCCATCTCGCGCAGCTGACGAAGCTCACCGAGCTGAGATCGCTGAGCCTGACGGGCTCGACGATCACTGACGCAGGCCTCGTGCACCTCCGCGCGTTCCCGAAGCTCACATCGCTGCGTCTCGGCGCGACCATCTCGACGGGCGGGCCGAACGCCATCGCGACGCCTGTGCTGACGTCCGCAGGCCTCGAGGTCGTGGGCAGTCTCTCCCAGCTGCGAGCCCTCGATCTTTCAGGCTCGAACAGCGGTGCGGGCATTCCGCACCTCGCAACGCTCACCCAGCTCGAAGCGTTCCGCGGGCCGAACAACGTCGACGAGGACGGTTTCGCGGTGGTCGCCAAGCTCACCAAGCTGCGCGCGCTGGCGCACTACGGCACGAGTGGCGTCACCGACGACAGCATCGGCCACGTGCAGAAGCTGCCGCTCGAACTGCTCGACGTGAAGTACACGGCCGTCGGCGACAAAGGCGCCGCCGCGATCGGCGCACTCGCGCGCCTCGAGCTCCTTGGCGTCCCGCGCGAGATCGGCGATGCAGGGATGAAGCAGCTCGCGCGGCTCTCGAAGCTGCGCCAGATCGACCTCAGCGACACGCGGGTCACCGACGACGGAATGAAGTTGTTGCCGCGCATGAAGGCGCTCGAGACCGTCAACATCGCCAACAACGACGCGCGCATCACGCTCGCGAGCATTGCGAGCCTCGCCAAGCTGCCCAACCTGCGCGAGCTGATCGCGGGCGGAACGCGGTTTGGCTACAAGGGCTGCCCTGCGCTCGAGGCCACGCTCGGCCGCAAGGTGTGCATGTAGAGATCACGGTCGACGAGCAAACCGATCGGCACCCGCGCTCACATTTCACGGCCCGAGGGGGCCCGTCTGCTGCGCAGCTCGGCGGATCACGTGTGCCGCGTGCTCAATCGTCGAGCGTGCCGACGTACTTCTTGACGTTGCGCTCGTGCTCGTCGACGGACTTGGCGAACGCGTGCTCGCTCGCGCCCTTCGCCTTCGCCACGAAGAAGAAGTAGTCGTTGTCGTCGGGTGACAGGGTGGCTTCGATCGAAGCCCTACCGGGGTTCGAGATCGGGCCGGGCGGCAGGCCTTCGTGCGCGTAGGAGTTGTAGGGGTTGTCCTGATCGTCGAGCTGCGCGCGGTGCAAGCGGTCACAGCCCATCGGCTTCGGCGGGTTCGCCTTGAGACACGGCTCGTGCCACGCGATGCACGCGGCCGACTTCTGGAGCGGCACCATGCAGCCGTAGCGAATCGTCGGATCGGTCTGCAGCTTCTTCGGCTTGAAGCTCTTCGACGTGAGGCGGTTGATGAACACCCGCGCGATGATCGGACGCTCGCGCTGCACGACGGCTTCCTTCTCCACGATCGACGCCATCGTCAGGATGTCGCGGTCGCTCCAGCCGGTGAGCTCCTTCAGCTTCGCGGTGTCCTTGGGGTGCTTGGCCGCGAGCTCGTTCCAGACTTCCTGGTGGCGCGTGATCAGGCGCGTCAGCACCACCGACGGCTTCTCGTTGATGCGGAACAAATACGTGTCGGGGAACAGATAGCCCTCGACCGTGTCGGCGGAGATCGCGAACTTGCCGAGGAACGCCTTGTCGCGCGCCAGCGCCTCGAGGTCCTTGGCCTTCGCGATCTGCGCCTTCTCGATCAGCTCGAAGAACTCGAGCATCGTCTTGCCCTCGGGCAGCGTGACCCTGACCGTCACCTCCTTCACGCCCTCGGTCAGCTTCTTCAGGATCGCGCGCGGTGTCTCGTTGTCCTTGAGGAGGTACTTGCCAGGCTTGACCTGCGTGGTCTTGCCTTCCCACATCGCGTACATGCGAAACCACGTCGGCTTCTCGATCACGCCCTGCGCCGACAGCTGCGAGGCGATCGACGGGAACGACATGCCCGACTTGATCTCGACCTCGATGTCCTTGCCCGTGCCCTCGCGCGCCTCGTCCGGATAGGACAGCGCCCGGTTGATGAACCAGCCCGCGAGCACTGCGATCAGCACCAGCGAGCCGACCACCACGGCGAGCGCGGTCCGAAACGAACGCTTCGACATCGCCGAGACGTTACTTCACTTCTTCTGCCGTTGCCCGTCGAGCCAGCCCTGGAGAATCACGGTCGCGGCCTGCTGGTCGATGAGGGTCTTGCGCTTGGCGCGCGAGACATCGGCCGCGAGCAGCACGCGCTCGGCTTCGGCGGTGGAGAACCGCTCGTCCTGCTCGTGGATCGAGATGGACGCGGGAATATGCTTCTTCAGCTCTTCTACGAACGCCAACACGCGCCGCGCGCGCATGCCGACGCGGCCTGTCAGCTCGAGCGGCATCCCGACCACCACGTCGGTGATCGCGTGCTCGCCGCACAGCGAGGCGACATCGCGCGCATCGGGCGAGTTTCCCGCGCGGGTGAGCACGCGAACTGGGTGGGCCGCGATGCCGGCTTCATCCGTCATCGCGATCCCGATCGTCTTCATTCCGATGTCGAGGCCAAGGGCACGCATGTACTGCTGTGACCACGATACCGAGTCCGGAAAAATAAAGGCCCTCCAAGGGGGGGCCAAGGAGGGCCGGGGCGCTGAATCACAGGGCTACTTGCTGCCTCAGGTGGTGGGGGAGACCAGCGGGATGAGGGGGGAGGGACCGCCGGTCATCCACCGAGTCGAAACGTTGGACCCTGTGTCGCGCGTGTAAATCGTTCTGTTGTCAGCGAACCCGACGTCCTCGATTCCTATTCCTTGGAACCTCGTGTTCGGTTGCTAGGAATCGTGAGCAGAATCGGTGCCAGCCTTTGAACCGTCCGCTGAAAGGGATCTCGCAACGGGGATCCGGGCAGTTAGCGTGCGAAGTTGTCTGTGGAAGCGACCTCAGCGTGTCAAAGCGGCGACTGCTCCTGTCACCTCGAGTTCTCGGAAGTGGCCAGTCGGGTTGCCACCTACTGACTCTGGCTCGCCGTCAAATGGGGTCTGCCCCCATTTCGGAGTACCGTCCCGGTCTATGTCGGACGAGGCTACAACGCCCAAGCTCCAGGTCCAGATCGACGAAGACATCGCCCAGGGCGTCTACTCGAACCTCGTGCTCATCAACCACACCGATAACGAGTTCGTTCTCGACTTCGCCTTCATGCAACCGGCGAACGGCCGGTCCAAGGTCCGCAGCCGGGTGATCTCCTCCCCGCGGCACACCAAGCGCCTGCTCCTCGCGCTCCAGAAGAACCTCGAGCGCTATGAGGAGCGGTTCGGCACGATCGAGACCGGGCCGGATGACGATTCGATCTTCCACTAGCGAGCTCGCTCCCTACCTCGGCGCCTCCCGCTGGATCGATCCGCACAGCGCGGCACTTCGGGCATGGATCGGCGCACACGGACTTTCGGTCCTCGCGCCGCTCTCGGCCGCACGCCGGGCGTTCGTGCTCGTGCGGGACGAGATTGCACATTCGTGGGACGTTCGCAGCCATCGCGTGGTTCGCACGGGGAGCGAGGCGCTCGAGCACCGAGAGGGCCTGTGTTACGCAAAGGCGATGCTGCTGGCCGCGCTGCTCCGCGCGCTCGGCATCCCGGCCGGCCTCGGCTATCAACGCCTCCTGTCCGGCGACACGCCCGCCGAAGGCTACTGCCTGCATGGACTCACGACCGCGTTCCTCGACGGCCGCTGGCTCCGCCTCGACGCGCGCGGCAACAAGCCCGGCATCGATGCCCAGTTCTCGCTCGAGCGCGAACAGCTCGCGTTCACGCTGCGGCCCGAGCTCGGCGAGCAGGATCTCGAAGGCACCTTCGCCGAGCCGCCGCGCGCCCTCGTCGACGCGCTCGACTCGCACGACGATCTACACGTGTTGATGCGTGTGCTGCCCGACGTCACCTAGTGCAGAGCTGCTCGATCGACGTCATCGAATGCTTCAAGAAGTCGTAAGCGTCGAGATCGAGCGCACCGCGCTGCAGCTCGTGAAGCTTGGTCTGGTTGTCGAGCAGCTTCAGCTGCTTGTCGAGCGCGTTGCGGAGTAACGGATCTTGGATCCCGCCGGCGATGCGCGCGTCGATGCGCTTCTTCGCCTCCGCCGTTCTGGTGCTGAGTTCGTCGAGCTTGCGTCGTTGGTCGGCCACGATGTCGTCGTACCGCTTCAGCTGTGCCTGGGCAGCGGCCCATGCGGGCGCGTAGTCGCCCTCCCCGTCCAGCGCGACCGCCAGCGCCTCGAACACGCGCGCCGACTCCGGGCCGAGCGTCTGTCGCGCCTTGTCCGCCGCGATGGTCGCATCCATGTTGTCCGCCTGCAGTCCGGAGATCGTCGCCTGCACGGTGTCGACAAACGCCTCGTCGGAGGTGTCCTCCGCGGGCTGACCGAGCCTCTCGAAGGGCTCGGGAAGCTGCTTGGTCGCCTGCGCGCTCTTGATCGCCAGCTTGGCTGTTTTAGCCGCGGAGTGCCGCATCGCGCGACACGCCTCCGCCTTCGGATCCGGCTTCGAGGAGCACGCGGCGACGACAACCAGCAAGAGCAAGCTACGCAACGGCGCCCTCCGTGATCTCCAGCGTGGCGCGATCGAGGTCGAGCAGCGCGAGCGCACCGAACGGCACCGCTTCGTTGCGGTTGCCGTGGCCGATCGGTGCTCCGGTCGCCGCGGCGATGCCCGCGGTGCGCAGCCGCTCGAGGATGGTGGCCTCCGCGGCGTCGGCGGGATCAGGCTGGCCGGTCGGCGGATGGTGGTCCACGCAGCGCGTGAGATCACCGAGCACGATCGCGGCGGGCTGCGCGAGCGCGCCGGTGAGCGCGAGCTGCGTCATGTAGCGATCGAGCTCGTACGGTCGCTCGCCGACCTCCTCGAAGATCGTGATCGCGCCCGCGAGGGGCAGCGCCCACGGCGTACCGACGAGCATGCTCGCCAGCGTGAGGTTCGCGGTGATGAGCGGGCCCCGATAGACGCCCGTGCCGTGGGCGACCAGCGACCAGGGCCGCACGCCCGGCGGCGCCGGATCGGTGAGGATGTCGATCAGCCGCACGACATCGCCATCCGGCAGATCGGCGAGCTGCGCGATCATCGGGCCGTGGATGCCACGCACGCCGGCGGCGTACGCCCAGCCGAGCAGCGCCGTCGCATCGGAGAACCCGACGATCGGCTTCGGATCACGCTGCACGAGCGATGGATCGAGGCGCGGCAAGATCCGCATCAGCCCATACCCACCGCGCGCGAGCACGACGGCGCGCACGTCGGGATCCGCGAGCAGCGCGGACAGCTCACCCGCGCGCGTGTCGTCGGACGCCGCGAGGTAGCTCGGGACGCCCGGCTCGCGCACGAACGCGCTCTCGGCGAGCGAGCGCTCGAGCGTCGGCGCGAGCTTGACGCGGAAGGCATCGCCCAGCCGCGCGAGCCCCGCCGCGAGGCGCACGGGATTGACCGGCCCTGCCGGCGCGACGACACCGATCGTCTGACCGCGCTCGAGGCGCGGCGGCGCGATGGGACGCACGTCAGCTCTTTCGCTTCTTGCGCTTCTTGGAGCCGCCGGCCTTCTTGTCATCGGTGGGCGCGGCCCCGACGTCGGTGGTCTCCTCGGTCGCAGCCACGAACTGACCGCTCTCGGTGACCTCGAGCCCGAGCGCCGCCGGATCGACCGCCGACATCACCGTCGTCATCTTGCCGTCGTCGACGATCGAGTGCGGCAGCGTGGCGTCCATCTGCGAGCTGTCCCGTACCACGCCGCCCTCCTCGAGGCCGAGCGCCGCAGGATCGACGGCCTGCATCACCGTCGTCGCGCCGTGATCCATGGACGGATGCACCTGAGGAGGTGCCGGCGCCATCGCCGCAGCGACGGCCGCGGCCGCCTTGCCCAGATCGGAGGCCCACTCGGCGGCATCGGCCACCGCGCCCGCGGGCGGAGGCGTAGGCACCGTGTGCGAGCGCGGGCGAACGGTGACGCGATCGGGGCGCGCAGCCGCTTCGGCGGCCACCACTGCGGGCTCGCGCGGCGGGGCGTGGCCGGCGGGCGGAGGCGTCGACGGCGCGGGGCTCGCGGACGGGGTCGACGGCGCGGGGCTCGCGGACGGGACGATGATCACGGGCACGTGTGCATCGTTGGCCACCGGGGCCCGCTCCGCCACCGCAGCGGCCGCGGCTTCTTCTGCCGCCTTCGTGCTCGCGACGCGCGCCTCCCACCACGCGACGATCTCGTCACCTTCGAGTTTCGGCGCGACCTGCATGCCGGGCGCGATCGTCGCGCCACCGACCTGCTCGTGCACCCGCGTCACGGTCGCTTCGAGCGTGAGGCCCTCGTCGGTCGCGATCGCGATCGACGTGCCCACCGGCATCGGCGCGGGCATCTCGAGATAGCCCGAGGCGGCGTGCACGCGCGTCAGCTTGATCCGCCGCCCCAGCGACAGACCGCGGTACGAAAGATCGACGAAGCTTTCGCTCATCACCGACGACGGTACCGCACCCGGAGGCCACGCGTACGCCCCGAGAAGCGATGTGTGAACGGATGCTCTAGATGTGGGGCGATCACCTCCCTCGCGCACGCGCCGTCGCCATTGATATCCTGGTGAGCATGAGATCCCGCATGCTCGCGCTCCTGATGTGTCTCGGTGCCTGCGGAGATGCGAGTGGAGGCGACAACCCCAGCGACGGTGGCGCCGGCGATGCCGGCGGCGGTGGTGATGACAGCGGCGGTGGTCCGGACGCGCCACCTCCCGTCCCGCAGTACGCGGAGCTCTGGTACGCGATCGACGATCAGCTCGTTTACGTCCCGCTCGATCCGAGCAACGGCAATGTCGTCGAGTTCAAGGCCAGCACGCTGACCGGCATCACCTTGCCTGCCGGTCAGAGCATGCTGACCATGCTCCCCGACGGGTCGCTGCTCGCGGGCCGCCAGGACCAGGGCGCCAACGAGACCACACTCTTCCACATCGCGTCTCCTCCGCGTGACGGCAGCCCGGCCGCCGCGACGCTGCTCGGAGTCATGCCCGACAACATCAACCTCGAGGGGCTCTACACGGACTGCGACGATCGCCTCTACGGCATGGATACCGGCGTCAATGTCTCGAGCTCGGTAGGCAACCGCCTGTTGCGGTTCACCGGCAACGTGCTTGGCGGAGACTTCACGTTCACGGTCGTCAGCGATCTCGCGAACGCGGTGGTGGCCGACATCGACGACATGGGGCCCGGGATCGAGAACAACGAGATCCACGACAATCCGGGCCTCGCGATCGACACGAGCAACGTCTACGAGTTCAACTTCGAGACCGGCACTGGGACGATGGCCGGCACCGGCGGAACGTGGGGCATCCATGCGCTCGGCAAGGAGCTGTTCACAGACGGCATCGCCCGCCTGTACGTCCTCGGCAGCGACGCCCGGCTCTACCGGATGGATCCGGCGACCTACGCGCTGTCGCCGTCGCTGGGCACCGGGCCGACCGTCCCGTCGGGGAACAACCCCGGATGGTCGGGGCTCGCGGGGCCGCTGACCGAGTGCGACAGCGGCTTCGTCATCTTCTGACCCAGTCGGTGTAGCGATAACCTAGATCGGTCCGCTTCCGGCCAGTCGCCTCGCGCGCGTGTCCTGGCAATGCACGGAGAGACTCCTTGGGTGAAGAATGGGGAGAGCCCGTTCCATCCGCACTTGCGCGATGAGAGACTTCGGCCGTGGGCCTGCTCGATCGACTGCGTCAACTCCGCGGCTCTGCGCCGGAGGACGACATCGAGGGTCGCACGCAGGCGCTCGTCGTCCACGGCAACGAGTTCGGCTTCGATCCGTTCGGGCTATCGAAAGCCTCGTTCCAGCGGGCGGCCCGCATTGCCGGGTGGCTGTACCGCAACTACTTCCGAGCCACCGCGTACGGCGTCGAGAACATCCCCGCCTCGGGGCGCGTGCTGTTCGTCGCCAACCACTCCGGCCAGCTCCCGTTCGACGGCATGGTGATCGGCGCCGCCACCTTCCTCGAGCCCTCGCAGCCGCGCATCGTGCGCTCGATGGTCGAGTACTTCGTGCCGACCGTGCCGTTCGCGTCGTACCTGTTCGCGCGCTGGGGACAGATCACGGGCACGCCCGAGAACTGCCGCCGCCTGCTCGCGTCCGAGGAGGCCGTGCTCGTGTTCCCCGAGGGCGCGCGCGGCATTTCGAAGGACTTCTCCAAGCGGTACCAGCTCGCCGAGTTCGGCAAGGGCTTCATGCGGCTCGCGCTGGAGATGCAGGCGCCGGTCGTGCCCATCGCCGTGATCGGCGCCGAGGAGCAAGCGCCCGCGATCAACCTCCGGCCGCTCGCGAAGCTGCTCGGTGTGCCGTCGGTCCCGATCGTGCCGTATCCGCCGTTCGTGCCGATCGTGCCGCTGCCGGTGAAGTACCGCCTCTACTTCGGCGAGCCGATGACGTTCACCGGCGATCCCGACGACGACGACGAAATCCTCGACGATAAGGTAAAGCAGGTCAAACACCGGATCCAATCGATGATCCACGTGGGGTTGCGTGAGCGTGCAGCGATCTTCTGGTGAACCGAACGGCCCCGCGAGCGCGCCGACCGAGCGCGCGCTCACCCGGCCGCGCAAGGTGGTGATCACGGGCATCTCGGGCCGGCTCGGCCGCGTCGTCGCACGCCGCCTGCACCACGAGGTCGACTGGCAGATCGTCGGCCTCGATCGCCGTCCGCTCAAGGGGCGCCCCAAGGACATCGAGCATCACCAGGTCGACCTGCGCTCGAAGAAGGCGCGCGACATCTTCCGCGCGGGCGACGTCGACGCGCTCGTCCATCTCGGCGTGATGCACGACCCGCGCGCGCGCCCCGCCGAGCTCTACTCGTGGAACATCACGGGCACCACGAAGCTGCTCGAGTACTGCCAGGCCTATAAAGTCCCCAAGGTCGTGCTGCTGTCGAGCGCGAACGTCTACGGCCCGCGCCCCGACAACCCGCAGTTCCTCACCGAGGAAGCGCCACTGCTCGCCGCGCAGCGGTTCCCCGCGATGCGCGACCTCGTCGAGATCGATCACCTCGTGTCGACGTTCCTCTGGCGCGCACAAGGTGTGGAGACGGTCATTTTGCGCCCGGTCCACATCGTCGGGCCGGTGCACAACGCTCCGTCGAACTACTTGCGGCTGCCCCGCCCCCCCGTGCTGCTCGGCTTCGATCCGATGGTGCAGCTGATCCACTACAAGGACATCGCCGAAGCGATCGTGTGTGCCCTCGCGCCCGGACGCCGTGGCATCTACAACGTGACGGGTCCCGGTGAGGTGCCGCTATCCACGGCGCTGCAGGAGCTTGGACGTGACTCGGTGGCGATCCCCCACCCGATGGCCAAACCGCTCCTGTCGTTCGCGTTTCGCTTCGGGCTCTCCAGCTTCCCGGTCGCAGAGCTCGATTTCATCCGCTACGTCTGCATGGTCGATGGCCGGCGCGCCGCGGCCGAGCTCGGGTTCCGACCGCACTTCGGACTGCGGGACACGATCCGTGCCGCAGACGAGCCGGCCTGATCGCAGCCGCCAATCCGTCGCTCCCGGGACTGGTTAACGAGCGTTGCGGCCAGCACAATCTGCCCTGCCTTGCCGTGGCACTGGGATACACGGGCTGTGGCCGCGCGTTCACACTCGCCCGGGCGGGATCGGACCGCGTACCTACATGCAGATTTCCGTGAACGGGCATCCCTGCTGCGGGTACGAACGTCCGATTCTCTGGCCTGGCGATTTTTCGGGCATTTTTGTCAGGCTTTCGGCGCCCCTTCCCAACAGACCGGGCTCGCGTGTCTCTGCGTTGAAGGATTGTCCAGTAGTTCGATCCCTTTGCCGCAATGGCACGACCAATGCTTCCGTCCGAAACCACCGCACGCCCCCAAAGGAATCCTGACACCATGATGAAGCTCATCGCCCCCCTCGCCCTCGCGCTCACCACCCTCACCGGCTGTGAGCTGTACTTCGGTGGAGATGGAGACAACGGCGACGACCGTTGGACCTACTGCGCTGCCGACGGCTACTACGAGTGTTATGGCGACGACTGCCGGTGGCTGTCGGCCAGCTGCCCGCAGGAGCCGGGCTACGAGTGTGACTCCAACGCGGACTGCGCCGCCGGCTGCTACTGCGGCGCGAGCGGCACGTGCGAAGAGGCCGGCTTCTGCGGCGGCGAAGAGGATTGCCCGGACGGTTTCCACTGCGACGTCGACCGTTCGTCGTGCGTGCCGGACGCGTGCGAAGCGAACAGCGACTGTGACGACGGCTACGTGTGCAACAACGGCGCCTGCGAAGTCACGTGCACCTGCACCACGGACGCGGAAGCGCAGGGTGCGAACTGGGGCTACTGCGACGAGGCGCGCAACACCTGCATGCCGCCGAACGAGGCTGGCACGTGCGGCGGCGCGTCGACCTGCAACATCATCGAGCCGACCTGCCCCGCGGGCTCGGTGCCGCTGGTGCTCGAGGGCTGCTACACGGGCGAGTGCTCGACGATCGCGACCTGCGACGTGACGCCGGCATGCGAGTCGCTCCAGCACGAGGCCGATTGCTTGACTCGCTTCAACGCTGGCGAGTGCTTCCCGCAGACCAACGGCCTCAATTGCCGCGGTCCGAACAACCAGCCGTGTCTCGATGGGACGGTAGGCTGCGTGTGTGAGGACTACGTCTACGCGGGCTGCACGACGCTGTAGTATCCACACCGTGCGGTCGTGCGACGGGTCGTCCGAAAGGGCGGCCCGTTCGCCGTTTCGGCCTGAGGGCAGCGCGTGCCGTGTCGCCGACTGCGGCGATGAAGTAGTCTGACGCGCATGCAGTACTGGCGTTTGGCGTGTACGTTTGGCGTCGCGGTGATCGCAGCTGGATGCTTCGCATCCGCTTCCTCCGACCAGCTCGGAAGGCGAGCAGCCTTCGATCTCGGCTGCAACCAGGGTGGGATGCAGTTCGTCCAGATCGATAACCAGACCACTGGTGTCGTGGGGTGCGGCCGCAAGGCTACATACGTCGAGAGCTGCGACGGTCCCCGCAACAACGTGATGACCAGCTGCACCTGGGTGCTGAACGGAAGGATCGAACCTATGGAGCCCCCTGCGGCGCCGCCCGCGCCCCCCACGGGCCCTGCGAATCACGTCGGCCCACCGGGCGCGTGATCTTCGGGATCTACCGCACGGGTAGTTCGGCGGTACGCTCACCGCATGGGGTTCCAGTTCGCGGAGACGATGGCCGGGACGATCGAGTGGGACGAGAGCCCTGGGGTCACCCACCCCTTCAAGTTCGAGGTGACCGCACACGCGGAGTCGACGCGGACCCACCTGCGGGATGGGCGGGCGCTCCTGCGCGGCATCATCAACGCGCCGCCCCGGGTGAACAACGCCGATGCGGAGGGGGTGATCACCATCCGGCCGGTCGGCCAGAAGATCATCCGCTACGAGATGTCGTTCATCGGGGATGATGGGACGCCCTACGAGCTGGTCGGGCAAAAGGACATCCGGTTCCTGTCCCCCCTCAGGACGTTCACGTACTTGCCCGCCGAGATCCTCGATGAGGACCACCGGCGCGTCGCGACTTGCAAGACCTCCTTCAATCTGCGGCGCGATTGGTGGAGCTTCTTGCGGAGCTTTCGTCCGCTATGAGTTATCTATTGGTAACCGCGGCCCGACGGAGGGTCTACCAGGGAGATTGGCCTGGCGGTACGGGGAGGCGCGCAACCCAGCGCAGAGCCTTAGGGTGTGCCCGCCGTGTGTGGTAATACGCCCGCGCGGCCTTCGCGAAGGGCTCCCGGAACAACATGGGTTTTCTACAGAAGATTTTCGGCAGCAAGAACCAGCGCGAGCTGCGGCGGATGCAGC
This sequence comes from Kofleriaceae bacterium, assembly GCA_033763475.1. GTDB lineage: Bacteria > Myxococcota_A > Polyangia > Haliangiales > Haliangiaceae > JABFXX01. The sequence goes on from JANRKM010000206.1 coordinate 55,325, forward strand.
CGATCGTGGACCGCATCAACGGTCTCGAGCCGAAGCTGAAGGAAAAGAGCGACGCCGAGCTCAAGTCGATGACCGCGGACTTCAAGCAGCGGATCGACAACGGTGAGTCGCTCGATGCGATTTTGCCGGAGGCGTTCGCGTTGGTGCGCGAGGCCGGCCGGCGCGTCCACGGCATGCGCCACTACGACGTGCAGATGATCGGCGGCATGGTGCTGCACTCCGGCAAGATCGCGGAGATGCGCACCGGCGAAGGCAAGACCCTCGTTGCGACGCTGCCGTCGTACCTGAACGCGCTCCCCGGCAAGGGCGTACACGTCGTCACCGTGAACGACTACCTCGCCAAGCGCGACGCCGACTGGATGGGCCGCATCCACGGCTTCCTCGGGCTCACCACGGGCGTGATCGTCCACGGCCTCGACGACAGCGAGCGCCAGCGCAACTACAACTGCGACATCACGTACGGCCAGAACAACGAGTTCGGCTTCGACTACCTGCGCGACAACATGAAGAGCTCGCCAGACCGCATGGTCCAGCGCGCGCTCAACTACGCGATCGTCGACGAGGTCGACTCGATCCTCATCGACGAGGCGCGCACGCCGCTCATCATCTCGGGCGCCGGCGAGGAGTCCGGTGACCTGTACGTGAAGGTCGACCGCCTGATCCCGCGCCTCAAGCGCGAGGTCGACTACACCGTCGACGAGAAGGCGCACTCGGCGATGCTCACGGACGACGGCGTCGAGAAGATCCAGGAGCTGCTCGGCGTCGAAAACCTGTACGACGCGAGCAACATCCTGCTCGTCCACCACGTGAACCAGGCGCTGCGCGCGCACACGCTATACAAGCGCAACGTCAACTACCTCATCGACAAGGACAACAAGGTCGTCATCATCAGCGAGGACACCGGCCGCGCGATGCCGGGCCGCCGCTGGTCCGACGGTCTGCACCAGGCGATCGAGGCCAAGGAAGGCGTGACGGTCGAGGAGGAGAACCAGACCCTCGCGACGGTCACGTTCCAGAACTACTTCCGCCTCTACAAGAAGCTGTCGGGCATGACCGGCACCGCCGACACCGAGGCCGCCGAGCTGCACCAGATCTACAAGCTCGAGGTCGTGGTCATCCCGACTAACCGCGCGATGATCCGCAAGGACCTGCCGGACCTCGTTTACAAGAACGAGGCGGGTAAGTTCCGCGCCGTCGTCGCCGACGTCGAGGATTGCCACCAGCGCGGACAGCCGGTGCTCGTCGGTACGGTCTCCGTCGAGAAGTCCGAGGTCGTCGCGAACTTGCTCAAGAGCAAAGGCCTGCCCTTCAACGTGCTCAACGCAAAGCACCACCAGAAGGAGGCTTCGATCGTCGCCCAGGCGGGTCGCAAGGGCATGATCACGATCGCGACCAATATGGCGGGTCGCGGCACCGACATCTTGCTCGGTGGTAACCCCGAGGCGCTCGCCAAGGATGCGCTCGCCGAAGAGAAGGCGAAGCTCGCCGAGAACGCCGGTGCGGCGCAGTCCGCGCAGGGCGAAGAGGGCGACGGCAGCGAGCCGTATCGCGGCTCCGTCGAGCCCGCGTTCGACGAGGAGAAGCGCCTCGCCGAGCTGATCGAGAAGTTCAAGAAGGAGTGCGAGGAAGAGAAGAAGGAAGTCCTCGCGGCAGGCGGCCTCAAGATCGTCGGCACCGAGCGCCACGAGTCACGCCGCATCGACAACCAGCTTCGCGGTCGCGCGGGTCGCCAGGGTGACCCGGGCAGCTCTCGGTTCTACCTCTCCCTGCAGGACGATATGCTGCGCATCTTCGGCCTCGACCGGATGACCGGCCTCATGGAGCGCCTCGGCCTCGAAGAAGACGTACCGATCGAATCGCCGATGGTGACGCGGTCGATCGAAGGTGCACAGAAGAAGGTCGAAGGTCGCAACTTCGATCAGCGCAAGAACGTCCTCGAGTACGACGACGTGATGAACCAACAGCGCAAGACGATCTATGCGCTGCGCCGCCAGGTCCTCGACGGCCGCTATCACCGGGAGCCGACGGAAGAGGAGAAGGCGCAGGGCATCACGCCCGAGCCGGTCACGGAGAGCGGTGACTGGACGGTCGAGGCCCTCACGCCGGATCTCGAGAAGCAGATCGGGCGCATGCTCGACGAGCTCAAGACCAAGGTGAAGGAGCGTGATGATGCGCTCGCGCGTGGCGAGCCCGTCGGCGATACGCGGCCAGGCTGGCGCGTGCTGCGCGCGGCGATCTGGCAGCAGTTCGGTTCGCTCGCGGATCTCGAGAAGCGCTGGGACGGTGATCGCAAGGAGCTGCTCGACTACCTGGTCAAGCACGTCGCCGCGTCCCTGATCCAGCAGCGCGAGCGCCTGTACGACCTCGCCGACGCGCGCATGGCCGCGATCATCGAGAGCGTGTTGTCGGCCGAGAAGCCCGACGACGAGTGGGATTGGGACGAGCTCGAGGACGCCCTGGAGGAGCAGTTCAATGTCCGCTTCGAGCTGAGCCCGGGCACGCCCGACGAGGTCGCCGCCCAGGCATGGCCGCTCATCGAGAAGAAGCTGGGCGAGCGCGAGAAGCAGCTCGGCCGCCCGTGGCTGCTATACTTCCAGCGCCACTTCGCGCTCGAGGAGATCGACCAGCAATGGATCGAGCACCTCAAGACGATGGACGCGCTGCGCGAGGGCATCGGTCTGCAGGGCTATGGCCAGAAGGACCCGAAGAAGGAATACAAGCGCATCGGCTTCGACCTGTTCGCCGAGATGATGGGCCGCATCCAGGCCAACACGATCAGCAAGGTGTTCAAGGTCCAGATCCAGCGCGAAGAGGAGGCCGTGCCGGCCGTCGCCGAGCACGTCCGCGACATGGAAGAGCGTGGCGTCGCCGGCAAGTCCGAAGAGGACGGCGAGCAGGCCGCCGATGGGCAGGCGCGTCGTCCGCAGGGTCGCGCCGCCGCACCTGGCGAGCCGCAGCCGAAGGCCGAGACCGTGCGCCGCGAGCGCCCGAAGGTAGGCCGTAACGATCCGTGTCCGTGCGGCTCGGGCAAAAAGTACAAGAAGTGTCACGGCAAGGACGAGGAAGCGTCGGCCGAGGGGTGAAGGCCGGGCTGTTCCTCGTGCCCGACCCCGACGATCCTCGGAACGAGACGTAGCGCCACATCACGCGACGCGTCACAGGATCCAATTATCCTGATGGCGCCGGTCGTTGGCATTTTGCGAACGCAGGACGATACTTCGCGCCAACACATGCGCATCGGCGTCCCCAAAGAGATCAAGACCCAAGAATTCCGCGTCGGAATGACCCCGTCCGGCGTCGCCACCCTGACGGCGCGCGGCCACGCGGTCCTCGTCGAGCAGGGTGCTGGCCTCGGCTCGTCGATCCCGGACGAGGCGTACATCAAGGCCGGGGCGCAGGTCGTCCCGACGCGTGACGAGATCTGGCAGGCCGACATGGTGGTGAAGGTGAAGGAGCCGATCGCGCCCGAGTTCGCGCTGATGCGGAAAGACCTCCTTCTCTTCACGTACCTCCACCTCGCCGCGGCGCAGGAGCTCGGCAAGGAGATGCTGAACCGTGGCGTGAACGGCGTCGCGTACGAAACGATCGAGCCGGCGCCGGGTGACCTCCCGTTGCTTACGCCGATGAGCGCCGTCGCCGGTCGCATGAGCGTGCAGGCGGGCGCGACGTACCTAGAGCGCGAGCGCGGCGGCAAGGGCGTGCTGCTCGGTGGCGTGCCCGGCGTCAAGCGTGGCCGCGTCACCGTCATCGGCGGTGGTGTTGTCGGCGCGAACGCCGTGAAGATGGCCGTCGGCCTCGGCGCGAACGTCACGGTCCTCGACGTAAACCTCAAGACCCTCGCGTACCTCGACGATATCTACGCTGGCCGCGTGTCGACGCAGTACTCGGATCCGCTCAGCATCGAGAAGGCCGTGCTCGAGAGCGACCTCGTGATCGGTGCGGTGCTTCTCCCCGGTGCGCGCGCGCCGCGCCTCGTGACCGAGTCGATGATCAAGCGCATGGAGCCGGGCTCGGTGATCGTCGATGTGTCGATCGACCAGGGCGGCTGCGTCGAGACGGCGCGCCCGACCTACCACGACAACCCGACGTACCTCGTGCACGATGTCATCCATTACATGGTGGCGAACATGCCGGGTGCAGTGCCTCGTACGTCGACGTACGCGCTCACCAACGCGACGATCAAGTACGTGGTCAAGCTCGCCGATCTCGGCCTCGAGAAGGCGATCGCGGACACCCCGCACATCGAGTCGGGCCTCAACACGTACAAGGGCACGGTCCCGCACGCGGCCGTTGCCGAGGCGCTCTCGGTGCCGCACACCGCGTTCCGCGCCTGAGCCCAGGTCGGCGACGGTGAAACCGGGGCGCGTCCCCGGTTTTCTGGTTCGGTCGGGAGTTTTCTTCCTACGATCTCGCCAGGTTGGAAGCGGTCGCGGAAAAAATGGGCGATCCCCCAAGATCCTGGAACATTTCGAGGGTGGCGGCAGGTAGACCACCGCACATGCAGCCCGGACGCGAGAAGCGCGCTGAGTTCGAGCGCCAGGCGCTGGTCCACACGGAGGCCCTCTACGGGGCCGCGTACCGGCTGACCCGCAACCCGCGGGACGCCGAGGATCTGGTGCAGGACGCCCTGGTGCGTGCGTACCGGTTCTGGGACTCGTTCGAGCAGGACTCCAACTGCAAGGCGTGGCTCCTCAGAATCGTGACCAACACGTTCATCAACGAGTACCAGCGCAAGAAGCGAAGTCGCGAGGTCCTCGACGCGGCGAGCGCCGAGCAGGACACCACCGATGGCGTGCTGATCCACGCCGACGCCAACGATCGACAGACGCCCGAGCGCGCCTTGCTCGATCGCAGCGTGTCGGATGACGTGCAGCGCGCGCTGGACGCGCTGCCAGATGACTTCCGTACGGCGGTCGTCCTGTGCGACGTTCAAGGCCTGTCCTACAAAGAGATCGCCGAGATCATGGAGACGCCCGTGGGCACGGTGATGAGCCGCCTGTTCCGCGGGCGCAAGCTGCTCTCTGCGGCGCTGCGCGACTTCGCGATGCAGCAGGGGTACGTGCGCGAGGGTGACGAGAAGGCCGCCGAGGCCGACGTCAAAACCGACGACAAGACCATCGACTTCGAGAAGTACCGCGCCGCGAAGAAGGTGCGGGAGGGTTCCCGATGAGCGCAGTGACGCGGACCGCCGCGAGCTTGTGTGAAACGATCGAACCGGTCGCGATGATGTATCTCGACGACGAGCTGGCGCCAGAAGAGCGCCGCGAGCTCGAGCTGCATCTCGTCGACTGCGAGAAGTGTCGCGCCGTCGTCGACGAGCAGCGTACGGACCTCGACATGATGCGCGCCGTGCTCGCGCCGCCGCCCGCACCCGACATGATGAAGGCGCGGATCGCGCGCGCGCTCGATGAAGAGGACAGGCAGCAGAGCAAGGCCGACCGCCGGCGGTGGACCCGCTGGATGTTGCCGGGCTCCGCGCTGATCGCAGCGGCCGCAGCCATCGTGGTGTTCGTCGGCAGCGGCCTCAAGCCGGCGGAGAAGCCGCGCGTCGCCGCAGTGGCGCACGAGATTCTTCGGCAGCAGACGCGTCCGCTGCCCCTCGAGGTCCAGGGGCCCAGCACGGGACCGTGGCTCAAGCAGCACTTCGCGGCGGTCGAGCCTCCGCAATTCACCGAGCCCGGAATCCAGCTCATCGGTGCGCGCGCGACGGCGGTGCAAGGCCACGACGCGGCGATGCTGAGGTACCTGGTCACCGTCGGCGTCAACCGCGTCACCCTGACCGCGGTGCTCATCACCGACCTCCAGGGCGACGAGCTGCAAGGCGGCCAGCCCGTGCGGGTCGGTGGGCTAACGCTCCACGTGTACGACGCCGACGGCCAACCCGCCGTGACCTATGTCGACGAGAAGCGCATCGGCTACGTGTTTACCTCGGAGCGCATGACCCCCCGCGAGCTCCTCTCGCTGGTGGTGCGTTCGGACTTCATCGGTCGCGCCCAACAACAGCTCCGGTAGCTCAGGTATGATCGGGTCGGGGCATGAACCGACGCATCCTGCTGATCGACGCCGATCCTGGGTTTCAACAGACCCTGACCGATGCCGTGAGGCGATACCGGTTCGACGTTCACGTCGAGCTGCATCCCGATCAGGCGTTCGCACTCGCGTCGGCGGATCCGCCAGCGCTGCTGATCATCGGCGTCGAGGAGCCTGAGAAAGCCGGCTTCAAGCTGTTCCAGCGCTGCAAGAAGGGCGCGCTGGCCAAGGTACCGATCATGCTGATCACGGAGTCGGTGTCTCCGGAGAGCTTCGCGAAACACCGCGGCCTCAAGACGCACGCCGACGAGTACCTCGACAAACGCACCTACACCACGCAGGAGCTGCTCGCAAAGATCGACGGCCTCGTGACGCTCGGCGAGCCGCTCACGGAGCAAGCCACGGTGCTCGGCGTCGGTGTCGCGCTCGACGACGATCTCGGTGACCTCGACATCCCCGTCGAGGTGGAGGATTTCCCGATCGCCGACGGCGATATGGTTCTCGAGGAGGAGGTCGCCGTCGAAGAGGAGAACCACGACTTCGACGACGCACACGCGTCGGTGCCGCAGTTCGCCGAGTATGCGCGCGAGGCCGAGGCCGAGGCGGCGCCCGCCGCGACCGCGTTCGAGGAGCCGGCGGCTGCGCCGGCGGAGCGCATGGACGCGATCGTCGATGAGGACATCGAGAACGCATTCGGCGGCCTGCTCGGTGATGACTTCGGGGGCTTCGGGGATGAGCCCAAACTGGAAGCTGCGGCCGAGGCGCCGGCAGCGCCCGTCGAGGATCCCGTGCTCGATGGCGTCCCGCAGCGCGTGGGCTCGGCGACGATTCCGCCGCCGTACGCCGCGGCGCTGCAGGAGGTCGCGCCGCCCGAGGTCGCCGACCACACCGCCTTCGATCAGGCGGCGCCGGAGCTCGACGATGGCGGCGTCCCCGCGGTGGTCGACGAGGACGGTGATTCGTTCGTCGACGGTGATTCGTTCGTGCAGGAAGCTCCGCGTCCCTCGGCCCTCAAGCTCGAGGTCGCATCCGAAGAAGCGCCGCCCAGCTCGGGTGCCCTGCCCGTGCTCGATGGCCCCTCCCTCGAGCTGCCGGCCGTCGTGGAGACGCCGACGCTCGCCGCGACGCCGGTCGAAGCGGAACCGCTTGCGCTCGCCGACGTGGCTCGCGAAGACGGTGCGGAGGACGATCTCGCGATCGCGCAGGAACCAGCACCGGACGAGCAGACGAATCACCTGGAACAGACGGTCGTGCCGGGAATGCTCGCGTCGCAGCCCGCGATCACGCTCGATACCGATGACCTGATCGAGGAAGAGATCGCCGAAGAGATCGCGGTGGAGCTCGAAGAGGCCCCGGCACCGCCGATCGCGGCCCAGCCGCCGGTCGCCGCCGCCCCGGAGCCGGAGCCTGCGCCCGCCCCGGAGCCCGCGCCTGCACCCACCCCTGCTGCGGAGCCCGCGCCACGTGCGAAGCGCCCCTCGGTCAAGAACGTCGTCGATCTCGGCCTCGATGCGCTCGCGCAGGACGCCGACCGGGAGCAGTCCGGCGTCTACGATCGCCGCGAGCTGCGCAAGGTCGGCGATCTCGAGCACCAGGTGAAGGAGCTCCGCGCGGAGCTCGAGCGCGTCCGTGCGGCGGCGACCGCCGCGAAGCCTGCGACGAGCCGCGAAGGCGAGTTCCTCAAGCTCCGCGAGAATCTGCTGACGCAAGGCACGGAGCTCAAGCGCGCGAAGGCCGACCTCGAGGCGCGCGAGAACGAGCTCGCCGAGACGTCCGAGCGCCTGCGTGGCGCCCTGCAGTCGGTGGCGCAGCTCGAGGCGCGCACCACGGAGCTCGAGCAGCGCGTGACGGCGGAGGGCACGCGCGTCCAGACGCTCGAGGGCCGTGAACGCGCGCTCGCCGCCCAGCTCGCCACCGTGCAACAGGAGCTGACGGCGCGCACGCAGGCCGCCGAGTCTGCCGAGCTCGCGCGCGCGCAGCTCGAACGTGACCTCACGAACGAGCGCGCACTCCGTGCGACGACGGCGTCGGAGGCCGAGCGGGCACTGCGCGTCGAGCGCGAGCAGATGATCGCGCGCCACCAGGGCGAGCTCGCGTCGTTGACGACCGAAGCGGCCACCGCGCAGGAGGTGGCGCTCGAGACGTTGCGGCAGGAGCTGGCGCAGGAGCAGGCCGAGGCGATCGCCGCGGCCACGAGCGCGGCGCTACAGCATGCCAACAGCGAGGCCGCGCAGGCTCGCAGCCAGCTCGAAGCACAGCACGCGGCCGAGCTCCAGCGGCTCGTGCGCGAGCGCGATGCCGCGCTTGCGAAGGGCTCGACCGATCTCGCGACGACGACGGAGCGCCTCCAGAAGGCTCACGCCGAGGAGCTGGCGAGCGCGCAGCGCGAGCGCGAGCGCGTCCGCGGCGAGCTGAGCGCGAAGGTCGAGCAGCTCGAAGCGGAGCTCGCGCGCGTGCGCGCGAGTCACGAACAGGTGCTCGCCCAGGCCACCTCCGAGCACGCGGCGGATCTGTCCGCACAGGCTAGGCTACACGCCGATGCCCTCGCCCAGCGCGACGCCGACCATGCGGCAGCGCTCGCCCAGCGCGACGCCGAGCACGCGCAGGCACGCCAGCAGGAGGCGGATGCGCACGCCGCATCATTCGCCGAGCAAGAGAAGGCACGCGCGCAGCTAGTCGTCGCGCATCAACAGCAAGTGCAGACGCTCGCGACACAGCACGCAGAGCAGCTCGCAGCCGTCGAAGCCGAGAAGCAGCAGGCGCTCGACAATGCCAAGCGCACGGCAGCGGAGTACGCCGCATCGAGCGCGCATCTCGCGGCGAAACACGCCGAGGAGCTCGCGCGCATACAGGAAGCCGGCGGACGTGATATCGCCGAGCTCCGAGCGCAGCTCGAGGCAGCGAAACGGGCGGCGGAAGACGCCGCCGCGAAGCACTCGGCTGTCATCGCCGCGGCGGAGCAGGCACACGCCGCGGCCCTCGCCGCAGCCGAGCAGGCGCATGCGGCGGCCCTCGCCGAGCGCATCGCCCAACACGAACGCACGCTCGCCGAGCATGTGGCGACGCACGAACGCGCGCTCTCCACGCAGGCGACCAAGCACGAGGATGCGCTCGCCGAGCAGGCGGCGCAGCACCAGCGTGCCCTGGCGCAGGTCACCACCGAGGCTTCGCGCACGAAGTCGGCCCTCGAAGCCGAGCATGGGCGCGCCCTCGCCGCCCGCGATGCCGAGCACAAGGCCGCGCTGGCTTCGGCGAGCGACGATTACGCCCAGAAGCTCGCCGACCTCACCGCCGAGCGCGACGAGCTCAAGAAGGGCCTGTCGTCCGCGCGCGATGGCCAGCGGCGCACCGAAGGCGAGCTCGCAACGGCGGTCGCCTCGATCGCCGACCGCAACGCCGAGCTCCGCACGATGACCCAAGCGATCGCCGAGCGCGACCAGCGCATCGCCGAGCTGCGCAAGGAAATCGAGAGCATCGAGCACGAGAACGCGAGCTACCAGGATCAGATCCTGCGCGCGTTCCAGAAGATCAAGAACGACGAGGCGATGGTGGCGCGCGCGAAGAAGGCAATGGCGATCGCGCTCACCGTCCTCGACGACTCGGGTCAGCCGAAGGAATCGAAGGAATCGTAGCGGTCCTCCGCTGTGGGTGTGATGCTACGAGGTCGACCCGGGCGATGAACGTTGGCGCCCGAACGCTCTCGGCCCAGGACCACGTGCAAGGCGCGCAGGTCCCCGTGCTGGTGCTGTATCCGACGGAAGCGCCCGCCGCGACGCAGGCGTTCGGCCCGTACAGCGTCGAGCTCGCGCTCGATGCGCCCGTCGTCGGTGCCCGGTTGCCGCTGCCTGTCGTCGCGATCTCGCACACGGGCACGACTGATCGACGCCTACACGCTCGTCATCGTGCCGGTCATCCTCGGCGCCGCGCGCTCGCTCTTCGAGGGCATCGAGGGCCGCGTCAAGCTGCGCCGCACGCGCGAGCGGCGTTCGGCAACGGCAATATCGTCGCGACCTACGCGCCGGCCTGATCGCGTCGCGGAAGATCGAAGCGGTCGAGGTTCATCACCTTGTTCCACGCGGCCACGAAGTCACGGACGAACTTCTCCTTCCCATCGGCCGATGCATAGACCTCGGCGATGGCGCGCAGCTGCGAATGAGCGCCGAACACGAGGTCGACCGCCGTCGCGGTCCACTTCACGTCGCTGCTGCCGCGTGCACGCCCCTCGTACACACCATTGCCCGAGGCCGCGGGTTGCCATTCGGTGCCGTCATCGAGGAGGTTGACGAAGAAGTCGTTTGTCAGCGTCCCGGGGCGCTTCGTGAACACGCCATGCGGTGACTTGCCAAGGTTGGCGCCGAGGACGCGCATGCCGCCGATCAGCACCGTCATCTGCGGTGCGGTCAGCGACAGCAAGTTCGCCCGCTCGAGCAGCAGCGTCTCCGGCGAGAGCCGCTGGCCCGCGCGCACGTAGTTGCGGAAGCCATCGGCCTTCGGCTCGAGCACGGCGAACGCCACCACGTCCGTCTGCTCCTGCGCTGCGTCGGTGCGCCCTGGCGCGAACGGCACCGTCAGGTCGAGACCGCCATCCTTTGCGGCGCGCTCGACGGCCGCGCAGCCTCCGAGGACGATCAGATCGGCGAGCGAGATCTTCGTCGCCCCCTTCGCGTTGAAGGTCTTCTGGATCGCCTCGAGCTTCGCGAGCACCTTGGCGAGCTCGGCGGGCTCGTTGACCTCCCAGTCCTTCTGGGGGGAGAGGCGAATGCGCGCGCCGTTGGCCCCACCGCGCTTGTCGGTGGCGCGGAACGAAGCCGCCGAGCGCCACGCGACGGAGACGAGCTCGGCGATGCTGAGCCCGGAGCCGAGGATCTGCTGCTTGAGCGCGGCGATGTCGTTCGGCCCGACGAGCGGATGCTCGACCGGCGGGACCGGATCCTGCCAGAGCTGCGGTGCGGCGACCCACGGACCGAGGTACCGCGAGAGCGGCCCCATGTCGCGATGGAGCAGCTTGTACCAGGCGCGCGCAAAGGCCTCCTCGAGCAGCTTGGGGTTGGCGTGAAACCGCCGCGAGATCGGTTCGTAGATCGGATCAAGCCGCAGCGCGAGATCCGTCGTGGCCATCATCGGCGCGTGCTTCTTCGCAGGATCGTGCGCATCCGGCACCGTGTTCGCACCGGCCCCGTCCTTGGGCCGCCATTGTTTTGCCCCCGCGGGGCTGGTGGTCAGCTCCCACTCGTAGCCGAACAGCGTCTCGAAGTAGCTGTTGTCCCATTTGATCGGCGTGGGCGTCCACGCGCCCTCGAGGCCGCTCGTGATCGCGTCCTTGCCCTTACCGGTCCCGTAAGTGCTCTTCCAGCCAAGGCCCTGCTGGTGGACGGGGCACCCCTCGGGCTCCGGCCCGAGGCGCTTCGGGTCGCCGGCACCGTGCGTCTTGCCGAACGTGTGGCCGCCCGCGATGAGCGCGACGGTCTCCTCGTCATTCATCGCCATGCGCCGGAAGGTCTCGCGAATATCGCGTGCCGCGGCGACCGGATCGGGTGTGCCGTTCGGGCCCTCCGGGTTCACGTAGATGAGCCCCATCTGCACGGCGCCGAGAGGCCCCGCGAGCTCGCGGTCCCCGCTATAGCGCTCGTCACCCAACCAGGTGTCTTCCGGCCCCCAGAACATCTCGACGGGCTCCCACACGTCCGGTCGGCCGAAGCCGAAACCGAACGTCGTGAAGCCCATCGACTCGAGGGCGACGTTTCCGGCGAACACGAGGAGATCAGCCCACGAGACCTTCTGGCCGTACTTCTGCTTGATCGGCCACAACAGGCGGCGCGCCTTGTCGAGGTTGGCGTTATCCGGCCAGCTGTTGAGCGGGGCGTAGCGTTGCGCGCCCTCACCGGCGCCGCCACGCCCGTCCTCGATGCGATAGGTGCCGGCAGCGTGCCAGCTCATGCGAATGAACAACGGCCCGTAGTGCCCGTAGTCCGCGGGCCACCACGGCTGCGACGCCGTCATCACCGCGAGGACGTCCTTCTTGAGCGCCTCCACGTCGAGCGAACGAAACGCTTCAGCGTAGTCGAAGCCTTCGGGCATCGGACTCGAGCGCGGCGATGGCTGCGCGAGTACCTGTAGATCGAGCTGATTCGGCCACCAGTCCCGATTCGTCCGCGGACGCGTCGCCTTCGGAGTCGGGGAAGGAATTACAGGGTTCTCGCTCTCGCTGACGCTCTTCGTCATCTCGATCAACCTCCTGATCGCCTCGTACCCCGCCGCGGAGCAGCACGCGAGCGCTCCCGCGCACCAACCCAACTCCCGCGAACTACGAGCCGGCGTGTTCGGTCTCGATCACTGGCGATGACGTGCGCGCGAGCGGGGCTTCTTTACCCTGCTGCCACAGCGCGCGCTCCAGCGCGAGGAGGAGCGGGCCGAAGGTCGCGCGATCGAGTGCCGATACGAGGAAGCCGCCCCCGTGGTGCGTGAGGTAGTCAGCGTCGCCCGGCTCGAGGCGGTCGGCCTTGTTCCAGACGAGCACGCGTGCCTTGTCGCCGAGGCCGAGGTCCGAAAGGATGCCCTCGACCGCGCGGATCTGCTGGTCGCGATCCGGATCCGACGCGTCGACGACCTGAACGAGCAGGTCGGCGTCGGCCATCTCCTCGAGCGTCGCCCGGAACGCGCGCGTCAGCTCGGCGGGTAGATCGCGGATGAACCCGACGGTATCGGTGATCACGACCTCGCGTTCGTGCGGGAAGCGCAGACGGCGGCTGATCGGATCGAGCGTCGCGAACAACTTGTCGGCGGCGAGCGCGTCACCTTGAGTGAGCGCGTTGAGCATCGTCGACTTGCCGGCGTTGGTGTAGCCGCAGATCGCGATGATCGGAATCTCGCGCCGCGTGCGACGCTCTCGGCGCAGCCGGCGATCACCGGCGAGCTCTTCGAGCTTCTTCTCGAGCAGGTGAATGCGCTCGCGCGCCCGACGACGATTGATCTCGAGCTTGGTCTCGCCGGGACCGCGCCCGCCGAGGCCTGCCTTACCACCGGGGCCGGCGGTGAGACGCGACATCATCGTGTTTTTTTCGACGAGGCGCGGCAGCACGTAGCGCAGCTGCGCGAGCTCGACCTGCAGCTTGCCGTCGCGGCTGGTCGCATGCTGCGCGAAGATGTCGAGGATCAACATCGTGCGATCGATGACCTTGAGCTCGGTCGCGTCGCTGATCGCCCTGGCCTGCCCTGGCGTGAGGTCGGGATCGAAGATCACGACCTCGGCGCCCAGCTGCATGGCGCGCAGGAGGATCTCGTCGAGCTTGCCGCGCCCGACGAGGAACTTGGGGTCAGCTTCGGGCCGGCGCTGGACGAGGACGTCGAGGACCTTGACGCCCGCGGTGCGGCACAGCTCACGCAGCTCGGCGACGCGGGCTTCGCTGTCCTTGGCGCGGCCGACCTGCACGTGGACGAGGAGCGCGCGATCCTTGCCGCGATCCGTTTCGACGACGCGGTGGACGCGACCGAAGTCGCTTTCGAGGCTGGAGATCAGCTCCGCAAAATCGAGGCTCGACGCGGTGGGCTGCTCTGCCGGCAGCTCCTTCCACGGCCGCTCGGGCGTGCCATCGGCCACGAGGTGACCGACGAACAGCTTGCCGGGACGCCCCGCGGCATCCACCGTGATCGCGGCGACGGCGTCGAGCCGGAGGAGCGCGAGGTCGGTGAGGTCGTCGCGGGTGAGCGACTCCCCGCGCAGGTGCGTGTGGACGAGACGCAGGCCGCGGAACCGGCCTTTACCGCCGCGCATACGGCCGACATCGGGGAGCACGATCTTGGACGCGTCTCCGACGAAGACGTGCTCGATCGCGCCGCGCCGGTCGATCAACACGCCGACCTGGCGGTGGAGCTCCGCACTCTGAATGGCCAGCTGCGTCGCGAGCTCGGCCGAGACAACCTCGGACGGCGCGACGCGGCGGCGGTACAGGCGCTCGAGCGATTTGATCTCGCTCGCCTTCAGACCTGCGAGGTTACCGGTGACTTCCTGTTGCATACCCAGCGCTTCCGCGTGCGTCCCGCGGTCAGGGACTCTACCCCTTGTAGTCGCGAATACCAGGCCCGCCCTACCCCGTCCTAGATCTTGGTGGTCCGGCCCACGGACAGCGGCGGCAGTGTCGGCATCTGCACCGTTGAAAGGCGGAGATGCGCGGATATAGTGCGGCCGTGACTCGTCGGTTTCGTGCGTTAGTGGCGCACCCTCAGGTGGAGGCCCTGGGCGAGCTTGCAGAGCTCCTCGGAGGCCTCGGCCTGCAGGTGGAGACGGCACGTTCGACGGTCGAGGCCTTGAACAAGCTGCGCTCGCATCCGTCGCACGTGATCGTGGCGACGCACATGTCGGGCCCAACCACGTTCGACGGTGTGGCGCTGCTCGAGGCGAGCATCCTCCACGCGCCCGAAGCGCTGCGCATCGCGCTCGTCTCGGCACCCGACGAGGCGGTCGAGCTCGACTATCGCCCGCCGCACGCCGGCATCATCATCCGTCTGGTCGCCCGCGCGAGCGAGCGCAGCCGCCTGGTCGCGCTCGTCGGCGAAGGTGTGAAGTTGCTGTCGCTCGTCGAAGAGCAGCGCGAGCTCGTGCGCAAGCTCTCTATCGATCAGACCAAGCTCCAGCGCCGCGAGACCCTCCTCGACACCGTCGTGAAGGAGCGGACCAAGGAGCTCGAAGAGAGCTACGCGAAGCTCAAGATCGCCAACCGGCAGGCGCTCTTCGGCCTCGCAGAAGCGATCGAAGCCAAGGATCCGTACACCAAGGGTCACTGCGGCCGCGTCGCGGCCTACTCGCTGGTGCTCGCCAAGGAAGCCGGCTACCCCGTCGACGGGCTCGAAACACTCGAGTTCGGCGCGTTCCTCCACGACATCGGCAAGATCGGCATCCGCGACGCCGTGCTCCTCAAGCCCGGTCCGCTCGATGATGCCGAGTGGATCCACATGCGCGAGCACCCGGTGAAGGGCTACGACATCGCGTCGAAGATCGAGATGTTGCATCCGATCATGCCAGCCGTGCGCAACCACCACGAGCGGTGGGACGGCTCCGGCTACCCCGACAAGATGATCGCCGAGGACATCCCGTTGTCGGCGCGCATCGTCGCGATCGCCGATGCCTACGACGCGATGGCCACCGACCGGCCCTACAAGAAGGCGCTTTCGCTCGAGGAGTGCGAGGCGATCCTGCGCAAGACCGCCGGCAAGATGTACGACCCCGAGCTTATCGACGTGTTCGTGTCACGCCGCCTCGGCACCCTTTATCGCGAGGACTACGAGGATCTGCCGTACGACGACGGCCATGCCGACGCCGCCTCCTCGACGTGATCACTTCTCCGTCGGTCGAAAGACAGGCTATGACGGATCGCCGTCGGCGACCAGTGTGGGCGCAGATGACCACGGTCGCGCAAAACCGATCCCAAAGCCTGACGAACAGGATCTGAAGCCCGACCCTGCCCCGAGGAATTGTTGGGTGGCCTGCCCAGGTTGGGAGGTTGTTCCCCTCGTCCGTAGACCCACCTTTTCGGGGCTCGCATGTCCAAGGTCTCCCTCCGCCGCCTGCTCTCTCGGTTGACCACCATTGCACTCTCGGCGTCCACCGTGGGCGTCGCCAGTGCGGACCCATCGAGCGAGGACGGGGGCACGAGTTGCAGCCACTCGGACTGCGTGCTCGTCGAGGATCTCCCGATCGACCGGGAGCATCTCGATGCTCCCGATGCCGCCGCCGCGCTCGGCCGATCGCTGGCGCTTGCCCTGGACAAGATGCGGCCGATCTCGGCCACCCAGATCGCTTCGACCTGGGCCCTGTCCGACGATGGGGTGCGCCGGCTGGCGGTGGTTCACGCCCTCGAGTGGTCGTTCAAGCTCGTCGGAGATGACATCATCCTCGACCACCTCTCGCGCGACCCCGATCCAGCGGTTCGCACCGCCACCGCCCGCGCGGCATGGGCGCGCAGGCAGGTCGGCACCGCGGTGCTCGATCGGCTCAAGGACGATCCCGATCCCGAGGTCCGCGCGGTGGCCGAACAGGCCGGGTAGCGGCGCGAAGACCTCGCGATCTCACCGATCTAGCGTTGGTCGTGCTATAGGAGCCTCGTGCTGGAGACCCTTGCCAAGGGATTTAAAGCCGCTCGCCAGCGGCTGACGGGCGTCGCCGAGCTTTCGGACGACGTGATCGAGGACGCGCTCCGCGACGTCCGCCTCTCTCTCCTCGAAGGTGACGTCGAGTTCCGCGTCGTGAAGCGGTTCCTCGAACGCGTTCGAGAGGCCGCGCGCGGCAAGGTCGTCGAGCTCAAGGCCAAGAGCAAAGAGTACGGCACCAAGACGATCACGCCCGAGCAGGCGTTCATCGCCATCTGTCAGGAAGAGCTGACGAAGATGATGGGCCCGGTCGACACCGAGCTCAAGTGGGCCAACAAGGGCCCCACCGGCATCATGTTCGTGGGTCTGCAGGGCTCGGGCAAGACGACCTCGGTCGGCAAGCTCGCGCGCTGGCTCGAGACCAAGCACGGCAAGAAGCCGATGCTCGTCGCACCGACATCTACCGTCCCGCCGCCGTCGAGCAGCTGAAGACGCTCGGTCGCCAGCTCGGCATGCCGGTGTGGTCGATGGAGGGCAAGGACCCGGTCACGATCTGCCGCGAAGGCTCGACGCGTGCCGCGGTCGAGGGCTGCGACGTCGTCATCTACGACACCGCCGGTCGCCTCGCGATCGACGAGCCCCTGATGCAGGAGCTCGAGGACATCGACAAGGCGGTCTCGCCGAAGAACATCTTCCTCGTCCTCGACGCGATGACCGGTCAGGACGCGGTCAACGTCGCCGATACGTTCAACAAGCGGTTGAACCTCGACGGCGTGATCATGACCAAGCTCGACGGTGACGCCCGTGGCGGCGCCGCGCTCTCGGTCAAAGAGATCACGGGCAAGCCGATCAAGTTCCTCGGCATGGGTGAGCAGCTCGACAAGCTCGAGGAGTTCCGCCCCGAAGGCCTCGCGTCGCGCATCCTCGGCATGGGCGACATCGTCGGCCTGGTCAAGGACTTCGAGCAGGTCGTCGACGCGGAGAAGGCGGAGGAAGACGCCCTCCGCATGCTCAAGGGCAAGTTCGACATGCAGGACTTCCTCGAGCAGATCCGGCTGATCCAGAAGATGGGATCGCTGAAGGACCTGTTCGAGAAGCTGCCGTTCTTCGGCGGTGGGCTGCCCGAGGGCGTGAACCTCGACGATCGCGAGCTCACGAAGATCGAGGCGATGATCTCCTCGATGACGTTCGAGGAGCGCCTCAACCCGCAGGTGTTCGTCACCACGACGTGGGAAGAGTTCATGTCGACGAGCGGTCGCAACGCCAAGCGCCGCCGCGCCGACTTCGATCCGGGCCGCGTGAAGCGCGTGTCCAAGGGCTCGGGCCGCAGCGAGCAAGAGGTCAAGGAACTACTGCAGAAGTTCGCCCAGATGCGCCAGATGATGGTGCAGCTCGGCGCGTCGACGGGCCTGATGGGCAAGATCCCCGGCATGAAGCAGTTCAGCCAGATGAAGAAGCTGGCGAACATGGACATCAACGCGCTGATGGCAGCCGGTGGTGGTCTGCCCGCAGGCATGGAAGGCGGCATGCCGAACATGCCGAACATGCCGGGCATCCCGAT
>JANRKM010000207.1:0-18081 GCA_033763475.1 Kofleriaceae bacterium
CCGTTCGCTCCAGCTCCTTCGTGCCCTCGCGGTCCTCCTCAAGCGACTCGCGTCCAAGAACGCGGACCTCGCCAAGCAGCTGCGCCGCTGTGGGGCGTCCATCTCGCTCAACATCGCCGAGGCGAACCAGCGCGTCGGCGCGGACCGCGCGCACCTGTACCGCGTCGCGCTGGGCAGCGCCGCCGAGGTCACCGCGTGCCTCGAGGTCGCCCTCGCGCTCGAGTACCTGACGCACGCCGAGGTCGGCGAGGCACTCGAGCTCGCCGACCGAGTCCGAGCGATGACGTACCGCCTCTCGCGGCGGTGAGATGCCGGGCGCGCCGGCGGCCCCGGCCCCCCGCTGGCGGGCTGGAAGCCCGAGACCGATGCCCAGACCACGCCGAGCCGATGCCAAGCCCGATGCCGATGCCGATGCCGACGCCGATGCCGAGACCGATGCCGATGCCGAGGCCGAGCCCGACCGAGGCCGACATCGACGCAGCCCGATGCCGATGCCGATGCCGAGACCCATGCCGAGACCGATGCCGAGGTCGACACCGATGCCGAGACCGAGGCCGATGCCGAGGCCGATGCCGATGCCGAGACCGAGGCCGAGGCCGATGCCGATGCCGACACCGAGCCCGATGCCGACACCCATCGACGTCGACACTGATGCCGACACCCATCGACGTCGACACCGATGCCGAGACCGATGCCGAGACCGATGCCGAGACCGATGCCGAGACGGATGCCAAGCCGGATGCCGAGCCGGATGCCGAGCCCGATGCCGAGCCCGACATCGATGCAGCCCGATGCCGAGGCCGACATCGATGCAGCCCGATGCCGAGGCCGATGCCGAGCCGATGCCACGTCAATCAGCGTGCCGGCAGCCCGTGCCGACGTGAACGCGCTCGTCGCGCGCGTCGAGACGGCGCTAGCGCGCGGGTGCTTTGGGGGGGTGGGCGTCGTCGGCCGTAGACTCGGCGGCGGCGTCACCCTCTGCCGTCCCATTCTTCTCGGCGCGCTTGGTCGAGATGATCGACGCGAGGACGCCGGTGCCGATGATGCCGGCGATCGCGGCGAGCGAAACCAGATGCGAGACGTGATAGTGGTCGTGCGCGATCATCTTCGCGCCGATCAGGATCAGCAGCACCGCGAGCGCGAGCTTCAGGTAGTGGAACTTCGCCATCGCTCCTGCGAGCACGAAGTACAGCGAGCGCAGGCCCATGATCGCGAAGATGTTCGACGTGACCATGATGAAGGTCTCCTGCGAGACCGACAGCACCGCGGGAATCGAGTCGAGCGCGAACACGATGTCGGTCAGCTCGATCGAGACGAGGCAAACCGCGAGCATCGTCAGGGCGCGCTTGCCATTCTCGTTGACGCTGAACTTGCCGCCGTGCATGCCGTCCACGACCGGGACGAAGCGGCGCAGGATGCGCACGATGCGGTTGTTCTGGAGGTCAGGCTCGTCGTCGTCGTCCTCGCGCAGGAGCTTGATGCCCTGGAACGCGAGGTAGGCGCCGAACACGTAGAAGATCCAGCTGAACTTGTGGGCGAGGTAGGCGCCGCCGCCCAGCATGATCAGGCGGAACACGATCGCGCCCAGGATGCCCCAGAAAAGCACGCGGTGCTGGAACTCTGCCGGCACGCGGAACTGCTTGAACAGCAGGGCGATGACGAAGATGTTGTCGATCGAGAGCGCCTGCTCGAGCAGATACGCGGAGACGTAGGTGACGGCAGCTTCGCCACCGACGCCGCCCGGCGCACGTCCGATCAGGTGCGCGTCGAGCCACCCGTTCTCGTAGATGAGATACACGAGGCCCGCGAACGACAGGCCGAGCACCATCCAGCCGACGGTCCAGTAGGCTGCGGACTTCAAGCTCGGCGCATGCGCCTTGCGGTTCAGAACGCCCAGGTCGAGCGTGAGAAGTATCGCCACGAGGGCGAAGAAGCCGACCCAGAACCAGAACATCGGGAGTTGGAACCATGCCCACTTGGACAAGGCATGGCAACCCCCGGAGCCGATATCAGTGCGCCAAGGTCCACCAATGAGCCGACCCTCCGGACGTGGTCACGCACCGGGGGCTTGGTGCCTACGTCAGCTGACCGAGGCCAGCAGCTTGCTCGCCTGCTCGGCAGGACGGCCGAGCCCGAGCTTGCTGAACAGCATGATCGCGTCGCGGATCATGTCCTTGCCCTCGGAGATCTGGCCGACCTCGACCTTGTAACGGCCAAAGGCGAGCAGGGCCTTACCGAGGGCGGCGTCGTTGCGAATGCTGCGAACGATATCGACCGCCTTGCTGAACGCGAGCGCAGCCGGGGCGGGGGCATTGTGCTCCTCGCCGGCGTCGTAGAGGTTCGCCGACAGGACATCGCCGAGCGTCAGGTAGGCCTGCGCTTCTTTCTCCCGCAAGCCCGACTTCTTGGCGACCGAGAGCGCCCGCTCTGCGAGCTCGCGCGCCTCGGCGAAGTGCCCGTGCTGCTTCTCGAGGAGTGCGAGATGGCGGCAGACCTCGGTCTCGAGGCCGCGGTCCTCGATCTCTTCGATGATCTCGAGGGCGTTCTCGAGCCGGCTGCGCGCCTCGTCCTGCTTACCCTCCGCGAGGCTCAGCTCGCCGAGATTGGTGAGGACGAGCGCGGACAGCGGCAGCGCGCCAATGTCCTCGGCCTCGTTGAGCGCATTGATCCAGCCGGTGCGCGCCTCGATGAAGTCACCGACCTCGAACGCCAGCGCGGCGAGGTTGTTGGCGGAGACGATCTGACCCCAGCGATCGCCGGTCAGCTTGCGCAGCTCGTAGGCTTCCTGGTGGCAGGTCAGAGCGGATTCGTACTGGCCACGATCCTGCTGGACGTCGCCGAGCCGCGACAGCGATGTGGCGATCGCCCGCTTGTCGCCACTCTTGCCGCGACGCGCGAGCGCCTCGGTGATCTTGGCGTGCGCGTCGTCGTAACGCCCGAGCATGTGCAATGACTTCCCGATGTCGTCGAGCGAGCCGGCGACGCCGCGTGCGTCGTTGGCGCTGCGGAACAACTCGAGGCCACGCTCGAGATACTCGAGGGCGAGCTTGAGGTCGCCCTTGCGACGCCACACGCGCCCCATCTTGTTGAAGGCCACGGCGGCCTTGGTCTTGCTCGCGGCGACCCACGACAGGCGCAACATGCGCTCGAACGCGCCGAGCGCTGCCTCGAAGTCACCGATCAGCTCGTAGACCGAGCCGAGGTCGTGCCAGATGTGAAGGCGCGCCGCGAGATCGCTGTTCGGATGCGAGCCGAGGCAGGCGAGCGCGCGATCGAACAGGCGGATCGCCGTCTCGTTGGCGAACTGCGCGCGCGCGGCCTCGGCCGAGCGGCGGTACCGCGTCGCGGCCTCGCGGGCCTCCCCAGCGAGCGCCAGGTGCCGGGCGACCTCTTCCTGCGCCGACGGGCTGCGCCCCTCGGGGTGCAGCTCGAGCCAGCGCGCGACCGACGCGTGATACGTGCGGCGCTTTACCTCGTCGATGCCCTTGTAGACGAGCGACCACAACACGGGGTTCGCGATGCGGAGCTCACGCTCGCCCGAGATCGACGACTGCGGAACCTCGACGAGCCACTCGCGCTCGATCAGCTTGCCGATCGCCGCGACGACCGAGACCCGCGAATGGTCACCGCTCGCGGCGATCTGCGCCAGCGTGGGGCCGTCCGGATCCGTACTCGTGCCGAGCGCGGCACCACGCTCGAGGGCGAGGATGCCGTCGAGCCACGAGGTCTCGCCGATGACCGCGGCCATCTCGAGAACGCGGCGCTCCGTCGTCTCCATCACGCGCATGCGCGCGGCCACGACCTCGTTGTAGCTGCTCGGCAGCTTCATCTGCGCGAGTTGCTTGTCGTCGACGCGCCAGATGGCCATGGCGCCCGGCCCCTCGCGTACGATGCAGTCGCTCTCGAGGAGCAGGCGCACGAGCTCGTGAATCGCGCGTGGCGAGCCACCGAGCGTGCGGGCGTGGGCGAGCAGGGCGGGCGGGACCTTCTCGAGCTGCTTGCACAGCTCGCGCATCAGATCTTCGGCCTCGGTCTCCGACAGCGCGCCGAGCTCGATCTTCGTCGGCGCGATCTCGCCCTCGCCGAACGCCGGATGGCGCTCGTACAGCTGGTGCGTGGCGGTGCCGACGAGCATCACGCGCGCCTCGCGTAGTCCGTTCGCGAGGTAGTGCAGGAAGTTGATCGTGTCCTGCCCGCACATCTCGAGATTTTCGATCACCACGACCACCGGATGACGCTCCGCCTCGGCGGACAGCAGCCGCTTGAGCGCCATGAACAGGCGCGCCTCGAGCCGCTGCGGGGCATCGAGGAGGGGGGTGACGACGGGGCTGTCTTCAAACGGGACCCGAAGCAGGTGCGCGATGAGGTGCGAGACCTCGGGGACCTGCTGCGCCTTGACGACCTCGGCGACGCCGGCCTGGATCTTGTCGCGGCTCTCGCTGGGATCCTCGCCCGGCACGAGGCCGAACCGCGTCGTGAGTGCGCGCGCGACCGGACCGTACGCATGCGCGTTCTCGTCGGCGACGCCAGTCAAAGTGATCGCCGAGGCGTACTTGGTACGGATACGCGCGACGAGCTCCGAGATCATCCTGCTTTTGCCCATGCCGGGCTCGCCGACGAGCACGGCGAAGCCGATCTCGCGGCTGGTGAATGCCGTCTCGGCCAGCTCCTGCAGCTTCGCGATCGCGGCAGCGCGCGCGGAGCCGGTGAGCTTGGCCTTCATGTCGTAGGCGGTGCTCAGGACGCCGGTGCGAACGCCGTCGCCCTCTTCGAGATCATCGCCGAGGTCGGCGAAATCAGCCGGCTCGAACGACGGCGTACGCTCGGTGTTGCCGCTCTCGACGGCAGGGACTGTGCCCGGAATCGGCGTGTTTTCCCAAGTCACCGGCATGACGAACCAATCTGACGCGCGCCCATCATCAGCGCGCGTAACACTTGAAGCTTCCATGAGAAATCCACACGCCCCCGGGTGCCGAACGCACCGATAGAATGGGCGTCAGGCGCGCGGAAACTAGTGTGGTTCGATGTGGTTGTCAACGTGATCGTGAGGAGCCTTAGCACGGCTACTCCCGATTCGTTACGGGATCTTCGCCGGGGGCTGAGCGGGCGCCGCGGGAGCGGGCGGAGCGGGGGGCGGCCGCTTCGCACAGCGAGCGGGGAGCTTGTCGCGGTAGGTCGCCGTTCGCTTCTGCACCGCCTCCGGGATGGGGCGCGCTGTCTTCCCGTTCTTCAGGAAGTAGTGGAGCGAGACCGGGATGATCGGCTCCTGCTTCGCCGCGAGCCGCTTGCAGTTCTCAGCCTCGAGGTCGTCGAGCACGTCGGCGATGATCCTTGCGGTGATCGGCTTCACGTCGTGCATCAGGACGACGCCACCGTGCTGCTTCACGATCATCGAGAGGACCTTCTTGCGCAGCTTCTCGGCGTTCTTCGCCTTCCAGTCGAGGGTGTCGACCGACCACCGCACGTCGGTAAGCCCGAGCTTGGCGAGCTTCGCCGATCCGCTCTTGTTGAATGCCCCGAACGGCGGGCGGAACAGTCCGATCGGACGTCCGGCCTCCGGGGCGAGGGTCTTGATCGAGCCGTCGATCTCCTTGGTCAGCTTCTCCGCCGTCGCCTTCTTGAGGTTCGGGTGACTCACCGAGTGGCTGCCGATCTCGAAGCCGCTGCGCACGAGGCGCGCGAGGATCTGGCGCGGCTTCTCGCCGTGTTTGCCAGCCAGCCGCTGCGTGACGATAAAGAACGTCGCCGGGATGTCGTACTTCTCGAGCGCGTCGATCACGGCCGGCGTGGTGTCGGGGTTCGGCCCGTCGTCGAACGTGAACGCGACGATGCCCTTGGCCTCGTCACCGTCGACGCGATCGGCCTTGCCGAGGATCGGGTCATCGGTGAGCGATGCGAGGTTCTTGGGATCGAGGTCGCCGGCGCCGGCGACCGAGGTCACACCGACGAGCAGAGACATCGCGACAACTGCCGTGCGCACGCGTTGACACTAACATGCACGTGATCGAAGGCCAGATTCGCCGATGCGCGCCCCCCCTGGCCTGCCGTCGTTCTCAAGCCGCGGACTGAGGAGCGATCTCACCACGTCGGGCCCGAGGTATGGTCGGGGCGTGCACGTTGTCTCGACCTCGGCCTTGCCGATCGACCTGGTGGTCCAGGTCCAGGCCGCGCTTCCCGGGACCTCCGTACGCGTGAGCGTGCCGGCCGAAGGGCACGTCGGGCTCGCCGGCATCGACCTCCGCGAGGCGGACGCGCTCGTGTGCCTCCTCCTCGACCGCATCGACGCGAGCGTGCTCGCCCGGGCTCCCCGGCTCAGGCTGGTCGCGAACTGCGCGGTCGGCGTCGACAACATCGACCTAGCGGCGGCGACCGCCGCCGGCGTGCTGGTCTCGAACACGCCTGACGTGCTCACCGAGGCGACGGCGGAGCTCGCGTTCGCGCTGATGCTCGCTACGGCGCGCCGGCTCGGTGAGGGCGAGCGGATGATCCGGGCGGGGCAATGTACGGGCTGGGCGCTCGATCAGCTCCTCGGCGTCGAGCTGCACGGCAAGACGCTCGGCATCGTCGGGTTCGGCAGGATCGGCCAGGCGATGGCCCGCCGCGCGAATGCCTTCGGCATGCACGTCGTCTACACGCATCCGCGCGACCTGAAGGTCGAGGGCGCTCGGCGCATCGAGCTCGATGCGCTGTTCGCAACGGCGGACGTGATCAGCCTGCACTGCCCCCTGACTCCCGAGACCCACCATCTCGTCGATGCCCGCCGGCTCGCGCTGGTCAAGCCAACGGCCGTGCTGGTCAATACCGCGCGCGGCGGCTGCATCGACGAGGGCGCGCTCGTCGAGGCGCTGACTTCGGGGCGGCTCTTCGGGGCCGGGCTCGACGTATTCCAGGGAGAACCCGAGATCAATCCGGCGCTGTACGCCTGTCCGCGGCTGACCTTGGCGCCGCACATCGGATCGGCTACGACCGAGACTAGGACTGCGATGGCTCAGCTGTGTGCAGACGCGGTGATCGCGGTGCTCTCCGGGCGCCGCCCTGCCAACCTGGTGACGAGGCGCGGATGACCGAGACCGAGTTCGTTCGTGCGCTTGTCTCGTGTAGCGGAGCAGAACGCTAGTCATGGCGGAAACGCAGATCCTTATCGTCACCTCCTCCGGCGCGCCGTCGTCGGCCGTGGTTCCCGTGCTCGCCGCCATCGAGGCCGCCGGCATGCGCGTGCGCGCCATCGACGTCGGTAGCGCGGGTGGCGGGGGAAGCGGCGTTGCCGACCGCGTGCGCCGCGCCATCCTCGGCGAGGGTGCCGAGCGCCGCCTCAAGCGCGAGCTCGAGAGCGCACCGCCCGACGCCGCAATCGTGTTCGACCCGCACGCGGCGGTTGCGTTGACCGTCGCGCGCGATCACGTCGCGCCGTCGATCGCGGCGGCGCCGGTGATCGGCGTGATCGGCGATCTCGATCCGGCCAGCGCGTGGGCGCAGTCGGGGTGCGACCGGTTCGTCGCCGTCGACGACATCGCCGCGGTGGCCCTGGCCGATGCAGGGGCCGAGGGCGAGCGCATCCTCGTCGTCGGTGCGATCGGTGAGCGCGCCTTTGCCGAGGCGGGCATGCAGGATCGCGCGAGCGTGCGTACGCGGTTCAAGCTCGGCGGCAAGGTCGCCCTGGTCGAGGTCGCAGGCCTCGGCGCCGAGCAGACCGGCCAGCTCGCGCTTCAGCTGTCGCTGCTGGACGGCGGCGACCAGATTACGTTCTTGTTCGACGCCGGCACCGACGTCGAGGCGGCCGCGGTGCTGCGCCGCCAGGTGCCCACGCTCGGCCTGCGTGGCAAGCTGTTCGGTGCCACCGCCGATGCCCCGTTCTTGTGGCGTGCGGCCGACGTGATCGTCGCGCGCCCGCGGCCCGAGGTGGTCGCGCGCACGCTGCTCGTGGGCGGCAAGCTCGTGGCGCTCGTCGACGATGCGGCCGCTGGTGCAGCGAGGGCGGCGCAGGCGCTCGAGACGCGCAAACGCGGCCTCGCCGCCAAGGGGCTGCTGCTGTTATCGAGTGCGCTCGAGACCGCGTTCAAGAGCACCCCACCGCCGCCCACCCCCGACGGCGCCGACCAGATCGCCGACATCGTGGCCGCGGTCAGTGCCGACAAGCGTGGCGTCGTCGACGAGCGACGGATCGCGGCCCACGCGGCGACGCGTGATCGCGTGCGCGCCGCGACCTCGGCGGCGAGTGCGGCAGCGGCATCGGTCGCGATGCCAGGTGAGCTCGAGGATCTCGGCGGACCGGCCGCCAGCGCCACCGCCGACGCATCGCCCACGCTCGGCGCCGAGGAGCTCGCGCGGCTCAAGCGCGAGGTGCAGCTGCGGAAGGGCGAGCTGACCAAGTCAATGACAGCGGCGCGTGATGCCGCCACGCGCCTCGCAGATGAGGCCAATGCCGCCGCGGCGCGCGGTGCGACCGACGAGGCCGCGCAGCTCGAGCGGCGCGCGGATCACGAGCGCAAGACGATGCACGCGCTGCTCGCGGAGCTCGCGACGCTCGAGGCGGAGCTCGCCGAGCTCGAACGCGTGAGCAAGGCCGTGCCGACCGACTTCGGCGCGGACTTCGGCGCGAGCGCGCGCTACACGTCGACCAGCCGCAGCACCTCGCACGAGGAGGCGCCACCGCGCCGCGCTCCGCAGCCCTCGCTCGACGACGCGCTGAACGATCTCAAGCGCCGCGCCGGCGCGACCCCGTCGGCAAGTGCACCGCGACCGTCGAACGCACCGCCCAGGACCTCGAAGCCTGCATCGACCGTCGATGACGAGCTCGCCGCGCTGAAGAAGAAGATGGCGTCGGCGCCGCCCAAGAAGAAGCCATGACGCAGTTGTTGCCGGTGAGCGCGCTCGTCGCCTTGGTCAGCCTCGGCGCCGGTACGGGGTGTTCGGACCACCGGCAGTCCAAGGCCCGTCGCGCACCCACGAGTCAGCCTGCACGGGCGGCGCCGGCGTCGCAGCCCGCCGCGCGCAAGCACCTGGTACACGAGCATGCCCACGGCGCACACCCGCACGCGCGCGATCCACATCATCACCATCCGCATCCGCACCCGCACCTCGACGGCGGCGATCACCATCATCCATATTGAACGTGCGCCCGAGCCGCGCGGCAGATCGACGCAGCGCCAACCTCCGCGCTGCGCCGTAGCATCGCAGCAGCCATGTGGATCGCGCTTGGCTTCGGGTTGACCGTCGCGGCAGTCGCTCTGGTGATCGTCGTGCAGGTCGCGCGCAGCTCATTGCGCATCGCCCTCCACGTCGCCATCGCACTCGCCGTGTGGCTGGCCGTCACGGCCTTGATCGCGCACTCCGGAGCGCTCGCCTTCGATGGCGGACCACCGAAGCTCCTCGCGTTGCCGCTGACATTCATCGTGGTCGCCGTGCTCTGGTCACGCAGTGACGCGGGGCGCGCCGCGTTCGCGCAGATTCCACAGCGCGTGGTGGTCGCGCTGCAGGCGTTTCGCGTCCCTGTCGAAATCGTGCTGTGGGGGCTCGGGTTCACCGGCGCGCTGCCGTTGCGGCTTCACGTTCGAGCGACGCAACTGGGCGCGCTGCGCGCCGAACGCGCGAACCGAGCGCGTGCGGGCGCGCTGTCGACCCCGACGTGATCGAAGCCGGGCAAGATGAGCTCGCTGATCGCCGCGTGCACCGCTTCGAGGAGTTGCGCGCGGGGCGGGTACCCATGGCCCGCGACGCCGGCCTCGGGTAGCGCGCCGATGCGCTCGCTCCACAGGCGTAGCTGCACGTCGAGGAGGGCAGGGAGGTGCGGCGCCACGGCCGCTCGCTCGCTCGGGGACAACGTCGCGAGGTACGCCCACCCGACGCGCGCGTGATGAACCTCGTCGGCGAGGTGCTGGCCGTGCAGCTCCCGCAGCGCATCCGCAGCACACCCACCGAGGCATGCCTCGACGAACGCGGACGCGATCGTCTCGCTGATGCAGCACAGGTTGATCGCGTGCAGCGCGGCGCGCAGGCGCACGTCGGATTGTCCGTGATCGGGGAGGCGAACGCTGCGCGCGGGCGGTAGCTCGACGGGCGTGCCGCCGTACGCCTCCGCGAGGTCCGCACAGACGCGGGCGTGGCGGGCTTCATCGCGCTGCGCCTGCCGCGCGAGCTCGATGATCGCCGCCGGCGCGCCGCTCGCGACCAGCTCCTCGACGAGCTGCACGAACACGCTCCCCACCGAGGCTTCGGACACGGCGCGCTCGCGCCACAGCGCCGCGAGCTGTGCACGGGTCGTCCTGTCGAGCTGATCGAGTGCGAGCTCCACGCTACAGGATCAACACGCCGTCGACGGGCGCGTCCTGTAGAGGCGGCCCATCGGTGCTGGCGTCGGCGACACGGGCGTCGGTGCTGCCACCCGCATCCGGAGGGGGTGGGTTGCCGCCATCGTCGCCACACGCGGAAGCACCGAGAGACGCACCCATCATCACGATCGCCCGGAACAGTCGCTCGTGAAGGCTGCGGCGCTGCGACATTCCCGCACTATATAGTGTGTCATGGGCTCCGCTGCAGCGAATCTCGCGTCGGTCGGCACGAAGATCACGAGCATCAACCCCGCGACGGGGGCACCGCTCGGAGAGGTCCCCGACCAGTCCCCCGCGGAGGTGAAAGCGGCGGTCGATGCCGCGCGCGCCGCGCAGGTCGAGTGGGCCAAGGTGCCGATCGAACAACGCTGCAGGCGCGTGTTGCGCTTCGCCGAGGTGCTGATGTCGCGCGCCGAGGAGGTCATCGAGCTCCTCACGCGTGAAGGCGGCAAGACCCGCCTCGAAGCGCTCGGGATGGAGGTCATCGTCGTCGCCGACCTCGTGCGTTACTTCGCCAAGCACGCGCCGGCGATGCTCGCGCCCGAGCCGATTCCGCTGCACCTCCTCAAGCACCGCGCGAGCTACCTCCACTTCGTTCCGCGCGGCGTCATCGGCATCATCGCACCGTGGAACTTCCCGTTCTCGATCCCGATCGGCGAGGTCGCGATGTCGCTGATCGCCGGTAACGGCGTCGTGCTCAAGCCATCGGAGGTGACGCCGCTCATCGCGCTCAAGGCGCGCGAGCTGTATCTCGCCGCGGACCTGCCGCCCGATCTGTTCCAGGTCGTCACCGGCCGCGGCGGCACCGGCGCCGCCCTCATCGATAGTGGCATCGACTTCTGCGTGTTCACCGGGTCGGTCGCGACCGGCAAGAAGGTCGCCGCCGCGTGTGGCGAGCGGCTCATCCCGTGCACCCTCGAGCTCGGCGGCAAGGCTCCCGCCGTCGTGTGCGCCGACGCGGACCTCGAGCGAACCGCGGGCGCCATCACGTGGGGCGGCCTCGCCAACGCCGGCCAGGTGTGTGCGTCCGTCGAGCGCGTTTACGCCGTCGACGCGATCCACGACGCGCTGGTGGCCAAGATCGTCGAGCAAGCGCGCGCGCTTCGTCAGGGCGATGCCTCCGTCGAGGGCGCTGGCGGTCCCGAGGTAGACATGGGTGCGATGGCCTGGGATCGCCAGGTCGACAACGTCGAACGCCTCGTCGACGCTGCGGTCGCGGCAGGTGCGAAGGTCGAGACGGGCGGCACGCGCGGCTCCGGGCCTGGCCTGTTCTTCCAGCCCACCGTCCTCACCAACTGCCGTCAAGACATGGACATCATGCGCAAGGAGATCTTCGGGCCCGTCATCCCGATCATGCGCGTCGCCGACGAGGACGAAGCCATCCGGCACGCCAACGATTCGCACCTCGGCCTGCTCGCGTACGTCTTCACCAAGGACCGCGAGCGCGGCAAGCGTCTCGCGGAGCGCATCGCCGCGGGGACGGTGATGGTCAACGACGTGCTCGCGACCTACGCGGCGCCGGAGACGCCCTGGGGCGGCGTGAAGCAGTCGGGCATCGGCCGCACGCACTCGATCCATGGCCTCCGCGACCTGTGCGAGACGCGCCACGTCAACCACGACCGCATCAGCCTCGGGCGCGAGGTGTGGTGGTACCCGTACAAGCAGGGCACCTTCCGAGGCCTGCTGCGCGCGGCGAAGCTGTTATTCGGCAGGCGCCCCTGGCAACGGTAGACTCCGCACGTGGGCCGGCTCGAAGACATCATCGAACGTAACCGGAACCCGAAAGCCAACCGCGAGCGCGTCACGGTCGGCATCGGCCTCGGCCTGTTCCTGCTGCTGATCATCATTCTGATGGTGTTCACCGATCTCGGCGAGCGCCCCGACGACAACGACGATAGCCTCAAGGTGCGCAGGCTGCCCGACGTGCAGCTGCGCCCGACGAAGTAGGCGCGATCATGTTCCAGATCGACCGTAGCGGTCTTCGAGGCGGACAACGTCGTCGAGCTCGGTGGTCGACACCTCGAGCACGTCCGTGTCCTCGATGGCGATCATGCGGTGGCGAAGTCCCGGCGTGATGTGCACGGGCTCGCGCGGGCCGAGCTCGCGCGACTTCGGCTCCTCACCGTCGGCGAAGTAGACGAGTTGCATGCGCCCCGAGAGCAGCATGATCGTCTCGTCCTTCACGTGGTGGTACTGCAGCGAGAGCGCCTCGCCGGCCTTGATGTGAAGGATCTTGCCGACGTACCGGTCGGTCTTTGCCCAGATGAGCTCGTGGCCCCAGGGCTTGTCTACGACCGAAGCCATTACTTCTTTGGCGCCGCCGGGGACGTGGACGTCGCCGGGGTCGTCGAGCCGGGCTTCGCCGTATCGAGTGTGCCGGTCGCGGTGGGATCGAGCTCGGTGGGCATCTCGACCTTCGGGCGCGCACCCGGAATTTCCTCGCGGCGATCGACTTTGCCGTCGAAGTCGTCGTCGTAGAGGATCGCGAGCAGGACGGTGTCCTTGTACTGCTCCCACAGGTCGGGGTTGCCGTCGCTGTTGCGGTCCTGCTTGATGCTCGTGAGATTGCCGCCCGAGTCGTAGACTTCTTTGACGTCGAACTTGCCGTCGAAGTCCGTGTCGCGCTCGACCTCGGCCTTCTGGTTGACCTTGGTGTCGTAGATCGCGGACATGTCCCAGCGCCCGTCGAAGTCGACATCCGCCTTCTCGAAGAGGGTCAAGCCCTTGCGGTTGTAGGCGACGACCCAGTCCTTCTTGTTGTCGTAGTTGAAGTCGATCTGCTTGCAGGTCATGAACTCGACCTTGGTGCCGCCCTCGTCCTCGACCTTGTAAAGGCGCCACACGTCCGGCCGGTTGTCCTTGTTCAGGTCGTACGTGACGATGTTCTTGCCGTTGGTGTCGCACAAGGTCGGATCGACCTTCGGCACCGACGTATCGGCCGTATTGCTGGGCGTCGTCTTTTCGTTCTTGCCCTTGCAGGCTGCGACGGCCAGCAGGACGCCGGCAAACACCGAAAGCTTCGTCATCGCGTCGAGCCTAATCGGCGGCCGATGTGCGCGCAATGGTTTGACCTACTCCATATGGCCACGTATGGTCACGATCACGTGGCTCGGAAGAAGATCTCGACGACCGTCTACATCACGCCCGAGCAGGATGCGCAGCTCAAAGCCCTGCACGGACGGACCAAAGTTCCCGTAGCCGAATACATCCGACAGGGCATCGATCTGGTGCTCGAGAAGTACCGCGATCAGCTGCCTGGGCAGGTCGACCTGCGACTCGGATCACGGTAAGTCAACGCCCTTGGCTTCCGGCTACCCACGGCTTTCGACATGACGTTTCCGCTCGAGCGCATCCGTAATTTTTCGATCATCGCGCACATCGATCACGGCAAGACCACGCTTGCCGATCGCATCCTGGACGAGTGCGGTGCCGTCACCGCGCGCGAAGCACAGGCGCAGATGCTCGACTCGATGGATCTCGAGCGCGAGCGCGGGATCACGATCAAGGCGCAGTCGGTCCAGCTGCACTTCAAGGCCAAGGACGGGCTCGTCTATCAGTTCCACTTGATCGATACGCCGGGCCACGTCGACTTCCACTACGAAGTCTCGCGCTCGCTCGCCGCGTGTGAAGGCGCGCTGCTCGTCGTCGATGCCGCGCAGGGCGTCGAGGCGCAGACGCTCGCACACGTCTACGTCGCGCTCGATAACAACCTCGACATCGTCCCCGTCCTCAACAAGATCGACCTCCCGGTCGCGCGCCCCGACGAGATCAAGCAGCAAATCGAGGACACCATCGGCCTCGACGCGTCGGATGCGTGCCTGGTTTCGGCGAAGACCGGTGTCGGCGTGCACGACATGCTCGAAGCGGTGGTCACGCGCATCCCGCCGCCGAAGGGCGACCGCGAAGCGCCGCTCTCCGCGCTGATCTTCGACAGCTGGTACGACACCTATCGCGGCGTCGTCGTGCTCGTGCGCGTGATGCAGGGCCGGATCACCAAGGGCACCAAGCTCCGGTTCTGGGCGACCAACGTCGAATACGAGTGCACGATGATCGCGGTCAAGACGCCCGCGTGGATCGAGCAGGAGTCGCTCGAAGCAGGGCAGGTCGGCATCCTCGCCGCGGCGATCAAGGACATCGCCCACGCGCGCGTCGGTGACACCGTGACCGATGCGAACCGCCCGTGCGACGAGCCGCTCAAGGGCTTCAAGCTGGTGAAGCCGATGGTGTTCGCGGGACTGTTCCCCGTCGACGCTGCCGACTATCAGGACCTGAAGGACGCGCTCGGCAAGCTCGTGCTCAACGACGCGAGCGTGACCTACGAACCGGAGACCTCGGCGGCACTCGGTTTCGGGTTCCGCACCGGCTTCCTGGGCCTCCTCCACATGGAGATCATCCAGGAGCGACTCGAGCGCGAGTTCAACCTCAACCTCATCACGACGGCGCCGAGCGTGCGCTACCGGATCTACCTCCAGAACGGTGAGATGTTCGAGGTCGACAACCCGGCCAAGGTCCCCGACCAGGGCAAATACGAGAAGGTCGAGGAGCCGATCATCAACGCGACGATCCACCTCCCGCAGGAGTACGTCGGGCCGATCATGCAGCTCTGCCAGGAGCGGCGCGGCGTACAGAAGGGCCTGCACTACGACCCGGGTGGCCGCGTACGCGTGGTCTACGAGATGCCACTCGCCGAGGTCGTGTTCGGCTTCTACGACCGGCTGAAGACGATGTCGCGCGGCTACGCGTCCCTCGACTACGAACCGGCCGGCTATCGCGAAGCCGACCTCATCCGCCTCGACATGCTGGTCAACGGCGAGCGCGTCGACGCGTTGTCGATCATCTCGCACCGCGACACCGCGTATCACCGCGGCGTCGAGCTGTGCACGAAGATGAAGGACGTCGTGCCGCGGCAGATGTTCGACGTCGCCATCCAGGCAGCGATCGGCAGCCGCGTGGTCTCGCGCACCACGGTGAAGGCGATCCGCAAGGATGTCACCGCGAAGTGCTACGGCGGCGACATCAGCCGCAAGAAGAAGCTGCTCGACAAGCAGAAAGAGGGCAAGAAGCGGATGAAGGCGGTCGGCTCCGTCGAGCTTCCGCAGGAAGCCTTCCTGACGGTGCTCAAGGTCGATTGACGTGCGGGCCGCGGCCCTCGACCGGCGCGTGCGGAATGAAGCGCGCCAGCTCCTGCGCGAGGCCCGCGGAGCCTTGGCGAAGCGGCCGGGGCTCACCGGCAAGGCCGGCGACCTGACCACGGTGACCGACGAGGTCGAGCGCGCGCTTGCTGCAAACGACCTCGCGCGCGTCCGCCGCGCGCTGCCGGCACTCGATGCGCTCGTCGACGAGCTCTGCGAGCCACCGGGGCGGTCACTCGCGCGCGATTACATCGAGTCGATCGGCGCCGCGGTGCTGATCGCGCTCACGCTGCGCGCGTTCGTGGTGGAGGCCTTCAAGATCCCGTCGAGCTCGATGTATCCAACGCTCGAGATCGGCGACCACATCTTCGTCAACAAGTTCATCTACGGCGTGCGCGTGCCGTTCTCGAACACCAAGCTGATCGCGCGCGGGCCCGAGCGCGGCGAGGTGATCGTGTTCGTGCAGCCGTGTGACCCGGAGAAGGACTACATCAAGCGCGTGGTCGCCGTCGCCGGTGACACCGTCGAGGTGCGCTGCAATGTAATCTACGTGAATGGCAAGGCGATCCCGAGCGCGCTGGTGCAAGGGGAGGGCTGCATCCACGACGACATCGACGAGAGCACCGGCCGGTGGTTCACGCGCCAGTGCAGCCGCTACCGCGAGACCGTCGGTGACATCACCTATGACACGTTCCACGGCTGGGACCGCCCACGACGCGATGCAGAGCTCGCGGAGACGGGGCACCTCAACGACGGTGACATCAACGACTTTCCGCTCGTGCACGAGCTGTCGCTGGCGGCGCCGAGCTGCGCGCGCGACGCCGAGGGCAAGACCTTGTCACCCGCGGCACGCAACCAGCTCCCTGGCAAGATCGTCGTGACGCGGGCGGGCCTGCCACATACGCACGCGTGCGAGCAGCAGGCGCACTATGTCGTGCCCGCGCGCCACGTGTTCGTGATGGGCGACAACCGCGGCAACTCGAAAGACTCGCGAATCTGGGGATCCGTACCGATCGAGAACATCAAGGGGAAGGCACTCTTCACCTGGTTGTCGTACAGTCGCTTCAGCCTGACTGACTGGTCCGGGATTCGCTTCCATCGGATCGGCAACCTCGTCCACTGATGCGCGCCGCCACGTTCGACCGTCGAGTCCGCAAAGAAGCCAGCCTGCTCCTGCGCGAAGCGCGGGCCGCGCTGCTTCACAAGAAGGAGCTGAAGGGCAAGGCCGGCGACCTCGGCGAGGTCACCGAAGCGATGCAGAAGGCGCTCGGAGACAACGACCTGGGCCGCGTTCGCCGCCAGCTGCCCGTGCTCGACTCGCTCGTCGACGAGCTGATCGTGCGCAAGGCGAAGTCGGGCATGGGCGACCGCGTCGAGTCGCTGATCGCCGCCGTCGCGCTCGCGCTGCTCCTCCGCGCCTTCGTCATCGAGGCGTTCAAGATCCCGTCGAGCTCGATGTATCCGACGCTCGAGATCGGCGACCACATCTTCGTCAACAAGTTCATCTACGGGCTCCGCATCCCGTGGACGAACACCAAGTTCTTCGAGCTGCGCGGCCCCAGGCGCGGCGAGGTGATCGTGTTCGCCAAGCCGTGCGAGCCGGACCGCGACTACATCAAGCGCGTCGTCGCGCTTGCTGGGGACACCGTCGAGGTGCGCTGCGATGTGCTGTACGTGAACGGCAAGGCCGTACCGTCGACGCGAGTCGAAGGCGAGTGCCGCTACGAGGATCTCGTCGAGGTCGTCGAGGAGGACGGCATGAACATCCCGGGCCGCCGCGGGATGGGCTCCTCCGTCGCGGCGTCGACCCGGTGGATCGAGAAGTCGTGCAGCCGCTACCGCGAGACCCACGACAACGAGACCTACGACACGTACCACGAGGCAGATCGTCCAACGCGCGGAACCAACGACGGCGGCTCGAGTGACTTCCCGCTGCCTGATCATCCGCCTGCCAGCTGCCGCACGGACACCGCGCCGGGCGCAGGTCCAGCCGAGAATCAGCGTGTGGGCACGGTCGTGCAGACCAAGGTCGACGCCGGCCCGTGCGAGCCGCAGCTCCACTACACCGTGCCCGAGGGCCACGTGTTCGCGATGGGCGACAACCGGGCGAACTCGAGCGACTCGCGCGTGTGGGGCACCGTTCCCATCGAGAACATCAAGGGCAAGGCCCTGTTCATCTGGCTCTCGTACCGCGACGCGCTCTACAAGCCGTGGAGCTTCCGCTGGTCGCGCATTGGGAACTTCGTCGACTGAGGACACGAGCTCCCTGTTCTCGGTTCCCGGTTCCGCTGGTCGCTATTCTCTACGAAGGGATGTGCTCGTTTCCGCGTGCAAAGACCTGCCACGGCGGCAACGGCCGAACGACAGCCTCACGACTTCTTCGGCGGAACCGCGAGCTGCTTGAACACGGTCGCGAGGGCGTCGGCGACCGCGGCCTCGGCGGCCTGATCCCACGTGTATTCGCGATCGCGGTCGCGGATCTTCTTCCCGACCTCCTGCTTGATCGTCGCCTGCCCGTCGCCCGTGAAGCCGATCGTGCGGCCGGGTAGGTTCTCACCCAGGAGATGAACCCCGACGCGGACCACCAGGCGCTGGGAGTTGGGCTTGTCCATCGGGACGAT
>JANRKM010000208.1:0-148761 GCA_033763475.1 Kofleriaceae bacterium
GGCGCGCGAACGCCATCCAGAACGATGGGCCGGTCCTACTCGCTCGTGGGAACGCCCCGACACCGTCACCCTCAACCCGGAGGCACGCACGAACTGACGTCGACAACTTTCATGCGACAACAACCTTGATTTCGACCGGCCATGCAGCACGATGCGAAGCACTGCATCGTAGTCCGCCAGCCCATATCGCTCGCGAAGCGCATTGCGCGCGGGCCAGTCATGATAGGCATCCACGATCTCCCGGATTGCCCCATGATCGAGCTGGCGCTCGCCCCACTTGATCTCGACGATCTCGGTCAGCGCGGCGGTCGGCGTGCGCTTGCTCGCGAGCGCAGCTTCGAGCTCGGCCGCGCCGCTGACCTCGTCGCCCACGCGCGTCGGTTCGAACACCAGCCGCATCGGCCCACGCTGCTCGGGCTCAGGAGGACGGTGATGCGGGTCACCTCGGTGGTGATTCGCCGGTGCGCTCGCACACGCGACGGTGAACAGCGCGACGATTCTCCACATGTTTCGATCGTAAGAACGCAGCCGCGAGGCTGCACTTACGTCGAAGGCGCGGCAGAAGCGTGCTGCCTGGGATGTGCGTGCACGAAGTACAAGCAGCGCGAGCAGCCCGACGTCATTGCGGAGCCTGTGTACGGCTATACCCACTCGGTCGCAGGTGGAATGGAATCCCGCGGTGGAATACGAGCTCGACGCGGACGACCGCTGGGCCGTCGCCGGTGTTCGCGGGAAGTACGATGGGCGTGCGCGCGGTGCCGCGGACCAGTGCCGCATCGGTCTTCGGGCGCCGGATCCCCGCCCACGCGACGAGCGCGTGTTCGCCGCTGGTCACGAGATCGAAGTCGACCTCCAGACCAGCATGCGTCGAGGCTTTAGCTTAGAATGGTTCGATGCGCCGGCCCCACCTGGGGAGTCTTGGGCAATGCGTACCGCTGGCCGTGCTCGTTACTGTTGCCGCGTGCGGTCGGTACGACTTCGAGCCTCTGGATGGGGGTGGAACAGACGCGCCGCTCGAAGCCGTCCCGTCGTGTGAGACCTGGGGGCCGCCCAGCGTGCTCGCCAACCTCAACTCCGTCGCGGAGGACTGGGGCCCCAGTCTGTCACCGGACGGCCGCGCGCTGGTGTTCAGCTCCACCCGCAATTCGATGCGCGCGCTCTACCTCTCGAGGTGGTCAGCCCAGGGCTGGATGTCCCCGGTTCCGATCTCCATCCTGAACGCGCTCGCTGGGTCCGAGGACGGACCCGCGTGGAGCCCAGATGGCCGCGAGCTCTATTTCCAGAACGACTCCACCGGGCAGTTCCAGATCTGGGTCTCTGCCTACGATCCGAGTACCGGCGCGTTCTCGACACCGATGAAGGCCCCGGGGCTCGAGGCGACAGCCGCGATCGCGCCATTCGTTCGTGCGGACGACCTCGAGCTCATGCTCACGGACATCGCGCAGGGAGACCTCTTGCGCTCGACTCGGAGCTCGCCCACGGACGCCTGGGGGCCTCCGATGCCGATCGCCGAGCTGAACACGGGCGTGATGGAGGGCTTCTCGACGCTGAGCCCGGATGGCTTGACGATCTACATCGAGTTCCACATGGGGGCGGTGCTTGACATCGGTCGCGCGTCACGACCGGCGTTGGACCAGCCATTCGGCGCGGTCTCGCGCGTCGGCGAGCTCTCCTCGCCGTCGGAAGATGGCGACCCGGACGTCTCCCGCGACGGTCGCACCCTGGTGATGTACTCGGCTCGGCCCGGTGGCGCGGGGGCCGGAGATCTGTATCTGAGCACCTGCCTGTGAGCGACCGAAGCCAGGCGCGCTAGAGAGCCCGGCCGGCGATCTCGACGAGCTCGGGCTCGGTGAGCTCGATCAGGGTGGCACACCGTCGGCGCGTGACATCGGATGCCCACTCAGCTCGGAATCGCCTGCTAAGCCGACGGGCTCTAATGGCGACGAGAGGTTCGAAGAGGCTCTCGCCCTCATCGAGGGGGCCCGGGCTCGCGCGTATCAGGCGGTCAACACCGAGCTCGTCACGCTGTACGGGCAGCTCGGCGAGTTCATCAGCAACAAGATCACGACGGGCGCGGTGCTGCGAAGCGCGAAGCACGGACCGGTGTCTCGGACGAAGCGTGCGCCGAAGGAGTATCCAGTCGAACCGGAGCTCAAGGAGATCCTGCTCGAGCATCGCCGCGAGTTGATCGAGTCGCAGAACGAAGGTCCGACGCAGGGACTCATGTTCCCGTCGAGGACCGGAACGCTGCGCACGCCGAACAGTCTCGATGTGGCGTTTGCGATGTGCAGGGCATCCGCGGGCACCAAGTTTTCCAGACGTTACGTCGAGCGGGATACCGGATTCACCGGCGACCTTCAGCTTGGAAACGGCGAATCCCAGCCAGTCAACATACGGTCTTGCGTATCGATTCAGGGACATACACGTTTCCACGTGTCTCGGGGCGTCCCTGGTCGTCGCAAGAAAGTGTGAACTGGAGTGTGAACGGATTCTGCTGGGATCGTCGTCGGTCGGGGCGGTAGCGATGCGGCAAACGGCGTGCGCTTCGTGTGAGCGTTCGCGGTCACGGCTCCCCGGCGTCATGCGGGTCGACGCCTTCCTCGGGCATGGCTATGCTTGAACCAATGAGCGCCCAGGCCCAAGCGATCCTCGAGCAAGCCCTTCGGCTGTCGGCAGACGAGCGGGCGAACCTAGCTGACGCACTTCAGCGGTCCCTCGAGGATGGTGGTGCGTCGACCTTGCCTCCCGAGGAAGTCGCCCGCCTATGGAACGAGGAGATCGAGCGCCGTCTGGAACGCGCTCGCGCACGTGTGGCGCGCGGAGAGCCGACGGGGCGCACGGCGGATGAGGTCTACGCGGATGCCGAGGCCAAGATCCAGGCGATGCGCGCGTCGCGTGGACCCTGATGAAGACAGTCCGCTACGAGGCAGCCGCCGACGAAGAGTTGATCGACGAGATCGTTCGCTACGAACTGCGGCGGGATGGGCTGGGATCCGAGTTTCTAAGCGCGGTCCGCGATGCAGTTCGGCTCATCACTGAGAACCCCGGCGCGTGGCAAGCATCGGAGCACGGACGCGATGTCCGGCGTTTCGTCATGGATCGATTTCCGTTCACGATCGTCTACACCGAGCTCACCGACGAAATCCTGATCATCGCGATCGCTCATGCGAGTCGCGAACCGGGATACTGGCGCACACGGCAGTAGCACGCGAGGAGGTCGAGATCGCTGCGGCAATCATGACGGACCGCGCCGATGATCGCGCACGCGGTCAAAAGCGACATCGAGCGGCTGCTCGCGGAGTAGCACATCACGAATCGCTCGATCCGCGCGGCTGACTAGCGGGTCCAACGCGTCGAGAAGCGCTGCGACACAGGGGCCCGCGTCACCAAGCGGTATCACGCGCCGAGACACCCTGTGCGAGGCTGCTGGCGTCGGCCGCGGTCGACGAGAAGATGAAGGACAAGCTCCGGGCCGTGATGGCAACGCTCGATCCGCTGAGGCTCCTCGACGAGATCCGCGCCGTGCAGGAGCACCTGGCGGGACTTGCGAAGGGAGAGTTTCTGCACGTTCTCCCGCATCGCGATGCCGATCTCGACCGCTTCCTGAAGAGTCTGGCGACCGCGTGGAAGGACGGCGAGGTCCGCCCTACTCATCGCGCAGGCCCCAAGCCGGAGCGTCACTGGCGGACGCGTGCCGATCCCTTCGAAGATGTGTGGCCACGCATCGTTGTGTGGCTCGAAGCGGAACCGGACCGAACGGCGAAGGAGCTGCTGGGACGCCTCGGCGACTTCCCGCAGGACAAGCTCCGAACGCTCCAGCGGCGCGTGAAGGAGTGGCGACGTCAGGCAGCAAGGCGTCTCGTGTTCGCAGAACCTGGTACCTCGCTCCGGTCAGGCTCGACGTCGGCCGACGCGGTGCGACCAACGTGAGGCATCGCGGTAGCAGTTAGGTCTGTGGCAACACGGCGCAAGAATGTAATTGACGCCAGGCAACGTGTCGCAGCGATTCTCTGACGAGGCGGTGTTATCCGAGTCCCGCGGGCTCGACCGCGAAGTGATCATCTTGGTGGCTCGCGCTCGGGCTGCGTGCGAAGGTCGGCAGCCATGAACTACAAACAGTTCAAGGATCTCCGGACCTGGGCGCTCCGCGAATCCGGCCTACCGCTGGTCGGCGGCGAGCCGCTGCGCGAGACCCTCGACCTGCGGTCCACCGATCGGAGCTGCACGTCGCTCCTGCACGTGCACAGCGACCCCGCGACGACGTTCACCGTTTCGGCCGAGCTCGGGTACCGGTGGGACGCACTGCAGACCGCGCGGACCAACACGACGGAGGAGGACCTGGTCCGTGAGCTGTTCGGCACCGATCGCTCGCAGTACCCGCGAACCGAGCTTCCGTGCTTGCGCGTCGATGTGACCCTGCGTGCATCGACGATGTGGGGCAAGGAGATCCCGCTTCCATCTGCCGAGGTGTGGCGGAGCTGGGCGCGAGAGACGGTGCGCCGGCTCGAAAACGTCGAGCCGCTGCTACCGATCGAGCAAGTGCGGGAGAACCGCAAGGGTATGCTCGAGATTCTCGCCTGGAAGAGCGACCCGGCGCTGAACGTGCTCTGCAGACCGGATGGCACCCTGGTCCTGCGCGGCGTCGAGCTCGCGGCCGGGCAGATGGTCCATCTCCCGCGCACGTGGGACGACTCCAGCCGCAAGCCAGACCGGGGACCACACGATCAGCTCGCGGCGCTGTTCCGCCGGTTGAAGGCATCCCTCCACGCCTGGACGGTGGCGCTCGACCATCTCGCGCCGACGAACTGACAGGGTCCTGATGCCACCGTTGATGTTCGTGGTCGCAAAGAACCCCGACGCCGAGAGCACGTTGCCGTACCTGGTACGGCTGCCGATCGACGGCGGATTGATCCTGAAGGTACGCGACACGTGGCCGAAGACCGCGCGCGTCTACTGCCATCCACATGCCGGTCCCTGGCCCGACGGCGCCGAGATCATCGACGAAACGCCGATCGTGCTGTGCAACCGGCGTGGCCCGGCGATCGATCTCGTGCTCGATCGCCCGAAGCAGGAGCGCTCACAGTTCGTGTTCACCCAGGCGCGCGGGCGCTCGATGATCTTCTGGCAGACCCGGACTGTGGCGATGAAGGCGAACCCGGGTGGGCGCGTTCCCAAGCGGCGCGCGCTCACCGCTGGGTTCACGGTCCACGTGGACACCCGCGAAAAGTACGCGTTCCGGTTCGCGGGCCGCGACGTCACGATCGAGCACACCGCAGTCGACGCTGGCGACTACGGCGTACGCGCCGGAGATCGATGGCTCGCGGTCGTCGAGCGCAAGAGCATCGAGGACTTCATGTCATCCCTGTCGAACGGGACGCTCGTGTACCAGATGGCGGCGATGGCCGAGCTGCCGCTCGCGGCGGTCGTGGTCGAAGGCCGCTATCCGAAACTGTTCGAAGCCCGCTTCGTCAAGGACGGATGGCTCCCCGACGTCCTCGCGCGACTCCAGATCCGCTACCGAGAGATCCCGATCGTGTTCGCCGACTCGCGCAAGTTCGCCGAAGAGTGGACCTATCGCTTCCTCGCGACCGCGCTCGCTGACCTGGGCGAGTCCACCGCTGCATCCGACGAACATCAGCACGGGATGTCGTCGACGTCAGCGGAGTCCCACAGCAAGGTCTCAACGGCGTCCACAGCCCGGACATCGGTGTCCGCGAGACGCTCGTCCTCGCGATAGGCAGCTCGGTACGTGTCAATCAACGAGGTTGAGACAGGCTTCGCGAAGATTGGCCGAGCGACGGCGTCTGTTGGCGGTGGGCTCCACGCCGCATCATGCGATGGCCGGTCGCCAACCGGCCGGCATCGTTCTCGAATCTTTCGAGCGGGATACCGGATTCGAACCGGCGACCTTCAGCTTGGGAAGCTGACACTCTACCGCTGAGTTAATCCCGCAGGTCGGCGATATCCTACGCCTTGTTTCTCGGACGTCAAGCCGCGTCCTTCCGTTTGTCCCCTCGCCCCCCCCCTGCGGCCAGCACCTCACTCGCGCGCGAGCTCGGCCTCGCGTATCAGTTCCCCGCCGAGCTCGCCGACCGCCATGCGTCTTCCTCGTCGCGGTCGTCGACGAACATCGCGCAAAGCTCCGCATGGCGACGGCTTGCATCCGCCATCCCCTGCGCGATCAGCGCGGAGGCGAAGCCACCATCGAACAGGATATAGGACAACAGGTCTCCGGTCTTCTCGGCCCCAGCCTCGGCGACCCAGCGAATCATGCGCGCTACCAGGCCGCGCTCGCGGCGCGCGAACTCGGAGCTCGCGATGTACTCGGAGGCGAGTCGGCTCAGATCCACCGAGGGGCCGATGCGCAGCGCCGTGACTTCGCGAAGGGGAGCGGCGCCGGCACGCGCCAACTCGGCGTTGAGGGCTGCGTCGA
The DNA here is from genome assembly GCA_033763475.1 of Kofleriaceae bacterium. Taxonomy (GTDB): domain Bacteria; phylum Myxococcota_A; class Polyangia; order Haliangiales; family Haliangiaceae; genus JABFXX01. The sequence goes on from JANRKM010000208.1 coordinate 6,434, forward strand.
AGCCAGCGCCGAAGCAGCGCCGGCCAGCGCGCAGCACGGCACTCAGTTGCTCGAGTCGCGCGAGATCGACCTCGGTGCGATCGACGAAGAGAGCATTCAGCGCTTTGCCACCGAGATAGAGCGGGGAGCTCGAAACCGGGGCGTGTGTGCGTTGTTGCTGGCCGATGCTACCGAATGGAGCCAGCGGATTGATCACCAGCAGCCGATTGGCCCCGAGATGGATGCTCGGCGACAACGGGACCATCTGGCGCAGTCCACCGTCGCAGTAGAGATCGGCGGCGATTTTCACGGGTGGAAGCAGCAGGGGAATCGCCGCCGAGGCCATGGCGTGCGCGAGCTGAATCCGCGTGGGGACCACCATCGCCGTCGGCTCCGTCCTCCATGGAAGCGTTGGACGATGCGTTTGGTAGAACACCGCCGCGTGGCCGGTGGCGACATGCGTCGCCGAGATCGCGACCCCGTGGAGCAGGCCACGGGCGAGGTGCCCTTCGATGCGCTCGACGGGCAACGCGGTCGCGAGCACATCCATGATCGGTCGAGGATCGAGGAGGCCACCATGGGCGCGTCGTGCGAGGACGGCGCGCGGTAGGCGAGCGGACACGGGGGTCGCCTCGATCAGGGATAATAGCAGCTCGATCGCCGAGGGTTTGAGCACCTGCCCGAGGCGCATCGCCTGCCACGCCGCACACGTGCGGGCGACACCGTTCCCCGGATGGTCTGCGAAAGCGGCGAAGGCCATCGCATTGAGCGCGCCCGCCGACGTTCCGGAGACCACATCGAAGAGCCGCTTCTTGCCGAGCTCCGGGGCCACCTTCTCGACGAGATAGCGAAGAACTCCGGCTTCGTATGCGCCGAGCGCCGCTGCGCCTGCTAACACCAGCCCCGTCGAGACCGTCATGAAGAAAGCGTAGATGCATCGCGTGTACCGCCGCATACGCGACGAGCCGCGCGGGGCTGGGTCCTCAGGTTGCAACGCCGTGGATAGGTAGGCTCCTGTTATGCGGACGGAACGCCTGACTGGCTGGCGACGAGTCGCGAGTGCGATATGGCCACCTCCGCACGACCCGCAGATCTTCGGTGCATTCGAGGTGGATGCGGCGCCCAGCGTGGGGTTCATCGAACACGCACGGTCGCTGGGGCACCACGTAACTCCGACCCACCTCGTCGGAAGAGCGGTCGGGCATGCCCTTCAGTGCGTTCCCGAGCTGAACGTTCGGATCGGGCATGGACGCGCACGCCATCGGCGCTCCGTCGATGTCTTCTTCATCACCGCGGTCGCGAAGGGCCAGGACCTTTCAGGTGTGAAGATCACGGACGTTCCGCACAAGCCAGCGATCGAAATTGCCACCGAGCTGTCCGCGCGCAGTTCGGCCATGAAGCGCGGTGAGGACAAAGACTTCGCGCGAACGAAACGCATGATGGATGCGATGCCGTCCTGGATGCTGCGAGTAGCGATCCGTGTCACCGCCTTCGTGACAGAAGGGCTCGCGCTCGACATCCCCGCGCTCTCGTTGCGCCGCGAGCCGTTCGGCAGTGCGATGGTGACCAGCGTCGGCATGTTCGGGCTTCCCCAAGGCTTTGCGCCGCTTGCTTGGATGTACGACGTGCCGCTGCTCGTGCTCGTCGGCGAGCTCGCGGAACGCCCGATGGTCGTCGCAGGGCGGGTGGAAGCACGTCAGGTGTTGCCGCTGACGATGACCATCGACCATCGTTATGTCGATGGGTGGCACATCAGCCAAGGGCTGAAAGCGCTGCGGGCGTACCTCGAAGCGCCCGCACGCTTCGAGCCGGCGTCATGAGGAACCCTGGCGCTCGGCTGCCTTCGCGCACATGAGCTCGCGTGCAATTCCGGCTTCGTCGATCAACCCGAGTACGTGCTCGTCGGCATGGATCGTCAGACCGAAGAGGCGTTGTTGCTCGGTGGGGTTGAAGCGCGCCTTGATCGACGACCACAGCTGGAAGCTACGGGCGTCTCGGGCTCGCCGTTGGTGGTTCTTGCCAACGATCTCCCCGTCAGCAAGCACGAAGACGTACACGACTTCACCCATCGTCATGCCTCCGCTTCTCGCGCAGCACGAACGCATCCGCGAACGTTCGCGCCGCTAGTCCCCGAATTCGACCGATCGCGATGGTCGAGATCTGGATGAGTACCGACAAGTTGTCGTCGTCATACGCCCGCAGCAGGGGTGCCACGCGATCCAAAGACGCCAGACGCACGCTCCCATCAGGTTGACGATCCACGAATCCGTCGCGTTCGAGGCCGAGAAGGATTTGCTCGAGCACGGGAACATCGAGGCGCAACTGCGCGGCAAGACGACCAGGTGCCTGCGACGTGGCGGGAGCTCGTTCGAGCATGACAAGGAGCTCGAGCTTCTCGAAGGAGTCGATCGGCCCTTCCAATAGCCTTCGGACGGCCGGTGACAACGCGGGTAGCATTCAGCAGGTCGCCGTCGAGCGGTTCACCGTCAAACTCTGCCCGCAACTCCCGCCGGTGACAATGGCCGATTGGCTGCATCCTGCGGCTCACTACGGTTTGTGCTCAAACGGATGAGCCCGGCTCCACGATCCCGGGAAGCGCGGCGCAAACCTGCGCACTTCGCCAGGATTCTCGCGGCTCCCGGGGCCAGGCCTTCCCGCGCACCAGCCTCGGCTACGAAGCGGGGACGCGAGCGGCCTTGGGAGACGGAGCCATCGCCGGCCGGGTCGCGCGCTCGCGCTGCGTCTTGAGCCGCTCGAGCTCCTCCTCGATCGCCTCGCGCTCGCGGATCGCTTCGTCGCGCTCGACCTGCGCGGTTTCGCGCTCGCGGCGAACGCGGTCTCGCTCCTTCACGGCTTTCTCGGCGAGGCGTTGGACCTCCTGCACCGTGCGCTCGAGGCGCCCCCGCGCCGCGTCCGCGGATTGGCGCTCTAGGCGTGCCGCCTCCAGCTGCTCGAGGATCCTCCGGGTCGTGCGGTTGGCATCGCGCAACGCCTGCTCCTTCGTTTCGAGCAGGGCCTGGTACGATGCGCGCTGCTCGTCGAGCGAGCGCTCGAGCGACGTGAGGTTCTCGCGCTCGGCGTCGAGCCGCCTCGTCGTCTCGTCGAGCGTGGCGCGCGCGTGCCGCATGCGCGCGACCAGCTCTTCCTGCTCCGCGCGTTGGGTCGTGAGCTCGCGGGCAATCGCATTCCGCTCGTGGCGCAGCTGCGTGACGGCTTGATGGGTGAGAAAGACGACCACGAGAAGCGCGCTCAAGATCCCTGCGCTCAGCGCGAGCTGTGGATTGCGCTGGCACCACAGCCTCGCGCGCACGAATACCCCGCGGTCGAGCGTCGTGGGTCGATGAGCGAGCACGGCCTGGAGGTCGTGCGCGAGCGCGGCCGCCGTCTGGTAGCGATCGTGGGGTCGATTGCTCATCGCCTTGTCGATGACGCGCCGCACGCGTGCGGGGATGCGGGCCCCATTCGAGGCGCGGAGAAACGGGGGCGGGCGCTCCGCCGACGCCGCGATCTCCCACGCACTCAAGTCCCCCACCGTGTTGGCGACCCACGGTGGACGCCCGGAGACCAGCTCGTAGGCGAGCGCACCGATGCCCCAGACATCGATGGCCACCAGCGCGCTGCGATCGTCGGCATTCCGCGCGTCGAGCGTGAGGGGAAGTCCGCGCGCTTGCTCCGGGGCCATGTACTCCGGGGTGCCGCGAATGCTGACGGGCCCGGACGGCCCACGCCGCATCAGCGTTATCGCGCCACGAGGAGAGTCCGCGAACGCACTGCTCACGGCGATGCCAAAATCTGCGACGCGCGCACGACGCGACTTCGGCGAGATGAGGACATTGCGTGGCTTGAGATCGCGATGAAAGACGTTGCGGGCGTGCGCATCGTGCACGCCTCGCGCGACCTGCATGGTCCAGCGCAGCGCCTCCTCGAGAGAATGCGGTGGCATCACGGCGGGCGTCGCCCCGACGACGAGCTCGCCCTTCTCCTCGTCGTATTCACACACCAGCTCCATCACGATGTACGGGTGCGTTTCGCCGTACTGCACGTCGAGAACGCGCACGACGTGATCCGAGATGACATCGCTCGCCGCGCGCGCCTCGGCAAGCACCTGCTCGAGCGCCTCGGAGTCATTCGCCCGGTGAAACACTTTGATGGCGATGTTGCGCCCCAGCCGACGATCGAAGGCCTGCCAGACGGAGGCTGTCGTGCCGTGCGCCAGCTGGAGGAGCAACTCGTAGCGCTTGTCCGCAGCATCGCCGAGGGACGGAGGTGCGTCATCGCGCTCCCTGCCCTCACGATCGGCGCGCAGCCAGAGCAACGCCTGTAGCCGGAGCACGGCATCGTGTGGAAAGGCGCGCGCGAGCGAAGACGACCACTGCTCCGGCGCCAGCTCCGCGATGCGGCTCAGCGTGCGACGGACCGCGGCGTCCATCACGCCATACCTCCGAGCCCACACTCGATCGCCTGCAGCAGAATGAGGTAGTTGGTCCCGTCGGCGAGGCGCTTGTTGGCCACACCTAGCGAGAGACCGAGCTCGTCAGCGATCTGGCGCTGCGTGCGCCCAGTGATGTGCAGGCGCAACGCTCGCCCGACCTGCTGAGCAGACACGAGCGGGATCTTGACGCGTGGATCGCTCGTGCCCGCTTCGAGGTCGACGACGCGTTCTTCGATCCACAACCGCATCTCCGTCTCTTCGATCAGGTCGATGAGGGTGGTCTCGTCGGGCAACGACAAGAGGTCGTCGGGGAGCTCGGTTGCTTCGCCGCGATTCCGCAGCAAGTCGATGCGGTCGAGGATGAACCGCCGCACGCTCTTCCCGATGTAGCGTTGGTCCGGCGGCAGTTGCTTGAGTCGTGCCCACTCCCCGCTCTGTAGCCAGCGCACGACCAGCGCCCCGAGAATGTCGCGGGTGCTGAACGAGCCGCGGTAGCTCATCGAGGACTTCACGCGGCGAATGACGCGCTCGAACTGCGCGGCCATTTCCTGGTCTGTGGTTTCAGCGTCGATCACGACCGGAGCTCTCGCTCGCACCGACGAGCGCTCGATCAGCGTACATCGATATGGTGGAGGAATAGCTTTCTTTCTCGCGAAGCTGAACAAGAGGGCGCGACTGCCGTCTTCGGGTCATGGCGAGATCCGTCGATGCGGAACACGTGTTCCGCCTTCGTATAATCCCGATTCAGCTCGCACTGATCCTCGTGATCCTCGCGAGCAGCGTGACCGCCGCCGATGCCCTGCTCTCTCGCGACGCTGCGGTGCGGCGGTTCGCGCGCTGGGGCCTCATCGCGGCCGCGGTGACCGCCACGGGCCTGGCGCTCGGAACCATCTGGTCGCTTCGCCAGCTCGTGCGCACGCAGGTCCGCGCGCGAGATGAGCGCGAGCGCACGGAGCGCAGGCACCGCGCACTCATCTGCTCGACGAACGAGCTACGCGACCAACTCCAGCGCGTCAGCGACACGATCGAGCGAACACGCCCGGTCATCGCCCCGGAGATCGCGAGCGAGCTCGAGATGCAAACCGCGCGCCTCGAAACCGCCTTGCGGCGCGTGGTAGACGGCGCGGAGACGCACACGCGGATGCAGACGCAGCAGGTCGAGCTCGACCTCCTGCTCGGACAAGTGATCGCGGGTGCGCAACCCCACGCGGAGAGGCTCGGCCGCCGCCTCGTCGCTTATCTACAGCGCCCCCTGCCCGCCCTCGCCGTGGACGCCGCGCGTCTCGCAGCGGGGCTGTCGATCATGATCCGGCAGGCGGTCGCCGAGCACGCGGATGACGAGGTCATCGTGCGCGCGCTGATGTGCGAGCAGGGCGTGCGCATCGAGGTCGACGGTGCCACCGAGCCGCCCGTCGACCTCGTCGTCCTGGTCGAAGCGCACGGGGGTGTCGTCGGAACGCTGCGCGTTCCCCACCTCTCGTCCTGGCTGCTCCTCCCCGCGGAACCAGCGTGGCTCGCCTAGGGGCGCACCGCGAGCGTCCCCTGCCAGCCGCCACCGAGGGCGCGGTACAGCTGGATCCGCGTGATGTGCCGGTCGCGCAACGCCCCCACCAACTCGAGTCTGCTCTGGAGCGTGTTCTGCTGCGCGAGCAACACCTCGAAGTACGTTGCACGACCGGCGCGAAAGAGTGCCTCGGCGGTCGCGACCGTCTCGCGCACGGCCGCGAGCTTCTCGCGTTGCTGGCGCACCACGTCGCCGAGCTGACCGAGACGGAAGAGCGTCGTCGAGACTTCGGCGAAGCTGCGGAGTACGGTCTGTTGATAGCGCACCATGGCCTCGAGCTGCGTGGCATTCGCGACCGCGAGCTCGGCTTTGATCGCGGACCGGTTCACGAGGGGTGCCACGAGGCCACCGAGCACGCCGTATGCTAGCGATTCGGGCGTCGCGAACAGGAACCGTGGATCGAACGCTTCGTAGCCGAGGCTCGCCGTGATCCGTAGACGCGGATAGAAGGCCGCACGGGCAGCCCCGACATCGTAGCGCGACGCTTGCACCGCGAGCTCGGCGGCGCGGATGTCGGGCCGATTCCGCAACAGATCGGAGGGCACGCCGGACGCGAGCGAGCGCGGCACATCGCGCTCGAGCGCGGCATCGGTGCGCGCGATCGTGGAGGGCAATCGTCCGACCAGGGTGGTGAGCTGGTTCTCGAGACCGCGTTGCTGATGGGCAAGGCTCGCGGCGAGGGCCCGTGTCGTCGCGACCTGCGCGGCGAACTGTTGCACCGCGAGAGCGGTCGTTCGGCCGGCTTGCATCTCCACGCGCATGAGCTCGAGCGCGCGCGCCTGCTGCTCGGCGCTCTGGGCGGTGATCTCGACCATGGCATCCACGGCGAGCAGCTCGTAATACGTGCGCGCGACCTCGGCGACGAGGCCGGCGATGACGAGATGGGTGCCTTCGATGCTCGCCAGGTAGCGTGCGCGTGCAGCACCGTGCAGCTTGCCGAGGCGCCCCCACAGGTCCGCCTCCCACGTCGCCTGAAGCCCCGCGAAGACTTCGGGATAGTGCTCCGGCACGCGCTGCCCGGGGCGAATGTCGGTCGATGCATTGCCCGCGCCGTCCATCGTGTAGGCACCGAATCGACGCAGGCTCGCGGCGACCGCCATGTCGATCTGCGGGAGGCGCGCGCCCGCCGTGCGCGTGGTCTGCGCGCGCGCGATCTCGATGCGCTGTAGCGCGATCTGGAGATCGTAGTTGTTCGCGAGGGCCTCGCCGATCAAGCGATTCAGTGCCTCGTCGGCGAAGAACGTCCGCCAGTCGAGTGCGGCCACACTCGCACCAGGAAGTCCGTCGCTGAAAGCCGCGGGGAGCGCGATGGGCCGCGCCGTCTTCGTCGGACCGCGGGGCACACACGCGATCAACGGTACACACGCCAGCGCGAGCAGCGAGCGCATCAGCGCGCCTCCGCCGTCGGGAGGCGTTCACCGCGCGCGCCGAACCAGCGCGAGACATGTTTGCAGGCGACGTACAGGCCCGGGACGATCACGATCCCCCACACCGTCCCCATCGCCATGCCGCCGATCGTCGCGACACCGATCGTCCGATTCGCGACGGCCCCCGCCCCCGTCGCGAGTGCCAGGGGTACGAGGCCGGCGATGAAGGCGAGCGAGGTCATCAAGATCGGGCGGAGGCGCTGGCGCGCGGCCTCGACGACCGCCTCGCGCGGCGACCTTCCCTCCGCGAGCCGCAGCTCGGCGTATTCGATGATCAGGATCGCGTTCTTTCCGAGGAGCCCGATCAACACCACCAGCGCGATGTGCGTGTAGATGTTGTTCTCGAGACCGAGCCCGTGGAGCAGGCCGAACGCGCCGAACAGCCCGGGCGGCAGCGACAGCAGCACGGCGACGGGCAGGAGGAAGTTCTCGTACTGTGCTGCCAGCACGAGCCAGACGAACAGGAGCGCGAGCAGGCCGACCACCATGCCCTGATTGCCGGCATCGATCTCGTCGCGCGAGATGCCCGCCCAATCGATCGCATAGCCACGCGGCAACTTGGTGTTGGCGACCTCCTGCACGGCGGCGAGCACGTCACCGCTGCTCACGCCGAGCTTTCCTTCGCCGTTGAGCTCGGCCGATGGATACATGTTGTAGCGGGTGAGCGCGTCGACGCCGTAGGTCTTCTCGAGCTTCATGAACGTCGACATCGCGACCAGGGCGCCGTGCTCGCTGCGCACGCGGAGGTTCAAGAGCTGCTCCGGCGTGACCCGAGCGCCGGGCGGCGCCTGGATCATGACCTTGTACATCTGGCCGAACCTGATGAAGTTCGTCGCGTACTCGCTACCGAGGAGCGTCTGCAAGGTGCGCAGCGCTCGCTCGGGGGTCACGCCGAGACGCGCCGCCTGGTCGATGTCGAGGCGAATGGTGTACTGCGGGTAGGTCGCATCGAAGATCGTGAACGCCGTCGCGATCTCGGGGCGCGCTTTGAGGTCGGCGACGAACTGCGTGACGACGCGCTGCATCTCGTGGATGTTGCCCCGGCCGGTCTTGTCGAGGAGCCGCAGCTCGAAGCCACTCGCATCGCCATATCCAGGCACCGGTGGTGGTGGGAACATCTCGAGGTTGGCGTCCTTGATGTGCGCCGTACGGCGCGTGAGGTCGTCGATGATGGCGTCCACCGAACGGTCGCGGCGCTCCCACGCGGTGAGGTTGACGAGGGACGTGCCGTAGCTCGCGCCGGTTCCGTCGGACAGCACGTTCTTGCCGGCGAGCGTCGCGATGCTCTCGACCTCCGGGATCTCGGCGGCCGCGACCGCGATCGCGTCGACGACCTCTTTGGTGCGCTCCAGCGTCGCCCCCGGCGGCGTCGTCACGCTGACGTAGAACATGCCCTGGTCCTCGTTCGGGATGAACCCGGTCGGGACCTTCGCCGCGACCATCGCGCCGCCGATCACGAACCCGGCGATCAAGATCCACGGCACGAGGCGATGGCGCGCGGAGAGCCGCGCCACGGCTGCATACGCTCCCTCGACGCGCAGGTAGCCGCGATTGAACCCGCCGAACACGCGCTCGAGACGCGAGGTCCCCGACGGAGCGTGACCGGTCATCAGCAGCCCGCACAGCGCTGGCGTCAGCGTGAGCGCGACGACGCCCGACAACACGATCGCGATCGTCGTGGTCAGCGCGAACTGGCGGTAGAAGATGCCTGCGGGGCCATCGATGAACGCGAGAGGCACGAACACGGCGGCCATCACCAGCGTGATCGCGATGATCGCTGGACCGATCTCCACGATCGCCTCGGCCGCGGCCTGCTTGGGGGGCAGCTTGTCATGCTCGATCTTGCCGTGCACCGCCTCGACGACGACGATCGCATTGTCGACCACGATACCGATCGCGAGCACGAGCGCGAACAAGGTGATCAAGTTCAGCGAGAAGCCCAGCTGCAGGGCAAACATGAGCGTGCCGACGAGCGACACCGGCACCGCGAGGATCGGGATCAAGGTCGCCCGTAGGCTCTGCAAGAACACGAACACCACCAGCGCGACCAGCACGAACGCCTCGATCAGCGTGCGCTGCACCTCGTGCACACTCGCGTCGAGGAACCGGCTCACGTCGAAGCTGACGTCGTAGACCATGCCGGGCAGGAACGCCTGCGCCTGGATGTCGGCCAGACGTGCCTTGACGCGCGCGATCACCTCGCGGGCGTTCGAGCCCGGGAGCTGCTTGAGGACCAGCGCCGCCGCAGGTCGGCCGTCGAACTTGGTCTCGACGTCGAAGTACATCGAGCCGAGCTCGATGGTGGCGACATCCCCGAGGCGCAACAGCCTGCCGTCGGGCGTCGCGCGCAACGGGATGCGGGCGTACTGCTCGGGCGTGTTGAACTTGCCCGTGTACGCGAGGGTGTACTGCAACGGCGCGGTGCCGCGATCGCTGTTCTCCCCGAGCTTGCCGGGTGCCGCCTCGAGGTTGTAGGCCTTGAGCGCCGCCGCGACCTCGTCCACCGAGAGGTCGTACGCGAGCAGCTTCTCGGGCTCGATCCAGACGCGGATGGCGTAGTCCTTCGCGCCGAGGATATCGACGAAGCCGACGCCGGGTATGCGCTTGAGCTCGCCCAGCAGGTTGATGTCGGCGAAGTTGTAGAGGAACTTCTCGTCGTGCTCCGGGTTGGAGCTATGGATGCTCACGTACATGAGCATCGAGTTCTCTTCCTTCGCGACCTTCACGCCGTTGCGCAGCACCTCCTCGGGGAGCTCGTCGATCACCGAGTTCACGCGGTTCTGCACGTTGATCGCCGCGACGTCGGGATCGGTGCCCGCCTCGAACAGGATCTGCACGACGCCGACGCCGTCGTTACCGGCGAGGCTGCTCATGTACTTCATCCCGGGGACGCCATTGATCGCCCGCTCGAGGGGCACCAAGGCCGCCTTCGTGACGGTCTCGGCGTTGGCACCGGTGTAGTCGATCGTGACGTTGACCTCGGGCGGCGCCACCGACGGGAAGAGCTCCATCGGCATGCGGAGCAGCGCGAGCCCTCCGAGCAACGACAGCAGGAGTGAGATCACGATGGCCAGGACCGGCCGGCGCACGAACATCGCGAGCATGGCTACCCCTTCGCGCTCAGCTTCGCCGGCGTTGTCGGCGCGAGCGGCTCCACGGCCGCGCCGTCCTTCAGCTGCTGGATCCCCTCGAGGACGAAGCGTTCTCCAGGCGCGAGCCCACCGCCGATGACGAAGGCGTCGCCGTGGGCGTGCTTCACGTCGAGCTTCCGGATGCGCGCGATGTTGCCCGTGTCGACGACGTACGCGTAGATGTTGCCCTGGGTCTCGAAGGTCGACCGCTGCGGCACCAGCACGGCGCCACGGACCTTGGTCTTCAGCACCACCTTGCCGCTGCTACCGTGCTTCAGCGTGCCTTGGGGGTTGGGGAACCGCGCCCGATAGACCAGCGTCCCCGTCGCGGTATCGATTTCACCTCCGACCGCATCGATCGCGCCCTCGTGGGGAAACATGGTCCCGTCGGCGAGGGCGAGCTGGACGACCGGCGTCTGCCGTTCACTCTCGCGGGCGTACTCGAGGTATTCGCGCTCGGAGATCGCGAAGTACGCGACGACCTCCCGCGGATCGGACACCGTGGTCAACAGCGCGTCGTCTTCGATCATCGCGCCCGTCTTGTGCCGGATGAGGTCGACCACGCCGTCGAACGGCGCGCGAATCTGCGCGCGCCCGAGCTCGACTTTCGTCCGTCCGACCGCGGCCTTGGCCTCCTCGACGCGCGCCTTCTGGAGATCGACCTTGGCCAGTCCCCGACGGAGCTCGGCTTCCGAGACGATCTGCTTCTCGACGAGCAACTTGGTATTTTCGAGCTCCTGCTCGGCCGCACGCAGCTCCGCCTCCGCACCTAGCTGCGCGGCACGCGCACTCGCGGCCTCCTGGGCACGCGCGCTCGCGGCGATCGTGAACAGGACCTGGCCGGCGCGCACCCGCTCGCCTTCGTCGACCACCACGGACTCGATCACGCCTTTGAAGCGTGCGCGCAGCTCGGCGTGGCGGGCGGCGCGCACACTCGCTACATAAGCGCGCTCGACCACGACGTCCTCCGTGCGGGGGACTGCGATAGGGACCTGTCGCCTCGAATCGTGCTCGACGGTCGCCTCCGATCGACGCGCGCACGCGCTCGCAAGCGCGAGGGCGATTCCCAGCCTGATTTTCGTGAACGTGTGAGCAGACACACAACGAGGACGGGTGAACGGCGCCCTTGTTCGGCTTCGGGTGAGAAAAGTCCGGGTGAGCGATTACGCCCACATCGCAGACGCGGAGACGACACGACGGAGGAGCTCGGCGGTCTGTGCGTCCCTCGCAGGCTCGCGCCCGGGGCTTGGTGCGGATCGCGCACGTTGATCCTGCATGGCCACGAATACGACCTTCCAGGCCTGGCGACGAAATCCGTTGCTGCGCCTGCGTGCGGTGAGGCAGCAGATACGGAGCAGCTTGTGGTTCGCGCCCGCCGTGGGAGCACTCCTGGCGCTGGTCGCAGCCTACTTGCTCGCGTGGCTCGATCATCGAGCGCGCGGCCATCAAGCGTGGATGTTCGACGGAGGCCCGGAGAGCGCACGCGCACTGCTATCGACGATCGCGTCGTCGATGCTCACGTTCACGGCACTCGTCTTCTCGATCACCATCCTCGCGCTTCAACTCGCGAGCAATCAGTTCTCACCCCGCGTGATCCGTACGTTTCTCGAGGATCGCATCACGAAGATCGCGATCGCCGTCTTCGTCGGCACCTTCGTGTACGCGGTCGCGGTGCTCTCGAAGGTACGTTCCTTCCCCGAACGCTTCGTGCCGGCGATCGCCACGTGGACGGGTCTGCTACTCGTGTTGGTGAGCATCGGCGTGTTCATCCAGTACGTGCACCGGATGGCGCATTCGATTCGCGTGATCACCATCATCACGAAAGTTGCCGCGGAGACGCGTCGTGGGATCGAGCACGAGCTCGAACGTGCAGCTCGCCATGTCGGTCGGGGCTCGGAGACGGGCGTCCCCGTGGGCGCACCAGACGCTGTCCTGCATCACCGAGGAGATCCCGGTGTGCTCACGTTCGTGGACACGCGCCGCCTGGTGGAGCTCGCGACGCGCGCCGGCTCTCGTTTCGAGCTGCTCCCGCGCATCGGTGACTTTGTCCCGACCGGCTACGAGGTGCTTCACATCTGGGGGAAGCACGGCAACGAGGCGAACTGCAGCGCAGCGCTGGGGTTCGACATCGAGCGCACCCCAGACCAAGACCCGGCCTTTGGATTTCGCCAGCTCGTCGATATCGCACTTCGTGCTGTCTCACCCGGGATCAACGATCCAAGCACGGCCGTACAGGCGCTCGATCACATCCACGATCTGCTTCGACGCCTGGCCGTCCGGGATCTTCGTCGTCCCCCTTACTGCGACGCCGATGGAATCGTACGCCTCACGGTTCGGCATCGAAGCTATTCCGACTTCGTGCACCTGGCATTCGACGAGCTCCGCGACTACGGCGCCACGTCCGAGCAGGTAACGCACCGCATCCGTCTTGCGCTGCACGATTGCCTCTCCGTCGCCACCGAAGACAACCGAGCCGTTCTACGAGAGCAGCTCGAGCTTTTGGAACGCCGTGCTGCACAGGTCCGGCACTAGAGCGGGTCGCCCGGAACCGGCTCCGGAACGCACGATGCATCCCCTCCTCGCAGTCCACCAGCGCTCGTGACGGCGCTCGCCTCGTCCCGAAGCTCGAGTCGGCGCCTCCGATCATGACCACCCCGACCGTGTAGGTGGCGTGCACCTGCTGCACGTGACACGTATACGTTGGCAACGCTCGCTGACCAGCATGGCGCGACGACACGCGGCTCAGCGCCGGGCGGGACGGACCTTGTTCCGCGCCGCGCGCGCCGACGGAGAGCGCGTCTCGCGGACGGCCTGGAGCTGGAGATTCGTCGTGCGCTTGGTGCGGTCGGCGCTCCTGCGGGTCGACTTGCGCGAGCGCTTCTCCATCGCGGCGTCCTCGAGCGCAGCACCGCCGCGCCGCCCCGCCAGCAAGCTCCGCGTCGGGCGGCGCGCGCGCTTGCGATCGGTCGCGCTCACCCCGGGCTTCGAGGTGTCGACATCGGTGTCCCGCCGCGGCCGTCGGGGCTGCTTGGGCCGCGGCGGGTGCGCCTTGCGTTGCTGCTCGATTCGGTGTGCTAGCGCCTTGCTCGTCATCCCACAACCGTACCCAGATCGAGGCCGGGCGACGAACGCGCGCAACGAACCCGAGGGGCTCCATCGCGAGCCAAAAACTCGCACCTTCGCTCCGCCGGCAGCGCCGCGGCGCATGGCTTGCAGCGTCCTGGGTCATGCGTGCGGAGGATCCCGTCGAGCTGCAAGGCATCCGGCTCGTCGGTGTCACGACCGAGAGCGGGCACAAGCTCCTGCTCTCGATCGCGCTGCTCGTGCTCGTCTGGCTATCGCGGCGCCTCCTCGTCGCGCTCGCGGAGTCCGTGTTGCGCGGGGATCGCTTCCTGCGCGCGCGGTTCTGGACGCGCCAGGCGGTCTCTCTGATCGGAGCCGTCGTCGCTGTGATCGGGCTCGTCTCGCTGTGGTTCGACGATCCGAGCCGGTTCGCGACGGCCTTCGGCCTGTTCACCGCGGGTCTCGCCTTCGCGCTGCAGAAGGTGGTCACCGCGCTCGCTGGCTATGTCGTGATCTTGCGGGGCAAGACCTTCAGCGTCGGCGATCGCATCGTCATGGGCGGCGTTCGCGGTGACGTGCTCCGGCTCGACTTCACCCAGACGACGCTCCTGGAGATGGGGCAGCCGCCCCCCGTGCAGAAGGACGAGCCGGCGATGTGGGTCCAGAGCCGCCAGTACACGGGGCGCATCGTCACGGTCTCGAACGCTCGGGTGTTCGACGAACCCGTCTACAACTACACGCGCGAGCTTCCCTTCATCTGGGAGGAGCTCTCGATTCCGATCGGCTACAGCGCCGATCGCGAGCGCGTCGAGCAGCTGTTGCATACCGTCGCCGATCGCCACACGACAGAGCTGCAGGAGACGGCGCGGGACGAGGTGACCGAGCTCGCGCGCCTGCACGGGGTCGGCGCGACGGACGTGCGACCGCGCGTGTTCTATCGGATCACGGATAACTGGCTCGAGCTGACGGTGCGCTTCCTCGCGCCGACCCACGGCGTGCGCGAGCTCAAGGATGCGCTCAGCCGCGACATCCTGCGGGGGCTCGAGCAGCTCGGCGTGCACATCGCGTCCGCGACCTTCGCCGTGACGGGCATGCCGCCCGTCCACGTCGACGTCGCGCCCGACGAGGCAGTCGGGAGAGCTCGTTCGTGAGGTCGGCCGCGATCTTGTAAGCCTTTCCATCGAGGTCGTCGTGCAGGCTGAACGCATACGAAGAATCGGCATCTCGGGGTCGTACGGCGGATACAACCTGGGCGACGAGGCCATCCTGGAGGTCATCATCCGCGAGCTCCGCCGGACCCTGCCGGTGGAGATCACGGTGTTCTCGCGCGATGCGCGAGATACGCATGCTCGCCACAACGTCGAGGCGGTGACGTCGCGTGGTCTCACGCGCCGAGAGTCCAGGCGGCTCGTCGAGAAGCTCGACCTGCTGATCCTCGGAGGCGGTGGAATCCTCCACGACGCCGACGCCGAGATGTTCTTGCGCGAAGTGACACTCGCATACGAAGTCGGGACGCCCGTGATGGTCTACGCGATCGGCGCGGGCCCCTTGGCCGATGTGTCGCTGCGCTCGCATGTGCGCGAGAACCTCGATCGCGTCACCGTGCTGACCGTGCGCGATCGTCGGACGCGCCAGCTACTCGAGGACATCGGGGTGGAGCACGAGGTGTTCGTCACCGCCGATCCCGCGCTCCTGCTCGAACCCGCCCCGCTGACACTGGATGCGATCCTGCGCGCAGAGGCGCTCGATCCCGAGGCGCGGTTGATCGGCTTCTCGGTCCGCGAACCGGGGCCGGCGGCACCGGAGCTCCAGATCGAGCGCTATCACCAGCTCGTCGCCAACGCCGCCGACTTCATGTGCGACCGCCTGGATGCGGAGGTGGTGTTCATTCCGCTCGAGCGCCGGACGCACGACGTCCAGCACAGCCACGCCGTCGTCGGGCGGATGCGGCACGCACAGCGCGCCACCGTGCTCAAGGGCGAATACGCGCCTGGGCAGATCCTGTCGCTGCTGGGGCACTTCGAGTTCACCGTCGGCATGCGGCTCCACTTCTTGATCATGTCCGCGCTCGCGGGCGTGCCGTTCTTCGCGCTGCCGTATGCAACCAAGGTGAGCGGCTTCCTGGAGGAGCTCGGGTTGGACGTACCCAATCTCTACGATGTGAGTGCCGGGCAGCTGATCGCGAGCCTCGATCGCGCGTGGGACGATCGAGACGCGCAGCGTCGACATGTCCGGGAAGCGCTACCTGCGCTGCAGCGCCGCGCGCGGATCAACAACGAGCTCGCGGTCGGCCTGCTTCTCGAACCGGTGCATCCCGTCGAGCTCCAGGGGGCGTCCGGGTAGGAGCCACGCGTGAAGAACGAGCAACGCCCAGACATCCTCGTCGTCGGTGCTGGCCTTGGCGGCGTCGCGGCCGCGCTGGCGGCGGCACGCCTGGAGATGCATGTCATCCTCACAGAGGAAACCGACTGGATCGGTGGGCAGCTCACGACGCAGGCGGTGCCGCCCGACGAGCACCCCTGGATCGAGGGCACGGGGTGCACCGCAACGTACCAGCGCCTGCGCCGCGCGATCCGCGATTACTACCGGCGGAACTATCCGCTGCTCCCCGATGCGCGCTTCGACCCCCAGCTCAACCCGGGCCTCGGTCGCGTCAGCCCGCTGTGCCACGAGCCGCGCGTCGCGTTGTTCGCGATGTACGAGCTGCTCGCGCCCTACCTCTCCGCGGGCTGCATCGCGATCAAGCTGCGCTGGAAGCCCATCCAGGCCCACGTCGACGGCGATCGCGTCCGCGCGGTCACGTTTCGCGATGCCGCCGGAGCGGAGCACACGATCACGGCGGCGTACATCCTCGACGCGACAGAGCTCGGTGACCTCCTCGAGCTCGCAAACGTGGAGCACGTGATCGGCGCCGAGAGCCAGGCCCAGACCGGCGAGCCGCACGCGCTCGCGGGGAAGCCCGACCCGCTCGATCAGCAGGCGGTGACCGCGTGCTTCGCGATGGACTATCACCCCGATGAGGACTTCACGATCGAGCGACCAGCCGACTACGACTTCTGGCGTGGCTATCGCGCTGACTTCTGGCCCGGTCCGCAGCTCGGCTGGGTGTTCGTGGATCCCGTCACCCTCGACGTGCGCCGTCAGGCCGTGTTCGAGGAGCCGGGCCGCGAGGACCTGTGGACGTTCCGCCGGATCCTCTATCGCGACCACTTCCCGCCGAGCAAGATCGAGAGCGACATCACCCTCGTCAACTGGCCCCAAAATGACTATTGGCTCGGCCCCCTCGTCGGCGTCTCGCCACGCGAGCGCGCGGCCAACGAACGCGGCGCGCGTCAGCTCAGCCTATCGTTCTTGTACTGGATGCAGACCGAGGCGCCGCGGCACGACGGCGGCCTTGGCTATCGCGGCCTGCGCATGCGCAACGACATCGTCGGCACCCACGATGGCACGGCGAAGCATGTCTACGTGCGCGAGAGCCGGCGCATCCAGGCCGAGCGCACCGTGCTCGAGCAACACGTCGCCGTCGAAGCGCGCGGCGAGCTGAAAGGGGCCGAGCAGTTTCTCGACAGCGTCGGCATCGGCAGCTACCGCATCGACCTGCATCCCTCGACGCGAGGCCGCACTTATGTCGACCTCAGCAGCTGGCCGTTCCAGATACCGCTCGGCGCCTTGATCCCGGTCCGCGTCGAGAACCTCCTGCCCGCGGCCAAGAACCTCGGCGTCACCCACATCACGAACGGCTGCTACCGGCTGCACCCGGTGGAGTGGAACATCGGGGAGGCCGCCGGAGCCCTCGCCGCGTTTTGTTTGCGCACGGGAGCATCGCCGCGAGGCGTACGCTCCGATGCCCGGCGTCTGGCGGAGTTTCAGAACCTCCTCCAGAACGTCCTCGGCATCCCGCTGGTCTGGCCCAACCCACGCGCGACGATCCGGTGAGGCGATGCGGATCGTCGTCCTTCTCCTGTTCGTGCTGTTGGCCCCCGTGGTGGCAGCACCGGCCCCGGCGGACGACAGCACGCCGCGTGTGTTCGTCCTCGATCTGGACGACACGGTCCAGCCGGTGTCCTTGCGCTATCTCGAGCGTGGGCTCCGCATCGCGGCAGAGGAGCAGGCCGCGCTCATCGTCATCGAGGTCGACACGCCGGGCGGATTGCTCGAATCGCTGCGCTCAATGACGTCGGCGATCCTCGGCTCGACGGTCCCCGTCGCCGTGTACGTCACTCCCTCCGGGGCGCGCGCCGCGTCCGCGGGGTTCTTTCTGCTGCTCGCGGCGGACATCGCCGCGATGGCGCCAGGGACGAACACAGGTGCGGCGCACCCTGTCGAAGTCGGACCGTCGCAGCGAGAAACGCCATCAGAGGAGACCAGCGATGATCAAGCTCGCGACGCCTCCCTCGACAAGGCCGTCGAGGATGCCGCGGCCCTCGCCCGCTCACTCGCGGAGGCGCGCCAGCGCCCCGCCGGGCCAGCCGCGAAGGCCGTGATCGAGTCGGCCTCGTACACCGCGGGCGAGGCCCGCGCGCTGGGGCTGATCGACATGATCGCGACAGATCGCCCGCAGCTCCTGGCGGAGCTCGACGGCAGGACAGTTACGCGGTTCGATGGACGTCGACAGACGCTGCGGCTGCATGGCGCCGAGATTGTCGTCGTCGAACGCACGGTGGCCGAGCGCGTGCTGGGCGTCATCGCGTCTCCCCAGGTCGCATACCTGCTCGTGACGCTCGGCGTGATCGCGATCCTCTTCGAGCTGATGAGTCCAGGCTTCTTCGTTCCGGGGATCGCGGGCGTGATCTCGACCCTCCTCGGGCTGTACGGCCTTTCGGTTCTCCCCGTCCGCGTGAGCGGAGCGCTGATGATCGCCGCGGGCTTGGTACTGCTGGTGGCCGAAGTGTTCATCACCAGCTACGGCGTCCTCGCGCTCGCCGGACTCACGTGCTTCGTGATCGGCTCACTCATTCTCGTCGATGTCGCGGCACCGGAGCTCGCGATCGGACCGGAGGTCGTCGCCCCTGTCACGGTGGTGCTCGCCGTGGTGGTCGCGTTTCTCGCGATCCGAGCGGTCCGCACGCGCCGCCTCCGCGTTCAGAGCGGACTCGAGGCGATGATTGGCGCGCACGGGCGGGTCGCGGTCGCGATCGCGCCGGCGCACGACGGAAAGGTGTTCGTGCACGGGGAATACTGGACTGCGACCGCCTCGCTGCCGGTTCCCGAAGGCGCCCACGTTCGCATCGACGCGATCGAAGGGCTCCGCCTACAGGTTTCGCCCGACCTTGACCCTGCACATCTCGGAGGTCCGCCGTGAGTCCAACCAATATCGGCTTGATTGTCGCAGGCGCCCTGCTGCTGCTCCTGCTCGCGAAGTGGATCAACGTGCTCCCCGAGTACGAGCGCGGCGTCGTGTTCCGGCTCGGCCGCGTGATGGAGTCGCCCAAGGGCCCTGGCCTGGTCATCGTGCTGTGGCCGATCGATCGGATGGTGCGGGTCAGCTTGCGGACGGTGACCGACGACATCCCCGCGCAGGACGTCATCACGCGCGACAATGTACCGGTCAAGGTGAACGCGGTCGTCTACTTCCGCGTCATCCGCCCCATCGCGGCGATCGTCGAGATCGAGCAGTACCTGTTCGCGACGTCACAGATCGCGCAGACCACCCTGCGTTCGGTACTCGGGACGTTCGAGCTCGACGAGCTTCTCGGCGAGCGCGAGAAGATCAATCAGCGCCTCCAGGAGATCGTCGATCGCCAGACGGACCCGTGGGGCATCAAGGTCTCGCTCGTCGAGGTCAAGCACGTCGACTTGCCGCTCGACATTCGCGGTGCGATGGCGCGTCAGGCCATCGCCGAGCGCGAGAAGCGCGCGAAGATCATCCACGCGGAGGGCGAGCTGCTCGCCGCGAACCAGCTGGTCAGCGCGGCCGAGTTGATGGAGAAGCGCCCGAGCAGCTTGCAGCTTCGCTACCTGCAGACGTTGATCGAGCTGTCATCGGACCGCACCTCCACGGTGGTTTTCCCCGTGCCGGTCGACACGATCGAGCACTTTCTGCGCCGGATCGAGGCGCGCACGACTGCGAGCGTGGAGGACGAGGATACGGCGGCGCATCACTGAGCTGCAGTCGGCCGCTCGGAGTGTGCGGCAGGCGCACGCGGGAGCGCGCGCGTTCTTGCAGGTCGTCGAGGGGTGGCCCTTCTCGCGTCGATCGAACGTCATGGTGCGAGCGCCCAGGTGCACTTGCGCGGTGACGCGACCATCTCGACCGCGCGAACGCTGTACACGGAGCTGCGCGACGTCGCCCGCGATCGTGAGGTCGAGAAGATCGTGCTCGACTGTTCCGAGCTCGGGCGCCTGGATTCGGCCGGCGTCGCGGTGCTCCGGGTCGCGGCCCTCGAGCTCGCGACGCGAGGTCAGGAGCTCGCGCTCGAGCGCATCGCCGACGAACAACGGGCCGCGTTCGCACTCGCGCCCGCCGACGGCGCAGAGCGACGCCCGCCGACGGCTGCGCCCACGTGGCTCGAGCAGATCGGACTCCGCGTCCTGAGCGCGCGCGCCTCCGCAAGCGCCGCCGTCCGCCTGCTCGGCGAGGTGCTGCGAGAGGGTGTCGCCATCGCAACGCGCCGGCGCCGCTTGCCAGCTGGCTCGGTGGTCACACATGCGCTCGCGATGGGCGTGGACGGTGTGTTCGTGGTCGGCCTGCTCGCATTCCTGCTCGGCGTCACCATCGCGTTCCTCGGCGTGCTCCAGCTCTCCGAGTTCGGCGCAAGTGTCTTCGTCGCGGACATGGTGGGCTGGGCGATGGTCCGCGAGTTCGGGCCCTTCGTCACCGCGATCGTGCTCAGCGGACGAACGGGCGCCGCGATCGCCGCGGAGCTCGGCGCGATGCGAGTGGGCCAGGAGATCGACGCCCTGGCCGCGATGGGCGTGAGCCCTGCGCGCTATCTGGTGCTGCCACGCCTCGCCGCGCTGACCTTCGCCTTGCCAGCGCTCACGCTGATCGCGATGTTCCTCGGCATCACCGGCGGCATGTTCGTGGTCACCGGCATGCTCGACACGACGCCGCGCGCGTTCTGGCTTCGCGCGGCCACCTTCGTCGACGGCGGCGACTTCGCGCTCGGGTTCGGGAAGGCATTCGTGTTCGCGTGGATCATCGGGTTGGCAGGAAGCCACCTCGGGCTGCGCACGTCCGGCGATGCGAGCGGCGTCGGGCGGGCGACGACGCGGACGGTCGTGGTCAGCATCTTCCTCATCATTCTCGTCGACGCCGCCTTCGCCGCCGCGGTCGCGGCATGGGAGCGCTGGTGACACCCATCATCCAGTGCATCGATGTGGCGGTCGGGTACGACGAGCCCGTGCTCGAGCACGTCGATCTCGAGGTGTATCCGAGCGAGATCGTCGCGCTGCTCGGGGCCTCGGGGTCGGGGAAGTCCACGCTCCTGCGCGCGTTATGCGGCCTCCAGCCGCCCCTCGCGGGTGAGCTGCGCTTGTTCGGCGAGCCGCTGTACGGCGTGCACGGCGAGCAACGCGCGGCACTCCTACGCCGGCTCGGCACTGCATTTCAGAGCGACGCCCTGTTCAGCTCGATGACGATCGAGGAGAACGTCGCGCTCCCCCTGCGCGAGCTCACGAACCTGCCGGAGACGGTCATCGCGGAGATGGTCCGCATGCGGCTCGAGCTCGTCGGGATCCCCGAGCTGGCCGGTCGCAACCGCGCCCAGATCTCGGGCGGCCAGCGCAAGCGCGCCGCACTCGCACGGGCGTCGATCCTCGATCCGCCGCTGATCCTGTGCGACGAGCCGACCGCCGGCCTCGACCCCCTGGTCGCCGCCGGCATCGAGCACACGCTGCTGCAGTTCCGTCGCGTGCTCGGCAGCACGGTCGTGATCGTCAGCCACGAGCTCGAGAGCATCCGCGCGACGGCAGATCGCGCGGTCATGCTCGCGAACGGCCGCGTGAGCGCGGGCGGCACGTACGACGAGCTCGCGCGATCGGCAGATCCGACCGTGCGCGCGTTCTTCCACGCGAGGGCAGGATGAAGGTGCAAAGGGCACGCGCGCTACGCGTCGGGGCGTTCGCGGTCATGGCATGCGCGTTGTTCGTCCTCGCGCTCGTGTTGTTCACCGGGCTGCAGCTGTGGAATCACCGGATCCGCTACCAGATCGTGTTCGACGAGTCGGTCTACGGCCTCGAGACAGGCGCGCGCGTGTATTTCAACGGAATCGCGGTCGGCGCCGTCACCGAGCTCGGGGTTCCGCCGGAGGATCCACGTCTGGCGCGGGTGGTCATCGAGGTCGATGAGGCGACGCCGGTGACCTCGGACACGATCGCGGTGCTGCGCTATGCGGGCATCACCGGGCTCAAGGTCATCGACCTGAGTAACACCTCGGCGACGGCATCTCCCCTCGCCCCCGGGGCCCGGATCACGGCGCGCCAATCGGCCCTCGACCGCTTCACCGACGAGGCCGAGCGCCTCCTCGAGGAGTCCACGCGCATGCTGGCACAGATCAACGAGCTCGCGGCGAGCGGGGCACAAGTCGTCGACAACCTCGTCCAGCTCACGAGCCGCGAAGAAGCCGGGCGGGTGCTCGAGGACGCACGGCGCGTGCTGGCGAGCCTTTCGGCTGCGGGCTCGAAGCTCGAAGCCGTGATCGGCGAAGCCGGGCCTCGGCTGAACGCTGCGATGAAGTCGCTCGACGAGGCCGCGACGCGCGCCGCTGCCCTGCTCGACAGCCCGAACGCGCGCGGCGTGCTCGCCGACCTCCGCAAGGCGAGCCGCGATCTCAAGGAGTTCGCGCGCGAGGTCCGCCAGCGGCCGTCGCGCCTGCTGTTGTCTCAACCTCAGCCGGAGCGCAAGCTGCCATGATGCACCTCGACCGCCTCGTACTCGGCGGCCTCCTGGTCGCCTGCGCGGCGAAGACCCCGCCGACGCGCTACTACGCCCTCGCGGCGCCGCCCGCACCGCGCACCGACGATCGCGGCACGCTGGTGATCGGCATCGATCCATTCGAGACCGACTCCGCGTACGACGAGGAGCGCATCGTCTACCGGCTATCACCGTATCGGTTCGACTATTACAACTACCACCGGTGGAGCTCACCACCGGGGACGATGGTCGCGCGGTATCTCGAGCGCGCACTCGAACACTCGGGCAGGTTCGGCGAGGTTTCGCGCGATGCCTCCGACGCACCGCTCACGCTCGGGGGCCGCTTGATCGCGCTCGAGGAGGTCGATCGCTCGCCCACACGCTGGGTCGGACGGATCGTGCTGGAGCTCCGGCTCACCGAGACCAGCTCCGGCGAGGTCCTGTGGTCGCGGCAATACGAACAGCTCGAACCCATGCCACAGCAGTCCCCGGAAGGACTCGCGCAGGCGATCTCGACCGCGCTGGACCGGATCTCCGCCGACGCCGTGCCGACGATGGCCCGCGTGGCACTCGCCGCGCGCGAGAGTGCGCAGCAGGCGCGCCGCGATCACTGATGCGCTGTCGGGCGTCCTCGGTGGTCCTCGCGTCGCGCCGATGGCACGACCGATGCTGCACCGACCTTCATGAGCGCACCGAACCGGAGCCTGATCGTGTGTGCGATTCTCTCGACGATCGTCGGACCGATCGCGACAGCGTCAGATACCGAGATCCCGCGCGTGAACCCGCTCGCGGTGGTTCAGTTCGCATCGGGATCCGCGGACGTCGCGGAAGGCGCCCGGGACGCGCTCGGCGTGACGCTGTCGTGGCTCGCCGCGCACCCAAAGCGCATCGTCTATGTCGAGGGCTACGCCGATCGACGAGGCGGGAGCTCGTCCAACCTCGACCTCAGCTATCAGCGCAGCCAGGCTGTGCGCGACGAGCTGGTCCGGCGAGGCGCCGATCCGTTCCGCATCATCGCCGTGGCGCATGGGGAGGATCGCGACCTCGGCAGCGTTAGCCCGATGCGCGAGGTGGTGATCTCCGGATCGGACCACGCGTATGCCGAGTTGCTCGACGCACAGCGACTGCCAACGCCGCCGCCAGCCCGCCGGCCGCCGCCGGAGCGCCCCTCGCGTCCCAGCGCCTGATCGAGCCTCGTGGTGCGCGTGGGCAGAATTCTTCCCTTTCGTCCGAGGTCCAGACGGATCGGGATCGTGCAGCCTGCGTACCCACGAGCGTCGCCATGCCGCCGTCAGAAGACACGGCTCACCGCTGTTCGATGTGGACCGTTCTCGTCGGGAACGCGAACGAGGATCCTTCTCGTTCGACGACGTCCATGAAGCCGAGCAAGACGTCCTGGCGGTAGGCGCGGAACTCCCCGTAGTCGCCGGTCTGGAACCACGCCATGATCTCGATGTCGAGCGAAGACTCGCCGAACTTCGCGAACTTCACGACCACGTCATCGGGCCAGATCTTGGGATGCGACCGCAGCACGGTCTCGAAGCCGTCGAGGATCGCGCGTAGCTGTCGTGCCGACGTGGCGTAGACGACACCGAGCGTCTCGCTGAGCCGACATCGATCTCGGACCGCGAAGGTCTCGATGCGCATGTCCGACAAGCGGCCGTTCGGCAGCGCGACCACCGTGCGATCGAGCGTCCGAATGCGGGAGGAGCGCAGCCCCAAGGACTCCACGGTTCCGAGCACGTTGTCTTCGATGCGAACGAAGTCCCCCTCGCGGAGCGGCTGATCGACGCCGAGCGCGATCGCGCCGAACACGTTCTCCACCGTCTTCTGCGCACCGAACGCGAGCGCGATGCCACCGATGCCGAGGCCGGCCAGGAGACTCGATACCGGCAGGCCCATGCTGCCGAGCACCATGATCATGGCGATCACGACGACGACGACCTTCCCGATCCGGCCGAGCAGGAGCAACAGCGACCGCGACGAGGGGCGCTGCTTCACCCACTCCGCATCGCTCGTTCGCCGTACGACAACATCGATCGTGCGCAATGTGCTCCAGACGACCACGGCCGCCAGTCCAGCGAGCACGATCTGGATGGCCATGCGGTCGGCTTCGGGAGGCAACGCGAAGAAGGGCAGCGCGAGGCGGATGATCCCGAGGGCGATCAGGAGCCGGACCGGCCCTGCGTACGCGTCCAGTAGTTCGTCGTCCAGCGTTGCGTGGGTGCGCCACGTCAGGCGTCGTACCCCCCACTGTAGACCGCGCGCGAAGATCGTCGCCAGGATGAACGCGAGCGGCGCCGTGCCGCCCACCGCGATCCACTGCAACCAGGTGAGGCCGGCGGGCCCGACGGCACGCAACGAGTCTGGGATCCAGTCAGTCATGCGACCGAACGCTCCTGCTCGCGAAGGCGCGCCAGAAACGCCGACGCCCACGCCTGCGGCGTGTTTCCCTCGAGAGCTGCGCGCAGTCTGCGATGGCGATGAACGCGCTCGTCGAGGTTCATCGCGAGTGCGCGATGGAGGTCACGCGCCATGCCGTCGGGGTGATACGGGTTCGTGAGAATCGCGTCGCTCAGCTCGGCCGCGGCGCCAGCGAACTTGGACAGCACGAGAACGCCGGGCTTCGCTGCATCTTGCGCGACGACGAACTCCTTGGCGACCAGATTGAGCCCATCGCAGAGCGGCGTGACGAGGGCGACGTCCGCGGCACGGTAGAGCTGCGCGAGCACCTCGCGCTCGTAGGACCGATAGAGATAGCGAACGGGCACCCAATCGGCTTCACCGAAGCGTCCGTTGATGCGGCCGACCAGCTCCTCGACCTCTTCCCGAAGGCGCGCGTACTCGGGCACCTCTTCACGGGACGGAACCGAGATCTGGACGAAGCCGACCCGGCGGCGAAGCTCGGGATAGACCTCGAGCATGCGCGCAAACGCCGCCAGGCGCGCGGGGATGCCCTTGGAGTAGTCGAGCCGATCGACCCCCAACACCAGCTTGCGTGGTCCGAGCACGGCCTGCAGGCCCGCGACGTGTTGCGAGCCGCTGGCCCCCGTGAAATGTGCCGGGTCGACGCCGATCGGCAGGACCACGATCTCGGGCCGTGAGCGGCCGCGCGCGCGCGCGTCGAACGCGATGCGCAGGTTGTTGGCCCAACGAGCGGTGTGAACGCCGATGACATCGAGCGCCAGCAGTGCGTCGATGATCTCGTCTGCCCAGGGAATGGTGTCGAAGATGTCTGCGGCGGGAAACGGAATATGCAGGAACAGGCCAATACGCCCCGTGAAGCCACCTTGGCGTAGTGCGCGTCCCATCAGCAGAAGGTGATAGTCGTGGATCCAGATCGTGCCGTCGCGGAGAGCCAACGCGCGAGCGCGGGCCGCGAACTCCTGATTCGCTGCGACGTAGGCCTCCCAGTCCTTGTCGATGTACTCGACGCGGCCGGGAAAGCCGTGGAACGCCGGCCACAACGCGCGGTTGCAGAAGCCTGCGTAGAAGTGCTCGCGCCAACCACGCGGGAAGTCGAAGGCGGCGCGGGTCGCGTCTTCTGCGTCGAAGACGAGCGGTCGATCGCCATCTGCATCGAGGCCGCTCCATCCGAGCCAGATGCCGTCGTGGGCATCGAGTGCAGGCTCCAGCGCCGACACCAGGCCGCCGACCGGACGCGCGCGCCCCGTCCCGGTGGGCGGTAGGCGGTTCGATACGACGACGAGGGCGCTCTTCGGTTGTGGTGCCGGAGCGGCGTGCGCCAGGCCGACAAAGGCGCGCGTGATGCCGCTCGTCCGAACGTCCGTGATCCAGCGCAAGAGGGTGTGCACCGACGGCGGACCGGCGACGTTGAAGGCGGAGCGCGTGCTCATCCGCGGTCCGACGCCGATCGCCAGCTCGTCGTCATGCAGCGCCGCGAACATGTCCTCGTCGGTGACATCGTCCCCGATCGCGATCACTTTCGCGCCTGCGAACTGGCGGCGGGCCCATGCCACCGCGCTCCCCTTGTTGGCCACGCGGCGGCGTACCTCGAGCATCTCGACGCCCTCGATCCGCTCGAAATCAGGGTGGGACTCCAACCATTCGTCGCATGTCGACGTCGCCGCGACGATGAGCGGTGCCTTCAAGACCTCTGCACACTCCCGCCAGTGCAGGCAGATGGATAACGACTTCCGTTCGAGGCGCACGCCTCCGATGAGGAGGAAGGGTGCGAGGAGCTTCTCGAGCTCGTCGATCTCGCCAATCGGCGGCGGCCCCTCCCACGCGCCCGACGGGTCACATCGCCAGCTACCGTGCTCCGCCGCCCACCAAATGCCAGCGCAGCGTTCCTGGAACGGCACCACGAGGCGCTGGGGGCGCCCCGTCACGATCATCACGTTGGCGCCGCTCGCGCGCAGACCGACGAGGAGCGCCTCGGTCGAGGGATCGAGCGTGGCCTCCTCAGCTGTGCGCGCGAACGGCACGAGCGTGCCGTCGAAGTCCAGGAGCAGCGTGAGCGCTTCGTGCTGGACCAGGGCGAGTAGGCGCTTGTTGTCGTGTAGCGGTGCCGCAGCGAGCTGCATTGCGCATCCTCGTAGCAGCTAGCGGCCCGACTAGCAGTTGTACCTGCGGCCTACCTGACCGCACCCGACGACTTGTAATCGTTTGAGTACAAAGCTTTGACATAACGGAGAGCCGACCACAAGCGCATTTCCTAGATGAATCTGCGGCCCGAGCTCCGAGAACTCCCGTCAGAAGCCGCAGGCCGCGGCGACGCCCGGCTTCCCGAACAACGCGGCCTTACCGTAAGCACCGGCATCGTACGGGAGATCTTGCGCGTTCTTGACCACCTGCTTGATGTACGTCGTGCTCGGCGGCGCCGCGACCACAGGCTTATCGCCCGCCTGGCACTTCGGCTTCACGATCGCGCCATCCTTGATCGCGAAGAACAGCTCACGCTCCACCTCGCCATTGCGGGTGTAGACGCAGCGGTAGTCGCCCGGGTTCTCCTTCATCCAGACGCGGGTATCACCGACCGCCGGGAAGAAGTACTGATAGGTCCACCGCACCTTCGCGGGGTCGCCCTTGGTCTTGGCGTAGTCGTCGTACTCGTGTGCCCAGCGGCTGTTGGTCATCTCCGAGAACTCGAACTTCTTGTCACCCTTGAAGCAACGCATCTTGCCCTGGCTCGCGGTGGTCTTGGGATCCCGCCCTTCCTTGAACCAGGCGAACAGGTTGAGGTTGCCGTCGGAGGTGAGATGCGCCCACGCCTCGCCGAGACGGAAGTCGTAGTCGACGTGGAACTCCTTCGCGCCACCGGCGCCGGCGTGCCCCACGGTCGAGAAGGCGTACTCGGCGAGGTTCGGGAAGTCCTTGCCCGCGGCGGTCTGCCGGTAGCCGAGCTTGACCTTGAACTTCCCTGCGCGCGCGAGGCCGTGCTTTTCGAGATCCGGTGCGCAGTTGTGGGTGACGGCGAGCTTCGCCGACGTGCCCGCGATCTCCTCGACAGTCACCGGGCACTTGAGCGGCTCGCCGAGGGGCTTGTTCCCCTCGAAGTACTGCGCGGTGATGAGGTCGTCCGACTCCGCGTTCTCGACCATGAAGTAGAAGTGCCCCTGTGGCACGTACACCATGTTCTTGCCCTGCGTCTTGTACTTGAGGTCGAACGCGGGGACGTAGCGCCCCCACGCGTCGAGCGCGGACGGGGCCGCCGCGGCCGACGCCGTCGCGCCGAGGAGTGTCACGATCGTAACCAATGCCTTCATTTCAACTGTCTTCCTTTCAAGGTTGGCGAGCTCAGGCCCAGCGCAAGGTCGCGAGCGGTGTGCCCGGCGCCGGTGCACGGCCTGCATCCGTGCGGACGTGGCGGCCAGCCGCGTGGAGCTCCTCGGCGCGTGCGACGAGCTCCCGTGGCGGAGATCCCCCCACGACAGCGTGCGGCCGCGTGGCGAAGACGAGGCGCAGGCGCTCGTCCGAAAGGCCGATGCGGCGCGCGGTGTACTCCCAGCGAAACGTCTCGTGCTCGACGAGGTGGTCCCACGCGATCCCGGAGCGCGCGAGGAGCTCGATAC
Organism: Kofleriaceae bacterium; assembly: GCA_033763475.1. Lineage (GTDB taxonomy): Bacteria > Myxococcota_A > Polyangia > Haliangiales > Haliangiaceae > JABFXX01. The sequence continues at coordinate 34,919 of JANRKM010000208.1, forward strand.
GGATCGCGAGCTGCCCCGGATTGACGGCGCGCGTGCGCGCGAGGTTGTGCTCGGTCGCAGCGCGCGAGTCGCCCGCCCAGCGGGCATCGGTCGGCGCGAACGATGCGTGCGCGTCGAGCCAGTCGACGAGGTTCTCGATCGCCCGCTCCCAGCGATGCACGGCCAATGACCACGCACGAGCGTGCGGCTCGAGCGCGTGCCGGATCTCGAGCGAGGCCATGGTGACCGCGAGCGCGTCAGGTGGGGCACCTCCGGATCGCGCCACCGCGGCATCGAGCCACGCCAGCTCGCGCTCGGCGCCGACGATCCTCCACCGGTCCCATGCCTGCTGCGCGAGCCCGAGCTCGTCGACGAGCGCGGCGCGCGTGAGCGGGACGGTGCCGTCAAGTGCGCGGTCGAGGCCGCGCTCCTCGAGCTCGCGGCAGAAACCGAGATAGCTCACGCCGGAGCGCCCGAGGGCGAGGATCTCCTCCAGCACGCGCACCAGCGGAGCACTCGCCGCCTTGCCGCGATGCACGGCGAGCGCCTGCTCGTAGGCCTCGAGCGCGCGCGCGAGGAGCTTGGTGTCGCCGCCAGGCTGCGCCGCTTCGGCGCGTGCGGCGCCCGAGAGTGCGCGCCCGTACGCATCCCCGAACGCGCCCATGAGGTTCTCCTGCGCGAGCTGACCGGAGAAGGCGGCGATGTCGGAGTGCTGCTGCGCGAGGCTCTCCATGCGCCCCAGCGACGTCCGCAGCTCGTCAACCGCAGGGCCGCTGAGGCGCTTCGCATCGATCTCGGCGGCCATGGCGCGGAACGTGCCCAGCATCGCCCCGGCGATCGCATCGGGGATCGGCATCACGCACCTCCCACGATGGCGTGGAAGCGCCGGATTCGCTCGACGCGCTCGCCGTCCGACCACGCCAACCGAAGCCGGTGGCGTGGCGCATCGAGCACTTCCCACGGAGGACGCCACCCCGGCACGAAGGCCGCGAGGTTGGCGTCCGCTGCCCGAAACAGCGCTCGGATCTCGTCGACCTTGCGCGCGAGGCTCCGCGCTTGTTCTGAGCGCCATGCCGGCGGCACCTCCCCACGCTCCACCACCTCGTGCTCGTCGAGCGCTTCGCGGTTAGACCATGCGCGTTCGCGTAGCTCTTCGTCGGCGACGATGCGGAGGTTTGCCTGCTGGTGGATACGGCTGACCAGCGAGACGAGCGCGTCCTCGCTCGCGGGTGGCGTGCTCGCGAGGGCCCGCAGGACCTCGTGATGGGGTGCCGCACGCACGGTCTCGCCGAGTGCGTCCCAGTGGACGGCGCGGCGCTCCTCGGAATCGGCGACACGCGCGATCGCCGCGTTCAACGAGAGGTGGCCAGCAAGATCGTACTGATGAAAGACCTCGGGTGTCGTCGCGCGCATCGCCGCGTCGAGGAGAGCGCGTGCTGCGGCGAGAGAACGTGGCGCATATGCCTCGCGCTCGAAACGCGCGACGCGGGAACGATACAAGGCGACGAGCTCTTCCATCGGTCGCTCACTGCGGGACGCCGTTGACGTCCTTGCACACCTTCTGCGCGCGCTCTGGCTTGTCATAGAAGCGCAGGCGCGCCTCCACGGGCTTACCCGCCTCCTGGAGGCACGTGAAGACGACGCCCTCGGCAGGACACGGGCCCTCGAGAAACTTGTGCCCCTCGAGGCCACACCGTGACTGGACCTCCTTCTTCGTCCACACGCTGCCCGTGTACTCGATGCAGTTCTTGATCGGTGCGCCCGCGAGGTCGCGTTGGTCGCAGCTCGCGACGAGCTTGCCGCCCACCGCAGCACCACTCTCGTCCCCACCACCCTCCTTCTTCTTGCCGCAGCCTGTGATCAGGATGCAGACGCTGGAAACGAGAACGCAAGTCTTGAACATGACGGTGTCTTCTTCTCGCTAGGGTTCACGAACAGGCGAAGTTGCCAGGCCGCGCGCTTGCGACGCCTGGAGCGCAGCTGGCACGCTGGAGCTATGCAGGGAGCGCGTCGCGCGGTGGATCGTTTGCTCGGAGCTCTCGACGAGCACGACGACGCATTCTTCGGAGAGTGCGCTGCCACGCTGCACGAGCTCGTCGGTGCCGATGAGGTGCACGTGGTTCCCTTCGACACGTTCCGCGGAGCGCCGGCCTACCTGACGCGGTTCACGCACGAGCGGCGGTATCACGGCCCGTTGCTCGCGGCGTCGAGCCCACGTCTTCAGCACGGCGGCTACATCGATACGGAGATCCTCACCGCCCAGCAGCGTGATCGCATGCCGGTCTACGCCGAGTTGCTTCGCCCTCTTGGTCTGCGAACGCAGCTCGTGCACCTCGTACGGTTTCGAGGACACGCGGTCGGGGTGATCCACGCGAACCGCTACGGCGCCCGAGGCGCAACGTTCGGCAGATCCGCGCTGCAGCGCATGCGTGCGTGCGTGCGCGTGCTCGGTGTAGCGCTGGTGGCGCGACGACAGCCGCCTGCGCCCAAGATCGCAAGCCTGACGCCGCGCGAGGCGCAGGTGGCGTCCCTCGCCGTGCGTGGGTTCGAGAACCTCCAGATCGCCGCGCACCTCGGCACCAGTGCGAACACGGTGCGCAACCAGCTCCACAGCGTGTTCCGGAAGCTCGACGTCTATTCTCGCCTCGATCTCGCCCGCGTGCTGCACGGGCAGTCGGACGCTGCCGTCGACCCGAGCGTGCTTCTTGGCAAAGGTCTGCTGGAGACGTTCCGCTTCCACCTCGGCTAACGCGCGATGCTGTCGCTCCGGGCGGAACTGCATGCGACGCCACCGTAGGGGAACGGCACGTAGCGCGCCTATGGTACGCGCGTACCATGCAGCGGCCGCGGGTCACGCCGCGCGCGCAGGTCCCGCGCGAGCATCCCGAGCAGCATCGCGATGACGAAGAGGATCGCCTCGGCACGGCCGGATGCCGCCGAGACCACGGCCGGCCCCGGGCAATATCCGGCGAGGCCCCATCCGATCCCGAAGAGTGCTGCTCCTGCGACGAGCGGCAGGTCCAGCGCGCGTTGCACGGGTAGATGAAAGCGAACGTCGAGCCACGGATCGCGCCGGCGTCGCACGATCAGGTGGTACGCGAGCGCGTAGACACTCATCGCACCGCCCATCACGAACGCGAGGCTTGGATCCCAGCCACCACGTGGATCGAGAAACGCGATGACGCGTGCGGGCTGCGTCATGCCGGACAGCGCGAGGCCAAGGCCGAAGAGCGCACCCGCGGCGAGGGCGCCGATCCACGACGAGCGCTTCCTCACGACGCGGCTCCCCCGAGCATCGCCGTGATCGCGCCGGTGGTCATGAACGTCGCAACGGCGACGAACGATCGGAGGGAGAATCGCGCCAGCCCGCAGACACCGTGGCCACTCGTGCACCCGCTGCCGAGGCGCGTCCCGAAGCCGACGAGCAACCCGGCAGCCACGAGCACGATGGGGGAACGCGTGGCCGCCCCGATCGCGGTGGGGTGCGTCAGCGCGACGAGCAGCCCCGACGCGAGGAGGCCCCCGACGAACGCGACGCGCCACGCCCGCTCACCCGTCGCGGGTTGGAGCAGACCACCGACGATGCCGCTGATGCCGGCGATCCGTCCGTGCAGGAGAAGAAGCAACGCACTCGCAGCGCCGATCAGAACGCCACCGAGGGCGGCCGAAGTCCAAACAGAAGACATGCTGCACTTCAGTAGCAGTCGCGGTGCCGAGCGCCGATCACGCGATCATGCGGCGTTCCGCGCGGTCGTGTTGCACGCAGACCCGCACGCGTTGCAACGCGATGTTCACGACGTTTCATCGTCGTGGCGTTTCACCCGCGTTGCGTCGCGTTGCATTCGCGGGCGCAACGTCGCGAGACGCCACGACCGCTCGTCGGTCTGCGCCTTGCTGCATGCGATTCCCATGTTCTTCATCGGCCTCGTCCTCTCCCTCGCCATCGGGCTGTCGCTCGGTCTACTCGGCGGAGGAGGTTCGATCCTGACCGTTCCCGTTCTCCACTACGTCTTCGGGATCGATATGCACGATACGGTCGCGATGTCGCTCGTCGTCGTCGCACTCACGAGCGCGTTCGCGCTGCTTCCTCACGCACGCGCGGGGAACGTGCGGTGGAAGAGCGGGCTCTCCTTCGGGATGACGTCGGTGATCTCCGCATTCGGCTCGGCGCGCCTCGGGGCCTACCTGCCGGGAGAACTACTGATCGTCGCGTTCGCCGGATTGATGATCGCGGTGGGCGCGACGATGATCACGCGCGCCGGTCGCGTGACGCCGCGGCCCAGGAACGCTCCCAGCACCGGGCGCATGCTGCTCGTCGGCATCGGCGTCGGCGCGTTGACCGGTTTGCTCGGCGCGGGTGGCGGCTTTCTCGTCGTCCCGGCGCTCACACTCGTCGGCAGGCTCGCGCTGCGCGAGGCCATCGCCACCTCGCTCCTGGTGATCGTGTTGAACTCCTTCTCCGCCCTCGCGGGCGCCGCCGGGCATGCGGCGATCGACGCAGGCGTGCTCGTGCCCGTCGTGGCGACCGCGATGGCCGGCAGCATGTTGGGCATGCGGCTCGGGCGTCGGCTCTCCGTGCTTCAACTACAGCGCGGCTTCGGCGGGTTCATCATCCTCATCGGCGCCTTGATCCTGACCGGCGAGCTCGTCTGAAACGCCCGTTTCTCCGTGTTTCAGCGGAGAGCGCAACCCCGCGATATCCCGCGAAAGATCCAGCGGCACCCGCATTGCAATCGACGAGGCATCATGCAGATCCAAGCGTTCTTCGACCCGGACACGTTCACGCTCACGTATGTGGTGTTCGACGCGTCGAGCCGCGACGCCGTGATCGTCGACCCGGTGCTCGACTACGACGTCTTCGCGTCGCGCACGTCGACACGGTCGCTCGGGCAAGTCGCCGCGTTCGTCGAAACGCGCGAGCTCCGCGTCCACTACGTGCTCGAGACCCACGCGCACGCGGACCACCTTTCGGGTTCGCAGTGGTTGCGTCAGAACCTGGGCGCGAAGGTCGCCATCGGCGAGCGCATCCGCGAGGTTCAGGAGGTGTTCCGCGCGGCCCTCGATCTTCCATACCTCGCCACGGACGGGAGCCAGTTCGATCGCCTCCTCCAGGATGGCGAAGTCGTCGAGGCGGGCACCCTGCGGATCGAGACCATCGCGACGCCGGGGCACACACCCGCCTGTGTCACGTACCGGATCGGCGACGCGCTGTTCACCGGCGATGCGTTGTTCATGCACGACTACGGCACCGGTCGGTGCGACTTCCCGCACGGCAGTGCCGCGGCCCTCTACGATTCGGTCCAGCGCCTGTATGCACTTCCCGACGAGCTGCGCGTGCATCCGGGCCACGACTACCAACCCGACGGACGCGAGGTCGCCTGGGAGACGACGATCGGCCGCTCGAAGCGCGAGAACCCGCAGCTGCGCGCGGACACCACGAAAGAGGAGTTCGTCGCGATGCGGACGGCGCGCGACCGCACGCTGAAGGCGCCCCGCTTGCTCTACCCGAGCGTCCAGATCAACATCGACGCGGGCCGGCTGCCACCCGCGCATCCCAACGGGCGCCACTACCTGACCATCCCGATCTCGCAGGCTCCCCCGCCCGCGCCGTTCGCCGAGGTCGAACCGGCGTTCGTCCTCGAGCATCGCGACAGCGTTACCCTCGTCGATGTGCGCGAGCCCCAGGAGTTCGTGGGCGAGCTCGGCCACGTTGCCGGTGCCAAGCTCGTTCCTTTGGCCGAGCTTCTGGATGTCGCAGCGAGCTGGGATCCAGAGCGCGAGCTCGTGCTCGTCTGCCGCTCCGGTGGGCGGTCGGCACGCGCCGCGTCCGAGCTCGCCAAGCGGGGCTTCCGGCACCTGTACAACTTGCGCGGGGGCATGCTCGCGTGGACCTCGGCGCAGCTGCCCGTGGAGCACTGACGGGTACACTCCAGTCATGCGCGAGGACGCGAGTCGATTGTTGACCTGGGCGATCGAGGATCTCGGCGCGGCCTGCGCGGTGCTCGATGCCAACCTCGTGATCGTCGAGGCGACGCCCTCCGCCGACGCGATGACCGATGGCGCCCTCGTGCGGGGCACATCGCTCGTGAAGGCGTTATGTGGAGATGCGCCACAACGACCGATCGCGGAGGCGCTCGCTGCCGGTCGTCCTGCGAACGGTGCGATCGTCAAGCCTGGTACCGATGGCGTGATGCGCACGCTCGAAGTCCGCGCATCACCGCTCGTGCGCGACGATGCACGCGTTGGTTGGCTGGTGTTGTTCTCGCGTCCCGACGACCGCGGGATCGGGGCAGACGAGCCGGTGCTGTTTCACGGCATGTGGACACGCGATCCGGGGATGAAGCGGATCTTCCACATCGTCGAGCGTGCGGCGCGACGCGACGTCAGCGTGCTCGTGCGAGGACCGACGGGGAGCGGCAAGGAGCTCCTCGCGCGTGCCGTTCACGAGCTCTCACCTCGGCATGCGGGTCCGTACCGCGCCGTCAACTGCGCCGCCCTACCTCCAACGCTGCTCGAGAGCGAGCTCTTCGGGCACGTGCGGGGGGCGTTCACGGGTGCGCTCAAGGACAGCCCCGGCATCTTCCGCGCCGCGCACGGTGGCACGCTGTTTCTCGACGAGGTCGCGGAGATGCCGCTCGACCTCCAGGCCAAGCTCTTGCGGGTGCTCGAGACGCGCACCGTCATTCCGATCGGTGGGACCGAGCCCATCGATGTGGACGTGCGCATCGTGGCGGCCACGCATCAGTCGCTGCGGCAAGCCGTCGAAGCGCGACGGTTCCGCGCGGACCTCATGTACCGCCTGCGCGTCGTCCCGATCTTCCTACCACCCCTCGTAGCGCGCCATGGGGATGTCGAGCTGATCACCGACAAGCTGATCGAAGCGCTCAACGAGGAAGGCGAGCGCTGCATCTCCCACGTGTCCCGCGGTGCACGCGACGCGATCGCCGCCTATCCATGGCCCGGGAACGTGCGGGAGCTACGCAACGCCCTCCAGTACGCCTACGTGATCGGGGATGGCTCGATCTTGCTCGATGTCGAGCTACCTCCAGAAGTCAGCGGCATGGCGTTCGATCCCGAGACGACCGCGGTGAACACGCGCCCGCTCGGTCCACCCGACGAGCCGCCTGAAGTGCGCCGCATTCGTCTCGCGCTCGAACACGCGGACGGAAATCGCGAACGCGCCGCGCAGCTCCTCGGCATGTCGCGCGTGACGCTCTGGCGGCACATGAAGGCGCTTGGCCTTCACGATGACCGCGACGCCTGACCTGCGCGACGCTTCGATCACGAAGGGACCACCGGCTAGACCTCGCGCGCCACGAGCACCGAGCAGTGGGCATGTCGAACCACCTTCTCCGCCACAGATCCGAGCAGCAAGCGTTTGATCCCGGTCCTGCCTTCGCTTCCCATCACCACCAGATCGATGCTCGGGTCCCCGTCGAGCGCGCCGAGGATCTGAGCGCCGGGATATCCGACGCGTGCGCGCGCGATGATGTCCGCTTTCGAGCGCGCCCTTAGCCGCGTCGCGAGCCTGTCGAGCTCGGCGGCCGCCCGCGCGTCGAGCATCGTCGCCAGCTCGCGAAGCTCGACCTCGCCCGTGTGGAGGACGGGGACCTCCGTGACATGGAGGAGCGTGAGCGCGGCGGGTTTGAGATCGGCCGCGAGGTCGGCCGCGTAGGTCGCGTGCGACGAGAAGTCGGTGGGGACCAGGAAGCGCTCGAACGCAGCGTCACCGTCGCCGCGCACGACCAGCACCGAACACGGTGCGTGCCGCGTCACCGTGGTCGCGACCGAGCCGAGGAAGAATCGCGACAGGGCAGAGCGCCCCTGTGCACCGACGACGCACAGGTCGAACGGATTCCGCTCGAGCGCCCCGTCGAGGGCACTCACGATCTCCGCCCACGGACGCCCATTCGCTAGCCGACCGTAGACGCGAGAGACACCGGCACTGGCCGCTGCGCGCACCGCGTCATCGATGCGCCGCTGCGCGTCGTCCTCGAGCGTCTGCACGAGACCGTTCTGCATCGCGTCCTCGCCCTCGGGGATCGGGGGGAAGTCCCAGGCGTGCAGGATCACGAGCTCGGCGCTTTCCCGCAACGACATCCGAATCGCGGCCTTCAACGCCACCTGAGAGCACGGCGAGAAGTCCGTCGCGCACAAGATCCTCGCGAACCGCATGCCTCCACCGGGTGCAAGGCCGCCGCCATCGCCGGCATGTCAGCTGCACAGCGTTCGTCCGAGGAGGTCCGCATGCGCCGCCAACTGATCACCTGCCCCGAGTCCGCGCATCTGGAAGAGATCGGATACGAACGGCACGAGCTGGGGACCCTGATCGTCGAATGTTCGCAGTTCTCGCCGGCTTGCGACGTCACCTGTCCGCGGACATGCGCGGCGCGCATGGATTCCCTCCTGCGCGCGCCGCGCCACCGGCGAGACACGGAGCGAGCAAACGTTGCGCCCCTGGCGTGTGATGCGCGCGATTCCTGCGCGAAGTGAGCACGAAGGATCTGCGCGGGAATGGCGGGGCTCGGCGCCACACTTGCAAAACCCGCCTACATGTTGATGCCCACCATCTCTCGCTACATGAGCCGCCAGCCGTGGACGATCAGGAACGATGCCCTCGCCGAGGAGGGCCGCCAGCTCATGAGACAGCACGGAATCCGCCACCTCCCCGTGCTCGAGGCCGGGGTACTGGTGGGCGTTGTCAGCGAACGTGATCTGAGGCTGGCGGAGCTAGCTACGTCCGGCAAGCTCACCATCGAAGACCTGATGAGCCCGGATGTCCACACGGTCCTTCCGACAGCAGCCGTCGACGAAGTCGTCGATGCGATGGCCGAGCGCCGCATCGGCTCCGTGGTGGTAACCAACGCCATCGGCAAGATCGAAGGGATCTTCACGACCGTCGACGCGCTCGAGGTGCTCTCCGACGTGCTGCGCCGCCAGTCGGCATGAAGCCTACGCCGCTGCGCAGGGCTCGCCGCACGCGCCACTTCCGCAGCTCCTCGACCCAGAGGACGGTGCTTCCGACCAGGCCGAGCTCGATGACGATGTCGAGATCGAACGGCACGGTGTGCAGCACGTGATTCAGCGGCCCCCAGAACACGGCCCCCACCTGCATCAGGTTCGCGACGACGAGGCCGCCGAGGAGCCACGGGTTGCGCAGCAGCGACCAGTCGAGCGCCGACTTGGTTTCGGATCGGCAGTTGAGCACGTTGAACCACTCGCAGATCGCGAGGAGGGTGAAGGTCTCCGTCTGCACCTGGGCGACCGGAATGCCCGCAGCGCTCCGTGCCACGAACCAGCCGAGCGTCGCGATCGCGATCGTGGGGACCAGGACGGCCATGCGCGTCAGCAGGGCGCGCGTCAGCAACGGCTCGTCGCGAGGAATCGGCGCCCGCTGCATCTCGTCACCCTCGGCGGGCTCGAGCACCAGGTTGACCGTGATCAGCCCCTCGGTGACGAGGTTGTTCCACAGGATCTGGACCGCCGCGAATGGCGCGGGATAGCCGAGCATCATCGCGCCAACGAGCACGACGACCTCCGCCGCGGAGCTCGAGAAGAGCGTCAGGATCGCCTTCTTGATGTTGCGGTAGACAACCCGGCCTTCCTCGACGGCGCTGACGATCGTCGCGAAGTTGTCGTCGGTGATCACGATCTTGGAGGCTTCCTTCGCCACGTCGGTGCCGGTCTTGCCCATTGCCACGCCGACGTCAGCCTTGACCAGCGCGGGGGCGTCGTTGACGCCATCACCCGTCATCGCGACGACTTCGCCCCGTGCCTGGAGGGCGCCGACGATGCGGAGCTTCTGCTCGGGGGCGACGCGTGCGAACACCGAGACCGTCGGGACGCGCTGCGCGAGGTCGGCGTCGGAGAGGTTGGCGAGCTCGCGTCCGTCGAGCGCGGTCGTGTTGTCGCGCGCGATGCCGAGGGCGGCGGCGATCGTCATTCCGGTCACGGCGTGGTCGCCGGTGATCATCACGGGGCGCACGCCCGCGGCGCGGCATCGCGCGATCGCACTCGCGACTTCCGCGCGCGGGGGATCGATCTGTCCGACGAGGCCCAGAAACCGACACCCACGGAGCTCGGCGAGGTCGCGCTGCCCGAGCTGCCCGAGGTGGGTGTTGTCCATGACCGCGAACGCCAGCACGCGCAGCGCACGCCCGGCCATGCTGTCGGCGGCGGCGTGCAGGGAACGACGCACGCGCTCGTCGATGGTGATAACGGCGCCGTTTTCGCGCATCGTGGTGCACATCTCGACGACGACCTCCGGCGCCCCCTTCACCACGACGAAGGGCCCCAAGGGAGTGGGCTGACCGTGGTGCTCGGTCGCCATCAGCTTCGTGCTGGGATCGAAGGGCACCTCCGCGCACCTGGGGAGCGCGGCGCGACGTGCGGAAGGATCGACGCCTCCCTTCTGGGCGAGTACGAGCAGCGCGATCTCGGTCGGGTCACCGAGCGGCGGTTTGGGCGCGTCGAGCTGGGCGTCGTTGCACAGGACGCATGCGTCGAGGAGCTCGCGCAGCTGCTCGCTCGTCACGCCTAGGCCGTCTTTCGAGATCCCTCCGTCGCTCGCGTAGCCAGAGCCCGTGACGGTGAGCTCGGAACCGTCGGGGAGGACGATGGCCGCGACCATCATCTCGTTGCGTGTGAGCGTGCCGGTCTTGTCGGTGCAGATCACGGTGGTAGCGCCGAGCGTCTCGACGGCGGAGAGTTGCCGCACGACAGCCTGCCTGCGCGCCATGCGTTGCACGCCGACCGCGAGGGCGACGGTCATCGCGACCGGCAAGCCTTCCGGGATCATCCCGACGAGCTGGCTGATACCGACCATCAAGATGTCTGCGAAGGCCATCCCGCGGATCAGCCCGACGCCGATGATGAGGGCGAACACCAGAAGCGCACCGACGACGAGATAGCGGCCGAACTGCGCGATACGCCGCTCGAGGGGAGTCTTGCTTGCCTCGGTGGTCTCGGTGAGGGTGGCGATGCGGCCGATCTCTGTCGCGAGGCCGGTGGCGACGACGAGCGCGCGCGCTCTGCCGGCCGTGGCGAGCGTACCGGCGAAGATCATGTCGGTGCGGTCCGCGAGAGTCGCGTCGCGCGAGACAGGCTCGGCATGTTTGTCGACCGGCTCCGACTCGCCGGTCAACGCGGCCTCGGTGACACGGAGCGCGACAGCCTCGAGCACGCGCGCGTCCGACGCGATCGCATCACCTGCCTCGACGAGCAAGACGTCACCCGGAACCACCTCGCGTGCATCGACGACGAACTGTCGGCCGTCACGGACCACCCGCGCTGTGTGCCTCGACAGCGCGCGCAGCGCACGCAACGAGCGCTCGGCACGTCCTTCCTGTAACGCGCCGACGACAGCGTTGACCACGAGCACGACGAGGATCACGACGGCGTCGCTGCGGTGACCGAGGGCCACGGAGATGCCCGCGGCGACCATGAGGAGGTAGATGAGTGGGCTCGCGAACTGCCGCAGGAGCACGCGCAGCACGGAGCGAGCGCCATGTTCTGGCAGAGCATTCGGGCCGTGGTGGCGGAGACGAGCGTCTACCTCAGCCGTCGTCAGGCCACGGTCCGGATCCGAACGCTGCGCAGCCACGACCTCGGCAACGGCCATCGCGTGCCATGGGGCGACCGCCCTCCGAGAATGGACCTCTCGCGGGTCCTGCTCGATGGGAGACTGTTCGGTCGAGAACGCGCGCGCGTGAGACACGAGGCGATCTCCGGGAACTGCGAGCGGCATGCCCGATGGGAGGAGACGTGCGATGCAGGAGCGCGCCAAACCTGCGCGTGGCAGTGTTCGCAGCGCAAAGTTTGCGCAGTGACGCGCGGACCGGTGCGACAACCGCGGTGGGCGCCACGCGCTCGGCGTTCATATTCGTGACGCTTCCGCGGGCTCATCGAGGACGTCTGGAGCGTGCAGCATCGCGAATTGCCGGAGACGTTCGGTCGCGTAGGCAGCAGCGAGCGCGAGATACGCCTCAGGACCGGCGTGTGCGCGGACTGCCGCTGGCAGAAAGCGCTCCTCTTTCGCCGCATGGTGACGGACCAACTCGCGAAGATCCTCGGCGCGCTGCCGCGAACATGCGGAGCCGAGAGGGGCACAGATCAGTGCGGAGAGCGCGCGTTCCTGCGTCAGATGCTCGGCATCGATCTCGGAGATCAGCGTCTGCAGAGGCCCACTGCACTCGAGGGGCCGCAAGGCGATCATCTCGGCCTCGGCATGAGCGGTCAGCCCCAGAACGATCGTGTCGAGCGACGAGCGCAGGTCATCGGGGCTCGTGGAGGTGCTGACGAGCCGTGCCAGCTCGAGGTCGATCTCGCAGTGATCGCGATGAATCAAATCGAGGAACTCGGGCACCATTGCCTCTACATCTGCAGAAGTGATGCCTGCACACCTCGACGCTGCCTGAGAGCTCCGATCGGCGTCTGCGTCCAGCTCGCAGCCTGCGGCGTGGCATGCGGACTGCTGTTCCCCTCCGCATGACCCGCGTGGCGTTGGCGACCGCAGCAGTAGCGCGCGTGGCGAGCGGCCAGCGGGTATTCGTGCATGGCGGCGTGGCGACGCCCGGGGCGCTGGTGGAGGCGCTGGTGGCACGGGCGGCGGAGCTGCGGGACGTCGAGCTCGTGCATCTGCACACCTCGGGTTCTGCGGCGTACGCCGAGGCCAGGTATGCAGCGAGCTTTCGCGTCACGAATCTGTTCGTCGGTTCGAACATGCGAGGTCACCTGGATCGCGGGCGGGTGGACTACTTGCCCGTGTTCCTCTCGGAGATCCCCGCGCTGTTTCGCTCGATGCTGCCGCTGGATGTCGCGATGGTGTCGGTGTCCCCACCGGATCGCCACGGGTACGTATCGCTGGGGACGAGCGTGGATGTGGCGCGCGCGGCCGTGGATACGGCGAAGGTGGTGATCGCGCAGGTCAACCCGCGCATGCCGCGCGTGCACGGCGATGGCATGGTGCATCTCGATCGCATCGATGCTTGGTACGAGGAGAGTCGCGAGCTCCCCGAGCATGCGCCGTGTGCAGTGAGCGCGCTGCATCGCGCGCTCGGGCGGAACGTCGCGAGTCTGATCGAGGACGGCGCGACGCTGCAGGTCGGCATCGGCGACGTGCCCAATGCCGTGCTCGCAGAGCTCGGGGGGCATCGGCATCTGGGACTGCACACCGAGATGTGGTCGGATGGCGCGCTGCCCCTCTTGCGTGCCGGGGTGATCGACAACTCGCGGAAGGTCGTGCATCCCGGGCGGACGATCTCGGGCTTCGTGGTCGGGACGCGCGCGCTCTACGACTTCGTCGACGACAACCCGACCGTGATGCAGCTGGATATCGCGTACGTGAACGATACGGCGGTGATTCGCAGGAACCCGCGCGTGGTGGCGGTGAACTCCGCGGTCGAGGTCGACCTGACAGGCCAGGTATGCGCTGATTCGATCGGCGACGTGATCATCTCGGGTGTGGGCGGACAGATGGACTTCATGCGTGGCGCGGCGCTCTCGCCCGGCGGGAAGCCGATCATCGCGTTGCCCAGTCGCACCGCGCGTGGGGAGCGGCGGATCGTTGGCAGGTTGCGGCCGGGGGCCGGCGTGGTGACGACGCGCGCGCACGTGCAGTTCGTGGTGACCGAATACGGGATCGCGGACTTGCGGGGAAAGACGCTCGGGCAGCGAGCACGAGCGCTGATCGCGATCGCACATCCCGAGGATCGCGACGCGCTCGCGCGCGAGTGGGCTGCGACCTGACGACCGCGCAAGATCTGCGGCAGAGCGCGCAAACCATTCGCGTTTCGTGCGGGAGCACCAGGAGCGACGGTGGTCGACTGCTTGCACCACCGTGGGAGCATGAGCGACATCTTGATCCTGTACGCGAGCCACTACGGGCAGACCCGAACGATCGCGGAGCGCATTGGGTCCCGCTTGCGCGAGCATGGGCACGACGTGGATGTCGTCGACGTTCAGGCGAAGTCGGCGCGCCCGATCGCGCGCGGGTACGACCTGGTGGTGCTGGGCTCGCGGATCGAGTTCGGCAAGCACGCACGCGAGGTGTTGAAGTTCGTGCGGGCAAACCGCGAAGATCTCCGCGCGATCCCCACCGCGTTCTTTTCCGTGAGCATGTCCGCGTCGAACACCGGCGGACAGGGCGATCCGGGAGGCTATGTGGAGAAGATGTTCAGTTTGCTCGGGTGGCGTCCGACGGTATGGACGGCGTTTCCCGGCGCCCTGCCCTATCGAACGTACGGGGCAGTCATGCGGTTCGTGATGAAGCAGATCAGTCGCGCGGCCGGGCACACGATCGATACCAGCCGCAACCACGTGTTCACGAGTGATGGCGATGTCGATGCGTTTGCATACCGGCTCGCCCGCCTGCTGCTGCCGAAGAGTGGCTCGACGATCGCGTCGGTCTGAGGCATGGACGATGCAGCACCGCCGGTCATGGCCGAGAACGATGCCGGACTGTTCTACGCGTACATGATCGAACACCACGCGCTGCTCGAGAAGAAGTTCGAAGCACTGCTCGATGCGATGCGCCACGACGCCGCGGACGTCGGTTCGTTGTGGACAGAGGTGGACCACGGCCTGCTCGCGCACATGGAAGCCGAGGAGCGCTACGTGTTGCCCGCCTTCGCGCGCGTGGATCGGGCTGCGGCCGCCGAGCTGTTGCGGGAGCACGGCGAGATTCGCCAGCTGCTGCTCGAGCTCGGCGTCGCCGTGGACTTGCATCAGCTGCGCTACGAGCGGTCGCAGACGTTCGTGCAGATGCTCCGCGCGCACGCCGGCCGCGAGGACAACTTGCTGTATCGGTGGGCCGACGAGAGGCTCGACCTTGCGCTCCGCCGTCGCGTGCTCGCGCACGTCGGCGCGCGGTCCGCGCTGGCGTAGAAGCTGCACCGCGCGTCGTCATGGCGACGATGAAAGCGGCCGTATTCGAGGGAAAAGGGAAGATCAAGATCCGCGAGGTGCCGAGGCCCGAGCCGAGAGCCGGCGAAGCGCTGATCGCGATCACGCTGACGACGATCTGCGGGACAGACGTCCACATCCTGAAGGGCGAATATCCGGTGAAGCCCGGCTTGATCGTCGGGCACGAACCGGTGGGACGCATCGAAGCGCTGGGCGCAGGGGTGGAAGGGTTCGCGGTCGGGGACCGCGTGATCGTCGGAGCGATCACCCCGTGCGGTCAGTGCCGAGCGTGTCTCTCCGGGTCATCGTCGCAATGCTCGCACGGTGGTGACGGGTACGAGGCGCTGGGTGGCTGGCGGTTCGGAAACACGATAAACGGCTGTCAGGCGGAGTACGTGCTCGTGCTGAACGCACAGGCGAACCTCGCGAAGATCCCCGACGGGCTCACGGACGAGGACGTGGTGCTGTGTCCCGACATCATGTCGACGGGGTTTTCGGCGGCGGAGCGCGGCCACGTACGGATCGGCGATGCGGTGGTGGTGTTCGCGCAAGGACCGATCGGGCTATGCGCGACCGCGGGTGCGAAGTTGAGCGGCGCGTCGCTCGTGATTGGCGTCGACCGCGTGCCGCAGCGGCTCGAGCTCGCGAAGCGCATGGGCGCGGATGTGGTGCTCGACGACACGCAGCAGGATGTCGTGGCGGAGATCAAGCGCCTCACCGGCGGCGGGGCGGACGTGACGATCGAAGCGCTCGGCGCGCAGGCGACGTTCGAGAATGCGCTGCGGACGTTGCGGCCGGGGGGCGTGCTGTCGAGCCTGGGCGTCTACTCGGGGCATCTGCAGGTGCCGTACGACGCGTTCGGGGCGGGGCTCGCCGATCAAACAATTGTCACGACGCTATGTCCAGGCGGCAAGGAGCGGATGCGACGGCTGATGAGTGTCGTGCGCCAGAAGGCCTTCCCGTTCCGCGCACTCGTGACGCATGCCTTCAAGCTCGACGAGATCGAGGCCGCCTATGACCTGTTCGCGCATCAACGCGATGGCGTGCTGAAGATTGCCCTCAGGCCGTAGCGCACGGCTTGCGCGCTCCAGGCACCGCCGGCATGGAACGGCGGATGCAGACGTAGCGTCCATGCGCGCTTCGCTCGCTCTCCTCGTCGTCGTCACGGGCTGTCAAGCGGCCAACGGTGCACCCGCGCCGGCGCCGAAGGACGATCCGGGCATCCGCTTCGAGCACGCCATGATGGTGCGCCTGCACATGCACGAGAACTTCGATCTACTACGTGCGATCGAGAAGCTGTTGCTGCGCGGACACCGCGAGGAGGCGACGGCACTCGCGCGCGCGATCGCGGACGCGCCCGACGAGCCAGGGCTCGGACCGTGGGCAAAGCACGCGACGAAGGTGCGCGAGCTCGCGGCTGCGCTCGGACGCGCCCCGAACACCGACGAGGCGTGCCGGCGTGCGGCGCGCCTCGCGGTCGCGTGTGCCGGCTGCCACGAGGCGACGGAGGTGGTGCCCGAGCTCAGCTCCATCCCGGCGTTGCCCCCCGACAAGCCGACGATCGAGGCGCGCATGGCGCGGCACGTGTGGGCGACGGATCGGATGTGGGAAGCGACGATCGGCGGAGGCACCGAGCCGTGGCGGCAGGGACTCGAGGTCCTCGCCGCGACGCCGCTGCCCTTTCGCGACGCGCAGGACGGCCGTGCGAGCATGGCGAAGCAGCTCCAGCGACTCGCCGACGGAGCGCGGCGGCGGGCGACGACCGACACGCTCGAGGAACGCGGCCGCGCGTATGGCGACATCTTGGTCGCGTGCGCCACCTGCCATGGCGCGAAGGTGGCGCCGAAGGTGCCGAGTCAGGACTGAGGCTCAGTGCGCCGCGTGGGCGTGCGGGCGGACCGCCGCCTCGAGGTCGTGCGCCGTGCGGCGCTGTAGCTCGGGCACGAGGGCGGGGTCGCGTACGGAGATCGAGAGGGTCACGCCCTCGCCATCGCCGCGCGCGTCGAGCTGGAGCCCCGGCAGATCCAGAGGACAATCGTCCATGTCCGTCGGGGCGAGCATCATCCACGCGCGGTGGCACTTGAGCGCCGCGAGGAGCCGCTCGGGGTCGCCGGCGGCGCGGGACAGGTAGACGATCACGCCCGTGCTGGTGTTCCATCCTCCGGTGCCGTAGCGCTGGAGCGGGGACACGGCAATGTCCGCGCTCGCCTCCGGCCCGCACTCTTCAGCGAAGACGGCTTGTAGCGCGGCGGCCTTGCTGCGGTGAACCTGGGCGAGGCGCTCGTGCTCGGTGGTGGTGTCCCAGCTGCGAAACCAAGGGGTGAAGGAAATCTCGCCCGACGCCGTGCTTCCGGCGCTGGGCCACCGGGTCGCGTCGCGGGCTGCGTCGTCGTGCCCGCGGGCAACGTCGAGGTGCTCGCTCGCGCGAAGACCGCGGGGACCACCTTTTGGTGCCATCGTGGTGGGCGTGGCGCAGGAGGCGAGAAGGATGGCGAGGAGTACGCGCATGCGGCTTTCGCGAGCACGACGCATGCCGGAAGCGAGCGCCGCATCGGGTCCGTCGAGAGACGTGCATGCGCAAGGCTTGCGTCTGCTCGCCGCACGATGCAGGTCCTGCACTCGATGGGATGGGTCAGAGCACCGGGCCGGTGGTGCACTCGAAGATGCCGGCGTTGCGCGCGGGATAGCGATAGAGGCCCGCGAAGCACATCTCTTTGTTCGAGCCATCACCGACGGTAACGAGCTGGCCGGTGTCATTGAGATAGGTGCAAGAAGTGCGGATCTGGTCGCCCATGTTGACGTGAATGACCGGTGACTTGAGGAAGTAGTACTGCTCGTTGAAGTCGTAATCGAGGTCATGGATGACCTCGGGGGTACCGTTGCGGATGATCTCGACCTTCTGGTGGCGCGCGATCTGGTGCATGTGCGGCCAGACGGCGAACAGGTCGAAGTCGTTCTGTGCGGTGCATGTGCCGGTGACGGTCTGCGGCTGTGGGTTCTGTGATGCGGGCAGGATGATATTGGTCGTGCCCGAGAACACCATCTCGGCGAGCGTGGGTGGTGGCGTGGGTTGGGACTTGATCCAGATGCCCGACTCGCCGGTGAGGGTGCCGTCGGTGACGTTGTAGAGGTGCAGGTTGAGGTGGATCTGCTGCCCCGCGGAGACCTTGATGCCAACGTCGGTGGGGAACGTGAGCGGCGAGGTGCCGACGCCCGAGGCATAGAGCATGATCATGCCGAGCTCACCGACGCTGCAGTTGTAGTCGCCGTCGGGCCCGGCGGTGTTTCCGTCGGAGATCGAAAGGACGGTGTGGTGCGTGCCTGCCGGGGCCTGCGCATCGATCGCGGTGATGTACGTGTCTTCGCTGACGGTGTGCCGCACGCAGCGATAGGTGTCGGTGGCGCCCGCGCTCAGCGACCACGTGCGGCTGATGAGCTTGGTGTAGCCGTCGGGCGGCTGGAAGGCGTCGGTGGTGACCGGGGCGTCGCCGGTGGGGGGCGCGTCGGCGTTGCCTCCGCCGGAGCCGTCGTTACCGCACGCCGTCAAGAGAGTGAGAAGCACGGTCCACGTCCGCATGAGCTCCATTGTCGGGCATCGGACTGGTGGGGTCGATAGATGGTTGCAAGGCAAGGTGAGATACGATGTGACGGTGAGCACGCAGGTCGCGACGTTGCTGGTCGCCTGTCCGGATCGCAAGGGAATCGTGGCGTCGTTGGCGCAGGTGCTCTATGGGCACGGCGGCAACATTCTGGATGCCGACCAGCACACGGACCCGGTGGCCGGGATGTTCTTTCAACGGATCCGCTTCGACCTGGCAGGGCTGACGACGGATCGCGTGGCGCTCGAGCACGCGATCG
Source organism: Kofleriaceae bacterium (assembly GCA_033763475.1). Lineage (GTDB taxonomy): Bacteria > Myxococcota_A > Polyangia > Haliangiales > Haliangiaceae > JABFXX01. The sequence continues at coordinate 53,657 of JANRKM010000208.1, forward strand.
GCGACGTGGCCGGGCGCATGTCGATGGATTGGCGGCTGACGTATGGGAGCCGGGTGCGCAAGGTCGCGCTATTCGTCTCGAAGCTCGAGCATTGTCTGTATGACTTGCTGATCCGCCATCGTGCGGGCGAGCTTGCGTGCGACATGGCGATGGTGGTGTCGAACCATCCGGATGCGGAGCGGATCGCGGCGCACTTCGGGGTGCCGTTTCACTGCTTGCCGATCACGCCGGAGAACAAGGCACGTCAGGAGGCAGCCGCGACGGAGCTGATCGAGGCGGCGGGGGTCGAGCTGATCGTGCTCGCGCGCTACATGCAGATCCTGTCGCCGGAGTTCGTGGCGCGGTTCGCGTCCAAGATCATCAACATCCATCACTCGTTCTTGCCCGCGTTCGTCGGTGCGAACCCCTATCGGCAGGCCTACGAGAAGGGCGTGAAGCTGATCGGCGCGACGAGCCACTACGTCACGGCGGATCTGGATCAGGGGCCGATCATCGAGCAGGACACGATCCGGTGTACGCACCAGGACTCCGTCGATGATCTGGTGCGCAAGGGGCGTGACCTGGAGAAGCGCGTACTCGCGCAGGCGGTGCGCTGTCATCTCGAGGATCGGATCCTCGTGTATGCGGGGAAGACGGTGGTGTTCGATTGAGTTGCGGGAGGACGGCGTGGATGTGCTGCTCGAGCCGCTCTCCGCCCCGGTGCGCGCCGCGCGTGTCCGACAGGCAATCGAACGCTAGCGCAGGTAGAATGCGACGCACATGCCCCACCGCGTCGAGACCGATCTCACCGTGCAGCGGTTCGGGTTCATCAGCGACGATGACGGGAAGCGCCTCACGTTTCCGCGTGTAGAAGGCAAGCGCATCGAGGGCCGGGCGGGGGGCGTGGCCTACGGCGCGCAGGACTGCGTGTTCGACGGGCTCGAGGGCCGCTTCGCTACGTTGCGCTGGACGGCGGATGCCGCATCCCTCGGTGCGGCGCGCTTCAAGGACGACAACGGCCGCTTCGACATGGCGGTCGATCGCATCGAGATGTCGCACGGGCTGATGCTCACGCGCGCCGAGGGCGGTTACGAGATCGTGTCGCCCCACGTGACGTTCTCCGAGATGCAGCTGACGTTGCGCGGACCGTTTGGCAAGAACGGTGGCGCCGAGCGCCCTGCCCCGCCATCGCCTCCGCAGACGTTGCGCCAAGATCGCCTGCGGTTCCTCGACAGCCTCACCGGGCGCATCTACCTCACGGTGAAGGTCGTGCTCGACCTGCCCGTGATCGGCAAGCGCACGCTCGATCAGCAGCTGAAGATTCCGGTGCAGGAGGGCAGCCTCGACTTTCGCGCGCTCGACGATAGCCTCGACTGGCTCGAGGGCGCGTTCCTCGATCTCGATCACGAGAGCGACAGACTCGCGCTGCAGTGGAAGGTGCCCATCGTCGGCTCCGCGCGAGATCTCGTGACGTGGAAGCTCGACGAGGAAGCCGCGACGCTGGCGTCGTTCGGTCGCGTGCCCGTGCGGTCGCTCGCCGACTTCCGCACCGCCGGCTCCGGCAAGGCGTCGACCGATGAGCGGCGCAAGACGCTGCGCTCGCTCTCGCTCGAAGCGATCGACATCGCGCTCTCGCTGATCGCCCCGCGTTCATTCGAGGTAGGCAATGGCGTGATCATGTTCGGCGGCGACGAACAGCCGGGCATGGTCGACCTCAAGGTCACCGGCAGCATCAGCGATCGCGCGCAGGGGGCGCTGGTTGGCACGATCGGCAGCGTCGATACGACGATCAAAGATCTGCAGATGGGCTCGGCGCGACTGACCGCGGACCGCCTGCACTTCGACGGGCTGGATCAGCTCGAGGTAGTGTTCGACGCGTTCCGTCCGACCAGAGTCACGACGATCATCCATCGCGTCACGGCAACGAACCTCGCGCTGCACCTTGGCAGCAGCAACAGCTAACCCCAGCTAACCTGGGCGCACCATGTCCGCCGGGCGGACCCACGCATCGAATTGCGCGGACGTGACGAGCCCCAGCGCGACGGCGGCCTCGCGCAGCGTGGTGTTGGTCTTGTGCGCGTGCTTCGCGATCTTCGCCGCGTCGTCGTAGCCGATGTGCGGCGCGAGCGCGGTCACGAGCATCAGGCTCTGCTCGAGCTTTCGCTCGATCTCGGGGAGATTGGGCTCGATGCCACGCGCGCAGTGCTCGTCGAAAGACACGCAGGCATCGGCGACGAGGCGAATGGACTGGAGGGTCGCGTGCGCGATGAGGGGCTTGTAGACGTTGAGCTCGAAGTTGCCGCTCGCGCCGGCGATGGAGATCGCGACGTCGTTGCCCATGACCTGACAGCACACCATGGTCATCGCTTCACTCTGCGTCGGGTTGACCTTGCCCGGCATGATCGAGCTTCCCGGTTCGTTCTCCGGGATCGTGATCTCGCCGAGGCCCGAGCGTGGACCACTCGCGAGCCAGCGGACGTCGTTGGCGATCTTCATGAGGCTGGTCGCGAGGGTCTTGATCGCGCCATGGCAGGCGACGACGGCGTCGTGGGAGGCGAGCGCGGCGAACTTGTTGGGCGCGGTGACGAACGGGCGCCGCGTCAGCTCGGCGAGCTTGGCGGCGACGCGCACCGCGAACTCGGGGTGTGCGTTGAGGCCGGTGCCGACGGCGGTGCCGCCAAGGGCGAGCTCGTACACCGGCCCGAGAGTCGCCCGGATGCCGGCGATGCCATGGTCGAGCTGCGCGACCCAGCCACCGACCTCCTGGCCCAGGGTGAGCGGGGTGGCGTCCTGCAGGTGTGTGCGGCCGATCTTGACGATGTGCGCGAACGCACTGGCCTTCGCGGCGAGCGTGTCGCGCAGCTGCTGGACCGCGGGGAGGAGGTGCACCTCGACCTGCGCCGCGACGGCGAGATGGATGGCGGTGGGAAAGACGTCGTTGCTGCTCTGCGACTGGTTGACGTGATCGTTGGGGTGCACCGGCGACTTGGTGCCGCGCTTGCTCCCGGCGAGCTCGTTGGCGCGATTCGAGATGACCTCGTTCGCGTTCATGTTGCTCTGCGTGCCGCTGCCGGTCTGCCACACGACGAGCGGGAACTCGCCGTCGAGCTCGCCGGAGATCACTTGATCGGCGGCGGTGATGATGAGGTCGGCGAGCTGCGGCGAGAGCGTGCCGAGGTCGCAGTTGACGAGTGCCGCGGCCTTCTTGATGGTGCCGAGGGCCGCGATCATCGCGCGCGGCATGCGCTCGCCACCGATCCTGAAGTTCTGGAGTGAGCGCTGCGTCTGGGCACCCCACAACCGCGCGTCGTCGACCTCGATCTTCCCCATCGTGTCCGCTTCGATTCGCGTGGTCATGGAGGAGGCTTACCACGCTCCTCGAACGGCACCTCGTCGCCGATCTCGACCTCGCGATCGGGCGCGCCGCCTTCCGTCACTCCGTAGAGCTCCTCGACGAAGGCACGCACCTGCATCCCGGAGATCCGCGATGGCAAGGGGGGAAACGCGATCAACAGCAGGCCGCGATCGCGCGCGAGCCCTTCACCGAGCGCAGGTTGCACGTAGCGCACGCCGAGTACGCGAGCGCCCCACCGCTGGAAGCGCGCGAGCCGCGGCCAGGCCGAGGGACCATGTACCCGCGGATCGTTGACCTCGCCGAGCACGAGCGAGGCGCCCGCGCCGTGGAGTGCGTGCACGGCGTCTTCGAGCAGTGCGCGACCGATGCCGAGCGCGCGCGCGGGCGGCGCGACGACGAGATACGTCAGCAGGCCGCACCCACTCGCCGGGTAGTGCTCGAACGCGATGCCGCCGATGACGCGGCCCGAGGCGTCGAGCGCGACGCGCACCGCGAACGCGTACGGCACCTCGCCTGCGAGGGCGCGCTGCCATGCCTCGAAGGGCTCGCGCTGCGCCGCGAACTCCGCGAGGTAGATACCTTCATAGAGCTCGCGCAGGCGAGGATCGTCAGGCCCGGTGATCGAAACCAGCTTCAGAGGTCGTCGTCGGCCGAATACTGGTGCTGCGCGCGGCCGCCCTGGGCCTGGAGCATCTCCAGACGCGCTCCGACGTCGGCGAACGACGGGTCGCGCTTGTAGACCATCTCGAAGTAGTAGACGGCTTCGCCGACGTCACCGATCGATTCGTAGGTGACGCCGATCTCGTAGTAAATGCTCTGCCGCTCGCGCTCGCTCGGCTCTGCGTGCAGGCCCTGTTTGAACGAGTGAATCGCTTCGTTGGGATTGCCCTGCTCGCGGTGGCAGAGCCCGATCATCACGTAGCAGTTCACCTCGCGGCCGGGCGCACGCAGTGCCTTGATGAAGGCCTTGATGGCTTCGTCGTGGAGGCCCATTTCCTTGTAAGCGAGGCCAAGGTCGTAGTGCGTGTCGGCATCGCCGTCCTCGATGGGGCGCTCGAACCGCACCTGCGGCGCGCGCGCCGTCTTGGTCGACTGCTGCGGAACGACAGCCGCATCGGGATCGAGCTCCTCGAGGTCGTCCATGCCGACCTCCTCGATGTCGTCGAGCTCGATCGCATCGGTACTCGGCGCCGCCAGGTCTTGCTCGATCGCTTCGGCGGGAATCTCGTCGGACGACTGCCCGCCCGACATTGCCGCCTCGACGTCGCGGAGCTTGTTGAGCAGCAGACGATGGCCCGGGAAGCGCGCGAGCAAGCTCTCGAGCGCGTTGATCGCTTCGGGATACAAGCCCTGGCTGAGGTAGAAATCGGCCTCTTCAAGGTCGTCCTCGTGCAGGGTCTCGGCGCGCGGCTGCTCGGCGAGCTGATCGTCGTCGAGGCCGTCGTCGGGCGCCGCCTGGCCACCGACGCTGGTGTCGTGCCCGTGTGGGCCACCACCGTACGGCGGCGTCTGCACCGACTCGGTGCCATACGGATCGTAGCTGCCCGAAACGGACAAGCCATCGTCGGGCGCCTGATCGTACGCGAGAGGATCGAGCGAGGCCTGCGTGGGGCCGGTCGGGAGCGCGAATTGCTCCTCCAGCGGCATGCCGGTGTCGAACCGACGCGCTTCCTCGGGATCGAACGGAAGATCCTCCGCGTCCTCTACTTGCGGCGGGGCACCAGCGGAGTAGGCGCCGAGGTCGAGCTCGAACGAGCCGTCGCCGGTACCGCGGTAGTCGGTGGGCGGTTGCGGCGGACGTCCGGGCGCCGGACTGCCGTGCGCCATCTGGCCACCACCGATCAGCTCGTCGGGATCGAAGTCATCGACGGAGTCGCGATGGCGCGCGATGCCCATGGGCCGCTGCTGCGCGCGCGGAATGTCGTCGAGCGAGAGGTCGTCGAGATCGGGATCGATCGCCGCCACGCCCCCCCCGCCCGCGTATTCGACCTCCGAGGACGACGAGCTCATGCGCGCGACGCGCAAGCGGAAGCGCCGCGCGAGATCGAACGCGCCGGTATGCGTGCCATTCATCGCGAGCAGCTCGTGCAGATATGCCTCGGCGCGATCGGGATCGCTCGGCGCGACCACCTCCGCGAGCTTGAGCAGCTCGACCTCGGCCTCTTGCTCGCGATTCTGCGAGACGAAGATGTCCTTGAGCCGCTCGTGCGCTTCCACATTGTCTGGATCGAGCGTGAACACGCGGCGAAGGTGATCGACGGCCTTCTGGTGCAGGCCGTACTTCACGTAGACGTCGGTCTCCGCGAGGATCTTCGAGATCTCCTCGGCGTGCTGCTCGCCGGCGGCGGACATCGCGCGCGGATCCGGCGCGGGCTCCATGTCCGCGGAGAAGTCGTTGTCGTCGTATTCGGGCAGCGCGAAATCGACACCCGAGAGGCTCTGCTCGTCGATGAGCGGCATCGAGCCGGTCAGGCCAGGGTTCTGCGGTGCCGAAGATGAATAGGCGGGCAGATCTCCGGTGAGCCCGAACTTCGCGTCATGGCTCGCAGCACGCACCTGCGGCGGCAGCGGCGTCGAGGCACGCACGGGCGGCGGCGGTGCGGGCGTTGCAGGACGCGGCGGCGGCGCGGCAGCACCGACGAAGTCGCGCGCATCCTGGTCGTTCGGCACGAACTCGAGAATCTTGCGGTAGACCTCGGCGGCATTGTCGCGCTGCTTGTTCTCGACATAGATGCGCGCGAGCTCCTTGAGCACCGAGACCGTCTTGGCCTTCTGGTCGAGCGCCTGGAACGCCTGCGCGAGGAGACCGAGCGTCTCGACGTCGCGCGGGTCCGCCTTGAACGCTGCCTGGAGCTTCTGCAGCGCGCGCCGCGGATCGTTGCGACGCAGATAGAGACCCGCGAGCTCGCGATTGAGCGCGTGATAGTCGGGGCGGTGCCAGAGCAGACGCTCGGCGACCTTGAGGAAGTCATCCTGGCGGTTCTGCCGGCGGAGCTGATCGCACGCGATCTGGAACTCCTGCGCAGCCTCCTGCACGAGGCCTTCCTTCGAGTACAGCTCGGCGAGCTTGATGCGCGTCGCGATGTTTTCGGGGTCGAGATCGACGAGCTTCCTCACCGTCGCGAGCGCTTCCTTCGTGTTGCCTTCGCGATGGAAGTGCGCGGCGACGGACTCGAAGTGCTGCATCGCATCCGACATCAATCCGAGCTGGCGATAGAGCTCGGCGAGACGGAGGATCACGTCGACGAGACGCGGATCGAGCTTGAGGATCTGCTTGTAAACCGCGACCGCTTTGAGGAAGAACCCTTGCTCGTGATAGAAGCGCGCGACCTTGAGATACGTCTCGATCGCGTCCTGCTTCGCACCCTTCTTCGCGTAGAGGTCGCCGATCTTGAGCCAGACGCGGACGTCCTTCGGATCTTCTTGAACGATCCGCAGGTACTCCTTCACCGCTTTGTCGATCTGTCCCTTGTCGACAAACTTGCGGGCGGCGTCCATGACCTTCTCTTTGTTGAGGGCCACGGGCTAACTACTTCTCCGGGTGCGTGGGGTCACAGGTGCCGGCTCGAGCGCCGGGCATGGGAAATCTGCCCCGCGCATGTGGGAAAGCGTACGGCTCGGGAAGCCGTGGGGTCAAGGAAAAGCACGAGCATTTCCCGAGCGTTGCGCACGCCAACGGCTCACATGTGATCACTGGTCGGCGATGCAGTGAGCACGGCGAGACAATAGCGTCTCGGACGTCAGGTGGCTGACGATCGCTCGGCGAGGAGACGAGCGACGAACCCGGTGTCGAACTCACCCCGGATGAACTCGGGGTTGTTGATGATCCGCCGCAAGAACGGGATGTTGGTGCGCGGACCTTCAATCACCATCTCGTCGAGACACCGACGCGCCCGGCGAATCGCCGAGGGACGGTCGATGTCGTGGACGATGACCTTGGCGAGCAGCGAGTCGTAGTTCGGGGGAACCACGTACCCGGCATACAGGTGCGTATCCACACGCACACCGAGACCACCCGGCATGTGCACCGCGGTCACCTTGCCGGGCCACGGTGCGAACGTCACCGGGTCCTCGGCGTTCACGCGCATCTCGATCGCGTGACCGCGCGGCTTGCGCTCCTCGGAGAACGACAGCGGCTCACCAGCGGCGATGCGGATCTGCTCGCGCACGAGATCGAGACCGGTGACTAGCTCGGTCACGGGATGCTCGACCTGCAGGCGCGTGTTCATCTCCATGAAGTAGAAGCTGCCGTCGGAATCGAGGAGGAACTCGAGCGTGCCGGCGTTCGTGTAGCCGATCGCTTCGATCGCGCGCACCGCGGCGGCCTGTAGCTTCTGGCGCACGTCCTCGCGCAGTGCCGCCGACGGCGCCTCTTCGATCACCTTCTGGTGCCGGCGTTGGATCGAGCACTCGCGCTCGCCGAGGTGCATGTAGTGGCCGTGCTTGTCGGCGATGACCTGGATCTCGATGTGGCGCGGCTTCTGGACGTACCGCTCCATGTACATCTCGGGATTACCGAACGCGGCCTGCGCCTCGGTGCGACCCTTCGCCCATGCGTCGAGGAGCTTCTCTTTCTCCCAGACGATCTGCATGCCACGACCACCACCACCGGCGGTCGCCTTGAGGATCACCGGGAAGCCGACGCGTTCGGCAGCCTCGAGCAGCTGCATCTCGTCGTGCAGGCCCGTCGAGCCAGGGAGCACGGGCACGCCCGCCTTCTCCATCGCAGCGCGCGCACGGATCTTGTCGCCCATGAGGCGCATCGCATCCGGCGACGGACCGATCCACGTGAGCTTGCACTTGCGACACACCTCGGCGAAGTCGGCGTTCTCGGAGAGAAAGCCATAGCCGGGGTGAACCGCGTCGGCGCCCGTGACCTCGGCGGCCGAGATGATCATCGGCACGTTGAGGTAGCTGCCGCGCGACGGCGGCGGGCCGATGCACACGGCCTGGTCGGCAAACTTCACGTGCAGCGCGTCGACGTCGGCCGTCGAGTGCACGGCGACCGACTCGAGGCCGAGCTCCTTGCAGGCGCGGATCACGCGGAGAGCGATCTCGCCACGATTGGCGATCAGGACCTTGCGAAACATTTTACGGAGCGATCTTGAAGAGGGGCTGGCCGTACTCGACCGACGCGCCGTCCTCGACGAGGATTCCGACGATCGTGCCGGCAACGTCGGCTTCGATCTCGTTCATCAGCTTCATCGCTTCGACGATGCAGAGCACCGCACCCTTCTCGATACGATCGTTCAATGCAACGTACGCGGGCGAGTCCGGGTTGGGCTTGCGATAGAACGTGCCGACGAACGGCGACGTCACGACGTGAGTCTTGTCGTCGGCGGCAGCGGCCGGCGCGGCCGGTGCCGCCGACGCAGCGTGCGCGGCTGATGCAGAGTACGCCGGGGGCGGCGCGAACGCCGGCGCGACCGGCATCGCCATCGACGCGGGTGCGCTCATCGTCACCGCGGCCTCGCGGCGCACGGTAATCGTGGTGCCGTTCGACTCGATCACGAGCTCGGTGAGCTGGTGCTCGGAAACGATCTCGGCGAGGCCGCGCGCCATCGCTACGACGTCACCGCTGCTGTCTTGTTCTGCGTCTGCCTTGGCTTTTTTTGCCATCGCGAGCGGAACCTTCCACATGCGCGAGGGCTGCGTCCAGTCCCAGGTAATAGCTTTGTGCGCCGAAACCCGAGATCTGACCTATGCACTTCGCAGCAGTGATCGATTCGTGACGAAACGGCTCGCGCGCGTGGATGTTCGATAGATGAACTTCGACTGTCGGTAGCTGCACTGCGTCAATCGCATCGCGAATCGCCACCGACGTGTGCGAGTACCCGCCGGGGTTGATCACGATCGCGTCGGCCCAGCTCTTCGCGATCTGGATCAGATCGACGAGCTCGCCTTCGATGTTCGACTGCGCCGACCTTAGCTCCACTCCCCGCACGTTGGCGCGTCGGGCTAGCTCGGCATCGATCTCGGCGAGCGTGGTCCTGCCATAGACCGCGGGATCCCGCGTTCCGAGCAAGTTGAGATTCGGTCCGTGCAGGACCTGAATGCGTGGCGGCCGCTGCGCGCGGGCCACTACAGGTTCGCAACGAGCGTGGGCGTCGCGAGCCGCGCGAGGAAGCGCGCCTTGCCGAAGTTGCCCTCCGGCGCCATCGCGATCGCCACGAAGTACTGCGGCGAGATCATGCGGCACACGAGGAACAAGCTCTGCGCCTTCACGGAGAGCTCCTCGAGGTTGCCGACCGCGAGGCTCTCTCCCGCCTTGCGCACCTGCGTGAGGATGAAGCTGAACTCCATCGCCACGGTGTTGACGTCGACGCGATCCTGTTGGCGAACGTAAGTCTCGACGGGGATGCCATCGAGTCCCATGATCACCGCGGCGATTCCACCATCGACGTTGTCGACGATCTTCCTGAGTGTTTCAGCGAACAAGGGTCACCTTGATCTCGAAGTTACTAGACCGATGCTAGTGGGCGCCAGCGATCGCGCCATCGATTACCGCGCCGTCGAGGCGGACGGGCCGGGGCACAACAGCCCCCGGATCGGGTCGACGCAGCAATCCACCTCGCCGTCCTGATACGGATTACAGGGGTTGCCCTCGTCGCCCTCAAATGAAAGCGGGCACGCCCCGAAGTTGTTGACCACGCAGTCGTTGCAGAGCGTCACGGGGAACGAGAAGCGCTGGCTCGTGACCTCCTCACCCGCGAGCTCGCCGAACACGACAAAGCTCGCGAGGAGCTCGGTGCGAAACGGCACGGGGTTCTGCGCGGTGGGGCTGATATCGGGACGAACGGCGATGATCTCGTCGATCAGACGGCGAGGGATCAGCTCGATCGAGCCGTCGGTGATGCCGCCATTCGGCGCGAGCGGTGCCGTGAAAAGCGACTGAAACCGCGTGACGCCCGCGGCCGCGAGGCCTTGCAGGTCGAGCTCCCCGGCGAGGACCGGGTCTGTGATCTCGACATCGATGCGCGCACCCTGCAGGATCACCGTGCGCTGATCTTCCTGCGCCGCGGTAGCCGTGATCCGGCTGGACATCTGCGGGAACGCGAGGTAACCGCCGGGCGAGAGCACCGACCACACGCCGTGGGGCAGGAACAGCTCCGACTCCGTGGAGGTGAAGGTGCAGTTATCGCCTGGCGCGACGTTCTTCGTGACGAAGATACCGCCGTCGACGGAGTCATCGACGCAACCGCCGCCGAGACTCGCGAGCAACGCCAGTGGGAGAGTGAACGAACGCATGCCTTCCTCCGAGGAATGGAATCGTATCAAGCGGGCAGTTTCGGTCGCAAAATTCTTCCAACATCGTTGACCGTAATCTCGAGCGGCTCACACACGCCCACCTCGCGGGCGACGATGAACTTGAGCCCCTTGCCCGCCCGCTTCTTGTCGACCCCAATCCAGGCGAGCACCTCGTCGGTGAGCCAGGGGTCGAGGTCGGCGGGTAGGCCGGAGCTGCGCAGAGCATCGATCACCTCGTCGGCCAGTGTGGAGCGCGCGCCCGCGATCGCCGCAGAAATTCTCGCAGCGGCGACGAGGCCGAGCCCTACCGCCTCGCCGTGCAACACGGCCCCCGCGGCGGCGGACTCGATCGCGTGGCCCACCGTATGGCCGAGATTGAGCAGCGCGCGGTGCCCGGTGAGCTCCCGCTCGTCGCGGCCGACGACCGCGGCCTTGTACGCGATCGCGCGCCGGATCACATCGACCATCTCGGACGGCGCGGGAATGCCCTCGGCGCCGGCGGCCCATGCCGCACACGCGGACACGGCGCGCCACATCTCGGGCCCGTCGAGCAGCGCGTACTTCCACAGCTCGCCGAACCCCGCGCGCCGCTCGCGGGCGGGCAGCGTGGTCAGCGTCTCGAGGCCACACGCGACGAGGCGCGGTTGCCAGAATGCACCGACGAGGTTCTTGCCGGCTGGGAGATCGATCGCGGTCTTGCCGCCGATCGCCGAGTCGGTCATCGCGACGATCGTCGTGGGTACATGGATGATCGGAATGCCGCGGAACAAGGTCGCGGCGACAAACCCGGCCAGATCGCCGACGACACCACCGCCGAGGCCGATGATCAGTGACGCGCGATCGAGGCCCCGGGCGACGAGGTCATTGCACAGCTGCTGGTACACCGCGAACGACTTGCTCGCCTCGCCCGGCCGGATGGTGAACACATCGGCGACCGGCAACGCCGCGCGCACCGGCGCGAGCCAGTGCGTGGCGACGTTATCGTCGGTGATGATCGCGATGCGCGTCGCCGAGACTGCCGGCAGCTCGATCGCCTGCGTGACCGTGACGGGATAGCTGCGCTCGCCGAGGGCGACCACGGTGCAGCCGCGGTCCTTCGTCGCGAGGACGAGCCCCTCGACGCGGGTGACCTCGTCGGCGACCTGCGCGATCGACTTGTTCGTGGTGTCGACGACCGCGTGCGCGCGTCGATAGATGGGCGCGCGACGTGCGGCAAGGGCCTCGGCCTGCCCGAGCAGTGGCCGTGCGGGTCCACCGGCTGCGCGGCGCTGCGCCTCGGCCACGTCGACGCCGAGCGCGACCACGACCCCACGCGCGAGCATGCGCGCGAGATTGTCGCCGTGCGCCGCGGCGCCACCACCTGTCGCGATCACCGCATCATCGGCGATCACCTGCGCGAGCGCGGAGGCCTCGCGGCGGCGGAACTCGGCCTCGTCGCGCGCCACCAGCGAAGCGACCGGCTCCCCCATCGCCGCGATCACGTCGTCCAGATCGACGAAGCGGCGCCCTTCCCGCTCGGCGATAGCCCGGCCTACCGACGTCTTGCCGGAGGCCATGAAGCCGATCAGGAACAACGGCGGCCGCATGTGCGGAGTTTGGCCGGGACCTGGGCTACTGGCAGCGCAGGAGCGCTTTGTTCGTGATCTTCGGCGTGATGAACACGAGAATCTCGGTACGGTCGTCGTTCTCGCGACGGTTCTTGAAGAACCAGCCGAGGACCGGGAGGTCACCGAAAAACGGGACCTTCTTGTACGCGAGGCCGGTGTTGCGCGTGTAGATACCGCCGAGCACGGAGGTCTCGCCGTCGCTGACCAGCATCGACGTCTTGGCTTCCTTGCGGAGGATCGTCGGGTCACCGCGCGCACCGACGTTGACGAAGTCGGGTTCGTTCTTGGTGACCTGCAGGTCCATGGCGATCGCGCAATCACGCTGCGAGACGTACGGCTTCACCTTGAGCGACAGGTCTGCCTGGACGAACTGGGTCTGAGTACCGGCCGCCGAGACGACGGAGATCGGGATCGAGACGCCCTGGCTGATGCTCGCTTCCTTGTTGTTGAGCACCGTGATCTTCGGCGCCGAGATGATGCGCACCGAGCCCGTGTCCTCGAGGGCCGATAGGCGGAGGTTGATGTTGAAGTTGCCGGCGACCGAGCCGAGCGACAGACCGATCGCACCACCCTCGCCACTACCGACCGACGCCGGCAGGTTAATCGCGAAGTCCGACGGCGTCGCGACACCGTTCCGGATCGTCTGCGCATCTTCAGCACCACCCGCGAGGCCGATCGACGACGGGAACAGGAGGCCCGTGGCGTTGCCGCCTTGTGCGCTCATCGACGCGCGACCGCCCCACTGGATACCGATCTGGCGGAGGAACGTGGACCGCGCCTCGACGATGCGCGCCTCGATCGAGATCTGTGGCGTCTGGATGTCGAGCTGCAGCGCAAGGCGAGAGATCTGCTCGCGGTTGCCGGCGACGTCGTTGATGATCAGCGCATTGGTGCGGTCGTCGACCTCGATCCGGCCCTTGGGCGACAGCATCGCCTCGAGCTTGGGCTTGAGGTCCGCGGCTGACGAGTAGGCGAGCGGCACGACCTCGGGGCGTGGCGCCTCGGCCTTGACCAGTGCCTCGCGGCGCGCGGCCTCGGCCTCGTCCTCGGCATCGAGCTCTTTGCGCGGCGCGACGCGGAACAGATTTCCGTCACGGCGGTACCACAGGCCGTGCGACGCGAGGATCACCTCGAGCGCCTGATCCCACGGCACCTTCTTCAGCACGACGGAGACCTTCGCGTCGACGCCCTCGGGGACGACGATGTTGACCTTGCCGGTCATCGCGAGCTGGCGCAGCAGGTCGTGGATCGGCGCGTCCTTGTAGTCGAGGTCGACGATGGCGCCGCGGTAGACCTTGCGATTGCGGGGAGCCTGCGGGACCTGAGAGACGGACTGCTGCGTGATCGGCGTCGACGCTGCGCCGAAACCACCGACGACGGGCGGCGGCAGGTTCTGCGTGCGAGTGGCCTTCGCGGTCGCCTTGGGCGCCGAGGTACCCGAGAACGTCCAGCGGATGCCGTTCGCATCGCGGTCGAAGGTCGGCGTCGCGGGCGCATCGAGCTCGGCGACGAGGCGCACGCGGTTCGGGGTGCGGCGATCGCGGAACGATGACACGGCCCGCACCGGGCTGCCGAACTTGCGGACGTCGAGCTTGCGCTCGAGCTTCGCGGCGAGCTCCGCACCATCGATGATCAGCTCGGCGTGGGTCGACGAGACGTCGCCCACGGTGACCTTGCCCTCACCCGTGAGCGCGATGTCGACGTGACCCGCAGCGTCGTTGCCCTTGAACGTGATGTCCTTGACGAACGCCGCCTTGACCGCGGGGGCGGTGACCACGGGTAGCGCCGCGACCGGTGCCGCGACCGGGGCTGGCGCGGGCTTCGCCGCGATCACGGTCTTCTGCGCCTGGAGCTTCGCGAGCTCCTTCTCCTCGGAGATGCGCTGCGCGGCGAGCTGCGACCGGCGCTGCTCCTCGCGCTCGGCGGCATCACGCGCTTGCGCCGCCTCGGTCTTCAGGCGCTCGGCCTCCGCTTGCTGGTTCGCGACGGCCTTGCGGCGATCCGCGAGCTCGCTCTCGGCGCGCTTGCGCTCCTCGGCGAGGCGCGCCGCTTCTCGGCGAACCTTCGCGAGCTCGGCCTCGCCTGCCTGACGCGCCTGTGCCGCCGCGAGCTCGGCCTGCGCCTTTGCCTCGGCCTTGCTGCGGGTCTCGAGCTCGATGGCCGCGCGCTCGGCGGCCTGGCGGCGCGCGAGCAGCTCCTCGAGGCTTTGCTCGGCATCGTGCTTCGACGCGACGGCCCTCTTCGCCGCCGATTCCGAAATGAGGCGCTGCTTGTCCGCCTCGCGCGCTGCAGCCTCGGCGATCGCGCGCTGCTTGGCGGCATCGCGCGCCGCGGCCTCGGCGGCCTGGCGCTGCTGCTCGGCCGCGCTGCGCTGCGCCGAGGCGGTCTGCGCCGCGGTCTCTGCCTCGCTACGACGGCGCGCCGCGACGTCCGCTGCGGTCTCGGCCTCGGCGCGACGGCGCTTTGCGTCCGACGCGGCAGCCTCGGCCTCACCACGTAGACGCGCTGCCTCGCGCGCCGCCTGCTCGGCCGCGCTGCGCTGCTGCTCGACGTTCGCGAGCGTGGTGCGGGACGTCTGGAGCTGCTTGCGCGCGTCATCCGCGGCGGCTTCGGCGGCCGTGCGGCGCGCCTCGGCGTCCTCGGTCGCGCGCGTCGCCTTGGCAAGGCGCTCCTCGGCGGCCTTCGCCTCGGCGACGAGCTTCGCGCGCTCCGACGCGACCTGGCTCGACGAGCGATCGCGCGCCGCGGCCGCCATCAGGGCAGCCTGCTCTGCCGCCTGGCGCTCTCGCGCTGCCTTCGCGACCAGCTCGCGGGCGGACTCTTCACGTGCGACCGCGGCGGCGTGCGACGCGCGCGCCTTGTCTTCCATCGCCTGCGCCGACTGCGTGCGCTTCTCGAGCGTCGCGAGCTGCGCTTTCGCCTCGGCGAGGGTGCGCTGGGCATCTGCCTTGGCGGCCTCGGCGCGCTGCTTGTCCGCAGCCGCCGCCGTACGCGCCGCCTCGGCCTCCGCCTTCGCGAGCCGCGCTTCTTCACGCGCACGCTCGGCCTCGGCCTTCGCCGCTTCGACCTCGTTGCGCGCCGTGCGCGACATGTTCTGCTTGGCGAGGTTTGCCTCGTCGCGAGCACGCGCGGCATCCGCCTCGCTCTGCGCACGCGCGATGCGCGCCGCATCCGCCTCGGCCTTGCGCTGCGCCGCCTCGCGACGCGCCGCCTCGAGCTCGAGCCGGGTCGCCTGCGCTTCCGCCTTCATGCGCGCGGCATCGGCCTTCGCGGCATCGGCCTCGGCCCGCGTACGCGCGGCCGTATCCGTCGATTTCGCGATCTCGGCACGCGCGCGCTCCGCATCACGCTTGGCCTGTTCGGCCTCGGCGCGCGCCTTCGCGACGCTCTCGCCTGCCTCGGCGCGCGTGCGCTCGGTCTCGGCCTTCGCCTTGGACGCTTCCGCGAGCGCCTCGCGCTGCGCCTGCTCGGCGGCCATCTGCGCACGCGCCGCGTCGGCCTTCGCCTTCGCAGCCTCGTCACGCGCGAGCTGCGCGGCGCGGTTCGCCTTGTCGAGCTCGGCCGTGCTCTTGCTGCCCGAGCGCTTGGCCTCGTCGGCCGCGCGCTGGGCGAGCTCCGCCGCCTTGCGAAGGCGCTCGGCCTCGGCCTGAGCCGCCACGCTCGCCTGCTCAGCACGCGCGCGCGCCTGGTCGGCGTTCGCGGCGGCTTGCTTGGCAGTGGCGCTCTCCGCCTGCGCCTTTGCCAGCGCCTCGGCCTGCTTGGGATCGACGCCGAGCTTGGGCGCCGGGTCACGCGCGGTGACCAGCACGACGACGTTGTTGCCTTCGGTCTGCACGTCGTAGCGACCTGGCCGCGCGAGGGTGACGATCACGCGAACGACCTGACCGCCGTCGTCGATCTGCTGGGCAGCGATCGTCGAAACGGCCCACGTGCTCGGCGCGAACGTCGCCGCGCCTTCGTGACCGCGTAGCGCCTCGCCGAGCCGAGCTTGCGGAACGTCGATGACGACCCGGCTCGGACGTTCGAGCTTGTACACGGTGAACGTCGGTGTCGTTGCACCGCGAACGTTCACGCGTGTCGTCGCGCCGTCATCGTCGAACGTGACCGCGCGGATCTCGTTCTTATCAGCGTGCGCTTCGCGCGCACCCAGCGTCGCGGCGACAACCGCGAAGGTAGCGATCCAGATCCTGGGATGAGTCACGTGCATGACTGGCTCCTCGAGCGTGCTCGCGTCGTCCGGTGGACTTCGCGCGCATTAAAAATTTTCGCCCGGTCCCAGTCAGGATCACAAATTTTCGATCATTTCTTCTCAGCAGGCGGCGACTCGACCGGCACGCCACGCGTCGCACCAGGTGGCGCCACGACCGGCACGCCCGCCTTCGGCGCCTCTTGAGACGTCGTCGGTTGCGAGCTCACCTCGAACTTGCCCGGGCGGAGGTACTTCGACTCCTCCTGCACGGACTTCTCCTGGCCGTTGACCGCGATCTCCGGACGCACGGCGAACGTGATGAACCCGTCGCCGATGTCCTTGACCAGCGCCTTCTCGCGCCCGACGCAGTCGCCCTTCTTGATCGTCTGCCCCATGTTCGCCGGGTCCATCATCAAGGCACGACGCTGCGCGCCCTGGGTGACGATGCCGACGAGCTTGAGATCGGCGTAGCTGAACGTGGAGGCCACGAACTGCTCCGGCTTCGTGCACAGCTTGTCGATCTCGAGGGTCGGCTTGCTACCGTCCTCGAGGCCGGGCTGGTTGATCACGAACGACATGAACGGATCGCGGTTGTTCAACTCCGCCGCGAAGTCGCTCTCGCGGAACTTGCGGCGAATCGAGGCCTTCTCGGTCTCGCTCTGCACGCGATCTTCGATCTTCAGCTTGCCGGCCGGCCCCGCAGGCGCCGGTGCAGCGGCGGCCGCGGGAGGAGCGGCGGGCTTGGCCCCCGGCTGAGGCGGCGGCGGCGGCGCGGCGTCTTCCTCGCCACCGCAACCGACGAGCGCGAGCATCCACATCACGCGAGCAGCGCGCATCACAGGCCTCCCTTCAGGCGAGCCGAGCCCTCACCACTGCCGGCGGGCGTCTTGGCCTCGTCCACACCGGCAGCATTGCGGTCGACCGCATCGCCCTTCTTGATCGCATCTTCCGTACGCGCCTTCGCACCGGCGGGCGTGGCCGCACTCGGCGGAGGCGCCGTCGGCATCGGCGGCTTGGGCGCGGTCGTCGCCTGCGGAGGCGGTGCAGCCGCACCGGCCGGTGCCTGCGCCTCTTCCTGCCGGTAGGTGACGGCGACGAACTTCGCCGACAGCAGGATCTCCCGGTTCTTCACGATGGGATTGGTGAGCTGGAGGTTCTCGATCGAGACGACGCGCTCGCGCTCCGGCTCGCCTTCGGACGAGCCCGCCGTCGGCGACACGTCTTTCTGCACGAGCGAGGCGAAGAACCGCTTGATCTGCATGAACGAGCCCGTGAGCTCGATCTCGACCGGGACCTTCTTGAAGGCGCCAACGGCGGCCTCGGGCAGTTTCGTCCACCGGGCGATCTCCACGCCCGACTGCTTGATCTTGCGCTCGAGCATCTCGAAGAACGCGGGGACTTCGGCCTCGGTCGGCAGCGCCTCCTGGTTGCGCGCGATGCGCTCCTCGAGGTCCTTCATCCGCGTCTTGAGCTTCTCGTACTCGGGGATGTCATTCCCGAGCTTGACGTTCATCGCCGATTTGGTTTGGTTCGCTTGCTCGGCGTTCTCGAGATCTTCCTTCAGGGCCTTGAAGGCGAACTGATAGTAGAGGAGGCCGAGGAGTCCGCCGATCACGACGAACACCAGCACCTTGCGATCATTCGGCAGCCGAGCGAAGTCGGCCATCGGTCCGGTCGTCGCCATTAGTAGGCCAGCTTTCCGGTGATGGTGTAGCGGTAGTAGTTGAGGCCGGTGACGCGATCGCTCACGCGCTCACCGCCGGCCGGGGTGACATCGAGGAAGTAGACCGATGCCGCAAGCCGCTTCGACAGCTGCGTGACGTCAGACTCGGACTGCGCGCCGCCATCGAGGCGGAACGAGCCGTCCTTGTCGACGAACGACGTGATCCACACGTGATTCGGGTCCCAGTCGGCCTGGAAGCGCTTGTTCGGGTTCGAACCGGCGCCGTTGCCCGTCTGCGTGGTCATCGCCTCGGTCATCGTCGGTCCTTCGCGCGTCAGCACCTTGCCGAGCTCGTGGAGCACGTGCGCGGGGATGACCTTGGTCTTGACCAGGCGCTCGATCGATTCGGCGCGCGCCTTCGACTGCCCTTCGGCCGCCGCGAGCTCCTTGTAGCCGACGAGCTGACGATTCTTCTCGGCGATCTGCGCGTCGAGCTGCTCGTTGGCCGTCTTGAGCTCGGACATCCGGTTGCGCTTCGGCATGTCGACGGCGAAGAACACCGCCGCAGCCGCGCCCACGATCGCCGCACAGCCGAGGGCGAACTGCTTGGTCGCCGGATCCGCGCCTGCCGAGCGCCGCGCCTTGCGTTGTGGAAGGAGGTTTACCTTGATCATGACGACTACTTGTCCCCCTGCGCGCGCATCGCAAGCCCGACCCCGATGAGCGCCTCGGGTGAGTGCGCCCCCAGGTACACGCGGTCCAGCGTCGCGTCGATCTCGATGCGCTTCCACGCATCGGCGACTTCGAGCGGCAGGCGCGACCGACGTTCGATCGCGCGATGCAGCGAGCTAACTTTGGAGCTGCCACCGGCGAGCACGATGCGCGTCACGTTCGCGTCGTTGGTGGTCGCCAGGAAGAAGTCCAGCGAGCGCTGGAACTCGCCCGCCATCACCTCGGAGACGCCGTCCATCACGCGCAGCACCTCCTGCGGGACGACGCCGTTCTCGACCTGCGAGCCGCCGACCTTGTAGGCCTCGGCTTCGTCGGCCGCGATGCCCAGCTGCTTCTGGATCTCCTCGGTGAACGCATTGCCACCGATCGTCACATCGCGCGTGAACAGCGACACGCCGCTCCGCACGATGTTGATGTTGGAGATCGCCGCGCCGATGTTGATCAGCACCACCGTCTCGCGTGGATCGAGCGGGTAGTTGTTCTCGAACCCGTTCTGGCTCGCGAATGCCGCGACATCGACGACGTGCGGCGTGAGGCCCGCATCGCGCACGACCTGCACGTAGTCCGCGACGACCTCCTTCTTCGCGGCGACGAGCAACAGCTCCGTCTGTCCGCTCGAGTTCGCCGGGTTGGTGACGTAGTAGTCGAGCTCGACGTCATCCTTGCCGAACGGGATGTGATGTTCGGCTTCCGTGCGGATGTTGGTCGCGAGCTGCTCCGGGGACATCTGCGGCACCGAGATCTTCTTGATGATCACCGAGTGCCCGGCGATCGCGATCGCGACGTCTTTCACCTTGAGCTTGAGACGCGACCAGAGCTGACGAATCGCATCCGCGACTGCGGTCTGATCCATGATCGTGCCGTCGACGATCGTCTGTGGAAGCAACGGTTGCATGCCGAACGCCTGCAGCGCCCAACCGCTTCCCTTCTTGCGCAGCTGAACGACTTTGACGCTGCTTGAGCCGATATCGAGGCCGATGCACTGTTTGCCCATGGACCCTCTGCAGACAGACGACGCGGAACGAGGTCCGAGACCGCCGCCGATAATGGTAGGGCGTTCTGGTCCGATCTCCAAAAACTGTCGTCGCAGAAGACTTCGATAAGCACGCCAACGGGCTCGGCCAATCGCGTAGTCGTTCCTCGCATCACGCGCTACATGCTCGACTTTGCTCGGGTGCGTTTTGCTCCTCTCGTGCGCACCAGCTACCCGGATCACCCGCCGGGCTGTGATCAGCTGATCCCGTACTCCTTCATCTTGTAGAGTAGCGCGCGGTGGCTGATCTCGAGGAGCTTGGCCGCGTTGGTGCGGTTCCCCTGCGTCGCTTCGAGCGCGCGCTTGATGAGGTCGGCCTCCAGCTCGCGCGTCGCCTTCTTGATCGAGAGCGCGTCGGTATCGGTCCCGGCCGCCGGACGCACGGTCATGACCGTGCCGAGGAATCCGAGATCGATCGACGGTCCATCGGCGAGGACCAGCGCCCGTTCCAGCACATTCTCGAGCTCGCGGACATTGCCCGGCCACGGCTGCGCGAGCAGCGCCTCGATCGCCACGTCGGTCAGCTCGACGTGCCCGCGATGGTGCTTCGCAGCATGGCGCTCGGCGAAGAAGCGCGCCAGCTGGGGGATGTCCTCGGGCCGCTCGCGCAGCGGCGGAATCGTCACCGGCACCACGTTGAGCCGGTAATACAGGTCCTCGCGGAAGCGCCCCTCCGCGACGTCGACCGCCAGATCGCGCAGCGTCGCGGCGATCACCCGGACGTCCACCTTGGTCGAGGCGAGATCGCCGACGCGCCGGATCTCGCCCTCCTGCAGGACGCGCAAGAGCTTCGCCTGTAGCGCCAGCGGCAGCTCCCCCACCTCGTCGAGGAAGATCGTGCCGCCGTCGGCATCTTCGAACAGCCCCACCTTGTCGCGCACCGCATCGGTGAACGCGCCGCGCGTGTGCCCGAACAGCTCGGACTCGAGCAGCGCGGCTGGAATCGCCGCGCAGTTGATCGCGACGAACTTGCGGCCGCGCCGCGGCGACGCCTCGTGGATCGACCGCGCCACCAGCTCCTTGCCCGTGCCGCTCTCGCCGAGGATCAACACCGTCGTGCGATGCGCCGCGATTCGTTCGATCGTTTGTCGCAGCGCCTGCATCGCGGGCCCATCGCCCACGAGTGGCGTCGACGTCGAGGGAGGCCCCTGCTTGCGCGGCCGACTCGCGACATGGCGCAGCGCGAGCGTCACAGCCAGCTCGTCGAGCGGCTCGCTCACCACGTCGTCGACACCTGCCTCGAGCAGCGACAACGACAGCGCGATATCGCGCGCACGCACCACCGCAATCACCGGCGGCGTGCTGCCGTTGGTGACCCCGAGCAGCTTGGTCGCGAGGTCGCCCTCGGCGATCACCGCGTCGCAGTCGTTCGTGCCCAGGTAGCGGCTGGCCCCCTCGACCTCGGTCGTCGCGGCCACCTGCTTGCCGGCACGATCCAGCATCAGATGCAGCGCCCGTCGCGCATCGTCATCGGGGCCGAGCAGGAGCACCCGCTGGGTCACGATCTTCACGCTACCACGTGCTGCGCTCGGCGCTTCTGTTGGCGTGATGCCAACCACCTTGGCGAGCCGCGTCAGCCAACCACCGAGCCATATCACCCATACTCTCGAGTATGGTAGTATGTATCAGTGAAGACCACCGTCGAGATCTCCGATCCCCTGCTCGAGCGCGCGAAGCGGCACGCACGCAAAGTGGGCAAGCCATTGCGGGCGCTGATCGAAGAAGGCCTGCGGCGCGTTCTCGACGCCCGTCCCGAGCCGCAGGCCGCCAAGTTGGTCGACGTGAGCGTCGGCAAGGCCGGCGATCCTGACCCGCTCGAAGCGTTCTCGTGGCAAGACCTCCGCGACGAGATCTACGGCGGCCGCTGACGTGCTCGCCGTCGACACCAACGTGCTCGTGTACGCCCACCGCCGCGAGCCCAGCGAACACGACCAGGCGTTCGAGATCATGCGCGGACTCGTCGAGGGCAGCGCGCCATGGGCGATTCCGTGGCAGTGCGTCTACGAGTTCTTCAGCGTTGTCACCAACATCAAGATCTGGAAGGCCGCTGCCAGCACCCCGGAGCAGGCCTCGAAGCAGATCGCCGCCTGGTTCGTGTCACCCGAGCTGCGGCTACTGGCAGAGCCAGACGGCTTCGCGACGACCCTCGCCGGGTTCTTGGGGCAACCGCGCGTGCGGGGTCCCATCGTTCACGACGCGAGGGTGGCCGCGATCTGCGCCGCCCATGGCGTGGAACGGCTCCTCACGCGGGATCGGGACTTCTCGCTGTACCCCACACTCGTGACCGAGAATCCCTTCGCCTGATTCCAAGCGCTGGGAATCGCTTGCCTATCAACTGCCAACGATCGATCCGGATCGCCAACACTGTTGGCAGCGATTGTACGAGCTGTGAAAAGTAAAGGTTTGAAACTGCTCGGACTTCAACTTGGCCGTTCGGTTGCTCTATGCTGCACCAGCATTTTTGGAGGTGCGCGCATGCGCCAGTTCACGTCTACGTTCTTGCTCGGGATGGCCGCCGTCGGGGCGAGCCTTTTGACCGGTTGCCCTGACCGCACGATCTCCGAGGTCAATCCTCAGCAGGGTCGCGTCGAGTACAAGGACATCCCCGTTACGGTGAACCGGAACGTCGACATCCTGTTCGTAATCGACGACTCGCCGTCGATGGCCGACAAGCAGAACAACCTCGCGGCGAACTTCCCCAACTTCATCAACGTCCTCAACACGATTCAGGGCGGTCTGCCCGACGTCCACATCGGCGTCGTGTCGACGGACATGGGAACGGACAGCACGCAGGATCCGCCGGCGTCGGCGATCGGCTCGCTCGGTCAGGGTGGCTGCTCGGGCACCGGCGACAGCGGCAACCTCCAGATCAACGGCGCGCCCGTCCAGGGCACGTTCATCAGCGACATCAAACAGACGGATGGCAGCCGCACCCGTAACTACACGGGCAACCTGGCCGACGTGTTCAGCACAATGGCGCGTCTGGGCGCCGGTGGTTGCGGCTTCGAGCAGCCGCTCGAAGCGATGAAGCGCGCGCTGGTGGGCAACACCGCCAACGCCGGTTTCCTCCGCCCCGAGGCGTACCTCGCCATCATCTTCATCGCTGACGAGGACGACTGCTCGCTCCTCAAGGGCTCGCTGCTCGGCCCCGAGAGCCCGTCGTTGGGCCCGCTGCAGTCGTTCCGCTGCACGCGTTTCGGCGTGACCTGCGATGTGGGCGGCGCGACGCCGGACCAGATGAACCAGGTCGGCACCAAGGATCAGTGCCACTCGAACGAGAGCTCGCAGTACCTCGAGAAGGTCGCGACCTACGTGACGGCGGTGAAGGCCCTCAAGCCGGACGACCCGAGCAAGATCATCGTCGCCGGCATCATGGGTAACACCGAGCCCGTGCAGACCGAGCTCCGTCCGCCCCCGGGTGGTGGCGCGGGCCAGCAGGCGCTCGCGCGCTCGTGCACGTACAACGGCGCCAACGGCCCCGAGTACTCGGATCCGCCAGTTCGCCTGAAGTTCTTCCTCGACCAGTTCCCGAACCGCTCCACGTTCACGACGATCTGCCAGCAGAACCTGTCGGACGGCCTCGTGCTGATCGCGCAGCTGCTCAAGAGCGTCATCGGCGACCCGTGCATCGAGGGTGACCTCGCCGACGTCGACCCGAACACCGCGGGCCCGCAGTACGACTGCTCGGTCTCGGACGTCAGCAACTACGGCAAACCGAACCAGAGCGAGAGCATCCTCCCGCAGTGCAACAACCTCACGAACACCGCATCGTCGACCAACAAGCCATGCTGGGCGATTGCCGAGGACCCGATGAACTGCGCGCCGACGGCGACGAAGCCGCACTCGTTCGTGCTCAAGATCGAGCGCTCCGAGAGCGCGCCGCCGGAGACGCACGTCATCGCGAACTGCGTGACCGAAGCGAACTAGCTCTCGCGAGCAGGTAGCGACGGAGGGCCCCACACGGGGCCCTTTTCATTTTTGGCCATCTTCGTCGTGACGGATCCGAACGTGCCGCGCACCAACTTCCAAAACGGAGGTTGATGATGCGAACGCAGCTGCTGCTCATGGCGCCGCTGCTCGTCACGGGATGCCCCGATCGCGAGATCGCGCGCGTGCCCGTCGAGCAGAACATTGTCGAGACGAACAGTTTCCCGTCGGTGCCGAGGCGCGACATCGACATCCTGTTCGTCGTCGATAGCTCGGGATCGATGGAGCAGGAGCAAGAGTCGCTCAAGGCGAACTTCCCGCGCTTCATCTCGGTGCTCGAGTCGATCGACGGCGGCTTGCCCAACGTGCACCTCGGTGTGATCACGCCGGACCTTGGGACACGCGCGCTCGACGGCACAGCGGGCAACATCAGCGGCTGCGCGGGCAGTGGTCGCAAGGGTGATCTGCACGGCATTGCCGGCGGACCATTGTTCCTGAGCGACAGCGACGACGGGGCTGGTGGCCGCACGCGCAACTTCACGGGCACGCTGGCCGAGCGCTTCGCGGAGCTCGCCGATGTGGGGACCATGGGCTGCGGTATCGAGCAGCACCTCGAGTCCGTGAAGATGGCGCTCGAGAACAACCCTGCGAATACGGGCTTTCTGCGGCCGAACGCACTGCTCGCGGTCGTCTTGATCGCTGACGAGGACGACTGCTCGCTCGCCCAGAAAGCGCTGTTCGACGGCAACACCGGCGACCAGGCCTATGGCGAACGCGTGAACTTCCGCTGCACGCGCGAAGGCATTGTCTGCGAACGACCGAGCGGTAGCCTCGATACGCTGGGGCCGCGCGAGGATTGCCGCCCGAACGAAGCCTCGACAATGCTGACCCCGATCTCGCGTTACGCCGATTTCTTGAAGAGCTTGAAGCCAGACCCGCGCGACATCATCGTGGCGGGCATCATCGGCGATCCGGAGCCCTTCGCGATCAAGACAGGAGAAAAGGGCACGCCCGTGGTGAAGGAGTCGTGCACGTACAACGGCACGGCCGGCCCGCAGTTCGCGTTTCCGGCGGTCCGCATGAGCAGCTTCCTCGAGCAGTTTCCCATCCAGACACGCACGACGATCTGCGACAGCGATCTCTCGGACGGCATCGCGCAGATCGCCGCAGAGATCGGACGCGCGGCAGGTAACCCGTGCTTCATCAGCGAGCCGATCGACGTCGATCCAGCGACGGATGGCACCCAATACGACTGTACCGTGACCGAGGTGCGCCGCCGCGGTCCCGACGTGCCCGACGAAGAGCTCCGGTCCTTCTCCGAGTGCGAGGCGGGCGGTGCCACGCCGTGCTGGAAGATCGAGTCCGATGCGGCGAAGTGCACCCTCACGTCGAATCACCTCAAGCTCGTGATCGATCGCGGCAGTGAACCGACGCCGACCGACACGCACATCAGCTTCAACTGCGTCACGGCCGGCGGGGAGTAGCAACCAAGCACCCGGCCATGGTCGAATGGCCGCCGCATGCGCGTGGCGGTCACGATCGGACTCGTGTGCGCCTCGACGCTCGCGCACGCGGACGCCGCGACCGACACGCCCGACGTGCTGGACGAGGAGGACGAGGCCGAGGAGGAGCGGCTCGATCCGGGCGCATCGAGCGCCAACAAGCCGGGATTCCAGACGCCCGCGGTGCTCACCGGGGACTGGGGCGGCGTGCGCTCGGATCTCTACGACGCGGGGTTCTCGATCCTGCCGAGCTACTCGCTCGAGCTGTTCGGGGCCCCACAGCTCGTCAACGATCCCACCGCATTCTCCGGGCTCTTCGCGCTCGAGCTCGATGCCGATCTATCGAAGCTGATCGATTCGCGGCTCGGTCGGTTCTACACCGAAGGCTTCGCGATCCATGGCGACTACCAGCTGACGGAGCGCCTCCGCGAGGTGTTCGGGGTGTCGAACACCGTCGCACCGCCCGACGTGCGGCTGTTCGAGGCGTGGCTCGAGCAGCCCGTAGGGCCGATCAAGGTCCGCGGCGGCCTGCTGTCGGCTGACCAGGAGTTCCTCATCTCCGAGCAGAGCTCCGCGCTGATCGACGCGACGTTCGGCATCATCACGATGTTCAGCGTCAACATCGGCGGCCCCATCTACCCGGTCGCGACGCCAGGGCTCAGCGCGCGCTACGAATCGGACGCCCTCACCGTCCGCGCCGCCATCTACGACGGGGATCAGATCAATTCGCACGGCATCCCGACCAGCCTCGGGGACAGCGTCCTGGGCTTTGTCGAGGTGACCGCCCTGGGCACGTTCAAGCTCGGGGGCTGGAGCCATACGACCCTCGGCAGCGCCCTGTATGGGGTGATCGACCGCCAGCTCGACGACCACCTGGGGACGTTCGTCCGCGGGGCCGTGGCCTCGAAGGGCCCGGTCGAGATCTATCTCGACGCCGGGATCAGAATCGACCCGGGGAAGGCCCGGCCCAACGATGTCATTAGCGTCGGCATCGGGTTTGCGGACGGGGATCCGATCGGCGCACAGACGTTGGTCGAGGGCACCTACCAGGCCGCATTGACCGGCTGGCTCGTCCTCCAGCCCGACGTCCAGGTGATTCTCCGGCGCGAGGGCCTGGTGGGAGTGCTGGGCGCGCGGCTTCTCGTGACCTTCTAATCACTGTGATAGGGTCCGCCCGTGCCTCAGGGTCGTCCGTGGATCACCGCTAACCAGGTCACGCTGGCGCGCCTGATCCCCATGCCGCTGCTGAGCTGGCTCATCTACCGCGGCGCAGAGCAGGGTTACCAAGACAACCCGTACATGTGGAGCGCGCTCATCGCCGGCACGCTCATCGGATGTACGGACTGGGTCGACGGCATGCTCGCCCGCAAGTACGGCCCGACCGTGCTCGGGGGCCTGCTCGATCCGATCGCCGACAAGGTGTTCATCGCGTTCGCGTACGTCCCGTTCGCGGATGACTCGCTCGGCATGATCCCTTGGTGGGCCGCCGCGCTGATGTTCATGCGCGAGTTCTTCATCACATCGCTGCGCTCGGCCTACGAGCAGCGCAACCTGACGCTGAAGACGAGCTACCTCGCCAAGGTGAAGACGTGGACGCAGATGCAGGGCATCGGCGTGCTGCTGTTGTTCCCGCTCATGGGCCCGGACAGCAAGGGCCTGACCTGGTTCCTCATCATCCTCACCGTCACGCCGCTCCTGGTGATGGCGTACTTCTGGCTGGTGAAGAAGAAGTTCTGGCGCGGCGCGCTCGTGATGAGCGGCTCGGTCGCGCCGATCCTCGCGCTCCACCTGCACGGCGACGTACAGCTGACGACTCGGTGGATCATGATCGCCGTCGTCGGTCTGACCTGGATCAGCGGCCTCGACTATATCGCGATCGGCTGGAAGCAGCTGCGCGGGCGCGGCGACTTCGCGATGGCCGACCTCGTTCGCCTCGTCGGTGCGATCGCGTTGCCGTGGCTGCTGTTCGCCGTGCTCGTCAAGACGAACGCGCCGGCGTGGCCGATCTTCGCCATCCTCTCGCTCGAGCTCGCCGTCGGTGGCCTCGACAACCTGATGTCGCACCACAAGCGCGCGACCAAGGCCCTGGCGTGGGGCAGTCGCGTGCTCGGCGTGTGCGGCCTGCTCACCGCGGCGCTCCTCGTGAAGGAGCACGCGAGCGTGTTCCTCTACGCGGCCACGGCCGTCTCGCTCGTCGGTGTCGCCGCCGAGTTCTGGCGCGGCCGCGATTACTTCCTCGACAAGCGCATCCGCGACCGCGCCCTCCGCGAGGCCGCCGTGCACCAGCCGGAATCGCAGCTCACGTAGCGCATGCGGCGCACGGGGCTGGCGCTGGTGGTGATCGCGAGCTGCGGAGGCGGCGGCGAAGCCCCACCACCCCGTCGCGGGCCGGTGCTCCCTCGGCCGATCGATGCAGCGCCGCCCGTCGATGCGGCCGTCGTCGTGGATGCGTCACCTGCCGGGCTCGCCGCTCCGGTGGACGCGTCGCTGCCACAGCTCGCGCTTCGCTGCACGGCGAGCGCCGATCGCCCGCGCCTCGCGACCAAGGCACCGGTGCCAGACCCGGCGAAGTTCCCGCTGCATCGCTTCGCACCGGCGAGCACGCAGGCACCCCGGGTGGCGCGTGGCCCCGACAAGCCCGCGGACTACAGCGACTTCACCGCAGAGATCGCGATCGCCGGGGACACGGTCGCGTTCACCGAGCACCGGAGCATCCGCTTGCTCGTGCGTGACGAGCCGGCGCGCGAGGTGAACCTGAGGCTGCTCGCGGGTCACGTCGCGGTGTCGCCCGATGGCAAGACCGTAGCGGCGACCCTGCATCCCGCGAGTGACGAGGACTTCCCGGAACACGGCATCGCGATCATCGACGTCGCGACCGGCGAGATGACCGATCAAGTCGGCGCGGGCGTTGCCCTCAACCTGCGGTTCACCGCTGCCAGCAAGCTGCTCGCGCAGACGCACGATCCGCATCCGTGGGTCAACGCCATCGACGACTTCGAGGTCCATGACCTCGCGAGGCGAACGATGCGGTCGATCCGGATCGTCGCGCCTTACGATCGGCGCGCGCCCAAGCTGCAGCAGATCTCCACGCCCGATGCGCCCAACGTCACGGTGCGCTACGTGGGCCAAGCCCTCGACATCGGAATGTCCACCGTGTTGTCGGGACGCAGCATCGCGCTCATCACCACGCGGGCATCGTACAAGCGCCGCGAACAAGATGGCGTGACCATGTCGTACGAGGTCAACCCGTTCATCGCGCTCGCGCGGCTCGACGACAATCATCTCGTGCGCGGCGCGGACCTGCCGGTGGAAGGCCAGGTCGCCGCCGTCGGAGACTGCGTGTTCGTCGCGACCAAGGCGAAGACCGGCGAGCACTTCGCGTGGGTATTCAATGTCATCTCGGGTGAGCTCGCGCGCGTCGCGCTACCCCCGGTGAACGTCACCGCGATCGGGGGTGGCGGCGACTGGCTAGCGCTCGGCTACGAGGACGGCACGGTCAGCGTGGTCTCCGCCGACTGGACGCAGCACGCGTACTGGCGCGCCGGCCGTCTGCGGGTGCGCGCGATCGCGATCGATGCGGCGGGCAACGTTGCCACCGAGAGCGCGGGTGAGCTCGTGCGTTGGGCGCCTCGGTGAGAGGACGCCAAGCGAACCCTAGCCGATCACGCGATTCCGGCCTTCGCGCTTCGCTCGATACAGGTGGTCGTCGGCGACCTTGATGAACGACGACACGTCGACGTCCTCGCCTTCGACGCATGCGACGCCGACCGAGACGGTGACGGGGAACTGATCGCCCTCGTATTCGAACGGCGTGTCGCTGACGATGCGCCGGATCTGCTCGCCGAACGTGCGCGCGCCCGTGAGGTCGGTCTCGGGGAGGACGGCCGCGAACTCCTCGCCGCCGTAGCGCGCGAGCAGCTCCTCACGACGGACGCGGCCGAGCAGCCGTTTGGACATCTCGCGTAGCACGTAGTCACCCGTGAGGTGGCCGTGCTTGTCGTTGATCTGCTTGAAGTGATCGATGTCGAACATGAGCAGCGAGAGCGGCCGTCGGTAGCGCGCGCAGCGGGCGATCTCGCGTTCGAGGAACTCGAGGAAGTAGCGCTTGTTGTGGGCGCCGGTCAGGGCGTCCACGATCGTCATCTTGTAGATCTCTTCGTGGTAGCTCGCCTCGATGCCAGAGCCCGAGAGGAACTTGAAGATCGCGGCGCCGATCTTCACGAAGTCCGCGTCGCGCAGGACGCTCTTGGTAACCGGGACGTCGTTGACGTAGGAGCCGTTGGTCGACTGGAGGTCCTCGACGGTCCAGCTGTCGCCGGTTCGAAACACCTTAGCGTGACGGCGCGAGACGCTATCGCGGTCGACCTGGATGTCGCAGTCCGCGCCGCGGCCGAGCACGATCTCGTTGCGCTGCAGCGGGAAGCGCTTGCCCATGTCGGGGCCTGGCGGATAGATGAGCACCAGGCACGCCTCCCCCGCCTCCTTGGTCGG
Organism: Kofleriaceae bacterium; assembly: GCA_033763475.1. Classification (GTDB taxonomy): domain Bacteria; phylum Myxococcota_A; class Polyangia; order Haliangiales; family Haliangiaceae; genus JABFXX01. The sequence goes on from JANRKM010000208.1 coordinate 83,383, forward strand.
TTTGACGACCTGAACCTTGGTGATGCGGGTCTTCCACTCGCTCATATCTGCAGGCTTTGCAATCGATCTGACCCCAACCCTCCCAACCTGTCAATGTGAGCAGCGGTGTGATAAGCCGACGACGTGGCGGCGGCAGATCCGTTCGATCTCGTCGGTAACGATGACATCGGGGTAGTCCTCGTTCACGGCTTCACGGGTACGCCTTACGAGGTCCGCTACCTCGGTGAACGGCTCGGAGAGGCGGGCTACACCGTGCGCGGTTTGCGCCTGCCGGGGCACGGCACCTCGCTCGCCGACCTCGATCGCACCCGCTGGGAGGACTGGGCCGAGGCGGTCGAGCGCGCACACGATGCGCTCCGTGTGCGCTGCCGCCGCGTCGCCGTCGTCGGCCAGTCGCTCGGGGGGCTGCTCTCGCTGCACCTCGCGAGTCATCGCCGCGACGTCGCGTGTGTGGCGTCCCTCGCCGCGCCGCTGTGGCTTGAAGGCATGGGCGCGTTCTTCGCGAAGTGGACGGCACCCGGTCGGCCGCTCTCCGTGATCCGTCGACTCCCCAAGCTCGGCGGCTCCGACGTGCGCGACCCGCGCGCGAAGGCCGAGAACCCCTGCTACACGGGCATCCCGACCAAGGCGCTCGCGCAGCTGTCGGCGTTCATGAAGATCACCGACGACGCGCTGCCCAGGATCACGCAGCCCGTACTCGTCATGCACGCGACGCAGGACCACACCGCGCCCGTCGCGTCTGCACATCGCATCGCGGAACGCGCGCGGGCGAAGAAGACGCGGATCCTGCCGCGCAGCTATCACCTCATCGCCGTGGACGTCGAACGCGACATCGTCGCGGCCGAGGTCACCTCGTTCTTGCGGACCTACTCGGGAGAGAAGCCATGCGCCACGTGATCGCGATCGACCAGGGCACCACCGGATCCACCGTCCTCATTCTCGACGAGAACCTCGAGCTGCGCGGCCGGGGCTACAAGGAGTACCGCCAGATCTACCCGCAGCCGGGCTGGGTCGAGCACGATCCCGAGGACATCTGGGGCTCGGTGCTGTTCGCGCTCGACGCCGCGCTGAAGGGCATCGACGCCTCGACGATCGCGGCGATCGGTATCACCAACCAGCGCGAGACGTCGATCCTGTGGGACCGCAAGACCGGCAAGCCGGTGCACAACGCGATCGTCTGGCAGGATCGCCGCACCGCGGATCGGTGCGCCGAGCTCAAGTCCGCGAGCAAGGAAGGCCGCGTGAAGCAGCTCACCGGGCTGACGATCGACCCTTACTTCTCGGGCACGAAGGTGAGCTGGATGCTTCACCACGTCGACGGCCTCGCTGCCCGCGCGCGCGCGGGCTCGATCGCATTCGGCACCGTCGATTGCTTCCTGCTCTCGCGCCTCACCGCCGGCGCCGTGCACGCGACCGACGTCACCAACGCATCGCGCACGATGCTGATGGATCTGCACACGCTCGCGTGGAGCGACGAGCTGTGCGAGCTCCTCGGCGTGCCGCGCGCGATCCTGCCCACCATCGTGCCGTCGTCCGGCACCGTCGGCAGCACCAAGGGCGTGCCCGGCCTTCCCGACGGCATCCCGATCGCGGGCATCGCCGGCGACCAGCAGTCAGCGCTGTTCGGCCAGGCGTGCTTCACCCCTGGCGATGCGAAGTGCACCTACGGCACCGGCGCGTTCATCCTGATGAACACGGGCGAGACGCCAGTCGCATCGAAGTCAGGCCTCCTCAGCACGGTCGCGTGGAAGCTGGGCCCCAACCAAGGCGACGAGCTGCGCTACGCGCTCGAGGGTAGTGCCTTCATCGCGGGCGCTGCGGTGCAGTGGCTGCGCGACGGCCTCCAGTTCTTCTCGTCGGCCAAGGAGATCGAGGCCCTCGCGAGCTCGGTGCCCGACTCCGCGGGCGTCATCGTCGTCCCCGCGTTCGCCGGGCTCGGTGCACCACACTGGCGGCCCGAGGGGCGCGGCTCGATCACCGGCCTCACCCGCGGCAGCACGCGCGCGCACATTGCTCGCGCCACGCTCGAGGGCATCGCGCTGCAGAACGTGGACATCCTACGCGCGATGGAGCGCGATGCCGGCCGCTCGCTCACCGTGCTCAAGGTCGACGGGGGCGCATCCGCCAACGACCTCCTGATGCAGTTCCAGAGCGACGTGCTCGGTGTCGAGATCTCGCGCCCCGAGCTCGTCGAGACCACCGCCCTCGGCGCCGCCTTCCTCGCGGGCCTCGGCACCGGCGTGTGGAAGGACCAGGATGCCGTGCGCAAGACGTGGCGCGAGCAGAAGCGGTTCAAGCCCACCGCCGACCGCGCGACCATCTACGACCACCTGCGGCGCTGGGACGCCGCCGTCGCGAAGGCCTGAGAATGGGGACGGTTTCAACTTAGCCAACTTACGCGTCCCTAACCGCGCGACTTTCCTCACCTCACGAGGGACGGTTTCAACTTATCGTCCCGATCGCCCGCGTCGACGAACGCTCGCGCAGTTACACCGCGTAAGTTGAAACCGTCCCTTCGATCTCGAGCGATCCTGTTGCGTTAACTCAACCTAAGTTGGCTAAGTTGAAACCGTCCCCTGTGCTGGTCCCTTGACACCTACACGTAGACGGGAAGCGTCGGGTTGGGGGGCGCACATACGACTCCCGGGATCGTCTCCTTCCCTGGCTTGGTGGTTTTCACCAACAAATGGCGGGAGGCACCGATGGTTTCTGGCTTCCACCTAACGAATCCAAACGGTTACCTGTCGGCCCACGGGTTGCTCCTAGGCAGCGCACCGGAGGGAACCCATGGCGCTGCTCGCTACCCGCATCTCGAAGAAGCCCGCTGATTGGACCGATCGCGAGCTCTTGAAGAGTGTCCTGCGCAGCGACGCGCGTGGCTGGACCGAGCTGGTCCGCCGCTTCCGCCCCCTCATCTACCGCTGCATCACCAAGGTCACGCTGAAGTACGCCCCGTCCCTCGGCAGCGCCGACCTGGACGAGATCTACGCGGACGTGATGATGCAGCTCGTGCGCGACGACATGCACAAGCTCCGCATCTATAACCCGTCGCGCGGCACCAAGCTCGGCTCGTGGATCGGCATGATCTCGGTCAACGCGGCCTACGACTACCTCCGCAGCGCCGGTCGCCGCCCCCTCCTCGACAAGACCGACGGCACGCTCGACCACGAGAACTCGGCGGCGTTCGGCGAGAGCGATCGCACCCCGCTCGACCACCTGATCGAGAAGGAGCGCTGGGGTCACCTCAACGAGCTCCTCTCGGACTTCACCGACAAGGACCGCACGTTCGTCGAGCTGTACTACCAGCGCGGCATGGAGGCCGACGAGATCGCGGCCGAGATGCAGATCAGCCTGAAGACGGTCTACTCGAAGAAGCACAAGATCCGCGCGCACCTGGTGCGCTGCCTCCAGGGTCTCGCGGGCGACAGCCCGATCGCAGACCTCGCGACCGCTGCCGCTGCAGCTGCGTAGTCCACCGTACGGAAGTCCCCGCTCGACGACGATGGCCGCCCTCCGTTAGGGTGCCTCCGTGCTGGGCTCGTCGCGTGTGGCCCGGGCGATCGTGATGACGACGACGTCGTTCTGATCGAGGTTCCCAACGCGCCTCTCGCAACCGTCGCTTACCGAGATGGTGATGGGCCGTGGGAGTCGGCGAATCCATCGGACGCGGCCGCACTGGAGAATCCTTCGGTCGCCGGCGTATCTGAACGGTGGGCCGGTCGCGTTCAACATACCTAGGCTCGCCGTCCCGGGCTGGGAGGAGACGTTCCTGCAGGCGAGCCCGACGAGCTGGATCCTCACGGCGCGACAAGAGGCGGATGTGCCGGAAGCCCTGCGCTACGTGAAGACGAAGGCGTACGAGACACATGCGGACGGCTGGGCTGGCGACCTCGCCCCGCCGTTCTAGTCAGCGCGAAAACTGCGCGTAGGCGCGAATGACGAGCCGGTCGCCCTGCTGCTCTGGCGCGGTGAGCGTCACCGAGGTGGCGAAGGTCGTGATGCCCTTCGTCGGAGATTCGAGGCGCGCGAGGATCGCGGCGACGTCGTCCTGCGAGCCGCCGAGCGTCAACATGCATTGATCCTGGCGACACTCGGTCGCCTCGAGCTGCGCCGTCCCGAGCTTGGGGATCCTGTTGCGCAGCTCGGTCTCGGTCTTGCCGGCCCACGCAGGATCGCGCAGTTGCTTCCCGAATGACTCGGCCGATGCGCCGATCGCTGATGCGGTGGGTGGCGAGATGGGTGCGGGCGGGGGCGCGACCTCGGGCAGGCTCGGGTCCGCGGTGACCTCGGCAGCCGCTTCGGCGGCGCTGCCAGCGGTGGCAAGCGACGGCCCGGCAGGCGCTGCGATCGCCGCTTTGCCGGTGGTGGGGGACTTTTGAGCCGCGGTGCGGTTGCGAGCCGGAGCCGGAGTTGCATGCGATCCCGTGGACTTGTCTCCCCCCAGCATCAAGTAGGCGGTCGTGCCGCCGAGGGCTACAACTCCGACGAGGATCGCGACGCGGGCACCCGACACGAGGGCAGAGCCTAGCACTTGCTGCCCCGTCATGCCCCGTGGCTAGATGACCCCGCGATGACTGCCGTGCGTCCTACCGGCCCCCGTAACGGGGACAGGCCCCGCGTCGAGATCGCGAATCGCGCGGATGGCGGCGTCGCGTACTGGGTCGCGAAGCTCTACGGCTTCGCGGCGCTCGTGATCCTGACGTGTGTCGGGCTGACCGCCGTCCTCGTCTACAGCTATTTCTCGGTCACCGCCCCCGAGGTGCCCGACCTGCGCACGTACGCGAAGGTCGCCCCTGCGGTGTCGCGGATGTACGCGGCCGACGGCACGCTGCTCGGCGAGTTCGCCAAGGAGTGGCGACAGATCGTCCCGTACGAGCGGATGCCGAAGAAGCTCGTCGATGCGTTCCTCGCCGTCGAGGACCACGACTTCCACTCGCATCGCGGCCTGTACTTCAAGGGCATCGCGCGCGCGGTGTGGGCGAACGTGACGGCGCGCGACTTCGCGCAGGGCGGTTCGACGATCACGCAGCAGGTCGCCAAGCAGTTCCTCGGCGGCGAGAAGTCGCTCGCGCGCAAGGGCAAGGAAGCGATCATGGCGCGCCGCCTCGAGGCGCAGTACTCGAAGGAAGCGATCCTCTCGGTCTACTTGAATCACATCTACCTCGGCGCCGGGGCGTGGGGCGTGGGTGCCGCCGCGCAGCGCTACTTCCAGAAGTCGCTCGACGAGCTGACGCTGGCGGAGGCCGCGCTGATCGCCGGGCTCGCGAAGGCGCCGAGCGCGTATTCGCCGATCCATCGCCCGAAGCTCGCGCTCGAGCGCCGCGACGTCGTGCTCGACAAGATGTTGGGATACGGCCTCGCGTCCGCCGAGGAGGTGGCGCAGGCGAAGGCCGAGCCGCTGTCGCTGAAGCTGTACAAGGACGTGTTCCCGGATCGCATGCCGTACTACGCGGAGTGGGTCCGCACGTATGTGCAGAAGCAATACAAGACCACGCGCAAGCAGAAGGTCGGCGGCATGGTCGTGGGCGTCGAGGTCGATGCATTGTACGAGCGCGGCCTCACCATCGAGACCGCCGCCGAGCCGACGTGGGAAGCGGCGGCGTACGAGAACACCGACTTCGGTGCGCGGCATCAGGACAAGCGCCAGGGCTGGCGCGGTCCCGAGTGGCGCGTCGACGGCCCCGCGCGCGACATGGTGATCGCGCGCCAGAAGCAACTGTACGGCGATGCGCCGCTGGTGCCCGAGAAGCGCTACCTCGCCGTCGTCGACGAGGTGACGAGCGACGAGGCCGAGGTGTTGATCGGTGACCGCCGCTTCACCCTGCCGCTGCGCAATATGCGATGGGCGTCGAAGTGGGTGCCCGGCAACGCCGAGAACGACATCCAGGTCGAGAGTGCGCGCAACGTGCTCAAGCCCGGCTACGTGGTGTGGGTCAAGCGCGAGATCCGCACGCTCGGCCGCTATCGCGACTGGCACCTGCCCGACACCAAGAACCCGGCGTGGCGCGTCAGCGAGAAGGAACAGGAGTGGGACGATCGGCACCCCGACGTCGTCGTGCTCGAGCAGGTGCCGCACCCGCAGATGGCGATCTTCACGGCCGACCACCACAACGCGTACGTGGTGGCGATGACCGGCGGCTACGACTTCGATCGTTCGGTGTTCAACCGCGCGGTGCAGGCGTGCCGCCAGCCGGGCTCCACGTACAAGCCGATCTACTACGCGCTCGGGCTCGACCAGGGCTACGGTTTCGACACGGTGCTCAACGACGTGCCGCAGACGATCGTCGGCCCCGACGGCGAGGAGTGGACGCCCAACAACCTCGGCGACACGATGGACGGCGACGTCACGCTCGAATACGCGCTGGTGTTCTCGAAGAACATCCCGTCGGTCGATCTGTTCCAGCGCCTCGGCGCCAAGAACGTCGAGGACTGGGCACGCCGCCTGGGCTTCACGACGAAGATCTTCGCCGACGACGCGCTCGCGCTCGGCGCTTCGTGCAGCAAGCTCGACGAGATGGCGCGCGCGTTCACCGTGTTCGCACGCCTTGGCAAGTGGTGGCCGCGTCCGGGCAAGGAGAAGAACTGGGTCTACGTGCGGCGCATCCTCGATCGCGACGGCAACACCATCGAGGACAACACGTTCCCCGAGGACCCGCAGCTCGGCGCCGCCGACCGCTTCGACCGGTTCGCCGCGACCGCGGGTAACGTCGCGCCCGAGGCCATCTCGCCGCGCACGGCCTACCTGATGACGCGCCTCCTCGCGCACGAGGTGATCTACGGCTTCGCGAACGTGCTGCGCGCGACGCAGGTGAAGGCCGCCGGCAAGACGGGCACGTCGAGCGACACGCACGACACCCTGTTCATCGCGTTCACGTCGAAGTTCACGACGCTGACCTGGATGGGTGACGACAAGAAGGAGCGCGCCCTCGGCAAGAGTGACGCCGCGTACATGACGGTCGTCCCACTGTGGTCGCGCTACATGTACGAAGCGGCCAAGAACTACCCGAACCCCGACATCCCGTGGGAGGTCCCGCCAGGTGTGAACCCGAAGGACCGCGGTGATCACAGCAAGGGCACCAAGGGCCCGCAGATGGATCTGATCTTCCGGTCGACGAAGAAGAAGACCGACGGCGAGGACACGGACGAGAAGCCACCGGTGTGAACCGCAGCGTCCTCACGCTGATCGTCGGCGCGTCCTGCGTCGGATGCCGCAAGCCCGCCCCGTCCCGGAGGCCGTGCGGCGACGCGCACTGGAGACAAAGCTACCGCCCGCTCCTCGCGTCCACGCAAGCTCGTCGTCGACCTCGCGAGTTGCGTGAACGACACGGCCAGGCGCCGCGGGTGCCGTAGCGCTCAGTCGCTGATCGGCATGAGGCCGTGGCCACGGTGCGACCAGAACGTCGCCCACTTCGCGGCCGCGAACACGAGATGACAGCGGCCCGCCGCCGTACCCGCGGGGAACATGGGCTCGCGGATCGTCTCGACGTGCCCGGGCAGATCATTGTCGACGGAGAAGCGCTGCGCCGCCTCGTGCAAGCGTTCGGCGTAGGCCGCGAGCGTTGCGGGCATCATCTCGAACGTGGCCACGCGCGCGAGATGGTCGCCGATGATCTCGTGAGCTTCGGTGAGCAGACGCGCCGCGTCGAAGGCATATCGTTCGAGGCCGTCGGTGGTGAGATATGTCGAGTAGACGGGGAAGCCGTCGCACGGCGGCAGGAGCTGCAGCACGTAGTAGCCGTGCATGTCGCGCTTGATCTCGTCGAGCGAGGTTGTGCGGCGCTGCTTCTCCACGCGCGCGGCGAGCCACGCGTCGGCGGCCGCGTCGTAGCCCACGCGTGGCGCATCGAGGAGCGCGAACGCGGGCTCCGATAGGTTGGCGAACCACTCGAGCAAGCGGGCGCGCCGTGGCCCCATGGTCGCCTCGAGCTTCTCGAACAGCTCTTCGAACTCGCGCTCGTGGCCATGCTTGGCCTTGGGGAAGGGTTCCCATGCGAGCGCCACGGTCACTCCAGGTGCGAGACCAGCCCGCTCGTGATCACCGCGCGGCCCGCGTGACGCTGCTCGAGCTCCGTCAGCCCCGCACACAACGCGCGGCGGCTGGCCTCGGCGGCGTGGCCCTTGTCGACAAGGATGATCGCACCACCGTCGCGCACGCAGCGACTCCACGCGGCGAGCGTGGTGGACCACTGCCCATCCTCGGTGACGTCCACGCCGACCACCGCCGCACACGAGGCGGGCTCGAGCGCCGAGGTGTCCGGGTGCACGGCGCCGAATTTCTTGGCGGCCCGCGCGCTCATCCCCACCGCGATCACCTCGCGGCTCGCACCGAGCGCCGTGGCGAGCTTCGCGTTACCGACGACGACGATCCGGCCGTGGCTCGCCGCCGCGGACATCAGCGCTTCGCTGATCGCGGTGACCGCAGGCGTAACGAAGAGACCGTCGAGCACGGATCGACGGTAGCATTACTCGGTCAGATCGCGCAGGTACTCGCAGCGCGGCGACTGGATGTGCGGGGTGATCCACGTGACGTTGAGCAGCTGATCGAGGAGGAACCGGAAGTTGCCGTAGGTGACGACGAAAAAGTCCATCTTGCGCTTCTTGATGCCGCCGCCCGTGTCGTCGGCGCGGACGCAGCCGTCGTGGATCGAGCCGTCGGGCAGTGGGATGCCGTCGAACTCGGGGATGTAGAGCGGCTCGCCAATCTTGATCATCCGCGGATCGACCGCGACCGACTTGAACGGGATCAGCGGCCGCTGGCCCGCGCCGCGCCCGAATGGATGTTTGCCGATGTCGAGCTGCTCGAAGCAGGTGCCGTAGCCGAACTTGCAGGAGCCTTTGTAGTTCACGACCCGGCCGTCCATCATCAGGCCCGAGCCTTCGAGCCGCAGGGCCCATGCGAACCGCTCGGGTACACGCCCGAAGTAGTAGCCGTCCTGCGTGTAGAGCTCGACCCAGGTCTTGAGCGACACCTGCGCGCCGCGCCCGCTCTTGGGCACGCTGGTCGAGTCCTTGTCCTGGTAGTCCTCCTCGAGCGCGAGCCAGTAGAAGCGGAGGGCCCACTGCAAGTCGTCGACGAGTGGGTAGCCGCAGCACAGCTTGTTCTTGCCGCGCTGGGTGCCCTTGGCCTGAAGCTGGACGTCTTCCTTGCGCAGCTTGCTGTCGTCAGCCGCGGCGGTGCCCACGAGGGCGACCAGAGCGAGGGCGGCGCAGCGCATCCGCAGATCGTACGTCACGCGGTACAACCCGTCCATGTGGGTTCACGATCTCGGCGATGCCGATGCCGCGTGTGGCGGCAAAGCACTCGGGCTTGCGCGTCTGGTCCGCGCGCAGCTCCCGGTGCCGCGCGGGTTCGCGATCGACGAGCGTGCGTTTCGACATGTCGCGGGTGAGCTGACCGTCGGAGATCGCGGCGAAATCGGGCAGGTGCTGGCCGCGGCCATGGAGCGGATCCGCAGCGCAACGCTCCCCGAAGACTTCGTGCGCGAGGTCGATCGCCGCGCGGCCGAGCTGGGCGCGCTGGTGGTCCGCTCGTCGGCGACCATCGAGGATGGGGAGGCCGGCGCCGCCGCGGGCGTGTTCTCGTCGTCGGGGAAGGTCGCGCCCGCCGAGGTGTGGGACGCGATCCGTGCGGTGTGGGCGAGCGCGCTGACTCCGCTCGCGGCCGCCTACGCGCAGCGGCGCGGTGGCCGGATCTCGATCGGCGTGATCGTGCAGGCGTTCGCCCCCGGCGAGCGGGTCACGATTTACACGCGTCCACCCGGTGCCCCGGCGAGCGAGGATCTCCTGCTCCAGCGAGGAACCGCTCTCACGCGCCTGCGACCAGCGTCCGCCGGGCGCGCACAGCACGCCGGTCCCGTCGAGCCGAAATCGGTTCGAGCATCGTTCGAACCGGTTTCGGAACAAGGGGCCGCGATTTCTTCGCGCGAGACGCAGCCGCTCGTGGAGCTAGCGCTGCGAGCCGAAGCTGCGATCGGCGCCACGCAGGGAGCCGACGTAGAGCTGGTCGTGGGGGACCACATCCTCGAGATCGTGCAGGCGCGCGCCATCGTGCACCCGGTCGCGACGAAACGTTCTCCCGTGCCGTCACCCGTGCTCGCCGGGCTCGTCGCCGACGGCCGCACGTGGACCTGGGATGTCACGCACAACCCCGATCCGCTGTCGACGGCGCAGGCCGAGCTCGTGCGCCTGGTCGACGAGGCGGGCATCGGACCTGCCATGCGCGTGTGCGCCGGCTATCTGTACACAGCCGCGCGCGACGCAGCCCCGCCCCGCCCTGCGACCGATAACGTGCCGGCGCGCGTGGCCGACATCGAGGCGCGGCTCGCGGCGATCCTCGACGGCGAGCACGCCCTTCCCGAGGCGCTCGAGCGCTACATCGCGGCGATCCGGATCTGGGCGCACGAGCTGTCGCCGCTGGTGCGCGCGCTGCCGAAGGCGGCCGGGCATCGGCCCTCGGCGGTCGAGGCGACCCTGGCGGCAGCCGCGCGCGGTGCGCTGACCGAGGCCGAGGTACTCGCACGGATCGGCGTGCTGTCGCCTGCATGGGACGTCGCTGTGCCCACGTATGCCGAGCGCCCCGAGCTGGTGCGCGAGGCGATCTCACGCGCGCGGAGCTTGTCGATCCCTACCCGCGCTGAGGCCGATCGAGGGATCGACCTGGCTGCTGACCTGGCCGAGCGCGACGACGTGTGGTTCGCGAAAGCGCAGTGGTTGGTCCGGCGCGCCCTGCTCGCGCGCGCCGACGAGCTTGGCGTCGCGCGCGCCGACGTCTGCTGGCTCCCCTTCGCGACTCTCGAACACCGGATCGCGCCCGACGATGCGCACCGCCAGGCGAGCGGAGCGCGCGCGGCGAACGAGCGCGCTGCACGCTGGGACATGCCGAGGGTCGTCCCGACCGAGACGCAACCCCGCAGGTCGACGACGCTACACGGTGTCGGCACCGGACCACGCGTGAGCGGCCGGGTCGTTCGGTTCGCCACCTTGGGCTCCGCCATCACCGTGCACCGAGGTGACGTTGTGGTCGCGCGCGCCGTGACACCCGCGCTCGCCGTGCTCGTGATCGGATGCGCTGCCCTGGTCAGCGAGACCGGTGGCTTACTCGATCATGGAGCGGCACTCGCGCGCGAGCTGGGCGTTCCGTGTGTCGTCGGCTGCCATAACGCCTGGTCACTGCTCGCCGACGGGATGTTAGTCACCGTCGATGGCGATCGCGGAAGTGTCGAAATCGCCGAGACAACTTCCGAAGGCTAGTCCTCGTCGTCGTCGTAATCCGGCTCGTTCGGATCGGTGTCGTCAGGCTCGTCGGGCTTGTCCGCGGGGAGCGGAGTGCCGAGGCCGGCGTTGACTCGTTCGCGCAAATCCTTGCCGACCTTGAAGAAAGGCAACCGCTTCTCGGCGACGTGTACGGTCTCGCCTGTGCGCGGGTTCCGACCTTCGTAGGCCTTGTACTTGCGGACGGTGAAGCTACCAAAGCCGCGGATCTCGATACCTTCGCCGCGTTCCAGTGCCTTCACCATCGAGTCGAAGATGGTGTTGACGATGGCCTCCGCCTTACCAGCCGGTAGCTTCAACGTCTCTGAGATTTTCTCGATGAGCTCGGACTTGGTCACCCGTAACTCCGCGTAATTGCAACTAGGCTAAACAACGGATCGGGTCGAAGGCAAGTCTAACCGTGCGAAAAGGCGTCAGATGCCTGGTTCCACGACGGGAAGCGGTCGCTCGCCATCCCTTTCAAATGCCCGATAAGAGATAGGAAAACGGTAGCTGGCACAGCGATGGCGGGCGTAATAGTCCGCGAGATCTCGCCATCCGATTTGGCCCTGTTCCAGTCCATTTCGGACGGCTTGCGACACCACAGTCGCGCACTTTTCGCGGCTTTCGGCGCCGCGATGGGCCCGCGCGAACCGCTCGTCCACTCCGATCAACGAGGGGGGAACGAGGCTGAGGTACCACGCCGAAAGCGGGGGCAGATCCAGCGTCTCGACGCGAGTGACCGCGAGGGCCATCCCGTCGCGCCACGCGCACTCGACGCGGCGTTCAGTCGCCCCCTTCTCGATGACGATCGCGTTATGCGCGATCGGCGGTGTCGCGCTGCACCCCGAGATCTTTGGCGTCACGGTCGTGACGACGGAGTACGCACGCGCCGTCGTGCCCGGATTTTCGATCTGCAGCACGAACACGTCGCCCTCACGGATGACCGAGAGCTTGAGGCCGGCCGCGTCGATGGGCGGCTGGCCATCCTCGAGGATGTGGCGCGTGTCATCGACCGCATACGGGAGCTTGCGCGCCATCTCGTCGATGCTCGGCACGCGGAGACCCGCGACCGTCGCGTCCTTGTCGAGGAACTCCTTGTAAACGACCGGTGAGGCGAGCCCCTTCTGGACGAGCTGCGTGGACGTACCTGTCGGACTCGGGGGTGCGCTCTTGGGCGGAATCGAAACGCTCCCGCAAAACCTCATCAACGTGAGGCCGGCGACGAGCATGATCCCTGCACCTGCAACACCGAGTCGGAAATGCGATTCGGAAATTGCCACGGAGACTTCACCATACACGCGTGTCACAAACGCGGTTGTCACCGCGCGCACGAAACGCGCACGCATAAAAGATTGACTCCTCCGTGTAGGCGCGCGCTTAATCGGACCACGATCATGCACGGGGGCCAGATCGCGCGGATCGTTGCAGCTTTCGGGTTTGCAGCGTCGCTTGCCTCCAGCACACCGGCGGCCGCGGAGCCGCGCGTCGACGAGCTCAGCAAGCTTCTGTCGTCGAGCTCCGAGAAGACGCGCCTCTCGGCCGTCGTTTCGCTCGGGCGCCTGGAGGACAAAGCGGCGATGAAGCCGCTCGTGACCGCCCTGCAGGATCCCAACGCGCAAGTGCGCGCGCTGGCCGCGACGGCGCTCGGCAAGCTCGGGCACAAGGCCGCGCTGCCGGCGCTCAAGGCCGCCGCCGCCGATGATCCCGACGCTGCTGTACGCGCACGTGCGAAGGAAGCCGCGATCGCCGTCAGCAAGACGAACGGGCTGCCAGATCCGTGGCCAACGCAGACGCAGGTCGCCCCGGTACAGGCGCGCAAGAGTGGTGGCAGCGCGGGCTTCGGCCGTCAGGCGCACGCCGTCGTCGCACGTCCTAACCTCTATGTGACAATCAACTCCGCGGCCGACGACTCGCCCGGCAAGAGCGACAAGAACGCGCGCAAGGTCCACGGCGACATCATCCGCGATACCTTGGCCGCGTCGTTCAAGGCCGAGCCTCTCGTCACCACCATCGCCGCCGACGCCCAGCGATGGGGACTCGACTCGCGCCACCTCGATCTCTCGGTGACCAAGCTCGACGTCGCGCAAACGGGCACGTACGTCGAGGTCGAGGCCCAGCTGCGGCTCGCGATCTCCGACGATAACGGCAAGATGCTGTCGTTCCTGTCGGGCGGCGCCAAGGTGCAGGTCCCGGCGCGGACCTACAATGCGAAGTACCTGCCGAACCTCCGCAAGGAGGCGCTCGAGAACGCGATGCGCGGCATGTTCGCCAAGCTGCTGACCCACCTGCGCGATAAGTCGCAGAGTTAATGAAGCCGCGCCGCCGCACTGCGGTGGCCGATGCGCGTCAATGGTTTGCGCTGAATCGGCGTTGCCATGACTCGTCCGTTTCTCGGTAGAAGTCGCCGTCGAGCTCTTCGATCACTGGTAGCTCTTCGCCGGTGTCTGGTGCGACGTCGAGCACGTTGATCGTGATTGGTTGCCATTGACCCTTCTTGGGACGGCCGGTGCGGACTGAAACCTCGAAACCCTGGCGTGAGAACACTTCGACGTAGGTTCGGTCGGAGCACTGCACGTAGCCACGGAACTGGCAGAAGACCTCCGAGATGCAGTCGCCACGCAGGATGACGTCCCGACGCCCGTCACTATCGAGGTGTCCACGCCAATACAACTGCGACGTCGTCTCTCGGTCGGGTGAGGTAACCGTAGCCGACCGCGGGTCGAGCTCGAGCCGTTCGTTGGCGCCGCGCTTACACAGTTCCGCCGCACTACGAGCTCGGGGCCCGGCGTCAGCCGACAGGGAACCCAGGACAATCGCAACGCACGCGACCCAACGCATGCGGGTCCGGACGGCCATCTCGACCCGCGGTCGCACGGAAAGCGCTCGAGAACGCGATGCGCGCGAAGCTGGTGACCCGCCTGCGCGATACGTCGCAGAGTTGGGCCGCGTCTAAACCCCTGGCCGCCGGCGTCGATCTCGGCGCGAGCTGCGCTAGGCTCGACGCATGCGCGCCGGGGCTCTCGCGGTCTGTACGATCGCGATGCTGCACGCGCCAGCGCGGGCGCAGCAGGCACGCCCACCGGACGAACCACCGCCCGCGAAGCCGACCGGCGTGGTCACCAAGCAGCCGCAGCTGCTGCAGGCGATGGCCCCCGACTATCCGCCCGCCGCGCTCGCCGCCGGCAAGACCGCGGACGTGAAAGTCCGGATCAAGATCGACGCGACGGGCCTCGTCACCGCGGTCGATGTCGTCACGCCCGTGGGCGACGGGTTCGACGAGGCCGCGATCGCCGCGGCGATGCAATACGTGTTCGAGCCCGCCGAGATCGACGGCGTGCCCGCGCCGATCACCGTCGAGACGGTGATCCACTTCGTCATCGAGCATGCGGAAGAGGAGCCCGAGCCGCCGCCGCCGTCGAGCGCAGAGCAGAATGACAATCCGCCCGGGCACGCCGGCAACATGAAGCTGCCGGTGACCATCGAAGGTGTCGTTGTCGAGCGCGGCACCCGGCGCAAGCTCGCCGGCGTGATCGTCTCGATCGCCGAGCTCGGCCTCGACGCGGTCACCGACGAGCGCGGCGAGTTCTTCTTCCACGGCATCGGCCCGGGCAAGTACCAGATCCTCGCGGTCGACGAGAAGTACGATCGCCTGCAGCGCCCGATCGAGCTCGCCAAGCGCGAAAAGATCGAGGTGCGGTTGTGGATGCGGCCCAGAGGCGGCAATCCGTACGAGACCGTCGTCGAGGGTGAGCGCGAGGTCCTCGAGGTCACCAAGCGCACGCTGCAGCGCCAGCAGCTGACCAGCGTGCCTGGCACGTTCGGCGATCCGATCCGCGTGTTGCAGTCGCTACCCGGCATGCAGCGCGCGCCGTTCGGACTCGGCCTCTTGCTGGTGCGCGGCTCGAACCCCGACGACACCGGCATCTACGTCGACGGCCACGAGGTCCCGTCGCTGTTCCACTTCCTCGGTGGCCCCTCGATCTTCAACGTCGAGATGCTCGAGTCGATCGACCTGTATCCGGGTGGATTTCCGGCGCGGTTCGGGCGCAAGCACGGCGGTGCGGTCGCGCTCGAGTTGCGGCCGACCAAGTCCGACGGCGTCCACGGCTCCGCCAAGGTCGACCTCATCGACGCCGGCGGCTACATCCGCGCGCCGCTCACCAAGGACCTCTCGTTCGCGTTCGCAGGGCGCCGCTCGTACATCGACGCGTTCCTCGGGTTCGTGCTCCCGGAGCCACCCGCGGGCGGCCAGCGCATCGTGACGCCGGTTTACTACGACTATCAGGGGCGGATCGACTGGAACCTGAAGCGTGAAGGCCGCGCGAGCATGTTCGTGATCGGCTCGTCCGACACACTGCGCGTGCTCGACCAGGATCCGGAATCGTCGGTGTCGACGAACCTGTCGACGGCGGTGAAGTTCCTGCGCGTCATCGGCACGTACGAGCGCTCGTTGGGCAACAACCTGAAGCTGTCGATCTCGCCCGCGTGGGGGCGCGACACCCTGACGTTCACCGGCGCGCAGGCGGAGGCGGCGGGGCCGTTCACCAGCATCGGCATCGTCAACAACACGTTGTCGTATCGCGCGCGCATCCACGGCAAGCCGCGCGCGAACCTGACCATCGACACGGGCCTCGACGTGCTGTCGCGCATCACCAGCTACGACGCGCTGGTCCCTGTCGACGATCAGCTGATCAACGCGCAGGGCGTAGACATCGCGCCCTCGCGCCTCTTGCGCGGCGCCGCGACGCTCGGCCTCGGCGGCTACATCGACGTCGGCGTCGACGTGAACAAGCGCCTCAAGCTCATCCCGAGCTTGCGCCTCGACTCGTACATGATCGACGGCCAAGAGCGCGGCTCCGTCGATCCACGGTTCGTTGCGCGCTACCTCGTGAAGCCGACGCTGACGGCCAAGGCCTACATCGGCGAGTTCAGCCAGCCGCCGCAGCCGGAGGCCTTCGATCGCCGGTTCGGTAACCCGAACGTGGGCATCGAGCACGCGACCCACACGGGCGTCGGCGTCGAGTGGAAGCCGGATCGCCTGTGGAGCGTCGACAGCGAGATCTACTACGTGCGCCGGCGCGACATCGTCGTGTTCGACGACGACGTGGTGATGAACGACGACGGCACGTTCTCGAATGTGAACTTCACCAACGCGGGCCGGCGCGACTCGATGGGCGCCGAGGTGATGATCAAGCGCGAGATCAGCGCGCGCGCGTTCGGCTGGCTGTCATACACCTTCAGCCGCGCGCGCATGCAAAACGCCGCCGACCGGCCATGGACGCGCACCGCATTCGATCAGCCGCACGTGCTCAACGCGGTCGCGAGCTGGAAACCGGGTCGTGGGTTCGAGCTCGGGGCGCGGTTCCAGCTCGCGAGCGGCCGCCCCGCCACGCCCATCATCGGCGCGATCTACAACGCGGACACGGGTGGGTATGACCCGATTCGCGGCCCCGCGCGCTCGGTCCGCACGCCGACGTTCCGCCAGCTCGACGTGCGCGCGGAGAAGATGTGGCTCTACAACACGTGGAGCCTCGGGCTTTATCTCGACATCATCAACGTCAGCAACGCCGAGAACGTCGAGGCCACGCAATATGACTATCGCTATCGAGAGTCGGCGCCCGTGACCAGCTTTCCGATCCTGCCGACCATCGGCGTGAGGGGGACGTGGTGAACAAGCTGGCGCTACTCCTGCTCGTACTCGCGGGCTGCGGCGTGTTCGAGGAGCCGTCGATCGTCATCGACTTGCGCGTCATCGGCGTCGTGGCAGATCCGCCGGAGCAGGTGATCGACGTCGACCTCGCGCAGCCGATGCCGTCGGAGATCATCGATGCGCTCGAGATTACCGACATCACGGCGTGGGTCGCGGATCCGCGGCGTACGCGGCAGCTGCGGTGGTCGATGACGCTGTGCCTCGTCGACCAGCAAGGCCGCTGCGACCTGACGCTGCCGCACCAGGAGCTCGGCAGCGGCCTGCTCGAGGACCCCGACGAGCACACGTCCGCGCAGCGCCCCAGCGCGTCGATCGTCCCGTCGGGGTACCCGGACACGCTGCTGGCGATGCTGCAGAAGGCGATCGAGGCCAACCCGGTGCAGGCGCTCGGCGGCATCGACCTGACGGTGATGTTGCGCGTCGGTGGCGTCGACGAGCCGCCAGAGAACGACCTCTATGCAGCCAAGCTCGTGCGCTACTCGCCGAATTACCCGGTCGGACGCAAAGAGACGGTCAACAAGAACCCGACCATCCAGACGCTCGACGCAGCGCGAGTTGGCAGCGGCGGTGACGTCGACATCAACGAGCGCCGGTGCGCCGACCCACTCGAGCCGGGTGAGCTGGCGACCTCGCTGAACGAAGCTGCGTCCGTGACCCTGTTTCCGATCGAGTCCGCGGACACGCGCCAGATGTACGTCGCCCCGACGCTCGACGGAGGCGCGATCATGCTCGAGGAGACGGTATCGTATCAATGGCTCGCGGAGACCGGCTCGTGGTCCGACGAGACCACGGGCGGCGGCCGCGACATCCTCGGGAATCAGTCCTTGCTCGGTAGCGACTGGACCTCACCGCGCTCGGTCCCCACCAACGAGTATCCCGTGCGGATCTGGATGATCCAGCGCGACGAGCGACTCGGCGTCAACGTGTACGAGACCTGCATCCTGGTGACGCGGTGATCAGTCTGCGAGCACCTGCTCGGCGGTCGACGCCGCGAGGATCCGCTCGAGATAGCGCTCGAGCTCCGCGACCTCCGCGGTCGCGATCCGTCGCACGGCCACGGCGCTCAGGGAGCCATACTTCTGCACGAGCTGCTTCGTCAGGGCAGAGCGCAAGGCCTGCGCCTGCCCCGCCTCGAGGCCCTGCCGGCGCCCTTCCTCTCGCCCTTCCTCGCGGCCTTCCTCGCGCTCGGCGATGAACTCCGGGTGTCTGCGTTCGCGAAACGCACGCACCATCGCGGCCTCCGCGTGCGCCGCGTCGACCAGGGCGCGAATCGGGATCGGCACCGCGAGCGCGGGGTCGTCGATGGTCCCGGTCGGCGAGAGCATCGACCACGTCTCGAGCGCCGCGGACCACTCGAGTGCGCGCTGGCGAACGATATCGAGCGCGAACACGCGCCGGACACCGCGCTCGCACAGCTGCGTTGCCTTCCGCGCGGCGTGGCCCAGCGACTCGGTCGACACGATCTCGAACGCGAGCTCTTCGAGCTGTCGCCCCCCGGTCTCCGCATCGCGCGCGCTCGGATAGATCGCCGCGTCCGGGGCGCGCTCGCTGAGCTCCGAAACGCGGGTCAGCATGTCGAGCGCGACGCTGCGATCCTCGGCGCGGTGGGCCCACAACAAAGCCCCGAGCGCACCATGGCTCACGGCGTGCGGCTCCTCGGCGGGTGGCACGTAGACCAGCTTTCCGTCGTCGAGCTCGTATCGGTGCTCGCCGGTCAGCAGGTGATCGTCCACCGCCGGCGGGTCCGTGCTCGCTGGATCGTGAGGAGACGACATGCCTCACGATACCGCGCGGCAGCGACCACCGCGATCAGGATTCCCGACGAGAGCGTGCACGCCCCCGCCGAGCTTCACGCAGCGCGCCCGCGCAACTCCGCGAGATCACCTCGCCGGCTGTCCGGAGCGTCCGCCGCGCGGACAGCTCGCACCGGATCTCGGACGCCGACCGGACGTCGTCGACGAACATGTGGGGACCAGCGGCGCCTTCGCGCGGAGGGGGGCGCGGAAAGCCGCCCGGAGTTGCTTTCTTGTACACGCTGCGACGTTGCGACGCGTTCGCCTGACCCAGCGCGGACATCTCAAGAGATCTCGCACCGAGCTGAGTGCGCGACCTCCGCGGGCCCGACGGTACGCACACGTCCGCGTGATATCGTCGCGCTGATGTCCTTGCGCAGTCGGCTCGAGACGCTCGTTCGCGTGTCGCCGCCCGCCGAGGTCGCTGGGCGTGGCGACGAGATCGACCCGCGTCATGTCGGGCTCGACCGAAAGGTGATCGACGCGATCTGGCAGGCGTGCGTGTCCACCTATCGCACCGGGCTCTATCCGGCGCTCGCGTTGTGCGTGCGCCGGCGCGGGCAAGTGATCCTCGATCGTTCGCTCGGCCATGCGCGCGGCAACGCGCCGTTCGATCCTCCGCATGCGCAGCGCGTGCTCGCGACGCCGTCGACGCTGTTCAACATGTTCAGCGCGTCGAAGATGGTGACCGCGATGCTCGTGCATCTGTGTGACGAGCGCGGGCTACTCCACCTCGACGACACCGTCGCGCACTACCTTCCAGAGTTCGGCCAGCACGGCAAGGAGCGGATCACGATCCGTCACGTGCTCACGCATCGCGCGGGCATCCCGAACATCCCACCACAGTTTGCCGACGTCGGTTTGCTCGAGCGTCCGAACGAGATCCTCGCGCTGCTCGCGGCGCAGAAGCCACGCTGGCGCCCGGGGCGTCGCCTCGCCTATCACGCGCTCACCGGCGGCTTCGTGCTCGGTGCGATCGTCGAGCGAGTGATGGGGAAGCCGCTGCGCGACGTGATGCGCGACGAGCTGCTCGCGCCGCTCAAGTTCGATGCATTCAACTTCGGCGTCCCTGCGCAGCGACTGCCGGAGGTGGCGCTCAACGCGTTTACCGGGCCGCCGCTGATCCCGCCGTTCGGCGCACTGCTCAAGCGGTCGCTCTCGGTCGCGTTCGTCGAGGCGGTGCGCGTGTCGAACGATCCGCGGTTCCTGACCTCGGTGGTCCCTGCGGGCAACATCGTGACGACGGCGAACGAGGCGTCGCGCTTCATGCAGCTGCTCCTCGACGGCGGCACGCTCGACGGTGTGCGCGTGTTCGAGACCCGGACGATCGAACGCGCGGTCGCCGAGCAGACGTACTTCGAGGTCGACCTGACGCTCGGCGCGCCGATCCGCTACAGCATGGGGTTCATGCTCGGCGGGCGGATCGCGAGCCTATATGGCATGCGCACGCAGCGCGCGTTCGGCCACGTGGGGTTCACCAATGTGTTCGTGTACGCGGATCCGAGCCGTGACCTCGCGGTGGCGCTGATGACGACCGGCAAGCCCGCGATGTCGCCGGGCCTCGCGCGCACGCTCATGATCATGCAGACCATCGCGCATCGCGTGCCGCGCGATGGCCGCGGGCCGTTACGTCGACGCTAACACGAAGTCGAAGCTCGCCGTGCGCACGTCGCGGACGAGACGGTGTGACATGACCAGGGACGGCTCGATGAATGGATCGCCCTCGTTGAACGGATCGTCGGCGAAGTACAGCTGCGTGGTGAGGGGCTGGTAGCCACGCGCTGCTAGCTTGATGTGGATGTGCGTGGGCCGGTAGCGATCGCCGTTGAGGTAGCGCCCCGGGACGATCGTCCGCAGATCCCAGCGCCCGTGGGCGTCGGTGGTCATCACACCGCGGAACCGAAACCCGTCGAGGTCGTAGCCGCCGCGCGCGTTCGCGTGCCAGACGTCGAGGCGCGCGTTCGCGATGGGCGCGCAGCTCGTCGTGCGTACAGTTCCGGTGAGACGTAGGCGTTCACCGGTGTCGTTTGCCGTCGCGAGCACGGACCTCGACGGTGCGCCGCGCTTGTAGAACGGGCCCTCGATGTTGGCCACGGTTGCGACCGCTGCGCATGCCTCGGGCACCGGCGGCAGCACGTCGCCATCGTCGACCTGGGGAGTTGCGGTGGCGCGGCGCGAACACGCGGTGCCGAGCAGCAAGCCGCCGATGCCAAGGAAGGTTCGTCGATCCATGCACCGGTAACGGAGCCCGCGGAGAACCGGCGCATGGAATTGCGCGCGAAGCGGAGCAACGTGAGGGTACATGTGCGGGAGCGAGACCCGTTGACCCGGCGTGCGCGAGCGCCCGTTGCAATCACGTGCGAAGGCGAGCAACCCCGCGATCCACGTGCGTGGAAGCCCGGGTACCGACGGCACGCCCGGTGCACCGCGGCAGGGCCCAGGGGGAGGCTGATGGCGTTCGACAACACGGTAGTCGCGCAGCGATACATGGAAGAGATCTGCGCGCGCGCAAACTTTGCCATGCTGGACGAGCTCGTGGCCAAGGATGTGATCCAGCGCGACTCGGTGACGCCGGAGCGGCGCGGGCACGATCACGTCAAGGCGACGATCAACGAGTTCCGCTCGGCGTTCCCTGATCTCACGTTCAAGATCGACGACGTGCTCTCGACGACGAGCGATCGCGTCGTGGTGCGCTGGACGGTGCGGGGCACGCACAAGGGGAGCCTGATGGGCCTCGCGGCAACGGGGCGCCCGGCGACGTTCAAGGGGATCGACATCCTCAAGATCGTCGACGGCATGGTGCGGGAAGACGACGCGTACTGGGATGCGTACGGGCTGTTTCAACAGCTCGGCGTGCTGCCCAAGCTCGACGAGCTCTCGCGTGCGAAGCCACCAGCGGCGGTGAGCAGCCACAGCGGCTCGTTTCCGTCGCTGCGGTAGCCGCTACCAGGTCTGGGTCGAGCCGTAGACACCGATATCGCGTTTGGGCATGGGCGCCGATGGGCGTTGAGGCGGTGCCGCCGGTGCGGCTTCACCGAGCGGCATGGCGGGCGGCGGTGACGGTGGCGCGGGTTCGATACGAACGGCGGGTTCGGGCGGGGAGGGTTTCTTGCGCTGGGGTGGGATCCGGGCGAGCAGCTCGGCCGCATCTTCGGCGATCCACGGCACCTCGCTACCGCGCGCGGCATCGCGGGCAGCGCGGGCGTGCGTCGTGGCATCGGGTGTGCGACCGAGCGCGAGCTCGGAGCGGGCGCGATCGAGGAGCAAACGGAGCGCGGGCGTGGCGGTCGCGCCGATGGTGCCCTGGTAGGCGGCCGCCGCGCGCTCGTAGTGAGTGAGGGCGGCGGCGTGGTTACCGGCCGCCGCCTCGACGAGGCCGAGGTTGTGGTCGGCGAACGCGGCATCACCGTGCCCACCGGCGGCGAGCAGGTCGTGTGCGAGCGCGAGCTCGGTACGCCCGGCGGCGAGGTCTCTGCGCGCGAGGTGCACGAGCCCGAGCGAGTTGCGTGTCAGCCCCACCTCGACGCTGCGCGGGCCGCGCGTCGCGATCTCGATCTCGAGCGCCTCGCGGTAGGTGGCGGCCGCGGCGTCGAGGTCGCCCTGCAGGCGCAACACGCCGGCGAGATTGTGTAGATCGCGGGCGACGAGCGGGTGCTGCAGGCCACGCAGAGTGCGGTCGCGCTCGAGTGCGCGCCGGTGCCACCCCGCGGCGATGTCGAGCTCGCCCGCGGCGCGCGCGACCGAGCCGAGCGCGGACTCGATCGTGGAGATCTCGACGGAGTCCTTGCCCGCAGCCTCGATCCAGCGCATGTGTGCTTGTTCGAGCAGCGTGCGCGCCTCGACGAGCTTGCCCCGGTTGTAGGCGACGAGCCCACGCAAGCGGAACAGAGACGCGACGAGGTGGGGTGGCGCGCCCGCGCGATCGATCGCAGCGTTCGCGAGGGGCGCAAGCTCGTCGGCGAGCGCGAGATCGCGCTGGTCGCCCGCGGTGGCGACGCGCGCGAGCCACGCACGTGCGGCCACGAGATCGGCGTGACCTCGCTCTGCCGCCACGATCGCCTCGCGCGCGGTCGCGGCGGCCTCGGCGAGCTGGCTCGTGCCGCGCAACGCGTCGGTGTGGACGAGCAGCGCCTCGGCAAGTGTGGGTGCGTGGCCGCTCGTGCGCGCGTCTTCGACGAGCTTCGTGGCCTCCCCGAGCACGGGCCGTGCGTCACCGAGCGCGATCGCGGCGCGCACCGTGGGCAGCTCGCGCTCCACGCCGTGCACCAGCGCCGCGTGTTGTGGATCGAGCGGGACCGGATCGGAGGCACCGCGGTCGAGGCTGCGGCACTCGCTCGGCGGCGAGAGCATTGCGAGGGCATCGGCCACCCGATCGCCGCGGGCGGTGGTCGCGAGGCTTTCGATCAACGCAGCGAGCTCGGCGCGCCTGCGATCGAGGCAGTGCTCGCGCGCGGCGATCCGCGTCGACGATTCGGTCTTTGCGGCGCTGCACAGCGCGTCGTGCTCGTCGATCCAGCGCGCAGCCCATGCGTCGAGCGCGCGCAGTGCCGGCGAGCCGAGGCCCGCGAGCCGCTGCCGCACGGGCTCGTTCCACACGCCCGCGAGCGCAGCGCTGCCGAGCTCGCACGCACGCTCCGGCGACGCAGACCGTTCGAGCGCGAGGAACGTGACACCACTGGCGACCGCGGCCGCGACGGCGATGCCCGCGATCCAGCGAGTGGCGCCGCGCTTGCCGGCGTGTGCAGTCAGGTAGGCGGCGAGCGCGCTCATCGACGGGAACCGATGCGCGGGATCGACCGCCAGGCACCGGCGCACGGCGGCGTCGAGCCAGCCGGGCACTCCGCGCAACGGCGCCACGGTGTCCGCGTCCACCGCGGCGAGCAGCTCGCTCCACGTCGTACCGTGGAACGGGCGCTTGCCGGAGAGCACCTCGTATGCGGTGACGCCGAAGCTGAACTGATCGCTCGCGGCAGCCGCCGCGCCGCCGCGCATAACCTCGGGCGCCATGTACGCGGGCGTGCCGGCGACGGCGGTCGCCGGCGTGCCGGCGGCGAACGGAACGTCGGCCAGTGGGCGCATCGTGATCGCCCCCGCGCGCGCGAGCCCGAAGTCACCCAGGCGCGCGCGGCCATCGGTGCCGACGATGATGTTGTCGGGCTTGATGTCGCGGTGGACGACACCCGCGGCGTGCACCGCGGCGAGCCCGCGCGCGATGTCGACGAGGATCGCCACCGCGTCGCGCCACGGATGCTGCGTCTGCGCCCACGTACGCAGCGAGTCGCCGTCGACGAGATCCATCGCGACGAACACGCCCTCGGGTGCGGTGCCGACCTCGTGCACGCCGACGACGTTCGGGTGATCGAGCTTCGCCATGGCCTGGGCCTCGCGCAAGACGCGATCGCGCGCGCCCACGTCGCCGGCGACGAGGAGCTTGAGCGCGACGCGCCGCTCGAGCTCGGGCTCGAACGCGGCATACACCCGGCCCATCGCCCCCTCGCCCAGCACCTCACCGACGACATAGCGCCCGAGCTGCTGGCCGCTGACCAGCGCCTTCGCCGGCGCTTGCACGCGCGCGACCTGCGCCACGACGTCGCGACACGTATCGCAGTCGTCGAGGTGTGCGTCGACCTTGGCGAGCATCGGGGCCGCGAGCCGGCCTTCGACCAGCCCGAGCACGAGGTCGTCGTCGAGGCACGTCACGGCAGCCTCAGGGTAACATCCGGTCCGTGGCCACGCCGCTCCACGACCTCGTCGCTGCTGTCGCCCCCGACGCCGCCCGCGCGCTCGGCTCCGCCGACGAGGTCGAGGCCACCCTCGCACGGTTGTGCAGCGAAGCCGCGGCCGCGTGGCCGGGTGTCGAGGTCGCGCCCGCCGATGTGATCCGCGCCTTGGCGCCCAAGCTCGCCGACGACGATCCGCCGCCGGTGACCGCAGCGGGGATCTCCGAGCTCCACCTCGCCCTCGCCTGCGCACGCGGCGACGGCAACGCGATCGCCGCGTTCGATCGCGCGTACCTCGAGGTCGTCCCCGCGGCACTCGCGGGCATGAAGCTGCCGGCAGCCACTGTCGAAGACGTGCGCTCGAGCGTGCGCGACAAGCTGTTGCTCGCCGACGGTGACACGCCGCCGCGCGTCGTCGAATATGCCGGCCGCGGGCGCCTGCGCGGCCTCGTCCAGGTCACCGCCACGCGCGCGGCGATCGATCGCATCCGTCACGAGGAGCGAGAGGCCGAGCTGCCCGGGCGCGATCTCGCGGCGCCCGCGAACCTCGAGCTGTCGCTGATCAAGGCGCAGTACCGGGAGGCGTTCAGCGCGGGCTTCGCCCAGGCGGTCGCCAGCGCGTCGCGGCGCGATCGCAATCTCTTGCGCCTGCACTTCCTCGGCGGCGTCACCCTCGAGCAGCTCGCCCAGATGTACGGCGTACATCGCGCGACGATCGTCCGTTGGCTCGCCGCGGCGCGCGAGGCCGTGTTCGGCGCCACGCGCGATCATGTCGCCAAGGCGATCGGCGCGCCCACCGAGGAGCTCGACGAGATGTTCGAGCTGGTGAAGAGCCGGGTCGAGCTCAGCGTCGAGCGCCTGCTGGCATCGGTCGAGTCTTCGCATCGCCGGGGATAACGAACGACCGGTGCAGAAGGCGCAGACTTCCTGCACTGCGGCACGTGAGGCGTCTCCCCGGCCCAGGGATCTCGAACAGTTGTGAGATCTCGTGCGCCGGTCGGGATCGGGGCCCGTTGAGGGGATGAACCCACGAAAGGCTCCCCGATGCGCTCGCTCATGGTCGCCGCCGCTCTCGCCCTCACCTCCCTCGTCGCCCAGCCCGTTGCCGACGCCTGCGGCGGCTCCTACGACTCGTTCCGGCCCCGCATCAAGAAGCGCGCGCCGGCGCTGTTCCTGGTCGCGCCGCACGCCGGCTCCACGTTCGTCCTGCTGAACCAGCCGGTCGACGAGAAGGCGCACACGTGGCGCAGGCTCGAACGGAGGAGCTACGACGACACGATGGTCGCGCCTGCGCCCATGCTCGCGAGCCCGGTCGAAATCACGCTCGTCGGACCGGGCGGTACGAAGATCGTATCGGCGCGGAAGCAGGTGCTGGTCAAGGAGGCGTTCCTTCACGGTCGCGAGCCGACAGTCGCCATGTACGTCCCGGCCGGCGAGTTCCGGATCGCGGTGCTCGGTGCCCATGCAGGCTACGCATGGCACGAGCTGGAGCTCGTCGAGACCGCGCGCACGGGGACGAAGAAGCGCCACGCCGAGACCGAGCTGCTCACGACCTTCAACGAGACGACTCGCACCTACGAGACGCAGGTCAAACAGCGCGGCTGGTGGGCTGGCTCGGGTGCCGGCATCGCGCTCGGCGTGATCACCGCGGACGGGATCCGCTATGCCGTGCTCCAGGACGGAGCCGCGCTGACCACGATCTCGCTCGGCGCTACGGCGACACCTCGCGCATGATCACGTCGGCGGTGAGCTTGGTGGCGAGCTCGAGGTAGGGCAGCGCCACCGTCGACGGCGTATCGGTCGCTTGATGGCGATGTGGTGACGTATCGCCGCCCACGTACTCCTCGGTGAGCCCGATCGCCGCGAACCCGCGCTCGCGGAACGGCTGATGGTCTGTGCCCTCGGTAGTCGTCGTGGTCACGATGACACCGACGCGCTGCGCGGCCGCGCGGTACTCGTCGGCGAGCAACGCTGTCGGTAACTCCAGCTCGAATTTTCGATCGTTGTCGCCATCCCACGCGACCTGATCGATCGTGTGCACCGCGCGCACCTGCGCGGGTGTCTTGGTCCCCGCGAAGGCGCGACTACCGAACAGCCCGGTCTCCTCGAGATCGAACAGCACGACGGTGACCGGGGCGGTGCGGCACGGGACGTCCTTCAGATAGCGCGCGACCGCGAGCACGACCGCCGTGCCGCTCGCGTTGTCGTTGGCCCCGGGGCTGCCGGCGACGGTGTCGAAGTGCGCGCCGACGATGATCTCGGGGTCGTTGCCCGTCGTGGCCGGGATGGTGGCGTAGACGTTGATGCCGTTGTTGAACGTGTGTTGTTGCGGCGACCAGCCGAGCATCGATAGCTGCGCCGCGAGGTACGTGCGTGCAGTGGAGCGCTGGCTGGTGGTCGCGCGTGGAGCGGAGGCGAGCTCGTCGACCACGTCACCGAGATACGCCGACAACCACGGCGCATCGAGCGCGGGCCGCGTGCAGCTGCCGTCAGGCGCCTGCGCGTCGGGGTCTGCGTCCATGGGCTCACCACACGCGCCCGCCAGTGCAGCGAACAGCGCGACGAGCTTCACGACGCTGGTGCCGTGTAGTCGACGTACGCCTCGATGTGGAAGTGATCGCCGTGCGACACAGGATCGTTCTTCGGCGTCAGGAGCGTGCGGAACTTGCCACTCGCGTTGACCGCTTCTTCGACGGAGCGCAGCAGGGCGTCGTCACCCGCATAGTCGTTCTTCACCGTCGCGACGCGTCCCGTCTCGTCCGTGATCGACACGATATCCATCGCGATGCCGAGCGCGTGGCGCGACAGGATATTCTTGGTCTGCCCGTTCACGCGCACGTTGGTCCACCGGTAGATGCTGCCGAACGTGACCTCGCGAACGCCGAGCTCGTACAACGTGGGGCCGAAGTTGTGGAGCGCGAGCGCGAGCTGGCAGTCGAGCTTGTGTGGTCCCTTGCGATACGCGCTGCGATACGAGATGCCGCCGATGACCATCGCTCCGTCGTCGCCCGACACGGTCAGCGCGTCGACGATGCGGCCTTCGCGCTTGGCGGGCTTGTAGATGACGCCCAGCTCGTCGAGCTTGGCGCGGCACGCCTTCTCCGCGCCCAGCATCTGACGCGACGGTGGCCACGCGTAGCCGCGCGGCATGTTCTTGGTGTTGCGCAGGCTCGACTTCGTCGGCGTGCGCGACACCTTTTCTCGCTTCTTCTTCGCCTTCGTCGTCGTCTTCTTCGCCTTCTTCTTCTTCTTCTTCTTCTTCGCCACCCGTGCCGACGAGGTGGTCTCGGCGTGAACCGCCGGCGGACACACCACCCCCGCGATCACAGCGGCGAGCAGGACGGTGCGCATCGACATGGGCCGACAGTATCAAACGCCCGTCCCGGCAAGGCACAAAACGCCGCGCTACTCTCGCGCGATGGATCTGGAGCTCCGCGAGGCACTGGCGTTGTCCCCCGATCGCAGCACGGCGCTCGCGCAGCTACTGCCAGGGAGCGAGGATCACGACTACTACCGCTGCCTGCACGCGCAACATGCAGGCGACTTCGCCTCCGCGCATGCGATCCTCGACGCGTGGCCCGAACGCCACGGCCACACCGCGCGCCTCGAGACGTTGCGGTTGCGCCTGCAGCTATGCGAGGCCACCGCGGCACAGCCGAGCACTGAGAGTCACGAGCAGCTGCGTGATCGCTTCGGCGTCAGCCACTGGCACGAGGCCGAGGTCGAAGAGGTGGACCCGAGCCGGCCGAGCCGTCTCACCGCTGCAGCATTCGACGGTGCACGCCTGCTGAAGCAAGCGTACGACCAGGACGCAGGCCTGACCCAGGTCACCGACGAAGGGCTCTACGAGCTGCTCGATCGCGAGCTGGACCCCACGCGCCGCCGCGTGTTGCTCGGCCGCATCGACCACACGCCGCACCCCAAGCTCGTCGAGCACATCGCCGCCGATCTCGCGCTCGGCAACTCGAGCGGGTTCGGCTCGCTCGCGATCCACGAACGGCTGACGCTCGCGCAGCTCGAGCGGCTCGGCACGCTGCGGCCCCAGCTGCGCGGCGACCTGGCCTGGGTGTCGGCGATGATCAAGCGCATGGTGCCGCAGCGCTCCCTCGTCGATCTCGACCGAGATCGCGACGCGCGCCACGCATTCCTCGTCGCGTTGTGGCAGTTCGTGCGCGGCCTGCCTCCCGCGCTCAATTCGCTGAAAGGCCACATCCTGTGGCACCTGCTCGATAGCGGGCGCCAGCGCGGGACCCCGCCGGACGTGGAGCTGTTCAAGACCTACCTGGCCCTGCCCCGCACGGCGAGCTACCTCGGCCGCGAGCTCGCAAACACCGAGCACAAGCTGATCGCGCAGCTCGGCACCAACTTCCGCAACGTCACGCAGCTGGCGCCCGTCGGGAACGACGAGGAGCTGGTGCGCGCGCTCGTACATCAGCTCGTCGACCGCGCCGAAGAGTTCGCGCCGTGGCTCGACCGGGCGTGGCTCGATGCCGAGATCGCGACCGCGCGCCTGCTCTACGGCAACCGCGATGTCGACCGCGCCACGCTGACCCTGGGCCCCGCTCGCGCGGCGGCACTGCGCGAGCGCATCGATCTCGTATGGTGCCCGCACAACCCTACGCGGTTCGGCACCGACGAGCCCATCGTGCTCGAAGCCGACGTGAAGCACGTGCCCGAGCTGCACGTGAAGGTGTTCCGCATCGATCCACTCGCGTACTTCCAGCACACGAAGAAGGAAGTGGGGCCCGAGCTCGATCTCGATGGCCTCGCCGCGAGTCACGAGCTGGTGCTGCAGTTCGCCGAACCACCCGTCCGCCGCGTGCGTCGGAGGATCGAGCTACCGATGTGCGCGCGGCCGGGGACGTACGTCATCGATCTGATCGGCAACGGCACGTCGAGCCGCGCCATCGTGCACAAGGGCCGCCTGCGGCACACCATCCGCGTCGGCGCCGCAGGGCACGTGATCACGATCGTCGATGATGTAGGTCGGCCGCGTCCCGATGCGCGCGCCTGGATCGGCGACCGCGAGTACACGCCCGACGCCAACGGATCGATCGTCGTGCCATTCTCGACGGCGCCGGGACCGACACCGATGCTGCTCTCGGTGGCCGACATGGCCTCCGTGCAGAGCGTCGAGCTCCTGCGCGAGTCACCCGAGCTCGTCACCACGATCCTGCTCGACCGCGAGGACATGACCGCCGGGCGCACCGCACGGGCGATCGCGCGCGTGCGCTTGCTGATCGGGGGCGCGCCCGCGTCGGTCGCCTTGATCAAGCGCGCGACCTGGGATGTCACGCTGATCGATGCCCAAGGTGTCCCGACCACGAAGTCGCAGCCGCTCGTGCTCACCGACGACGATGCGACCGTGCTCGAGTGGCAGATGGGCGACGACACCGCGCAGGTGCAGCTCGCGATCCGCGGTGCCGTCGAGGTACGCAGCGAGCAGCGCGAGCACGAGGTCAGCGCGACGCGCAGCTTCGAGCTCGCCACCATCAACCGCACGACGACGATCGAGGCGATGTACCTCGCGCAGACGGCCTCCGGCTGGGTGCTCTCGGCGCTCGGCAAGACGGGTGAGCCTCGTGCCCAGCGCCCAGTGAACATCGGCCTCGTCCACCGGTGGTCGCTCATGCAGCTCGAGGTGGCGCTCGCCACGGACGCGCGCGGACGGATCGAGCTCGGCAAGCTCGACGGCATCGCACGGATCTCCGCCACGCTCGGCGGCGAAACGCAGACCTGGACGCTCGAAGCGCCGATCGCACCGGCGCCGATCCACGTCGTCGCAGGGCGTGAGGTGGTGCTGCCGATCGCCCCCGAGCGCACGGCGGAGGAGGTGTTTCGGCGGCTCTCACTCGTCGAGACCAACGGCGCGCCGGTGCGACATCCCGACATCGAGGTCGTGTTGCTCGAGGCCGGCATCGCCGTCCGTGGGCTTCCTCCCGGCGAGTACCACGCGCGCGGTCCGGGACTCGACCTCACGATCAGCGTCGTCGGCGCCCTCGCCGAGATCGGTGCGAGCGCGGTCACGCCCCTCGAGGTGGTCGAGCAGAGCCGGCGCGCGCCCGACCTCGCGTCGCTGACGCTCGACGACAGCGGCCTCCGCGCACAGCTCCGCGGCACGACCTCGAGCACGCGCGTGCACGTGATCGCGACCGCGTTCCGGCCCGCGCTGATCGAGACGCCGCCGATCGGAGCGCGCCTGCGGCCGCAGCGACGCAGCGATCAGGCGCGCGGCACGCTCTACGTGTCGGGACGCGAGCTCGGCGACGAATATCGCTACATCCTCGAGCGGCGCACCGCGAAGCGGTTCCCGGGCCTCCTCCTCGAGCGCCCGAGCCTCTTGCTCAACCCGTGGTCGCGGCGGGCAACGTCGACGGCCGTTGCGGTCGCTGGGGCCGGTGGCGCGTACGCCCCCGCGCCTGCGATGTATGCGAGCGCCCCCGCCGCGAGTGGAGCTTGGCGCGATGACGCCGCGCACGATGCCGATGCGTTCCTCGGCTACGACTTCGTCGGGCATCCGCCGGCGGTGATCGCGAACCTCGTCCCCGATGGCGACGGCGTCGTGCGGGTCCCGCGGAGCGAGCTCGGCGGTGCGACCTCGGTCACCGTGATCGTCGACGATCCGGCCGCCAGCACGTTCCGGCACGCGTCGGCGCCGGAACCGGCGCTCGACCCGCGCGACCTGCGGCTCGCGCTCGCGCTCGATCCGAATCGCCACGCGACCCAGCACAAGCAGATCACGCCGCTCGTCGCGGGTGACCGCCTCGCGATCGCCGACCTCGCGACGGCGAAGGTCCACCTCGTCGACACCGTCGAGCGCGCGCATGCATATCTGCTCGCGCTGCGCGAGGACGCCACCCTTCGCGAGTTCGCGTTCGTCACCCGCTGGCACGCGCTCGCCGACGCCGAGCGCCGCGAGCTGTACAGCAAGTACGCGTGCCACGAGCTGCACCTGTTCCTCCACTTCAAGGACCACCCGTTCTTCGACGAGGTGGTCCGGCCGTATCTCGCGCACAAGCGCGTGAAGACGTTTCTCGACCACTGGCTCCTCGAGGCCGACCTGACCGCGTATCTCGAGCCCGCCGCGCTCGGTCGCCTCAACGCCGTCGAGCGTGCACTGCTCGCCTGGCGCCTGCCCGCCGGAGATCAACTCGCACGCCTGCTCGCGGACGAGGTTGCCGTGCAGCCCCCCGATCCACAACGAGACACCCGGCTGATCGACGGCTTGATCGGCGCGGCCACGCTCGATGGTGACAGCACGATCGCGGCGGCACAGACGGCCGCGATCGAGGAGGAGCGGGAGATGTTGCGGTCCGAGATGCCTCGGGGCGGGTTTGGCGCCCCGGGCGCGCCACCACCGCCGCCGCGCGCAGCTCCTGCACCGAAGGCGGCGGCGAAGAAGCGAGCCAAAGAGAAGGGCGAGCGCAGCCGCGCGGCCGAGAGGGAAGAAGCCGCGAACGAGCTGATGGCAGACATGAGCTTCCTCGAGGCTGCGCCCGCGCCGATGTATCGCAATGCCGACAAGACGCAGGAGTGGGCGGAGAACAACTGGTGGCACCGCACGCCGGCCGACAGCGGCCCGGTGATGATCCCGGCGAACCGGCTGTGGCGCGACCTCGCGCAACATCGCGCGACCCCGGCGGTCTCGTTCCTCTCGCCCGGCCTCGGCCTCGCGACGGGCAGCTTCGCCGAAGCGATGTGCGCACTCGCGGTCACCGCGCTACCGTTCGTCGCGCACGAGCACGCGCTCGACGTCGACGGGCCGCGCCTCGCGATCACCGCGGCAAGTAACGCGCTCGCCGGCTCGTCGCAGATCGTCGACGGCGAGCTGGTCACCGGTGGTGCGCCGCTCGTTGTCGGTACGAGCTACGTGCGCACGGACGACCGCTATGACTGGGTCAACGGTGAGCAGGTTGACAAGTATGTCGAAGGTACCTTCGCCGTCGGCGTCGTGTACACGTGTCAGGTCGTGCTCGCGAACCCGACGAGCTCGCGCCAGCGCATCGCCGCCCTTGTCCAGATCCCGCGCAGCAGCTTGCCCGTCGCCGGGGCGCGCCCCACGCAGACCATCGAGGTGGTGCTCGAGCCGTACGGCACGCACGGCTACGAATACGCGTTTTACTTCCCGGCGCCGGGCACGTGGAGTCACTTTCCCGTTCACGTCAGCCGGGGCGGCAGCATCGTCGCCGCCGCACCGCCACGCGAGCTCGAGGTGGTGCGCGGGGGTGCGCACCTCGATCCGCGCTCGTGGCCGTTCGTGTCGCAGCGCGCGCCCTTGCCCGAGGTTGCTGCGTATCTGCTGTCGGCGAACCTCGCTGCGATCGACCTGTCGCGCGTTGCGTGGCGACTGCGCGATCGCGCGGCGTACGACGTCATTCTCGCCGCGCTCGAGCAGCGAAAGGCCTTCGATCCGACGCTGTGGGGCTATGCGCTGCTCCATCACGATGCGCCGCGGCTCCGCGCCTGGTTGCGGGCGCTCGGGCCGCAGCTGCTGGGCGCCGGCCCGGTGCTCGACATGCTCGGCTTCGATGCCGAGGACGTCGGGGTCTACGAGCACCTCGAGCTCGCGCCGCTGACCAACGCCCGCGCGCATCGCCTCGGGCCCAAGCTGCGCATCCTCAACGACGGGCTCGCCGCGCAGTACACGCGGTTCCTCGAGCTCGTCGCACATCGCCCGGCGCCCGGCGCCGAGGACTTGCTCGCCGCGACGGCCTATCTGCTCGCGCAGGATCGCATCGCGGCCGCCCTGGATACGTTCGCGCGCATCGACGCCAGCGCGGTCGTGGACCGCATGCAGTACGACTATCTGAGCGCGTACCTCGCGTGCGCGAACGGTGACCTCGAGCGCGCGCGCTCACTCGCAGCTCGCTGGCGCGCACATCCCGTCGATCGCTGGCGGCACCGCTTCGCCGCGCTCGCCGCGATGCTCGAAGAGATCGGGGGCGCACGGCCTGCCATCGTCGACGCGCGCAGCCGCGAGCAGCAACACGCGGACCTCGCCACCAAGCAGCCCGCATTCGAGCTCGCCTTGGATCGCGATGGCATCGTGCTCCACAGCCAGCACGTCGGTGCGCTCGAGCTCCGGTTCTTCGAGATGGACGTGGAGCTACTGTTCTCGCGGCAGCCATTCGTGCAGAGCGACGTGTCGCGGTTCTCGTTCATCGAACCCGGGCATCGCGAGCAGCTGACGCACCCCCTCGCCGAGCTACGCGTCCCGTGGCCAGCGTCGCTGCGCGGCAAGAACGTCGTCGTCGAGGCGGTGGGTGAGGGCCTGCGCAAGGCCAAGGTCCACTACGCCAACGATCTCGTCACCAACGTGGCGAACCAGGTCGGCCAGCTGCGAGTCGCGAAGGCCTCGGATCAGGCCGTGCTACCGGCGACGTACGTGAAGGTCTACGCGCGCAAGCGCGGTGGGCACGTGGCGTTCTACAAGGACGGCTACACCGACCTGCGTGGCTGGTTCGACTACGCGACACTCTCGACCGGCGATCTCGATCAGGTCGAGCGGTTCGCGATTCTCGTCGCTTCCGACGTCGCCGGGGCGACCATCGTCGAAGCCAGTCCCCCCGCTCGCTGACCCGGATTGGTCGGAGCGCGATCGAGACGCGCGCTGTGCACGATCGCCATGCTGATCGCGGTCTCGACGTCGGGTGCATACGCGAGCTTCCCCGGCTCGCGCTTGATGCCGGCGCGGTCGAGGATCTCGGACACTTCGGGCGTGATGCCCGCGAAGATCACCTTCACCTTCGAGCGGTACAGGCGATCGAGCACGGATTCGAGGGCGACCAGGCCGGTCGCGTCCATCGTCGGCACGTAGGCCATCGCGATGATCACCGTGTGGTCCTTGTCACCGACGACATGCAGCGCTTCCATCGCTGTCTTCGCCGCGCCGAAGAACAAGGGGCCCGCGATCTCGTAGACGCGGACGCCCTCGGGGACCTCGAGCTTGGTCTCGCTCGTCGTCTGCAAGTGCGCGCGCGTCAGCACCGCCATCCGGCGCATGAACATGAGCGCCGCGAGCAGCACCCCGAAGGTCACCGCGATCGCCATATCGAAGGCGACGGTCAGCACGAAGCAGGTCAGCATCACCATCACGTCGCTGCCCGGCGCGACCCGGACGAGGCGCGAGAAGTGCCGCGCCTCCGACATGTTGTACGCGACGACGATCAGCAGGCCCGCGAGCGCCGCCATCGGCAGGTACGAGACGAGCGGGGCGAGCGCGATCGTGCACGCGAGGACGAATACGCCGTGCAGCGCGGCGGCAACCGGGGAGCGCGCACCGGCGCGGATGTTGGTGGCGGTGCGCGCGAGGGCGCCGGTCGCGGCGATGCCACCGAAGAACGGCACGATGACGTTGGCGATGCCGAGCGCGATGAGCTCGGCGTTCGGATCGTGCTGGCTGCCACTCATGCCGTCGGCGACCGTCGCGGAGACCAGCGACTCGATCGCGCCGAGCATCGCGATCGCGAACGCCGGCGGCAGCAGCTCGCGGATCATCTGGTAGTCGAGGGTGCGGCCCGCGCTCTCCATGTGCCAGGGCACGACGGGCAGCGGCGGCAGGGGCGGAATGCCGCGCACGACCTCGCCGTCGATCGTCGCGCTGAACTTGCTGCCGATCGTTGTCGCCGAGAAGCCAGGGACGAGATGATCGAATAGCACCACGAGCAGCGTGATCGCCGTTAGCGCGACGAGTGGTGCGGGCAGCTTCTTGCTCGCGCGTGGTAGCGCCAGCAGCAGCACCACCGTGACGAGGCCGATGCCGACATCCCACAGGTTGATCGCCCCGCGTACGTCCCACAACGCACCGAGCTGCTCGAACGTGCCACCCGTGCGCGGGATCGTGACGCCGAACAGATCCTTGAGCTGGAGCGTCGCGATCACGACGGCGATCCCCATCGTGAACCCCGTGGTCACGGGATGCGGCACGAACTGCATGAGCCGCCCCATGCGCGCTAACCCGACCGCTAGCTGCATCAATCCGGCGAGCATCCCGGCGACGAGCAGGCCCGACAGCCCGAACTTGTGCACGATCGGGACGAGGATGACGACGATGCCAGCGCTCGGCCCGGAGACCTGAAAGCGCGTGCCACCGAGCAGCGCGCAGATCACACCCGCGATGATCGCGGTGTAAAGCCCATGCTGCGGTGGCACCCCCACCGCGATCGCGAGCGCCATCGACAGGGGCAGCGCGACCACACCCACCACGATGGCGGCCTGCAGATCGGCGCGGAAGTCCGCGGCAGTGTAGCCCTCGCGCATGCGCGAGCGCAGGCCGTAGCCAAGAAGATCCTTGGACCTGAAAGCAAGCGCGAGCTGATTGCGGAACGCGTCCGACAGCTCGTCGACGTATCGAAGCCCGCGCTTGATCACGCGGCGCCAGTGTACTCCACTTGACAGCCTCGGGAGCCCCTGGCACGCAACAGCATGGTCCATCGAGGCGAGCTGTCGGTAGCGACGCGCGGGCGTGGGACGTACGACATCACGCATGACGTGCGCCGCATCGTCAGCGCGAGTCGCGCGCGCGAAGGCCTCGCGACCGTGTGGATCCAGCACACCAGCGCATCGCTGATCGTGTGCGAGAACGCGGATCCGTCGGTGCGCCGTGATCTGGAGGCGTTCGTGGCGCGCCTTGTTCCCGACGGAGATCGGATTTTCACGCACACCGCCGAGGGCGACGACGACATGCCCGCGCACGTGCGAAGCGTGCTGACGCAAACGTCGATCGGGATTCCCATCGTCGACGGGAAGCTTGCCCTCGGCACCTGGCAAGGCCTCTACGTGTGGGAGCATCGCGCCGTCGGGCACGACCGCCGTGTGATCGTGACGGTGATCGGTGAGTGACCTCGCGAGCACGGTGCGCGAGACGCTCGCGCGCCTGGCGGCGAACGATCGCCCACTGCGGAGGTTCGGTGCGCACGCACACCGTTACGAGCTCGCCGCGCCGACGCCGTTCGCGGCCGTCGAGGCAGCGCTCGCGACCGAGCTGCCCGATGACCTGCGCACGTTTCTCGCGGACGTGGGGAGCGGCGGCGCGGGGCCTGGCTATGGCTGGATTCCGATCGCGCGCGCCGTGACCGCGCTCGTCGAAGCACCGCGTGGCACCACCACGTGGACGCGCGCGTTGCCGCTCGCACACGTCGGCTGTGGCTACATCGCGCTGATGCCGCTCGACGGAGCGGCGCGCGGTGAGGTGTGGATCGACGCACGCGCGATCGACCTCGTCACCACGATCGCACCGACGTTCAGCGCGTGGTATCTGGCGTGGCTCGACGATCTCGCGCGTGGCGTGTTGCCGCCCGCGTTCGTGCCGCCGGGACGATGTGCGCTCGCCGCCGCACTCTCGGGGTACCTCGGTGCGTGCGAGGAGCGCCTCGGTGTTCCTGCGGGCGAGCTCGTCGGCGAGCAGCTTCGCGAGGTGCTGGGGGCGCTCGGGCCGGGCGCCGTGGTGATCGCCGCGGAGTCATCGACCGCGATGTTCGCGCCCGGCGATCCGGTCGATCCGTGCCTCGCATGCGCGAAGCTCCTCGATGGCCTCGCCGACGAGGGCCTCGCGCGCGACGTGGTCGCGGCGGGGCTCCCACCCCGCCCCGCCCGCTGAGTCGAGAGTTTACGTACCCGCGAGTCGAAGACGTGTTGTTGTCACCTGTCCGTCATTCGGACAGCACCGGGACGCCACATCGATCGGGGACGCTGACCCGAACAGATGAGCCCTCCGATCCGAGACCGCGCATGGCTGGCGTGGGCGACCCTGGCGGTCCCCTCGACGGGTGAACGCGCTCCGATTCGACGGCCGAGGTGGATGTCAGACGTGCGTACTAGGGTTCGCGCGATGATGGTGTTCTCCAACCACCGACTCGGCCCTGCCGCCGAGCTTCTCGTCTCGCCGGACGTCGCGAATGCGATGCTTCGCGCGACCGCGGAGGCCGCCCGGCCACATGCCGAGAGCCGGTGGGAACAGGAGCTGGTCAGCTGGCTGGAGGATCGGGCGCAAGGGGCGGCAGAGACGCTGGATGTCAGCGAAATTGCTTGGTCTCCCGAGAACTTCGAGCGGCAACGAACCTTCCTCACCGACGCGATCGAGCGCGCCGCTCTCCACTCGGAGCATGCCCGCGCCCTTGCTCTCTGGGGCCGGATGATCGGTGCCCACCACCGCCAGCACGTCGTCGTCGGACGCCGCTGGCAGTGGACCGCGTCCGCCGCAAGCATCTGAGATCTCTGTCGAAAAACGCTCACTGGAGTGGCCTGCCAGCGTTCATCGGTTGATGCCGCGAGTGCTAGAGTCACGCCGTGGCTGAGGGTCTGACAGGACCGGGGTTCTATCCCCAACCCAACGAATGGACCTGTGGTCCTTTCGCCCTCAAACACGCGCTGCTCGCGCTCGGCCGCATGGTCGACGTCAATCAGATCTCGTCCACGGCGAAGACCCACTGGTGGTCGGGCACCAACGAGATCCAGCTCGCACGCGCCGCGCGCGCCTTCGAGTGCGACCTCGTGCTCGAGCGGCGCAGCGATGCCGAGCAGGCACGCAAGATCCTCGTGAAGCACCTCAAGGAGCAGACGCCGGTGCTCCTGTGCGTCGACGAGTGGAGCCATTGGATCACGGTGCTCCGCGCCGAAGATCGCCGGTTCGTCGTCGTCGATTCGCAGGACGAGCCGCTGCTCTCCGTGCGGACGTGGCCGCAGCTGCGCAACTGGTGGCGCTACCACGACGTCGAATACGCCAAGGACAATCCACCGATCCTCTACGATCTGATGGCGGTGGCGCCGCGGTTCCGGACCGCGGTGAAGGGCGACTTCTCCGTCGAGCGCGTGAAGTTCCTGCGCCGCCCGGAGAACCGGCGCCTCGCGCGCCACTGGAATGAATACCTCGAGGATCTCCTCGAGATCTGTCGCCCGCCGACGCACCGGATCGCCGAGCCGCTCTCGATGGGGGAGTTCCTCCGCCGGCACCAGGAGCTGCTGCTGACGCGCGTCGTGTACTGGCACGGCGACGTCAACCGCGACGACGTCTCGCGCGTGCTCCGCGACCTGCGGTTCGTCTCGGAGACCTACGGCCTCGTCATCCCCGCGGCAGCCACGCGGCGCGCACTCGCCGACCTCGCGATCCTGATCTCGCTGTGGGCGTGTGCGGACCGCGGCGTCGACGGCATGTTCGGCGCGCCTGGCAGCGACGTGATGACGAACACCAGGCCGCGCAAGCGCCGCAAGTCGCGCTGATCACGCCCTCCGTCATCTCGTCAATTCCGTTGTCAGCGTGACGCGTCGAGGAGCTCGAGCGCCGTATCGTTGACAGCGCGGCGAAGTGCCTTGATCGCATCGGCGCTCGCACCCGAGCGCGTGGGATGCACGCGGTTGGTCAGCAGCACCACCCACCGACGGCGCGCGAGATCGAGCCACATCGACGTGCCGGTGAACCCGAGGTGACCGGCACTGCCGCTGCGAGGCCAGCGATCGCCCGCGTGCGAGACGCCCGGTGTCGACGATGGGGTGTCCCAGCCGAGGCGCCACGACGCGCCCGGCGCCGCACTCTCGGTGAGAAAGCGCGTGACCACGTCGGGTCGCAGGCGCCCGCGCGGGATGCCGTTCGCGGTGTCGACGATCGCGGCCGCAAACGTGGCGACGTCGCCAATGCGTGCGAACAGGCCCGCGTGGCCGCAGACGCCGCCGCCGAAATAGGCGTTCTCGTCGTGGACGCGCCCCTCGACGACCGCTTCGACGCCGGTCCGTTGATCCACCTCGGTCGCGACCGCGCCAGCCAGCGTCGTGGTCCCCGGATAGCGGGCCCCGATCCCGAGAGGATCCGCGACCAGCGTGCGGAAAGCCTCCTCGAGGGGGGCACCGGCAGCCCGCTCGACGATCGCGCCG
The DNA here is from genome assembly GCA_033763475.1 of Kofleriaceae bacterium. GTDB lineage: Bacteria > Myxococcota_A > Polyangia > Haliangiales > Haliangiaceae > JABFXX01. The sequence continues at coordinate 122,724 of JANRKM010000208.1, forward strand.
AGCAGGATGTAACCTAGGTCACTATAGACGGCCGTTGTCCCGGGTGCGTTCGCCGGTTCGGTCGCTGCCATCGCGGCCAGCTCGTCACGCGGATCGGGGTGGTCTCCAACGGAGAGCCGGCGGAAGAACTCGACATGCGCGGCACAACCGGCGGCGTGACCGAGCAGCTGGCGGATGGTGCCGGCGCTGGTCGCGAACGGGATCCATCGCTGAATCGGGCTCTCGAGATCGAGCGCACCCTCGCCTACGAGGACCATCGCGATCGCGACCGTCGCCATCGGCTTGGTCAGGGACGCGACGTCGAACCAGGTGGAGTCGCCGACGGGAGCGCCCGGGATGGGCAGACGGCGCGTGAAGCCCGTCCACAGTCGAGCGACCTCGTGGCCACGGTCCCCGACCGAGATCGCCGCACCTGAACCGATGCCCCGTGCAAACATCTCGTCGGCGAGACCGCTCAGTCGCTGCACCGTGTTCATCCTACGTCGGTGCGAATGTAGGAGTACGAGAGGTGTACGAATTAATCGATCTTCGACGGAAAAACTTTTAGTCTAAAGGGGATGGGGAACCTCTCGCGCGCGTGTTTCGTCTCGATGTTCGGCCTCGCGGTTGGGTGCGGCGCGCCGTCGGTGAGCGGCGATGATGAGCCGGCCCCCGGAGACCCGGATGCCCCTGACGTGAACTGCGCTGACGACAATCAGTGCAGCGGCAACACGCCCTACTGCGTCGAGACCAACTGCGTGCAGTGCCGGACGAGCGCCGATTGCCCGGCGGAGACGCCCGTGTGCGGCAATGGTCAGTGCACGGCCTCGTGCGCGGGCGATGAAGTGACCGCGAGCTTCGTCTCGCTACCGTCGGACATCATCTGGGTCGTCGACCAGTCGGGATCGATGAACCAGGAGACCCAGTACGTGCAGGCGAAGATCAACGACTTCGCGACGGCGATCAGCGCGAGCAGCATCGACTACCGCGTCGTGATGATCGCGCGCACGAGCAGTGGCAACGCGATCTGCGTCCCGGCGCCGCTATCGAACGGCAGCTGCGGTGACAACACGCGCTTCAAGCTCGTGAACCAGTACATCGACAGCAACGACGGTCCATCGAAGATGCTCTCGAAGTACCCCGACTACGACGACTTCCTGCGCCCGGAAGCGATGAAGCACATCGTCTTCGTCACCGACGACAACAGCAACATGAGCGCGAACACCTACAAGACCAACCTGGCCGCGCTCGCGCCGACCGGGATGTTCGCGAACTACAAGGTGCACGCGATCTACTCGTACAATCCTTCGGGCTCCGGTAACTGCTCCGGTACGTTCGGCTCCGGCGCCGCCGTCGGAACGGTGTACACGGATCTGGTGACGTCGACCGGCGGTGCGCGCGGTGTGATCTGCAACGATGACTGGACCACCGTGTTCAACGAGATCCAGGCCGCGGTCATCTCCGGATCGCAGGTGTCGTGCGAGATCGAAGTCCCGGAGCCGACCAACGGGCAGACGCTCGATCCGATGAAGGTCAACGTGAAGTACCTCGCGGGCGGCGTCGCTCCTGGGATGACGCTCGGACAGGTGACGGACAGTGCCGCGTGCGGCGCCAACGGCGGCTGGTACTACGACAACAACACCGCGCCGACGAAGATCACGCTGTGTCCGTCGACGTGTACGACGATCCAGGCCGACGAGAACGCGGGCGTGAAGGTCGAGCTCGGCTGCTCGACGCAGATCTTCTGAGCCGGCGCGCGACGGAAGCGCGCCCGGTTCGACCGGGCCCGTTGGCGGCGTGGTAGATTTTCATTCACGTGACGCGTTACGAGCTGCTCGACCGCATCGGCGTCGGCGGCATGGCGGAGATCTTCCGCGGCAAGGCCGTGGCCGCCGGCGGCTTCGAGAAGCCCGTCGCGATCAAGCGCATCCTGCCGCATCTCTCGCAGGACAAGCGCTTCGTCGAGCTGTTGATCGCAGAGGCCAAGGTCCTCTCGCTCCTCAAGCATCGCAACATCGTCCAGATCTTCGACGTCGGCCTCGGCGACGACGGGCAGTACTTCCTGGTGATGGAGTACGTCGATGGGCGTGATCTCGGCGCGGTGCAGCGCACCCTCGAGGCCGAGCGCCGCCGGATCCCGTTCGACCTCGCGCTCCACATCGGGGCCGAGATCTGCGAGGCGCTCGAGCATGCGCACGCGGCGCGCGCTCCCGACGGCAGGCCCATGTCGCTCGTCCATCGCGACGTGTCGCCGTCGAACGTGCTGCTGTCGCGCGCGGGCGAGATCAAGCTCACCGACTTCGGCATCGCCAAGCGCGCCGAGTCAGAGCAGACGGGCCATGGCGCGGTGCGCGGCAAGTTCGCGTACATCTCGCCCGAGCAGGCGCGGAACCAGCACGTCGAGCCGCGCAGCGACGTGTTCTCCGTCGCCGTGCTGATCTGGGAGCTCGTCACCGGCCAGCGGCTGTTCTCGCAGTTGGGCGACCTCGAGGCGCTGCGTGCCGTGCGCGAGGCGCAGGCGCGGCGGCCCAGCGAGGCCGATGCGCGCATCGACCCACGGATCGACGCACTGCTGATGCCCGCGCTCGCCAGGGATACGAAGCGTCGCCCGACGGCGGGTCAGCTCGCCGAGCAGCTGCGTAGCTTGCGCTACTCGCTCGACACCACCGTCGGAGATCCGGCGACGGAGCTCGCGAAGATCATCGACAACACCGATGAGGCCGAGCGGCTCAGCGTGGTAATGGTCCACACCAACGCGAACCCGTTCGACGCGGAGCACACAGGCGCGACCGTGATCCGCATCCACACCGCGGATGCATTCGAGGCCGATATCGCGGTGGCGCGCTCGGTGATCGATCGCTTCGAGGAAGAAGAGACCCGGCTCGCGCAGCTCACGGGCGATCAGCTGCAGATGTTGCGCTCGATGCCCAGCGCGCGCGACGCCAGCCAGCGCAGGACGACGCCGGGGCAGGTCGACGATCTCGACGGAAATACCGTTGCACAGGCGCCGCTCGACAGCTTCGACGTCGAGGAGAGCACGCGCATCGTCGCGCCGGCGGTTCGTCCTCCGCCCGAGCGCGCGAAGCCGCGCGTGACCAGCTCGCCGCCAGCGGTCAACGCGAACACGCGTGCGCGTGCGACGACGGCGCCGCCCGCACCGTCGTCGAGCTCACGGGTTCCAGTCGCGGGCCCGTCGAGCGAGCGCCGCGCGCCGCACCCCCCGCCGCCCGGCACCTCGCGCGCGAATGCGCCGACGCAGCCCCCTCCGCTTCAGTTCATGGAGCAGCTGCAGCCGCCCGAGATGCCGATGCAGCCGATACCGCAGCCGCCGCAACCACCGATCCAGCCGTTGCCGCATCCGCCCGTGGCGCAGCAGGTGGTGCAGCCGCTGCCGCCCCCGTATCCGTGGGCGATGCCCCAGGAGCAGGTGTATCCACAGCACCACCAGCCCCCACATCGCGCCGGGCTCCAGCCATGGATGCTCGTCGTCGGTGCGCTCGTGATGGCGCTGCTCGCGTTCGCGGTCACCCGCGCGTTCATCAGCAGCTGACGGCCGATTAGGCACGCCGGCCACCTCGCGCGTTGGATCCTCCCATGCGGCGAGGCAATCCGATGGATCTTCGGAGGTTGGCGATTTGTCGATTCACCTACGCACCGCCCTTCGGGCGGTGCTGGGCGTCCCGGCAGGCCAGAACTTGCAAATCGGCGGTCACGAAATGACGGGCCAGCCGCACATGGGGGGTGGAATGGAGGCAGCTCGAATCCAAGCCATGCCTGGTGAGCCCGGCGATCCGATCGATGATCCGATTGTCGGTCTCGTCCAGGGAGGGCGTCATCGCGAGGCAGTCGCGGCGTGCGCGAAAGCGCACGGCGTGATCCTCGGACGGTTGTGCATGGCGATGCTCGGCTCGCAGGCCGATGCCGATGAAGCGACGCAGGAGACGCTGTTGCGTGCCCACCGCGCGATGGGGAGCTATCGCGCCGAGGGCAGCATCAAGGCCTGGTTGTGCGGCATCGCGCGGCACGTGTGCGCGCACATGCTCGAGACGCGGCGCAAGCACCGCGAGCTGCTCGAGGTGGTGCCCGACACCGATGAGGGCCGCGACACGTTTGCGCAGAGGCAGCGCTCGCGCACGGTGCGCGACGCGCTCGACAAGCTCAAGCCGACCGAGCGCGAGGCGCTGGTGCTGCGCTTCGTCGGTGACCTTAGTCATCGCGAGATCGCGACCGCCTGCAACCTCGACGAACCCACCGCGCGCAAGCGGATCAGCCGTGCGCTCGCGCGTCTCCGTTCCGTCATGCCCGACGAGGAGAACATCTGATGAAGGACTGCGACCAGGTTATCGACGACCTCGCCGACATCGTCGCCGGGGACCGCGCGGCGATCGCGCGCCATGCCGATCACATCGCGAGCTGCGACACGTGCCGCGACCTGCGCCACGACGCGAGCCAGCTCGCCGCGCTCGCCGGCCAGGCCGGTAGCGACCACGTTCCGCGCGCAGACCTCGCCGACCGCGTGCTCGCGGTGATCGATGCGGAGGCCAAGCCGACGGAGAAGAAGCCCGAGGCCAAGCCCGTCGTCAAGGCGCCCACGCCCGTGGCCAAGGCGCCCAAGCGACCGTGGGCCGCCGTGTTCGCTGCGGCGATCGCGGCGTCGGGTGCAGCCGTGCTCTACAAGCAGAGCCAGAGCGACGACGAGGCGCCGGTCGCGTCCACGCAGACGGGGAACAAGCCGCGCGCCACCGACGGCACATCGATCGGCACGATCACCAACGTCGCGCGTGCCTCCGCGGATACCGCGAGCGGCGTGTTCGTGAAGGACGGCGACGCGTGGAAGCCGCTCGCCAAGGCGGCGGCGATCCCGCATGGTGCCTCACTCAAGACCGACGAGCGCACCCGCGTCTCGCTCGAGCTCGCCGATGGCAGCAAGCTCGTGCTCGATCACGACACCGTGCTCGCGTTCGACCGGACCGAGCCGCGCAAGCTGACGCTGACCAAGGGCCGGCTCTCGGCCGACGTCGCGCACGTCGAGAAGCGCCCGGCGTCGGTGCAGACGCCATCGGGCACCATCGACATCATCGGTACCCGGTTCATGGCGACCGCGACCGATTCGCTCACCGCGGTGCAAGTCGTGCGTGGCTCCGTGTCGCTGGTGACGGCGAGCGGCCAGCGCGACGAGGTGCACGCGGGTGAGGAAGGCCAGATCGATAATGGGGCGCTCTCCGTCGGTGCGGCGCCGTCGCTGGCGCACGAGATCGCGTGGAGCGAGCTCGAGCAGGCCGGCCCCGCGAGCAAGAAGGACGACGAGCTCGCCCAGGGCCTCGGCGCGCTGCGCGCGTACAAGCCCGGCGAGAAGCGCGACCGCGACTGGAACCTCGCGCTCGCGCAGCACGACGTGAAGGTCCGCATCGTCGGGCCCGTCGCGCGCACCGAGATCACCGAGACGTTCAAGAACGACAGCAACGAGACGCTCGATGGCGTCTATCAGTTCCCACTGCCCCCCGACGCGCAGATCGACAGCCTCGAGCTCGACGTCGAAGGTGGCTTCGAGCAGGGCGCGTTCGTCGACAAGCAGCGCGGCGCCAAGATCTGGCAGGGCGTGATCGACAAGGCCACGCCCAAGCTGGAGATCGCGCGCAAGCCCGACGAGATCATCTGGGTCGACGGCAGCTGGCGCGACCCGGCGCTGCTCGATTGGAAGCGCGGCGGTCGATTCGAGCTGCGCATCTTCCCGATCCCGGCGAAGGGCCAGCGCACGATCAAGATCGCGTACACGCAGGTGGTCACGCCGCGTGGCGCGAACCGCCAGTACACGTATCCCCTCGCCCACTCGACCGATGGCTCGACGGTGGCGAACAACTTCAGCGTCGACGTCGAGGTGCGCGGTGCGCGCCCTGGCCAGGTCCGCGCGGCGGGGTATGCGCTGACCGCCGATCCAGCGCGCGCCGAGGTCAGTGCGCTGACCTTCCAGCAGGGCGGTTTCGTGCCGCGCGGCGATCTCGTCGTCGAATACGAGCCCGTCGATACGACCGCCGAGCTGCGCGCATGGACCTTCACCGGCGGCGCGGCCGTCGCGCCCGACGAGAAGCTCGCGGCGAAGAAGAACGTCGGTATCGATCCGAAGGTGGTCGACGCGCAACGCAAGGTCGCCGCCGACACCCGCCCGACGGCCGTGCTCGCGCTGCGACCCAAGCTGCCGCGCTGGCGCGAATCCAAGCCGCGCGACATCATGATCGTCGTCGACTCGAGCCAGTCGATGGTCGGCGAGCGGTTCACGCGCGCCACCGAGCTCGCGGCCACGATCGTTGGCGAGATGGATCGCCGCGACCGGTTCACCGTCGCGGCGTGTGACAGCGAGTGCGCGCGCCTCGGTGGCTTCCGCGCTCCGTCGGAGACCGCAGTCGGCGACGTGAAGAGCTGGCTCGGCAAGCAGGTGGCGGCCGGTGCGAGTGACATCGTCGCGTCGGTGCGCTCGGCGAGCAGTGACTTCAACCGCGGTGACGATCGCGAGGACTGGGTCCTCTACATCGGCGATGGGTTCTCGACGACGGGCTTCCGCCGCGCGAGCGACATCGAAGGCGCCCTAGCGAACATGGGTGGTAACGTCCACATCTCGACGATCGGCATCGGTGGCGATGCCGACGCCATGGTGCTCAAGGCCGCGGCGCGCGGTGGTGGCGGCAGCTATCTCGCGTGGGTGCCCGGCCTCACCGTCGGCACCGCGGCGCTCGCCGCGCTCGAATCGACCAACGGAGCGCAGCTGCGCAACGCGACGATCGAGCTGCCGAGTGGCCTGGCCGACGTCGCGCCGACCGTGCTGCCGACGGTACGCTCGGGTGAGGAGGTCCTCGTCGCGGCGCGCCTGACGGGGGACGTTCGTGGCGATGTCGTGGTCAAAGGCACCGTCGGTGGCCAGCCGTTCGAGCAGCGCTACCCGGTGCAGCTCGCGATGACGGGCGCGGCCGGCAACGGCTTCGTGCCGCGGCTGTGGGCGTCGCTCGCGATCGACCAACTCGAGCGCACGGGTGGCCCCGATGCCCGCACGCAGATCGTCGCGCTCTCCCAGGGGTACGGCGTGATGTCACGCGAGACGTCGCTGCTCGTCCTCGAGTCGGCCGCGATGTTCGAGGCGTTCGGCGTCGACCGCGGCACGCCCGCGGCGAAGTGGACCGGTGAGGACGCGATCGATGAAGTCATCACCTCCGGCTCGATGCCGATGACGGCGTCGACGACAGCGCCGGCTGGAAACGCGGCGCTTGCCAGGGACAAGGCCGAGGCCCAGCCAGAGGCGGACTCGGCGGCGTTTGCCGAGAAAGCGCCCGAGCCCATGCCGGCTGCGGCGCCGCGCGCCACGACGACGAAGAGACCCGCGTCCCCGTTCGTGAAGGCAGGCAAGGGCTCGATGGACGCGATCGACGTCGACGGGCGCGGCGACGATGGCATCGGCTTCGGCCGGCGTGGCCCGATGGGCGGCGGTGGCATCGGCCAGATGGCGTTCCGCAAGACCTGGGTGCGCACGCCCTCGCTCGAGACCTATGCGGGCGTCAGCGACAGCATCAAGAAGGCAATCGATAACGCCGAGGCCGCGCTTGCCGCGAGCCCGGATAGCCGCGAGAAGCACCGCGCGCTCGTGCAGGCGTACGCCTACGCTGGCGAGATCGACAAGGCGCGGGAGATCGCCGCGAAGTGGCTCGAACGCGACAAGCTCGATCCACATGCGCTCGGCTATCAGGCCGACCTCCTCGGTCGCGACGGGCAGCGCGAGCTCGCGCTGCGCACGCTCGCCGGCCTCGTCGATCTCGACGCGGATCGTACGGCGCTCCACGAGCGCATGGTCCACGCCTACGAGGCGTCGGGCCGGATGTCGCAGGCGTGTGGTCACCGCATCGCGCTGTCGTCGATCGCGCCCAAGGACACCTCCGCTGCCGCCGGCGCCATGCGTTGCCTGCGCAGCGTGGGGCGCGACCGCGACGCCGAGCTGATCAAGAACGCGCTAGCCGACGACGCCACCCGCGCCGCCGCCGAGAAGGCCGCCACGCTCGCCATCGCACTCCCGAAGATCACGGGCGACCTCGTCATCCACGGTACGTGGGCAAGCGCCTCGGACCTCGACATCTCGGTCGTCGCCCCCGACGGCTCTCGCGTGTCGTGGATGGGCGGCCGCACCGATGCGTTCGCCGCGGATGCGAACGCCGGCGACAAGGAGCAGCTCGCGATCAAGTCGCTCAAACGCGGCAACTACCTCATCGAAGTCACGCGCGGCGCGACCTCGACGGGGCCGGTGCGCGGGACTCTCGACATCACGGCGCTCGGCCAGAAGAAGTCGATGCCGTTCGAGCTGCTTGGCTCGCGTGCGGTGGTCGCGCGCCTCAACGTCACGATGAAGGAAGCGTGGGAGTCGGTGCCGACGGCGAACTTCGGCCCGCGCGTCGCGCTCGGCCCGGTCCCCAGCGCCAACCTCCAGCGCGTGATGATGGCGCGCACGATCAGCATCCAGAACTGCTACGCCGGCATGGTCGCCTCGGGCAGCGCCGGCAACCGCATCGTCGCGCGGCTCGAGCTCGTCGTCGGTCAGTACGGCCAGATCACCACGCGCGTGACGGGTGCGCCTGCGGGCCTCGCGCAGTGCATCAAGAACGAGTTCGCCGGCATGCACGACGAGAGCGGCGCGCGCACATTCTCGACGACGATGACGTTCACCAACAACTGAGGTGTTAGAATGTGCCGATGAGGATCGCGTGGCTCATCACCGGCACCGTAGCCGCAGCGGGGGTGTTCTGGCTCACCCAGGGCGCGCTGCGCTTCGCGCCGCTCAGGGATGATCTGATCCTCCTCCTCGGCGCCCTCGCCGCGGGGCTCACGAGCGGCGCGTTGGTCGCGAGTCACGTACCGGTGCGGCCCACGCGCGAACCGTTGGTGGTCGCGGTCCTCGGCACGGCGCTCGTGGTCGCTGCGTCGTTCGCAATCGCCAGCGCCGAGGGCTGGGGTGCACTCGACAGCCCGGTGGCGTGGGTCGTCGTGGTGGCGACCGTCGTCACCGCCGCCAGTGGCATCGCAGGAGCCGCGGTGATTCGCCGTCTCAAGGGCGTCACGGTCAGCACGCTGTCGGTGATGCTGCTGAGCGCCGCCGTGCACTTCGGCGCGCTGGTCGTGCTGTTCGCCGCGACCACGTTCGCCGGCGCGCACGACGCCAGCTTGCTCGTCGCGTTCGGCGGCGTCTTCCTCGCCGGGTTCCTCACCCAGCTCGCGCTGCCGATCCGCGCCCCCTGGGCGAGCGCGAGTGGCGTGGTCTTGTTCCCGCTGTTCGGGACGATGAATGGTCAATCGACCGGTGAGATCGTCGCGCTGATCGTCGGCTCGCTCGTGCTCATGCTGATCGGGCGCATCGGGAGCGCGATCGCCAATGCGATCGCCAGGCCGCCCGTGACGGTCGAGCTGCCGGCGGCGCGAATGCGCTAGCGGTCTTTGATCGCGTCGAGAATCTTCGCGGCCTCGCGCTGGCGGTACGCACCGGCAGGTGCATTCGCGAACGGTGCCAGCGCCACGCGCGCCTCACTCCATCGCTCGAGCTTCACGAGCACGAGCGCGCGATCGTACCGGGCCTCGGGAGCGAGCTTCCCGTCGGGAAACTGCGCGAGGTAGCGGTCCCACGCCGCGAGCGCCACCGCCGGCCTGCCGCCTTTGAAGTGCGCATCGTGCGCTTGCTGGTAGGCGAGCAGCTCGGCATCGGGCGCAGGCAGTGGCGCTGGCACGGGCTCGGGCTCGGGCGCTGGGGCCGCTTCGGGCGCGGGCTCCGGGGTGACCCGCGGCGTGCGCTTCGGGATTGGCGCGGGTTCGGCCGTCGGTGCAGGCTCGACGATGGGAGGCGTGGGCGCCGGCGTCGGCGCGACCACCTCGGGCGTAGGCTCCGGGGCGGGCGGGACGACCTCGACGGCTGGTGCGATGGGCGCGTGGCCCGGGGGCTTTGCTGCGGGCGCTGGCTCGCTGGTCGCGATCGCAGGCGCGGGCGCGGGCGCCGCCGCCTTCTTGAACGGTCCGATGCCGCTGTAATACGCGAATGCTGTCGAGCCGAACATCGACGCGACGACCGCCGCGATCAGCGTGAACCGCTTTTTCTGCGTGCCGCGGCGGCGCTCGAGGGTGGCGTGGATCCGCGCGCGGGTGGCGGCACCCTCGATGCTCGCCGGCGCGTCGTCGTGAGCGACCTCGCGCGCAGCCAGGGCGGCGTCGGCAAGCCAGGCATCATGGGCGTCGCTCATCGCGAGACCTCCTTGTCGAGCAGCGCGCGCAGCTTCTTGCGCGCATGGAAGAGACGGGTGCGCATGGTCGCCTCGGGTGCATCTGCGATCGCACCGGCCTCGGCCGCGCTCAATTGATCGATCTCGCACAGCACGAAGGCCGCGCGCTGATCATCGGGGAGTTTGTCGAGCGCCGCGTAGAGCTTGGTCGCGAGCTGCTGGCGCGCGAGCGGGACGTCGGGACGTTGCGGGGTCGCAATCGGCTCCTCGGCGAGCTTGGACATCGCGTTGCGGCGGCGGCTCGCGGCGCGGATGTGCTTGTGGCCGCGGCGCAGCGCGATCGCCATGAGAAAGGTTCGCAGGCTGCTGTCGCCGCGGAACCGCCGGATCGCCGAGGGCAACGCCACGAACACATCATGAACCAGATCTTCGGCGACCGCCGGGTCACCCACGAACCGGCGCGCGAAGCCATGGAGAGCCGCTCGATGCTCGCGATAGACCTCGTCGATCGCGTCGCGATCGCCTTCGGCCAGGCGGGACACAAGCGTGGGCTCGCTCACGTCTTCCGACTCGCGGAGCAGCACTGCGCAAGTCCCGGCTCTGCCGGGGCGCGCAGCGCCGCCGAAGGGCGGCGCGGAGGTAGACGCGCAAGAGCTCGACACGGGCCTTGGTACCCGGTCGCCTCGAGATCATTCAAACTAAGTGCTCGGTCCACAACTTCTCGTTCCGATTGAACGAACCGGGGGGTGCGGGGACGAAACCACATGCGTTCAGTTGGTCTCTTCTTCGCCCTCGCGGTCGCTCCGTACCACGCCCTCGCGCAACCGGTAGAGCACCCCGATATTGAACCAGCGAGCACGCCCGCCGCAGCGCTCGAGCTCGCGATCCTGGTCGATGCCACCGCCGATCTCGACTCCGCGGCGGTGCGCTCCGCGATCGCCGCAGACCTCGGGGTCCAGGTCTCCGACGCGCCCGGCACCGCCCTTGGCTCGCTCGCCATTTCGATCGTCGCGCAGAGCGTCCGCATCGAGTACCGCCCAGTGAACGGCCCGAGCGTGGAGCGCACGGTCGCCCTGCCGGCCACGCGCGACGACCGCGCGCGCCTGATCGCGTTCATCGCCACCAATCTCGTCCGCGACCAGGCGAGCGAGATCCTCGCCGGGCTGCCCGCGACGCCGCCGCCCGCTCCCGAGCAGGAGCCCACGCCGGCGGTGGTGGTGCCGCCGATCGCCCAGCCCACCCCGGCCGTGACGCCGGCGCCGCGTGCCTCGCACTTCCCGTTCTCGCTCGGCCTCGTGCCTCCGCTCGCCGTAGACCGCGTGGCCGGCGCCAAGGTCGTCGTCGGTGTTGGCGTCCACGCGGTCGCCGGCCACAGCGACGGATCGCAATACGCGAGCATCAGCGGCGCGGTCGACACCAAGACGCAGTTCGCCTCGGGCGCGCAGATCGCCGGTGCCCTCGCCGTCGCCGGCCGCATCGATGACGGCGTACAGATCGCCGGGGCAGCCGCGTTGAGCCGCGGCAATACCGAGGGTGGCCAGATCGCGGGTGCCGCAGCCATCACGCGCGGTGACCTCGCGGGCATCCAGATCGCCGGCGCGGCAGCGATGACCGTCGGCAACGCCTACGGCATCCAGATCGGCGGCGCGGCCTCGGGGAGCAAGCGCGACCTGACGGGCATCCAGCTCGGCGGTGGCGCGACCTTCGCGGCCGGCACCGCGACGGGCCTCCAGATCGCCGGCGGCGCATCGATCGCGAATCGCCTGCGCGGCCTCCAGATCGCCGGCGGCGCCAACATCGCGGGCGACGCCACGGGCATGCAGATCGGCACGATCAACATCGCCAAGCGCATGCGCGGCGTGCAGCTCGGCGTGGTCAACATCACCGAGGACAGCGACGGCACCGTGCCGATCGGCGTCATCAACTACTCGAAGAACGGCCCGCTCGCCGTCGACGCGTGGCTCGACACCGCCAAGATCTCTGCGGTCGCGTTCCGCCACGGTACGAAGCACGTGCACAACCTGTGGTCGATCGGCTGGTCGCCGGATCACGAGCACATGATGGTGGGCGCTGGCATCGGTATCCACCGCGCGATCAACACCGGCGCGTCGCAGCTGGGCTTCGACCTCGACGCGATGTACTGGATGACCGACGTCACCGGCGGCGATCCCGACAAGAGCCTGAGCCAGCTGCGCGCCAGCATCGCCGTGCCCATCGGGCCGCTCGACCTGTTCGGCGGCGTCGCGGCCAACGTGCACGTCGTCACCGACGAGGACATGATGGCGAGCGAGGACTTTCACCCGATCGCGGAGCGCCGGGTCACCAGCGACGGCGGCACCACCGTCACCACGTGGCCGACGGTGTTCGCCGGCGCCCGCATGAGGCTGCGATGATCGCCTCGGTGGTGTTCGTCGTGCTCGCGGCCTTCGCGATACGCCAGGCTGGCCGCCGGGCCTACTTCCAGGACGACTCGAGCTCGCAGTAGTCGTCGCCGCGCGTGCGGCACTTGGTCTCGACGCTCTTCACCTCGGTGCCGCCCGACAGCTCGATCGAGCGCTGCGTCCAGCCGAGCACCGACATGCAGTGGATCGGATGCGGCTTGTCATAGCCGCGGATGCGCAGGATCGCCGTGCGCGGCCCGCGCGTGAGCACCTCGAGCACGCCGGTGTCGTAGTGCGCGCTCCACAAGCGCACCGCGCGGCCGAGGATCCAGTGCGTGGTGCCGACCTTGTAGAACAGGCGATAGATCGTCGTCAGGTTTGCATCGGCGCCGAACCGCGCCAGCTCGCGCACGAGGCCGAGGTCGCCTTTGCCGAACAGCCGATCGATGGCTTCGTTGAGCTCGATGAACTGATCGAACGGATACCACCTGGCCTTGTGGATGCCGCTCTCGATGTTCGCGCGGAGCTCGGGAGTGATCTGCGCGCACAAGCGTTGCAGGCCCGCTTCACCGTGATTGAGCTGGACCCATAGGACGCGCGACGACAGTGCGCTGCCCTTTACGTTTCCCACCCCAAAATTATCGCCCGTCGACGACCCAGCACGCAAACCGTGTTAACCCGAACGCGTGAGCAAAGACCCCGTCGATCCGATTCGTCGCCTCGAAGAGATGGAAGCCAAAGCCGCGCTCGCTGGTGGTGCCGCGCGCATTGCCAAGCAGCACGAAGCTGGAAAGCTCACGGCGCGCGAGCGCATCGAAGCCTTGCTCGACGAGGGTAGCTTCGTCGAGCTCGACAAGTTCGTCACTCATCGCTGCGCCGACTTTGGCATGCAAGAGCAGAAGATCCTGGGTGATGGCGTCGTCACCGGCCACGGCACCGTCGACGGGCGCCCGGTGTGCGTGTTCGCACAGGACTTCACGGTCTTCGGTGGCTCGCTGTCGGGTGCTTACGCACAGAAGATCTGCAAGGTGATGGACCTGGCCACCAAGATCGGGTGCCCGGTGATCGGCCTCAACGACTCGGGTGGCGCCCGCATCCAGGAGGGCGTCGAGTCGCTCGCCGGCTACGCGGACATCTTCCTCCGCAACGTGCTGTCGTCGGGCGTGGTGCCGCAGGTGTCGGCGATCATGGGCCCGTGCGCGGGCGGCGCCGTGTACTCGCCGGCGATCACCGACTTCATCCTGATGGTCGATCGCACATCGTACATGTTCATCACCGGCCCCGAGGTCATCAAGACGGTGACCCACGAGGAGGTGTCGAAGGAGCAGCTCGGCGGCGCGATGACGCACGCGAGCAAGTCCGGCGTCTCGCACTTCACCGAGATGGACGAGCTGTCGTGCATCGCGCGCATCCGCGAGCTGCTCGCGTTCATGCCGAGCAACAACGCGGAGGATCCGCCCGTGATGCCGACGCAGGATCCGCCGGACCGCGCCGACGCCGCGCTCGACACCATCGTCCCGCACGAGTCGAACAAGCCGTACGACATCAAGAAGATCATCAACACCGTCGTCGACGACAACAAGTTCGTCGAGGTCCACAAGGACTACGCGAAGAACATCGTGTGCGGGTTCGCGCGCTTCGAGGGCCGCCCCGTCGGCATCGTCGCCAACCAGCCCAACCATCTCGCCGGCTGCCTCGATATCGATGCGTCGACGAAAGCCGCGCGGTTCGTGCGGTTCTGCGATGCGTTCAACATCCCGATCGTCACGTTCGTCGACGTGCCCGGCTTCCTGCCCGGCACGACGCAGGAGTACGGCGGCATCATCAAACACGGCGCGAAGCTCCTGTACGCGTTCGCCGAGGCGACGGTTCCGAAGATCACCGTGATCACCCGCAAGGCCTATGGTGGCGCGTATGACGTCATGGCGAGCAAGCACATCCGCGCCGACGTCAACGTCAGCTATCCGGCGGCCGAGATCGCGGTGATGGGGCCCGACGGCGCGGTCAACATCATCTTCCGCGGCGAGCTCGACAAGATCACCGACGAGAAGGCGCGCGCCGAGGCGAAAGCGCGGTTCACGCAGGAGTACAAGGAGCGGTTCGCCAACCCTTACAAGGCAGCCTCGCTCGGCTACATCGACGAGATCATCCGGCCGCGCGATACGCGCTGGACGATCGTGCGCTCGCTGCGGACGCTCAAGAACAAGCGCCAGTCGAACCTGCCGCGCAAGCACGGCAACATCCCGCTGTAGGCTCCTGGTGTAGGCTCTCGGCGTGCCGCGCGCTGTTGTCCTCGGGCTCCTCACGAGCGCGGTGCTCGCGTGCCGTGCCGACAAGCCACCCGAGCGGCCGACCTCGCCGCTCGCGAAGGATGCCTACGCGCATTACCTCGACGGCAAGCTCGCCGCGTATCGTGAGGAGTGGGCCGCCGCCGCCGATGCCCTCGCGCTCGCCGCGAAGGCCGCGCCCGATCAGCCGATGATCGCTGTCGAGCTCGCGCGTGCGCAGGAGAAGGCCAAGCGCGGCGACGCAGCGCGCGCAACGCTCGCCGATGCGCGTTCGCGGTGGCCGAAGCATGCCGAGGTGTGGCTGGTCTCGGGCGACATGCTCGCGGAGTCCAGCAAGCCCGACGCGGTCCGCGCGTACCGGCGCGCGATCGATCTCGAGCCCGACGCCGAGGAGGCGTACCTCGGGCTCGCCAAGCTGGAGGCCCCGGACCAAGCCGAGGCGACACTCAGAAAGCTCGTCGAGAAGGTCCCTGGCTCCGTCGAGGGGCACTACCTGCTCGCGCAACGCCTCGCCGGGCGGAACGAGCTCGCGCGGGCGATCACGTCGTTGCGCGCGGTGCTCGAGCGCGATCCGGACCACCTCGATGCGCGGCTCGATCTCGCGCGAGCGTTGCGGCGCACCGGGCAGATGAGCAAGGCGATCGAGCAGACGCGCAGCGCGTTCGATCGCAGTGGACAGGCGCTCGACATCGCCGAGGAGCTGTACTGGCTCTTGTGCGAGGCCGATGATCGCACCGGCGCCATCGATCTGTTGACGCTGCTCGACGACGACCGGAGCGACGTCGATGCCCTCACCGCTGTCGCGCGTCTCGAGCGTGGCCTCGGCCGCGCCACGGAGGCACGCGCCATCGCGTCTCGGATCGCCCTCGTCGATGCCGACGCCGCGACGGTGCTGCTCGGCGAGCTCGACATGCAGACCGATCGGGACGCGACGGTGAAGCGCCTGCTCGCGATCCCCCGCGAGTCGGCGCGGTTCGTCGAGGCCCGCAAGGTCGCCGCGACCGCGCTGCTCGCTGCGGGCGATCACGCCGGAGCCACGGCCGCGCTCGCCCCCGCGCGCGAGGTGGCTCCGAAAGATCTGGAGGCGCGTCTGCTCGCCGCCTTTGCCACTGCCGACGCCGGAGACCTGGCGGGCGCGCGCAAGCTCCTCGCTGAGACCGGCGACGAGCTCCCCGCCCAGATCGCCCGGGCTCGCCTCGCGGACTACGTCGGGGACGTGGCCGCTGCGCTCGCGGTGCTCGAGCCCGCGCTGCGCGCCCATCCCGACTCGGCGAGCGCGCATAATTTCGCCGGCTACCTGCTCGCCGAGGCGAATCAGCGCCTTCCCGATGCCGAGCGCTGGCTGAAGAAGGCACGTGACCTCTCTCCAGGAGATCCATCGGTGCTCGACAGCTGGGGCTGGCTCCTCTACCGCAAGGGCGATCTCCGCGGCGCCCTCGCGATCCTCGACCGTGCGGTGCGGTTCGCCCCCAACGAGCCCGAGATCCTCCTGCACCTCGCCACCGTAACGGCCGCCACCAAGGACACCAAGGCCGCCGCCAAGCTCCTCGACCGCGCCACCGCGTTGGGGCCGGGGCCCAAGCTCCAGCGCCGCATCGATACCCTACGCGCGACCCTCCGGTGATACGATGGTGGGCATGAAGCGCGTGATGCTGGCCGCTGTGCTGCTCGGGGCCGTGGGCTGTAAAGATGCCCCGTCCGAAGATCAGTGCAAGCAGCTGCTCGATCACCTGGTCGAGCTGGAGTTCAAGAAGGGCGGGGCCGCGGTCACCGACGCGAGCAAGGCGGATCTGGCGAAGCAGAAGGCCGACGTCGCCAAGGCCAAGCCGGAGTTCATCGACGTGTGTAAGAACAAGACGGCGAAGGCCCGCGTCGAGTGTGCGCTCGCAGCGACCTCGCTCGAGGCCGTCGCCAAGTGCGACGAAGACAGCAAGTAGCTCGCTAGCGCCTCGCGACGGTCAGAGCCGCAGGACGCTGAGGCCGCGCATGTCGAGCATGTGGTGGCCCTCGATCTCGGCGACGCGCATCAACACGTGGTCGCACGAGGGGCAGCGCAGGACCGTGCCGATGCCGGTCTTGTAGACAGCGACGGTAGCGAGCACCGCGCGGGTACCGCATCCGGCGCACACGCCCACGACACTCGTCATCTCGAACGGGAAGATCGCCTGCAGGATCCCCCCTGCTGCATTGCCATCGAGCTTCTCCATCACGAACCTCCTGTCGCGCCGAAACGTTCGGTCTTGATGCGCGCCGGCGCGTGCCCGAGCTCGAGGAGGCTCGCGGCCGCAGCCTCGACGAAGTCGGTCGGGCCACAGACGAACACCTGCGCGCGCCGCTCGGGCGGCCAGGCGACCTCGCGCAACATGTCGGTGTCGACGCGCCGCCGATAGCCGGTCCACCCCGCAGGCTGCGCGCGCGTGAGCGTATAGGTGGGCTGGATGCCGCTGCCGTTGCTCGCGATGCGCGCGAGCTCGTCGCGATAGATCACGTCGTCGAAGGAACGCGACGAGTAGAGGAGGCGCGTGGGTGTGGTGCTGCGCGCGGCGACGCGATGCCGGATCATCGCCATGAGCGGCGCGATGCCCGAGCCGCCCGCCACGAGGAGAAGCGGGCCGCCGAGGCGCGCTTCCCACACGAAGTAGCCACCGATCGGACCGCGCAGCTCGAGCGGATCGCCGACGCGGAGCTCGTCGACGAGATACGGCGAGACTTCACCGTTGTCGAGTCGCTCGACCGTCAGCGTGACGCGCTCGCCGTCCTCCGGCGGGGAGGCAATGGAATAGCTGCGCTCGACGGAGTAGCCGTCCTCGGCGGTGAGCCGTACGTCGACGTGTTGACCCGCGCGGTGCCCGGGCCATGCGGGGAGTGCGATCGCGATGCTGCGTGCGCGCGGCGTTTCGGTACGCACGGCGACGACCTCGCCGACCTGCCAGCTCAGTCTTCCCATGGGACTCCAACGCGGCTCAGTCGCCGCGGTACCGCTGTTCCTTCCATGGGTCCCCATGGTCGTGATAGCCGAGCTGCTCCCAGAAGCCGGGCTTGTTCTCGTCGAGGATGCGCAGGCCGCGGATCCACTTCGCGCTCTTCCAGAAGTAGAGGTGGGGGACGAGCAGGCGCGCAGGTCCGCCGTGCTCGCGCGTGAGGGGCTGGCCCTCGTAGGTATCGACGACCCAGGCCTTGCCGTCGGTGAGGTCCGCGAGCGGGAGGTTCGTCGTGTATCCACCGTCGGAGAATGCGAGGACGTAGCCCCCACGCACGTCGGTATCCGCGAGCAACGTGTCGACCGAGACACCCACCCAGTGCGTGTCGAGCTTCGACCACTTCGTGACGCAATGGATGTCGCGCGTGATCACCTCCCGCGGCAGCGCGCGAAACTCGCTCCACGTCCAGCGGCGCGGCGTACCGACATCTCCCTCGACGGAGAATTCCCACTGGTCGAGTGGCGTGTGCGGTGTTGGCCCAGCCGAGAGCACCGGGAACCCGCGCTCGACATACTGTCCGGGCGGCACACGCTCCGCGGTCATGGCCGGCTGTCGCCGACCGCGAAACCCGCGCGAAATGATCTTGTCGGCCATGCATCGCGGCGGTGCATGCGACGAGCCAGCGGGCGCTCGTGCGAGGGTTACGTAAGCGCGTCGCTCACCGCAGACGCGACCCGTTCGCCGACTGCGGCCGACGACGTCGCGCCGTGCCCCCCCAGCGCCGCGGCCCACACGAGCCAGGGCCGCGCGGGATCGCGCCCGAGGCGCATCTGACGATCCGGCGTGAAGCTGCGCTGGCAGGCCCACTGCGCGAGATGTGGTACGGCGGCCAGCGCCGGCGCGACACGGGCATACAGCGCGGTCAGCTCGCGCGCGCGATCGGGATCCGGCTTGGCGTCGGTCGCCGGTTCGCGCGTCTCGTCGCATGCCGATGCGAGCACGCTCGCGCCCGACGCGCGCACGTACATCTCGTCGCGCCCGAGGTGCCACAAGAACGGCGCGCCCGCGGGGGGCGTCGCCTCCAGCAGGAACAGATTGCGGGTAATCGCGGCAAGCGCCGGATCACCCGTGAGCGCACCGGCCCACGCACCGCTCGCATCGACGACGACCCGCGCCTCGATCGCACCGCGCACGGTCGCCACGCGCGCTCCACGGCCACCAGGCTCGATCGAGGTGACACCGGCATCGAACGCGATCGTCGCGTGCTCCGCGAAGTGGGCGAGCAGGCGCCGCGTGTCGATCACGCCGTCACTGGGGACGAGGAGCGCACGCTCGGTGGGCAGCCCCGCGATCTGCGGCCACCGTGCGCAGACGCCGGCGCGGCTCAGCACCTCCACGCCCACGTCGAACCGCGCCGCGCGCGCGAAATAGCGCTCCGCGTGTGCGGCATCATCGAACGACAGGATGCCGCCTGTCGGCGACCACGCGTCGGCGAGCTCGCCGCGCAAGAGCTCGGCGCCACGCACGGTCAGCGCCGTGGTCGCGTCATCCTCCGCGAGCTGGCGACCGAGGCCCGCACCGCGTCCACTCGCATATCGGCCGAGCGCGGGCTCGCGCTCCACGACCACGGCGTCGATCCCGCGGGTGCGCAGGGCCCATGCCGTAGCACATCCCGCAAACCCGCCCCCGACGATGACGACGTCGATCTGTGCGGGCAGGCCAGTCATCCGGGCCTTGTAGCACGCGCCCCCCGTTGACCGTGGCGGGGCACGGTAGGCAGACTGGGCCCATGCCTCGCTTGACCCGCATCGATACCGGAGACGACATCGGTACCATCAGCGATGCTCAGCTGAAGTTCCTCGTCGAACAGCTCGAGGAGGAGCACGAGGAAGACGACGAGTACTACATCGATCGGGAGACGCTCGAGGTCATGGCGGACAACGGCGCCGACCCGGAGCTCCTGGCTCTGCTCGAGAAGGGCATGGGCGACGACGACCAGATGGACATCGCCTGGGAGTAGCTGGCTACGACTGTTGCCACCTGGCGACTTTCGACACCGATCGCCAGCTCCCCTGATCTAGCGGGCTTGGCTTGAATTATCGCCGGCATCGCGCTTGCTGTACGCGGCGGCATGAAGCGCCTCGCCCCCCTCCTTGCCGCCGCAGCTGCCTCCGCCATGGGCTGCGTAGACGAAGACCTCTACGAAGGTGAGACCGTCAAGTCGGACGACGGCAAGGCCGACGCGAGCGCGCTCGCCGTGTTCGTCGACTTCGAGTTCGAGGGCAAGCTGCTCACCGACTACAGCTTCAACGACACCGCCACCATCCAGGACCAGCTCCTGTACACGGTCGGCCTCCTGAACGGCTCCAACGCGGTCGGCCGCATCGACCGCCTCGTCCTCTCCGACGTCCGCAAGACCCAGGTCGGCGGCAAGACCCAGATCACGTACAAAGCCAAGCTCCCCGTCGCGTGGGCCAAGCGCAACCCGGTCCCGGACGAGTACGAGCTTGAGCTGCCGCTCGACATCTCCGAGGCAGGTCAGAAGGCGTTCGCCACGAAGTACGCGCACGACTGCGTCGACTTCGGCGCGCACGACGTCGATGCCGGCTCGATGTTCTACTACTACCGTCCCAGGGCTTCGAGCTGCGAGCTCGCGAGCGCCGACATCGTGAAGGTCAGCGCGACGGTCTCGCCGAGCCCGATCCAGACCACGGGCAAGTTCCCCGAGTACAACAAGATCTGGGAGGACAACACCCTCAACGTCGTCGCCATCTTCGGCAAGTACGAGGACGGCGCGACCACCGCTTCCGACGCCGGCATCGCCGCCTACAACACCTTCATCTCGTCGATGAAGAGGGAGCTCGGCACGCGCAACCTGGCCACGGTGCCCGCGTCGTTGCCGGCAAGCCCGGGCGTCGGAACGCCCGAGGTCGAGTTCAAGGCGACCCTCCCTGACGGCAAGAAGATCAACGTCGTCGCGATGCTCACCGACAACGTCAGGGCGGGCCTCGCGCAGCCGGCGTTCCGCGCGCGCTACGAGTCTCTGTCGACCCGCGCTGACTACATCGTCTACAACGGCCACGCCGGCCTCGGCACCAACGTCCGTGCGCTCGCGCAGGCCGGCAAGTGGGTGCAGGGCCAATACGTCGTCGTCTACATGAACGGCTGCGACACGTTCGCGTACATCGACGACGCGCTCAACACCGCGCACAAGGCCAAGAACCCCGACGACACCACGGGCACCAAGTACGTCGACATCGTGACCAACGCGATGCCCGCCTTCTTCCACTCGATGTCGGGCGCGACCATGGCGCTGTTCCGCGGCATGGTGAACGCGAACGACCCGCAGACCTACGAGCAGCTGTTCCGCAACGTCGACTCGTCGCAGCTCGTGCTCGTCTCGGGCGAGCAGGACAACACGTTCACGCCGGGCGGAGGCACCAGCCAGCCCGAAGCGTGGGGCGGCATCAACGAGACCACGGGCGTGCGCAAGGACGAGATCAAGCGGTACACGACCCCGACCCTCGCGGCCGGCAAGTACGAGTTCAAGATGACGGGCTCGAGCGGCGACGCCGACCTGTACGTCCGCATCGGCCTCGAGCCGACGCCTACCAAGTTCGATTGCCGGCCGTACAAGAACGGCTCGAACGAGACCTGCCAGGTCTCCCTCGCGCAACCCGCCAAGATCTTCGCCCAGGTCCGCGGCTACACGTCCGGCACGACCACCTACAAGCTCGTCGGCAAGAAGATCTAGCGCACCCTCCGTTCACATGGCTTACGACGCGGCCACTCGGGCCGCGTTGTTCGTTTCGGTGAAATCTGCCCCGGATCTGGCATGCTCGGACAATGCGGTGGCCGCTGCTCGCCCTTGTCGTCGCGCCCGCGATGGCCGCGGCCAAACCCGTCTGGCGGCCGCCTTCGGAGCCCACCGAGCGTATCGCCGCGGCGGCCGCTGCCGAGCTCGCTGCAGATATTCGCGCGCGCAACGTCCCCGCGATCACGAAGCGCCTCGCGGCCCCCTTCACCGCGGGTCCACTCTGGTTCCCCGACGCCGCATGCACCCGGCGCTTCGGCGCGGGCGGCCTGGTCACCACCAAGGACGCTCCGGAGCTCGCGCGCTGCCTTGCCAAGCTCGACCTCCAGCTCTCCACGCGCACCTCGAGCCTGCGTGACGGCGCGGTCCTCACGGCCAAGCCCGGCTTCGAGATCGAGATCGCGTTCCTGACCGCTACCTCGTCGCAGGTCCGCTGGCTTGGCTCACCCGTGCACGAGCCGACGGACGTCGCGCGCCCCATGCTCACCGCCCAGGCCTTCGAGGCCCTGCGCACGCACGGCACCACGCAGCTCGACGCCGTCGTCGGGACGGACCTCGACAGCGAGCGTGGCTCCTTGCGCTCGGTCTCCGCCTGGGTCCGCGTGTGCCTCGACACCGCGGGCAAGCACACCGCGACCCTCGTCTCCAGCTCCTCCGCCCGAACCGGCGAGGTGTTCCTCCGCGCGATCGGCGACTGGCAATTCCAGCCCTTCAAGTTCCGCGCGACGCCCGTGGAAGCGTGCGCGCTCACGCTCCTCACGTACCCATCGGCCAACGCCGCCGCGTCCGAGGTCCTGCCTTCGTCGCTCACGGTTCCGTCGCCGCCCGTCGCCCAGGAGACGTTGGACTTCGACGAGGTCGACCTGTGGGGCGCGCCGCCTCCCCCGCCACCACCACCGCCCTCCGCCAGCTCGATCACCGCGCGCACCCTCGAGAGCCTGCGGCGCCGCGGCAGCTCGCTCATCAAACCGAGCGGCTCGGCCCTTCGCGAGATCGGCACCCGCAAGACCTCCGCTACCGCCAAGGTCTGCATCGATCGCGCGGGCACCGTCTCGTCCGTGACGCTGCTCCGCCGCAGCACATCGCGCGCCTGGGATCAGCAGATCGAGAACACCTCGCGCAGCTGGATCTTCCGGCCTTACACCGTCAACGGCAGCGCGCAGGCAGCGTGCGCGATCCTCAGCTTCAATCCCTGAGCGAGCGCGCGTCTACCTGATCTGCGAGATGTCGACCTCGGCCCCTGCCGGCCCGGTCTTGCCCGTGATCGTGAACGTCTTGGGCGTGCCCGCGCACGCGACGTCACCTACCGCCGTCGCGGTGAACGTCTGCCCGTCCTTGCTCTCGTAGCTGTACTGGAACCGATGCGGCTCGTCGACGACGAAGTCGAACGCGGCCCACACGTCGGTGTTCCACGCGTCCGCCGACGGTGGACAGCGCTTGTCGGCGTACTGACAGCACGGCTTGTTCGGCGTGAGCCCCGTCGAGCCGATCGGATATGCGCCCTTCTCCGTGTGGACCACGCGCGCAAGCTTGCTCAGCTTGTTCAGCTGGACGCGCGCCTCCGTCTCCATCGACTTGCGTTTGTACTCGTCGACCTCGGAGCTTCCGCCTCCGCAGCCGATGACCGCGATCGCGAGCAGCGCGCTGCGCATCACCAGCCCGGCCGGATCTGAGTGGTGGTCACGGTGCTCGCCACCGACGGCACGACGTGTGCGCGGAGCACCATACCGTTGTAGCTCGCCGCGACGGTCACGTCGCCGGGCGGCACGTTCGTGGCGATGTACCCGCCCGCCGCCTGGCCGGTGAACTGCCCCGCATTGATCACCGAGGTGATCTCCGTGTTCGTGCCGATGTGCGTGAACGTCACGGTCGCGCCCGAGGCGATCGGCTCGTTCGAGCAGTCGGTGACGAACATGCCGACGATGCCGTTGTTCGCGCTCTGCGTCTGGTTGCCTGGCGCGACCAGCCCGATGATGCCGACCGCGGAGTTCGTGATCATGAGGACGGGCACGTTCGCCTGATCCGCGACGAGCGGCGAGGCAGGGTAGAGCCGCGTCGGCCAGTTGCCCGTCTTGCTGGCGCGCAGGTGCCCATCGAGAGGCGTGTTGCCGGTCGCCAGCGACGCCGTCGAGAACGTGCCGCTCGAGCTCACGAACGTGCTGCCGAGGTTGTTCGCACCTTCGCAGTCGCCCTTGCACGCCGTGATCGTGGCGTTCGTCGCCGCCTGCAGCGATGGGGTGGCGCCGTTCAGCGTCAGCTCACGCCCGAAACCCGTGAGCGTGACCGTCGCGGTCGCAGTCGTCGGGGCCGAGTTCCCAAGGCACGAGAAGTCGTAGTTCGGCGCATCGACCGGGGCATCGATGGGCGCGTCGATCGGAAGCGGTGCATCGATCGCGAGGGGGGCGTCGATCGTCTGCTGGCTCGCATCGATCGGCGTCGAGCCGCCTCCGTCATCGCCACACGCAACAAGAGGAACAACGAGAGCCAACGAAAGCAGCGCGCGGACGTTCGACATGCCGGCTTCGTAACGCATCGCTGCACGCGACGAAAGCGCCATTTATGTGACCGATCCGCCGATAATTCCGGACTCAGCGTCGACGGAGCGCGATCACGTGCTCGGCCTTCGCGCGCTGGCCGAACGCGCGGCGCTCGCCACCGCCGAGCATCGGGCGCTCCTGCGAGGCCCACGCTTCGACGAACAGATCGTCGGAGAGCGCGCTGCGCACGTCGTCGAGGGCGTACATGGCGCGGCCGCCCGCGAGCGAGTCGCCGATGATGAGGGTCGCGAGGCCGCCGGGTGCGAGTGCGCGCGCGACGGTGTCGAGGACGTCGCCGAGGGCGGCACGCCACTTGCGGTCGGCCTCGAGCGAGGACGCCTGGAAGCTGCGGCGCGATCCGATCTCGCCGGCGTCGAGCTCGCGATGGCGAAGGCCGAGGAAGTCGAAGCGCAGGCGCTGGTGCTCGGCGTAGTCGTAGGTGCCGGCGTACGGCGGCGAGGTGATGATGCCGGCCGCGGTGCCGTCGGTGACAACGTCGCCGAGCTTGCGCGCGTCCATCTCGAAGACGTCGGGTGGTCCGCTTGCGCGAGCGCCAGCATGGGCGAGATCCGCCAGGCCGGCGTAGAGGAGGTCGACACGGAGGGCGAAGTTGCGGGCAGCCGCGCCGCGCGGGACGTTTCGATCGACCCAGGTGCCGTCGGTGTCGGAGGTGCGCGAGGAGACCTTGTAGAGGATGGCCGAGAGGCACGCGGTGAGGACGTCGGCGATCTCGGCGTCGTCGTCGCGGAGATCGTCGAGCATGGTCGCGATCAGCTCGAGCTCGCGGCGGACGTGGGGGGCAAACCACGCAGCGAGGCGGCGGTTGCGCGCGTTGGGGTCGAAGCCCTTCGGCTTGCGCATCGGGGCGGGCTCGGCACCGGAGCGGCGCGCGGCCTTGCCGGCGGCGAGGACCTCACCAGCGATCTTGTGGCCGGTGTCGCGGAGCAGGGAGCGGCGGCGCGCGGGGGCGGTCCAGGTCTTGGCGCGCGCGACGAGGACGGCCAGCGGGTTCAGGTCGGTGCCGACGGCGCGCAGGCCGGCCGCACGTGCCTCGACAAGGGTGGTGCCCGAGCCACAGAACGGGTCGACGATGAGGGCGTTGGAGCGCGCGCGTTCGGCGACGAGCTCGACGAGGATGCGCGCGGTCGCGGGATGGAGGCGTGCCGGATAGCTGTGAAACGGGTGCGTGAGCGACTCCGCGACCTCGTCGTCGACGGCGGGAGCGCGCAGGGCCTCCACGAGTACCTCGGCGAGGGCGCGGTCACCGTCGGCGGTGATCCGCCCGGGGGCGCGCGGCATGGACATCGCGCGGCGCTGGCGAGGACGAGCGGGAGGCATGGGCCGCGCAGGCTACCGCATCGGCGAGGCGCCTGCCGAGCGGGAACGCGGGACGAAACGTGGGAGGATGGCTGCGTGAGGAGCGGTCCCCGTCGATTCGAGCTGGTGCGCAAGCTCGGGGACGGCACTTTCGGGGAGCTGTACGAGGCCCGCGACGAGCACGGGACGCGCGTGGCGCTCAAGTCGCTGAAGACGACGGATCCGGACTGGATCTATCGCTTCAAGCGCGAGTACCGCACGGTTGGCGAGCTCGCACATCGGAATCTCTTGCACCTGCACGAGCTGTTCGTCGACGACGGCGCGTGGCACCTGACGATGGAGCTGATCGACGGGCTCGAGCTGGATGCCTATCTGGCGCGCGCGCCGGCGCAGCTGCGGTCGTGCTTCGCGCAGCTCGCGCTCGGGCTGCACGAGCTCCATCGCGCGGGCTCGGTGCATCGCGATCTGAAGCCCTCGAACGCCCTCGTCGAGCATACGGGGCGCGTGGTGCTGCTCGATTTCGGGCTCTCGCTGCCGCACCAGGCGTCGAGTCGAACGCGGCT
>JANRKM010000209.1:0-39121 GCA_033763475.1 Kofleriaceae bacterium
GCGGCGCCCATCGCACCGACCGCGAGCGCGTGCGCGCCTACCGTCGAGAACAGCCGCATCGGCGGCTCGAGGCGAATCTCGGAGATCGTGCGCGGGCCCTGCGGATCGACGAGGTGCACCGTGCTGTGGGACGCGTAGCGCGACATCACGAGCAAGCGCGGTGGGGCGCTGATCCAGGCCACCTCGGTGACCAGCGCCTCGCCATCGACCCCGATCTCCGCCGTCGCGACGCCGCTCGGCACCTCGACCACGACGATGCGCGTCGACTCGGCGATCGCCGCGAGCGTTCCATCGTTGGCGATCACGACGCGCGGCCGTTCGCTCGGCGAAAACACCGGAGTGTCAGAGGTGGAGCGCGCGACCACGTGCGGAGCGTATCACTGCCGAATGTCCGCCGGCATTTCACGGACGATCATGCAGGCCTTCGTCGGTTTCCCGAAGGGCGGCAAGTCGTCGCGTGAAGCATCGCTCAGCACGACACACGCCGCGCCCGCTCCGCACTCGGCATTCGCATCACAAGATTTCGTGCACCGGCCCTCCGCGGAGACCTGCGCACTTCCCTGCTGCGCGTGATGCAGACACAGGAACGAACGACAGCCGAGCGAGAACCGACAACTGTCGCCGTACGGGCCCTGACCGAACACGTTCCACAACACGAGTGCGGCACCCCCGACCATCGCGATACCAACGAGGATCGTGCCAATCCTCGACCACAGCTTTTTCACGTACCGGCCGTCGAATTCGTCGTCCCGGGTTTCGTTAGCGCATGACCGCTACCTGTCCCTCCTTGCGAATCGATCATCTTTTGCACCTGTTCGGGGTCGTTGGTGTCGACCAGGCTAGTCTGCGAGATCGGGGTGGAGACCGCCGACCATGTGGAGTTGAGCGTTGGCGACGCCATCTCGAACGCGCGATCGTTCACCTCCATCACGCCATGATTGGCTTTTCCGATGACGTTCTCACCATCGAGGATCTCGCTCGTCCAGGTGCGCTTTCCGTCGCGGATGCCGACGTACGTACGCTCGAACAACTGATCGAGCGCATCCATCGCCCCATCGTACGTCTCATCGACGCTGTACGCGGCCGAGATCACAAGATCGGCGACCTGGGTCGCGGAGCTCGGGTCGACCATCATCGAACGGACGTTGCTCATGCTCGAACGGGTGGCCGCAACGAACTCGTCGAACCCATCGAGGATGGTGCGAGAGGCAGTTCTGGCCGGCGCGACGAGGTCGTTCCCTTCCGCGTCCTTGCCGGTATGGTTGGTCATCGCGAGCTTCAACTGGTTGGCATAGTCCTGGGCGCGCCCCTCGACCTGGTACTTCATCTGGCCGACGGTGTCGCTGACGAATGCCGCGGCCGCGTGAATCTGCCCACGCATCGCCTCTGCCTCGGCCGCATCGGGTACGCCATCGCTGTCGTTATCACCGTCCCCGCTCACCTGCTCCTGGTCGGTGGACATCTCCGGTTCTTCTTGCTCACCATCGTTGGCCGTCGACATCAACGGATCCTGCGTGACGTCGGCAATGAGCGACTGCATGTCCTCTTGCTTCTTGCGCTCCCTCTCGGCGTGCACGGCGGCGTGGACCTGAGCGATAAACACCTGCGCGTGTGCCTTCTCCTGCGTCAGCTGTGATTCGAATGCAGTGACGTCTGAGATGAAGCCGTCGGCCTCGCCGATGTTCTTGTCGCACTCACCGATCGCGTCGGCGGCCGACTGCGCTTCCTTGGTGGCATCGGCACCGAGCTTGATGGCCTTATCCTCCGCCTGGCCGGAGGTCGAGGCTGCGGTGTCGGCGACGCCGTGCGCGCGCATCTGCTGATTGCGCAGCGCGTTCGCGTACTGGCGCATGTCGCTCATCGAGACGCCGCACAGCCCTTTCAGCACGACCGACGCAACCTGCTCCTGGATCCAGCCGAACAGCTGGGCCGCCTTGGCCTTCGCCCAGCGCTTTACCGCGCCGAGGATGCGCCCCCAGAAGCCGCGCGACTCGGGCTCCGGCAGGTCGGTCGCAGCGCGATTGTTCGCGGCGCTACGGGCCTCGTTCTGCTTGGTCTCGCCCGTATTCGCGTTGCTCTCAGTAACGGTCGCGTTCTGCGAGTTCTCCTGCGTGGCCTGGCCCGTTTTCAGGGCATCAGCTTGATTCTTCTTGGCGTGCTCCGCGCGCGCCTTGGCGTACTCCTCGTAGCGGCCGTAGACCGCGAGAGTATCGACGGCCTTCTGCTTGCCAACGATCTGCGCCTTCTTGAACTCCGTTGCCACGCGGCGCATGTACGCGAAGTCCTGCTGCGCCTTGTCGAACTCGGGGATCAGCGCCGGCCAGTAGGGCAGCGCATCGGCGCCACCCTCATCGGCGTCGGGCACCGGATCCGGCAACCCGGTGTTCTGCTGCGTGTCGTTTGTCGACGTTGTCGAAGTCGTCGAGTTCGTCGAGTTCGTCGAGTTCGTCGTGGTGGGCTGGGTCTCGTTCGTTGGGGAGGTGCTCGTCCCGCCCGACGACGAGCTCGTCGTCGTCGACCCCGCGGGTCGATTGATCGAGCCGAGCATCGTCCGCACGGTCTGCGCGACCGTTGGGCTTGGCCGACCCTTTGCGACGAACGCTGCGAAGTCGGCCATTTCGGTCTTCCACGCGTCGGTACGGATATCTCCGTAGATGCCGGCGCCACCGCGGCTCGCCGCACCGCTCGCGGCAGAGCCCTTGTTCCACTTTATCTGCTTGCGAATGTTCGCTTTCTCCGCCACGCGCCACGCCGACTCCTCGTCGCGGAGGTGAAGCATCTCGGCCGCCGGCCCTAGTGCGCCCTCGACGTTTTCGTAGACGTCATGCCAGTTGTGAACCTCGACGCCCTTGAAGCCGGCGAGCTTGTCCGCCTTGGCCTCCTGCAGGAGGTTCCGCTCACGCGTGCGATCGAGGATCGCGAGATCCTTGTTCAGCGCCTTGAGCTGCAACTCCTCATCTTTGGTTAGTTTCGGGAGGGCCTTCAGGCGCTCACGTTCCTTGTCTTTACTCGCGAACTTGGTCTCGAGCTTCCACCGTTGCTCGCGCGAGCTGTGGAGGTCGTCGTAGAAGTCCTCGCGATCCGACTTGTTCTTGTTGAAGTCGCTGAACATCTGCTTGTCCGCGGCTTCGTCCCGAAGCTTCTTCCCTTCGGTGGCAAGGCGCGTACGTTCGCTGCGCCCGAAGTCGTGAGCGTGCTGCTTCTTGACCTTGTCGACTTGCGAGGCAACGAACTTGTCCTGCACCGAGTCGCTAATCGCCAAGCCACCGTCTGTTTGACGCTTGCCGTTCTTCTCGGCGAGATAGTTCTGCCATCGCGTCTTCTCGAGGTGCATCGCGTCGCTCTGCGCAAACTTCATCGCCAGCTCGCGGCTATTGCGCTCGGCGGTGTCCGCAGCCTTCGCCCAGTCCTTGCCGAGCTTGGTGTTCGCGCCCCACCCACCGACCTTCTTACCGGTCCATTCCCCCGCGTTGCCGATCTGCTTTTCGAGGTCCCATTTTTCGGCCCACGCGCCGGCGCGCGTGCCCATTCGGTCGAGCGACTTGGCCCATGCCTTGTTGCCCCACTTCTTCATCGTCCAGTCCTGCATCTTGTCGATGGCCTTTGGAGCGGACGTGTAGACGGACTTGGCGGTCTTACCCACCCAGCTCTTCTCGATGGCCTGGGAGGTCTTCGAAATGAAGTTGGGCTTTACCTCCCACTTACCCTTGATGCGCGTCATCTTCGCGCCACCGAACCCGAAGTACCGGATGATGCGGTTCGCGTAGTTCTTGATCGTGCCGGTCAGGCCCAGGCGGATGTTGCCGACGACGGTCCTGAACCGGCGAAAGAGCGAGGAGATCACACCGCGGCTCGCGCCGGTCAGGCCCTTCATGAACTTCGGGCCGAACACCATCGCCATGTTGATGAGACCACCGGCGGCCCCGTTCGCCTCGCTGATCAGCAGGTCAGCGGTGGCAGCCTTCTCCTCGGCCGATGCGCCCGCCGAAATCTGTTGCGCGAGCTTCACGCCGTTAAGGCCAGTGAGGATGCCCGACAGGACGAACGACAGGCCATCACAGATAAGACCGATGACATTGAGGACGCGGGCAACACCGGAGACCGCGACACCGATCGGCGGGAAGATCATTCCCAACAGGCCGACGACGGTGAGGATCAGACCGATCTTGCCGCAGATGCTACCGACGAGGCTGAGTACGCTCTTGAGTCCCGAGAGGCCTGCCATTAGACCGCTGAGGAACCCGCCCATCTTGCGGTACGGGTTATTCCGCCACACCGCACCCGCGTCCTTGCCAACGCCAAGGAAGTTCGACACTGCCGCGATGCTGTTCTCGACCGCGCTGCCGTGCGAAACGTAGACGTCGAGCTGGCCGTTAAAGCCCTCGGCGACGTTCCGCATCTGCGCGATGCGACCGAGCATCTGCGTCGCCTGCTGCCCTTTGGGCTCGTATGCGTTCAGTTTCTCGTCGAGCTCCGCGTCGCTCGCGACACCTGCGAACTGCGCCGCCACCTCCGACACCGACGCGACCTCGGTCTGCACCGCGGTCGTCCGTGCGACGGTGTGCGGCGGGATCTTCTTGGTATTGCTAGACGTCGTGGTGGTGGTCTTGCCACCGCTCGTCGGCACAGACTTCGATTCCGTAACCGACGGCGACGAGACGGAAGGGCGTGTGGGGCGCCCGAGCGTCGGCACTACGCGTTCATTGGCTGGCGCGTTCTTCTTATTGCTCGCGACCGTTTCCTGGTGCTCTGCGAGTTTTCCGTCGACCTGGCTCTTTTCCGAGGCTGCGCGCGAGTTGACTTCGGCGAACTTCGACTGCAGCCAGCCCATCGGCGAGTTCTTGATCGACGTTTCGATGCGCTTGATCGTCGCGTCGTCTGCCGCCGCACCGGCTTGCGTAATGGCGGCGTACTTTTCTACGGCGACGTTGGGGTCGAGCTTGGTCGCAGGGGGTGCCATCGCGCTAAGGCTCCTCGTTGGTCCCTATGATACGGAAATCGAAGGAGCTTTTCCCCTGCCGTCCGTGCCGACTTCGGGGATCGAGTCAGACTTCTAACCAGTTGGATTGTTGACACGTTTTTCGTCAAGCTCGCGAGAGAGCCGGGATGCCTTTGCGATGTCGGCCGCGATCTGCTCCAGCCGTTCCGAACCGATGCGGTCGCGCAGGGCCGCGAGCAGGGGGCGGAACAGGGGGGTCGCGTCGCTCCTCGTGGCCTGCGAAAGGGCGTGGTTGGACTCGGCGATGGTCCGGAACGCGGCTACCGCATCGCCGCTGCGTGCGTACAGGTCGGCCATGATGCCGACGGCAGCGACATAGCGCGGCACGTCCTGGGCCTCGGCGGCCGAGCGCGCGAGCTCGAGCATGCGGTCGATCGCGCCAGCAGTCTTGCCCTGGTGCGAGAGCACACCGGCCTGCGCGATCAGCGCGGCCTGATGCAGCGTCGACAGGTTGTGCGCGAGAGCGCGATCACGTCCGATCTGAACGTGGTGCGCGGCCTCGTCGAGGCTGATCGCATCGCCCAGCTCGACGAGCACGCCCGCGAGCGCGAGCCGCGCCTCGACCTCATCGGCCGGCGAGTTGACCTCACGCGCGATCTTCAGCACTGCGCGCAACGCGGCTACCGTCTTCGGCCCGTCGCCCAGCGACATCCAGTAGGTCGCCCGCAGCTGGGTTCCCCAGAACACAAGGTCGATCTGCGCCGGGTCGCCCGCGAGTGCGTCGAGCAGCTCGTCGAGGGCCGCAAACGCCGCGGCATCGGAGGGCTCATCGTGCAGGCCGACCTCGGCGGCACCGAGAACGACTTCGCTCGTCACGCGCTGCCAGATCGTGTCGTGGGTGTCGAAGTCAGGGAGTCGCGCCGCCGACGCGAGCAACATGTCGCGCGCGACATTGCGGTCCTCAGGACCGCGGCGGAGCGCGATCCGGCACGCGCGCACCCCCGTGAGGAACCGGAGGGCTTCGTGGTCGGGGACCTGATCACCCACGGCGTGCAGCGCCTTGTCGGCACCATCGTAGTCTGTCTCCACGATCTTCAGCGACGCGAGCCGGAGCAACAGGCGCGCGCGCTGTTCCGGTGAGCCCACACGGTCGAGCACCACCGCGGCGCCGTCGATCGCAGCCTTTACCGGGGCGATACGGTTTCCGAGTAGCGGTTCACGCTCCGCGAGCTCGAGCACCGCTCGTGCGTGCGCGTGGTCGTCGCCGCGTGTCGCGGCCACCTGAGCGCGGACCTCGTCTAGGGACGCCATCAGCGTGTACGCTAGCACGTGAGAACGTCGGATTTCGGTATGCTGCGCGCGTGGGACCCGACGCATTCGATGCGCCCCCCAAGCTCCGCGCGATCAGCGGCAAGGCGTGGGTACGGCTTGCGCAGCTGCGCGGACGAATCGCGACCCTCGCACGTGGCGGGGAGCTCGACGGAACCACGTCGCTGCTCGCCGAGCTGACCAGGGCAGATCTTGTCCTCGGACTCCCCGCCGACGCCCTGCTCCGCGCGCGCCAGGCTGCAGAGCTCGCCGAACAGTACAGCGCGCCGGCGGCGAAGCCGCTGATCGTTCTCTCGGCGACGCTGCTGAGCGCCGGCGAGCCGCGCGCTGCGCTCGAGGCGTCCGCACTCGCGATCGAGCGTGCGGACGCCACGGAGCGTGCGCGGGTCGAGGTACTCGCTCGACTGCTCGGTGGCACGGCGCAGCGTCGACTCGGCAGGCTCGAGGAAGCCCGGCTCCTGCTCGGGGCCGCGCGCGGCGGGGCCGCGCGGCTCGGGGAAGGCATGCTCGCGGGCCTCGCGCTCGTCGAGACCGCCTGGGTCGATCACGCAGAAGGACGCCCCGCCGCGGCCGCAACGTGTTTGCAGTTCGCTGCCGAATTCTTTCGGCGTGCGAACAATCCTGGCAGTGCGGCGGAAGCGCAGGCGCTCGCCGTCACCAGCTGGGCGGCCGCCGGCGACCTCGATGGAGCCAGCGCCCTGGCGCCCCGCGCCGTCGATGATGCGCGTGCCTCCGGGCGCCCGGAGCTGATCGCGTTCCTCGATGGCGCGCTCGCCGACGTCGCGCTCGCCAAGCGCTCCGAGGCCGCGGCACAGGCGTGTGCGCTTGCCGCCGAGACCGCCCACGCGTTGCCCGATTCGCCGCTCGCGCGCGAGCTGCGAGCCTCGGCACGCTTGCGCCAAGTCCGCGCCAGTGACGATGCGCTCGATCGCGAGCGCCACCTCGAGGCCGGGATCGACCTCGCGCTCGGGCTCCCTCCGGCACGCGCGGGGGTGCGGCTCGTGGTGGCGATGGTGGGGCTGCTCGACGATGCCGCCGCGCAGGACGCCGCTCCGAATCGCACGGAGGTGGTCGCGCTCGCAACCGTACTGAAGCGGCTAGGTGACAGCGAGCTGACGGCGATGGCCGACAGCGTCCTGGCGGAGCTAGGATGAGCGCGATGGTCTCCACCGCGGACCCTCGGCCGGGGTACGACGACGCGAGCGAGCACCTCGCCGACTGGAGCGAGCTGTTCGCGCGGCTCGTCGATCGCATGGTGCAGCTCAAGCAGCGCGCGCCACGCTCGTCCGTGCTGACCGAGCACGACCGCGCTCGCCTCGTACGTGACAATCCCGACCTCGCGGCGCTCGACAAAGGCGTCGAGGCCCACACAGCCGAGATCAACGCGCGCGCGCGGTTCGCGCGGCGCCTCGGCGTGCCGCTGCCGCTCGAGATCCTGCGCGAAAGGTTCGCGCTCGCCCCCGTGGACATCGACATCCTCGGTGCGCTGGCGACCATCGAGCGTGGCACCGCGTTCAACCCGTATACGATTGGGAAGAACGAGCCGCTGCAGTGCGACGTGGCGTTCCTCGTCGCGCTGCTCTCCAATAGCGACAGCACCTTGCCCGGCGACGTGCGGCTGCGGTTCTCCGCGGACGCGCCACTGCTCGCGCACGGGCTGGTCGAGCTATCGGCGTCGACGGGCTGGGCCACCGATCCGCCCCTCGTCTACAAGCGCGTCCGGATCGCGGATCGCGTGCTCGACTTCATCGATGGTGCAGTCGAGCCGCCGCCGTCGGTGCTCGGGGCGGCAGGCACGTTCGTCGCACAGCCGATGGCGCCGTCGGACGTCTTGCTCCCCGATCCTTCATTGATCGATCAGGTGGCGCGCGCTCTGTCGCGCTCCGATCAGCTCGTCGAGATCGTCGGCGCGCCGGGCGTCGGGCGCAAGTCCATCCTCGGCGCCGCGGCGCGCCAGCTGGGGCGCTCGCTGCTCGTCGTGAACCTCCTGGAGGTCGGCGTCGAGACGCGTGCGTTGACCGCGGCGATGCGTCCGCTGATCCGCGAGGCGCACCTGCAGGACGCGGTGCTCGTGCTCGAGAACGCGCATGACTACGGCGCGGGTGAAGGCCAGGCCTGGATCTTCCAGACGCTGACCGAGCTACTCCGCCGGATCCGCACTCCGCTCGCGATCGTCGTCGAGCGCTCGCCCGCGTGGGTGACGCGCGCGGGCCGCGTGGCGATGCGGTTCGAGGTGCCGTTCCCGACGCCGGAGATCCAGCGCCGGTTGTG
Organism: Kofleriaceae bacterium; assembly: GCA_033763475.1. GTDB lineage: Bacteria > Myxococcota_A > Polyangia > Haliangiales > Haliangiaceae > JABFXX01. Next base: position 8,540 of record JANRKM010000209.1, read on the forward strand.
GGTGCGCCATCTTCCACCCGGCCTGCGCCTCGGCCCGGACGCATCGCTCGAGACGCTGGTGAAGCGCTACTCCGCGACCGGCGCGTCGATTCGCGAGGCGTGCGAGGAGCTCGGCCGCCTCGACGTCGTGCACCAGCGCGGCGGCATCACGAGCGAGGCGCACATCATCGGCGTCATCCGTACGCGCCTCGCACACCGGTTATCGTCGCTGGCCAGCGTCGTGCGCACGACGCTCGAGTGGACCGACGTGATCCTCCCTGACGAGGTGCTGTCGCCGGTGTTCGAGTTCCTCAACTACGCCGCGCATCGCAGCAAGATCTTCGCGGAGTGGGGCTTCGACCGGAAGCTGCCCTACGGTCGCGGCCTGTCGGCGCTGTTCGCCGGGCCGCCCGGTACGGGCAAGACGATGATCTGCTCGCTCCTCGCCAAGGAGCTCGGGCTCGAGCTGTACCGGATCGATCTCTCGCAGGTCGTGAACAAGTACATCGGCGAGACCGAGAAGAACCTCGGACGGGTATTCGACGAGGCTGCGCGTGGTCAGGTGATGCTGCTGTTCGACGAGGCCGACTCGCTGTTCGCCAAGCGCACCGAGGTGAAGTCGAGCCACGATCGCTACGCGAACCTCGAGGTCAACTACCTCTTGCAGCGCATGGAGTCGCACGACGGCGTTGTCGTGATGACGACCAACAGCGAGACCGCGATCGATCCGGCGTTCCGCCGCCGGATCCGGTTCCGCATCCGGTTCCCTGCCCCCGACGAGCAGCAGCGGCTGCAGCTGTGGCAGGGCATGATGCCCAAGGAAGCGCAGGTCGCGCCCGACCTCGACCTCCGGGCGATCGCGCAGAAGTTCCCGCTCGCCGGCGGCAACATCATGAACGCTCTCGTGCGCGCGGCGACCGCGGCACGAGCGGATGGCGGAGCGATCCAGCAGCATCATCTGATGCGCGCGGCGGAGCTCGAGTACGCCGAGATGGGGTTCCTCGCATGATGATGCCGTTCACTTGCCGCGCGTCTACCCGGCGCGAGCTCGCGCTGTTCGCCGACATCTCCGACCCTGTCTCGCGGCTCTCTCTCGCCAAGCCGGTGAGTGAGCTTCTATTGAACGGCCCCCTCGAGACCGACGCCGCGCTCTCCGCGTTAGTCGCGTACCTGTTCGATCCGCGTGCAGGAGCGATCCTCGCACTCGACGAGCAGCGCCACGCCTGGCTCGACGAGCCGCTGTTCACCTGGGTAGGCCCAGGCAACGCGGCGCCACTCGACGATCACTTCGCCGCGCTCGCGGCGGCAAGAGCGCTTGCGCAGGGCAATACACTCGCAGACGTCGCGCGCAACGGCCGATTTGCGCCGCGCGCAGATGATGCGATCGCGCTCGCGGTCAGCGCGCTCGATCCTTCGGTGCAGGCGGCGACGCTCGAGTCCCTGTTCGCAGATCCGGGCCCCGACCACACGGTGCTCGCGCTCTCCACGGTTCAGTGCGGGCGTGTGCTCGGATGGACGCCGGGCCTTCTCGATTGTGCCGTCGCCGAGAGCATAGTCGATGCACTGCTCGCGCGAATGTCGGCCGCATCTCCCCATCCGCACCTCGATCAGGTGATGCGCGCGCTGGGCCCGATCGCGCGCTCGCAGAGCTCTCTAGGAAAGCGGGTCCTCGCCGCCGCGTACGCTGGCATAGCCGCCGTCGCACCGCCAAAGCGATCCTTTCTCGATCAAGTCACCTCGATCAGCAGTACCCGCGGCGACATCGAAAGGTTCAAGCTACTGCCTCAGCGCGAGCTTGCTCGCGCTTGGGCATTCGTTCTTGGTTACGCGGCGCCTACCGAGCGCACCGAGTTCATCTCGGTACGAGACAAGCTGCTCGCGCCCCCAGAGAACGGCGACCTGTTCGGGCCGTTCGTCGAGGGACTTATCGCGGTCGGCCACGTCCCCGCAGTGGCAGAGCTCGCTGCCGGCATACTGGCCTCGGAGGCGCATGGCGTCGGCTCGGCGCTGGAGCTGGCCGCTGCCCTTCCGCTCGATCCGCTCGCGTCCGAGCTCACGGCTTTGATCGATGCCACGGACCCGCGGACGCGCGTGCAGGCGATTGCTGCGGTCGAGATGCTCGATGACGATGACAACAACGACGACGACGCGATTCGCATCGATGAGCGGCTTGCAGCACGACTCTGGGATCCGTCGCCGGAGGTCTGTGCAGCCGCTACCCGGACCTTGGTCGCGCGTGGGCGCACGGACATCCTCGCTGACCATGCTGCCAACGAACCTGACCGCACCCGTCGGGCGATCGTGCTCGTGGGCCTCGGTGACCTCTCAGTCCCCTCGGTGGCCGAGCTTGCAGCGGGTACCCTCGCCGGGCTCGACGAGCTCGACACGATCCAGCCCGCCGACGACGCCGAAACCGAGGTAACGCCGGTGATGCGCCTCATCGCCGAGACCTTACTGGCGACGCAGCAGGGTCTCGAGCTAACGACCGATCTCGTCGGTGGCGTGCAAGATGCCGCCGGCCTCTTCGCACTCGCCGCGCTCCCCGGCGCGGAGCGCGACATCGGTGTGCTCGCACCACCGGAGCCGCGCATGCGACTCGCGCAGGTGACGTTGGATGTCGCGATGAACAACACCGACACCGAGCTGGGGACGCTCGCGTTGTTCCTGCTGTGCCGGATGTCCGCCGGCGACGAGACCATCGCCGATGTCGTGTCCGACGCGCTGGCCGCGAGCAACGGGTTTGGCGCGCAGATGATCGCGGCGCTCGGCGAGCTGCGCGTGGCGAACGAGAAGACGGGCTCGGTGCTGGCGCCGTTCCTCGGCGCCGATTCGCCCATCGGTGCGCGCATCACGGCGGCGGCGATCGCGGGGCGCACGCTGCCCGCGGAGCACCCCGCGTGGACACAGGTGCGCGAGCTGCTCGAGCTCGGCACGTTCGCGCGCGCAGCCGCGTGGGCGGCCTTGCGCGACCGCGCGCGGCGTCAGCTCACGCCCTGACGCTCACATCTCGATGTCGTCGTCGGTGGGCTCCTCCGCGGCCTGTTCGGCTGGGGCTCGTGGCGGCAGGACCTGGTGGTACCCCTGATAGGTCACTTCGAGCAAGGCCCGCCAGCGCGGCGCACCGATCTCGTCGGTGAGCCCGAAGCCGGCACGCACGCCCAGGGTGAGTTCCGGCAGCGGCCGTCCGACGAAGCCGAACCGCGCCTCCACCGGCGACGGCCCGCGCTCGCCCGCGACATCGTCGCCGAGAATACCGGCCAGCTCCCCGGTGAGCTTGAAGAAGTCCGGATCGCACCACAGTGGGCGCACGGGCGGTAATGGGACGACGACGCCGAGGTTGCCGAACAGCTCGTTGGCGACCACGCGATCGCCGAGCAGCACCTCGGCCCCGCGCAAGCGAATGCCACCGTTCACCGCGATGATGATGTTTCGCGGCAACGTGAACCTGCCGATGATGCTCCACGCGCCAGCCCACGCGGCCTCTCCGGCGAAGTCGTGATCGTCGCCGGTGGGCAGCGTGAGCTCGCCGCGGAGGAACGTGGAGACGTGCGCCTTCTTCATCACGCGGATGCGCGCACCGAGGCGAACGTCGCCCGGGACCCACCGATCGAGTGCGCGCGGCACGCCGAGGAGGCGCAGGCGATCGCCGGTCTGATGCGCCATCGGAAACCGCGCGTCGACGACGACGCTCGGGCCGAGGGCGAGCGCCGCGCCGAGGGAGAGCGTCTGCCGGCGCTCGACGGGCGCGCTCTCGAGGCCACCGGAGCGCAGGAGCGCCGGCTGCGCGAGCCAGCCAACCGCCACCGTCGCGCCCCAGCCATGAACGTCGGCGCCTCCGTCGAAGCCGAGCTCCGTGCGGCCGGGCGGTGGGGCGTGGCGATCGAGCTCGATAGCCGCGGGCGTGTCGCGCGGCGCGTCGGCGAACGCGAGAGTGGGCACCAGCAACGCGGCGAGCGCGAGCCGCGTCATCCCATGATCCGCGAGCCGAGCTCGTACACGCGCGCCGCCGGCATGTGACGGTAGCGCGTCACCTGAACGCGCAGTTGCGCGACCTGATCGATCACGTCACGGCGTGATGCGCCCTTCGCCAGCATGCCCCGCGCGCGCTCGACGATCGCACCACGTGCTGCTTTGGGGTGATAGATGAACGTGCGCCCGAACCGGACCTCGCCGCCCTCGGCGGACGGCATGCCGATCAAGCGCAGCTCGGCAACATCGCCGACCTCGACACCGTGCAGCTGCCGCTTCTCGTCGACGTGAAACACGGCGCCGCCTAGGAGGTCGAGCAGCTCGACGCGGCCCCCCTTCCCCATCGCGCGTACCTCGAACAGACTGCGCTGCGACGTCAGCAGTGCGCGAATCGCGCCGGCACGGGCATCGCCGGCGGGCACTTCGCGCAGCGTGCGTGCGGCGAGCGGCAAGCGCTCGCCATCGGCGGTGCGCTCGAAAACGTACCACTCGACGAACGCGGCGCTCCACGCTTCCCACAGCTCGTCGTCCTGGTGCACGCGCCCGCGACGCTCCTCGTACTCGCGGCGCGCGGTGCCCGCCGCGTTCGCATCGGACGTGTGCTGCGCGTAGAGCTCCTCGGTCACGCGTTCGAGAAAGGCGGCAGCCGACACTAGCGTGCACCTCCACGTGCACGTGGCATCGCCATCAGCGCGCCTTCGCGAGCAGATCCTTGAACCGCGCGAACAGGTAGCTCGCGTCGTGCGGGCCCGGGCTCGCCTCGGGGTGGTACTGCACGCTGAAGATCGGCTTGCCGGCGACGGCAATGCCCTCGTTGCTGTGATCGAACAGGTTCTCGTGCGTGACGTGCACGCCCGACGGCAGCGTCGCCGGATCGACGACGAACCCGTGGTTCTGGGACGTGATCTCGACCTTGCCCGTGGTCTTGTCGAGCACGGGGTGGTTACCGCCGTGATGACCGAAGGGCAGCTTCAGGGTCTTGGCACCGAGCGCGAGGCCGAGGATCTGGTGGCCGAGGCAGATGCCGAACACCGGCTTGCCGCTCGCGCACAGCTCGCGCGTGGCAAGCACGCCGTATTCAACGGCCGCCGGATCACCGGGACCATTGGACAGGAAGAACCCGTCGGCGCCGAGCGCGACGGCCTCGCGCGCGGGCGTGGTCGCCGGCACCACCGTGACGCGCGCACCGATGTCGCGCAGCTGGCGGAGGATGTTCTCCTTGATGCCGAAGTCGTACGCGACGACGTGGTAGGCGAGCGGCGCCGGCGGCAGCGCACGACCATCATCGGTGGCGCGCCAGGTGGGCTGGTCCCAGGTGTAGCGCTCGCCGGTGCTGACGCGCGGCACGAGGTCGAGGCCATCCATCTTGGGCGCCGCACGCACGCGCGCGAGCACCGCATCGATCTCGTGGATGTGCGGCGTGATCGCGCCGCGCATCGCGCCTTCGTCGCGCAACATGCGGGTGAGTGCGCGCGTGTCGAGCCCGTCGATACCGGGAACCTTGCTGGTCTCGAGCCAGCCAGGCAACGTGCCCTCGGAGCGCCAGCTGGCCGGAATCGGCGACAGCTCGCGGATGACGAACCCGGCGCACGCGACCTTGCGGGCCTCGATGTCGGCGGCGTTGATGCCGACGTTGCCGATCTGCGTCGCCGTCATCACGACGATCTGTCCGCAGTACGACGGGTCCGAGATGATCTCCTGGTAGCCGGTGATCGAGGTGTTGAACACCACCTCGCCGATCGACTCGGTGCGCGCACCGAAGCCTTCACCAGAGAACACGCGCCCGTTTTCGAGCACGAGCGCAGCGGGCCAACGCGGTGTCGTCACTTCAGCCTCGCGTCGAGGTCGAACACCGCGCGCCCCTCGACGAGGGTGAGCACGGCGCGGCCAGCGAGCGTCTGGCCGAGGAACGGCGTGTTCTTCGACTTGCTCGCGAGGCCTTCACTGTTGATGGTCACCGGCCGCTCCGGGTCGATGACGCAGATGTCCGCGACCGCACCGACGGCGAGGCCGCCACCGGGCAGGCCGAACGCACGCGCGGGACCGCCGGTGAGCGCCGCGATGGCGCGCTTGTCTTCGAGCGTGCCCATGCGGACGAAATCGAGGATGATCGGCAGAGCGGTCTCGAGGCCGAGCATGCCGGGCGCCGCGCACTCGAACTCGACGTCCTTCTCGACGGGCGAGTGCGGAGCGTGATCCGTGGCGATGCAGTCGATGGTGCCGTCGGCGAGCGCCTCGAGCAGCGCCTCCTGGTCGGCGGCGGTGCGCAGCGGCGGCATCACCTTGGTGCGCGTGTCGTAGTGCGAGCACGCCTCGTCGGTGAGCGCGAGATGGTGCGGCGTGACCTCGCAGGTCACCGGCAGGCCGCGACGTTTGGCATCGCGGACGAGGGCGACGGTGCGGGCCGTGGACACGTGGGCGACGTGGTAGCGCGCCCCGGTCCACTCGACGATCTCGAGGTCACGCGCGACCATCGCGCTCTCGGCGCACGCGGGCTGGCCGCGGATGCCGATGCGCGTCGACACGGCACCTTCGTTCATCGCGCCGCCTTCGCTGAGGTCGAGGTCCTCGGCGTGCTGCACGACCGGCAGGTCGAACGTGCGCGCGTATTCGAACGCGCGACGCATGAGGCCCGCGTTCATCACCGGCCGACCGTCATCCGAGATCGCGACGATGCCGGCCTCTTTCATGTCCGCGATGTCGGCGAGCGCCTTGCCCTCGAGGCCCTGCGTGATCGCGCCGATCGGGCGCACGCGGACGGCGCCGACCTCGCGCGAGCGGCGGACGATCAACTCCGTGACCGTGCGCTGGTCGTTGACCGGCTTAGTGTTGGGCATGCAACAGATGGTGGTGAACCCACCCGACGCCGCGGCCCGCGTGCCGGTCTCGATGTCTTCCTTGTATTCCTGACCCGGCTCGCGCAAGTGCACGTGCAGGTCGATGAGGCCGGGAACGACCCAGAGGCCCTTCACATCGACGATGCGGCCACCGACGAGGCCGCGCCCGATCTCGACGATGCGTCCGTTCACGATGCGGACGTCAGCAGCCTGATCGAAGGGACGCGCAGCCGCCGGGTCAAAGACCCGGCCACCTCGCAAGACCAGATCCCCGGGATCCATCGCGCGGGTCTTACCATGATTTCAGCCGGGTCCACGTCGGTGGACCAGCAGCGATCTCCCAGGAATCCGGACCGGCGGGACCGGCCTACGGGCTCGTCAGAGATCGCCTGTTTCATGGATTCGAGGGCCTGGTTGCGGCCCTTCCCCGACACCTCCGCCGACTCTGACACGAGCTAGGCTGAGGCTCGATGCCGCGTCCGGTCCTTGTCGTCACTCATGCGCACTGCGAGCAGGCCGCGCTGATCGATGTCGCGCTCGGCGAGCTCCCGGTGCTGCGACGTTCGATCCTCGACGAGCACGATCCGGGGCTCCCCGCGGTCTCCGACCTCGCGGGCGTGGTGGTGATGGGCGGCCCGCAGGATGCGAATGCCGACGAGCGGTACCCCGGCCTCCGCGCCGAGCGACGCCTGCTCGCCGAGGCCGTGAGCGCCGACGTCCCCGTGCTCGGCGTCTGCCTCGGCATGCAGCTCCTCGGGGTCGCGCTCGGTGCGCGGCTGCACCTGCGCCACGGCGCCGAGGTCGGCTTTCTACCCATCGAGCTCACCACGGCGGGTGCGGCCGATCCAGTCGTCGGTGCCTTCGCGCAGCACACGACGGTCCTGCACTGGCACTCGGATGCCGTGGAGCTCCCCGCGGGTACCGCGCTGCTCGCGTCCACGCCAACCACCCCCGTGCAGGCGTTCCGGATCGGCTCCGCGCTCGGGACGCAGTTTCACCCCGAGGCCGATGCCGAGCTGCTGGCGACATGGCTCACCACGTCCATCATGGTCGAGGGGCTCGCCCCTGCCGCGCTCGCGCGCATCCGCGCAGACGGCGCCGCGCTGTTGCCGGGCCTCCGCCCGGTCGCCCTGCGCGGCTTCGCAGCCTTCGCGGCCGCCGTCGAGCGGCGCATGTGACGACGCTCAGCCGAGCAGGCGCATGTGACGACGCTCAGCCGAGCAGGCGCTGCACGGTCGCCACGAGCTCGTCGCGCGGCACGTCGTGCTCGCGAACCGTGGCGCCCTCGCGCATGTCCTTCACCTTGACGACGCCAGCGTCGCGCTCGCGCGTGCCGAGGAGGAGCGTCAGCGGGACCTTGGAGCGGTCGGCGTACTTGAGCTGCTTCGCGAGCTTGTCGTCGCTGCCGTAGACCTCGACGTTGAGGCCTGCGGCGCGCAGCTCCGTCGCGAGCTTCGCGTATTCGCCCGCGAGCGGGGCCTCGACACCGAGCACGAGCACGTGGGCGACCGAGCTGTGCGAGGCGCCGATGACATTCATCTCGAGGAGCTGCGAGAATAGCCGCGTCGCTCCGATCGAGATGCCGACGCCGGGGAGCTTGGACTTCGTGTAGTGACCGGCGAGGTTCTCGTAGCGTCCGCCCGAGCAGATGCTGCCGAGCCCCGGGTGCGCGTCGAGGAAGGTCTCGTAGACGGTGCCCGTGTAGTAGTCGAGGCCGCGCGCGATCGAGAGGTCGATCTTCAGCTGCGAGGCCGGGACGCCGAGCGCGAGCGTGCCGCGGTACACGGTGCGCAGCTCCTCGATGCCCTCGGCGAGCACCGGCGTCGCCCCGAGCGCGGCGACCATGTCGAGCGCGCCCTCATCGCTGGGCGCGGTGGTCATCAGCTCGACGAGCTTTTTTGCCGTCTCCCCGGTGCCAGGCTTGAGCGCGACGATGCGCTGCACGACCTCGTCGGCCGACATCTTGCCGAGGCGATCGATCTCGTGGAGCACCGAGGCGTGCAGCTCGACCTCCCAGCCGAACTGCTCGAGCAGGCCGCGCAGCAGCTTGCGGTTGTTGAGCTTGATCGTGAACGCACCGAACGCGAGCTCGGTGAAGACGCCGTGGATGATCGCCGGCGCCTCGGCATCGTACGCGAGCGCGAGCGTGTCCTTGCCGATCACGTCGATGTCGCACTGATAGAACTCGCGGTAGCGCCCCTTCTGGTTGCGCTCGCCGCGGTATACGCGCTGGATCTGGTACCGGCGGAACGGGAAGTTGAGCTGGTGCTCGTGCTGCGCGACGTAACGCGCGAGCGGCACGGTGAGATCGAAGCGCAGCGCCATCTCCGGCGCTTTGCCTTCCTTGAGCGCGCCGGTCGACTGGACGAAGTAGACCTGCTTCTCGGTCTCGCCACCGCTCTTGGTGAGCAGCACGTCGGTGACCTCGAACACGGGCGTCTCGACCGGCAGAAACCCGAACCGCTCGAAGCCGCGGCGGATGGTGTCGAGCATGCGCTGAAACGCGAGCTGCTGCGGCGGCAACAGCTCGAGCACGCCGGGCGGAGTGCGAGGCTGGACGGGCATGCAGCTACGCTTACCACGCGCCACCGATCCGAAAGGCGTTCTCGGTTCCCGGTTCTCCTGCGTTCCCTATCCCCCGGAACGGCGAAGACCGCCAGGCGCTCCGGTGCGGAGCCGTGCCTCAGAAGCTGGCGACGCAAAGACGCAAAGGACGCGCCCTACCGCGACGTCTCTTGCTACCCGGTCCGGGCCGGCACTTCCGAACGCACCACGCGCACGCCGACGCGCTCGCCGATCATCGCGAACGCAGCCCCCACGTCGTCGGGGTCACGCCCTTCGAGGGTCACGAGGACCCGAAAGTCCTTCTCCGAGAACCGCGGGTAGCTGCCGATCTTCACGCTCGGGTACGCCGCGACGGCAGCGGCGAGATCGTCGGCGATCTGGCCCTCGTCGGCATCGATGTAGATGCGCGCGACCGTCACCGGCTCGGCGCGGAACTGATCGCGAATGTCGACGAACTTGCGGCGGAACAGCGCCGGCACGCCGGGCAGGATGTAAACGTTCTGATACGCGACCACCGGCCACACGTTGTCCTTGCCGTAGACAAGTCGCGCGCCGGCGGGCACCTCGGCGAGGCGGAGGTTGGGCTCGGCGAGCTTGTCGCCCCAGTACGCACGCACGCGCTGCTCGAGCTCAGGCTCCCGCACGATGGTGGTGCCAAAAGCCCGCGCGATCGCTTCCATCGTGATGTCGTCGTGCGTCGGGCCAACGCCGCCCGAGGTGAACACGTGATCGAACCGGCGCGCGAGCTCGCGGACCGTCGTGCCGATGTCGTCGAGGTCGTCGGGTACCACGACGATGCGCCTCAGGTCGACGCCGAGTGCGCGCAGCTCGCCGATCAGGAAAACGGCGTTCTCCTCGACGAACTTTCCGGACAGGATCTCGTCACCGATGATGACGATGCCCGCAGTGCTCCCACGGGGACTTCCTCCGGCCAAGGTCTCGCGCGGCCCCTGCCCCGCGATCGATCCCTCGCCGTCGGTCGTCATCAGCCGCGCCTGAGCGTGCGAACGACGACCAGGGTCGCCCCGAGGAGCAGCGCCACGCCGCCAAGGCCGATCCACATCCCGAAGCCATCCGACCCGTGGCTCGCCGGCGCGACGGTGGGTGCGGCGACCGCCGCAGCGGCGGGCGCGCCAGCGGCCTTGGTGGCGAGTGGGGCGACCGGGGTAGGCTTCGCGAGCGTCGCGGCGCCGTCGGACCACGTCGTGGTCTCGATCGTCGTGCCGTCGGTGCGGATCGCGGCCACCTCGATGCGCGGGCCGGTCACGTTCACGCGCAGGAAGTGGTGCACGCGCTCGAACTTCTTCACGGCCGCGGCGTCGACCGGATCCGGACGCGGCTTGCGCGCGTAGGTCGGGGCGCCACCGCCGCCCGTGACGAAGTAGTGCCGGCCATTGGCCTCGGCGCGCGAGTACACGTGGTCGTGCCCCGAGAACACCGCGGTGACGTCGTACTCGTCGAACAGCGGGCCCCAGCGGTCGCGCAGGTCGCGGTTGCCGCCATGGAGCGAGATCGAGTACGGCGGGTGGTGCATCACCACGAAGATGTGGCGCACACCCGGATCCTGCCGCGCCGCGATCAGCTCGCGCTCGATCCACGACGTCTGGTCGGTCAGCGCGAAGCTGTACTCGTTGGAGTCGAGGACGAGGAACCGCGCGCTCGCGTAGCTGAACGCGTAGTAGCGCTCGGTGTCGCCACCGTTCTCGGGCACCGAGAAGTACGAGCGGTAGACGTCGGCGGTGCGGCCGCGGCCCTGACGGTCGTGGTTGCCGAGCGCCGGGAAATAGACGTTGTCGCGCAAGAGCGCGTTCTCGACGTCGAAGAAGTCCTGCCACTGCTCCTGCCGGTGGCCCTCGTCGACCATGTCGCCGGTGCCGAGCACGAAATCCGGCACCTCGCGCGACACGCGATCGATCACCCGACGGTGCGCGTCGGTGCTGTAGCGCGTATCGCCGAGTACGATGAACGAGAACGGAACGTCGGCGCCCACCTCGGGGGCCGTCGCGAACTCGCCATCCCAGCTCTTGCCGTCGATCTCGACGCGGTAGCGGTAGCGTGAGGCCGGCTTCAGCTTGTCGATGCGCGCCTCGGTGATCCGCGATGCGGCGACGTCGAGCACGCGCTCGCCGCCCGGGCCGTCGACGAACAGCTTCGCGGGCGTCGGCTGCTCGAGCTGCCACATGACCGTGATCGAGGTCGGCGCGAGGTCCTGCAGGTACGGACCCTTGAGCATCTTGGGATCCGCCGCGGCGGCACCGCCCAACGAGGCGGCGAGCAGGCAGGCGAGCGCGAACCTCACGTCAGCGAATAGGATACGGAACACTCGCGGCAGGTCGCAAGATCACGGCCGGGATCGCGGGCGAAACGCTCCCGTGTGCTGCCGCAGCACACCCGTCACGCGCGGTAGCGCAGGCTCGCCAGGGCGCCGACCAGGTCGCGCGCGGACTCGGCGGTGTACCCGTACTGGCGGGTCAACGTGTCGAGCGCGGTCACCGCCCGCGCCTTCGCCTCGGCCGACAGGCTGGCCTCGTTGCCCGACAGTGACATCACAAGCTCGTTCACACCCTTGCCGATCGTCTTCTTGTGCCGATCGAAGTAGGCGTCACGCAGCTTGCGCAGCAGGTCGGCGAAGATCTCCGACATCACGGGCTTTTGGCCGCGGTGGTCGAGCGACCAGGCGCCGATCTTGGCGATCAGGCTCTGGCGGAAGTCGTCCGCGCGCCCGGTGATCTCGAGGGTGCGCTCGACCTCCTTCATCATCCCCTCGTCGGGATCTTCCATCCGCCCCGTCGACGGGTTGCGGACCTTTTCCTTCTTGATGGCGTGCATCACGTGCGTGACGTAGCGCTCGAACACACGGCCATACTCCGACTCCTCGATGAGCCCGACCGCCACACGCACCTCGTCGTCGATGCGGTCGAACAGGCGCGCGCGCACCACCTCGACCAGCTTCTTGTGGTCGTGGTAGCCGCCGGGCTGGACGTCCTGGCGGAGGAACTCGTAGAGGCTCGCCTGCTTGCACAGCTCGTTGATCTCATCGAGGACCACGAGCGGCGATACGTAGTCGTAGCGGGTCGCCCCGGCGGCGGCCAGCAGCACGGTCTGCATCTCGCGTGGCGAGGCCCCCACCCTACCCTCGTAGATCGGATACGTGTCCGACTCGTGCCATAGCTCCTTGATGTGCGACGCGAGCTCGCGCGCACGATCCGGTGGAAGGTCGTCGGGCACCTTGCCGAAGGCGTACAGCTCGGCCTTGTCGAGCGGTGACAGCTTGCCGATGACCTCGGCGAGCGTCGACGGAAACCGCTCGATCTGCGGCTTGCGCATGCGCGACAGCACGGCCCACAGCGCTGCGACGTACGCGGTGTGCGGGGCGACATGGCGACGGCCCGCGGCCTCGCGCAGGCGCTCGCGATACAGCGCCTCCTCGTGCCGCGTATCGAGGATGAACGGCACGCGGACCAGCTCGATGCGGCCCTTGAAGCTCTGAAAGTCGGGAATTTCGCGGAACGCCGCGAGGTGGATATCGTTGCAGCTGCCGATGAACGCGACGTCGAGGAATAGGGTCGCGCTCTGCATCGACAGCGCCGCGCGCTCGACGGTGGTGAGCAGGTATTTGTAATGCTCGAGTGGCCGCTTGAGCAGGTCGTCGAACTCGATGATGCCGCGATTTGCGCCGACGAGCTCGCCGCCGTACTCGAACAGCGACACCGACTGCAGCGACGGCGGCAACGCGCTCAGCGAGCGATCCGCGGTGACCTGGCGCTCGGTGGCGTCGACGGACAGCTGTGGCTCGACGGTCACCCAGCCCGCTCGATAGCGGTGCGAGATCTCGAACCGCTCGACGCGCACGTGGCGGAGCACCTGGAGATAGTCGCCGTGATAGCTCGCGAGCAGCGCGTCGTAGATGGCGCGGTTCCTCGGCGATAGCGTGCCCTGGCGGAGATAGTCGCTGACCTGGAACTTGGTGTTGTTGCCGACCAGGCGATCGATCAGCTTCTCCCGCTCCTCGATCGGTACGAGGAGCAGCGGGTGATCACGCAGCTCGTCGCCGAGGCGCGCGTCGATCATGTCGTCGGGCAGGTACGCGAAGCTCTCGGCAGTCTCCGGGTTAGCCGCGCCGGCCACGCCACCAAAGCCGATGCCGCCGCGCGTGTGCCGCTGCGCCGGGAAAATCCACGAGAACCGGTACAGCGCTCCCTCCTCGAGCGTGGAGTAGTTCTCGAGCCCACGGCCGAGGCAGCGGATGAACGTTGACTTCGCCGAGCCGTTGGGGCCGTGGAGAAGGATGAGCTTGTTGGGGCGGCCATCCTGCACGAACGAACGCAGCGTGCGGTACACGGCGTTCTGCACGTGCTCCTGGCCGAACAGGCGGTCCTCGCCCTTGGCCCACGGCGCGTCGAACAGGTGGAAGTGGCGAACCTCACCCCAGGGGTACGTGATGGTCGAGCTGCCGTAGTGGTCGAAGCAGTCGACGATGTACTGGGTCGACGAGCGCAGCTGGCGCGTGGGCTCCGCGACGACCAGGTTCAGGTACTCCGCGAAGGACAGCACGCGCCGGTTGCGCGTGAAGTCATCGCGCACGGCCTCGCCCAGGGCGGCTAGCAGATCATTCACCGAGGGAGCGGGAGCCGGTTCCGTTTCCGCCATCGCTCGGACCGTATCATCCACCCGGCGCGTGGCCTACTTGGCGGCGAACGCGATCGTGACGGCCTCTTTCTTGGGGAGGCAGGTGTCCTTGTCGCAGACGGCGAACTTCAGGGTGCCGTTGACCGTGAAGTTACCGGCCTGCGCGGGCGTGAGCTTGACGGTGAACGCCAGCTCCCGCTCCCCGAACGCTTCGGCATCTCCCTTGGCCTTGTCGGGGCCGCCGGCCTTCTGCTCGGCCTTGGCAACGGTCACGCCTTCGGGGGTCTTGATCTCGAGCTTGGTCGGGAACTCGGTGTTCACCTTGTAGGCCGTGGTCGGGGTCACCACGATCTTCGCCGTGACTTCAGAGCCGGCCTTGGCCTCCCCCGGGTTCTCGACCGAGAGCTTGCCCTCGTCGGGGCTCAGCGTGGCGCCCATGCCGCCGATCGTGCCGCCCTTGGTGCCTGCACCCTCGGGGGCCCCGCCGAAGTTGGGCGCTACGCCGTCGGGCGCCTTGGCGCCCGGGATCCCCTGAATGCGCTCCTCCTGCTTGGGCTGTGTCGTCGCGCCGTTCTCTTTCGGCGGGGTCTTCGAGCAAGCCGCACAGGCGGCGAGGGACAGAACCGAGGCAAGGGCGACCACGAAGCGCATGGCCCTATCGTAGCGGATCCCCGATAAATCGCACGCTGGTAGGACATTGTCCCCCTGGTTCGATCGCGATCGCGCGGGGTACGCTCGAAGCCAGGTGAGAAGGGCTCAACAGCTCGGTCGCTACCACCTGCTCGATCGCATTGCGTTCGGCGGAATGGCGGAGATCTACCGAGCCAAGACGTTCGACGCGCACGGCACACCGCACCTCGTCGCGGTCAAGCGCGTGCTCGCGCACCTGGCCGAGGACGACGACTTCATCCAGATGCTCGTCGACGAAGCCAAGATCGCCAGCGTGCTGCGCCACGCGAACATCGCGCGCGTCTACGAGTTCGCGCGCGCGCATGGCGAGTACTTCATCGCGATGGAGCATGTCGACGGCAAGGACATGCGCACCGTCCTCGAGCGCTGCCGCACCAAGAAGAAGCCGATCCCCGCCGAGCATGCCGCGTATATCGGGGCCGAGGTCAGCGCCGCGCTCCATGCTGCGCACTCTGCCGTCGATGGCCGCGGCCGCCCGCTGCGCATCATCCATCGCGACGTCTCGCCGTCGAACATCATCTGCAGCTACGCGGGTGAGGTGAAGCTCTGCGACTTCGGCATCGCGAAGGCTACGCTGTCGCGCGTCCACACCAAGACCGGCGTCATCAAGGGCAAGGTCAAGTACATGAGCCCCGAGCAGGCGCTTGGGCGCAAGCTCGACCATCGCAGCGACGTGTTCTCGCTCGGCTCGTGCCTGTACGAGATGCTGACGCGCATTCCTCCGTTCACGGCGACGAACGAGATGGACCTACTGATCAAGGTCCGCGACGCAAAGTACCGGCCGGTCACCGAGGTGATGCCCGACTGCCCGCCCGAGCTCGAGCAGATCACCGACCGCTGCCTCACGCGGAGCCGCGCGAACCGCTACCAGACCGCCGCCGAGGCCGAGACCGACCTGCGCGCGTTCCTGCGCAAGCACATGCCCACCTACTCGCGGAGCCACCTGGGCCGGTTCATCCGCAAGATGTTCTCCACCGAGATCGAGCGCGAGCTGCGCATGCTCGAGGAGTACGTGATGGCAGCCGACGTCAGCGACGACGTCGGCGAGAGCCTGATGACGCGCGACGCGGACTACGAGCCGCCCGAGGTTCCCTTCCAGCCCAAGCCCACGTCGGTCAGCATCGCCGCGGCGGCCGCCTCCCCAGGGTCCACCGCCGGCCTCGACCTTAGCAGCGTCAACCCGTTCGGCAACGACTCGAACCCGTTCGGCAGTGACTCCAACTTCACCACGCTGCCCAAGGGCGACGACATCCACGCCCAGCACACCGTGATCCTCGATGGCCGCGGGCGCAGCGCGCAGCAGGCGAAGGCGCCGCCATCGCCGCCACCCGCCCCACCGCGCACGCGCGGCAAGACGGCGCCGCCGCCCGCGCCGCCACGCTCGGCGACGCGGCCGAACTACGACGACGATCTGCACGACGCTGCGACGGTGATCATCAACGTCGATCGCATGCGCCGCCGCTAGGCGCCGCGCCCGTCGACACGAGCGGCCGCTACGGCAGATTGATCGATAGGCCCAGCACTTCATCGCCCGGCCGCACCAACGCGCGCGTCGAGCCCGAGCGATCGTTCTTGGTGGCCTCGATCTCGATGTCGCCCGTGGGCGCATCGCGTATGCGGAACTCGCCCGCCGAGTCGGTGCGCCCCTCGATGGCGAGCGGTGCGCCGTTGGCGAGGCGGATGACGACGAGGGCGCCGGCGATGCGCTGGCCGCGGGCGTCGCGCACGGTGCCGCCGACGAGCGCACCGCGCACGAGCTCGAGGCGGAGGTCGCGGAGGGTGGTCGCGCCTGGTGTGCGGGCGGCGGTGACGTCGACGTCGCGCTCGAGCGGTAGGTACCCCGGGACCTTGATGGCGATCTTCCAGCGCCCGGGGCGCAGGGGGCCAAGCTTCCACATGCCGCGTCCATCGGTGCTGACATCGGCACGTGCCGCGAGCGGCCCCGTCGCGGAGAGCGTGAGGCCCGCGATGGGGTTGCCGCTATGGCTGTCGAGAACCACGCCTTCGACGGCGCCACCAAGGGGAAGGCGCAGGCGGACGGGCGTGCGGGTGGAGCCGCTGGAGGCGATGGCGTCGAGCTCGGTGGTCGGATAGTCGGGGTGGCGCACGATCACGCGGACGGGGCCGGCGGGGAGCAGCTCGATGGCGAACGTGCCGTCGGGCGCGACGATGGCGTGGCGCCCCTCCCCCCCTTCGCCGATGACCTCGATGGTGGCGCCTGCGACGGCGGTGCCGTTGGTGTCGTCGAGGGTACCCGCGAGCGAGGCGTCGGCGACAACGAGCACGAAGTCTTCGCGGTGCTCGTCGGCACTGGGGCCCTTGGCGAGTGGGAGGTCGACGGTGCGCTTGCTGCCGCCGTGCCCATAGGCGCTAACGACCAGCGCGAGCTTGCCCGTGACGGGGCCCAGCTTGTAGCTGCCGTCGCCGTCGGTGAAGGCGTCGAGCTGGGCACCGGCTTCGGGCTGCGCGGTGATCTGGGCGCCCGCGACGGGGGCACCGCGCTGATCCTTGACGTACCCGACGATCATCGTGCCCGGGCTGAGGACGACGTCGACGTCGGTGAGGACCTGGCCGAGATCGACCGTGACCGTCTTCGAGCGGCCCTCGGCGAAGCCCGGCGCGCCGGCGAGCGCCGCGACCTTGCTCTTCGGAATGCCGCGGATGCGAAACCTCCCGTCGGCGCCGGTCTTCCAGATCGACGTGAGCGCCGGATCGACGGGCAGCGGCGGCGGCTCGCTCGAGAGGACGGCAAACGCGGGATCGGCGACCGCCGTGCGCGCGACCTGTGCGCCAGGCGGTGGGATCGGCGGAATCGGGCCGACCATGATCCCGAGCTCCCCGCGCTGGATGAGCTCCGGGTCGCTGCCGAGCGCGGCCGTGCTGGGTGCGGTCGGTGCGGCCATGCGCCCACTGAAGCGGCGCAACATGTCCTGATCGACGAGGTCGCTGGTCTCGACTGGCTGCGGCCCCGTGCCGAGCGCGCGCACGTACGCGCCCGCAACCGGGTTACCGGCACCGTCGAGGACGCGGCCTTCGATGGTCGCGCCCCGCGCCATCACGAGCTCGGGGACGCCGCGGCCTGCTTCGAGCTCGATGGCGCCACCGGACACGTACGCGGGTGCAAATGCATCGGCGATCCAGCGCCCGTTCGGCACACCCTCGATGCGGAACACCCCGTCCTCGCCGCTGCGCGCATACCGCGGCGCCTGATCATCGCCGACAGGCCGCAGCTCGATCGCGGCGGGGATGCCCGTACCTTCCTCGCGATCGATGACGCGCCCGACCACGATCGCCCCCGCCTCGAGTCGGAGCTCGACGGGCGTGAAGGGTCCGATGCCGAGGCGCTGCACGCGCGTGGTGCGGGCTGCGAGGGAGCCCTGCCACGCGAACAGCTGGTAGCGACCCTCGGGCAGCTGCTCGAACTTGAACGCACCGTTCGCGTCGGTCTTCATCTCGATCGCACCACCGATCGCATCGCCGCGCAGACCGACGTTGACGTTTGGCGCCGGCTTGCCGCCATCGGTGACCGTGCCCTCGATCGAGACCTGCCGCGCGACGACGATCCGCGTCGCATCCGAGGGAACCGGCACGAAGCGCACCTCGGCGGGTAACAGATCCTTGCCGGTGACGCGCACCCGATAGCGGCCGGGCACGAGGCCCTCGACGAGGAAGCGCCCATCGGCACCGGTCGGCTGGCTCACCGCGATGCCCTGCGTCTTCGCCGCCGCGCTCGGCATGCTGTCGCCCCACAAGACCGGAACCTTCGCCGGCGGCGCCGCGGCGCTCCCTGCGCCACTGCCCGCGCCGGGTGCCTCCGGTGCGAGCGCGCGATCGGCCGCACCCTGCTCGCGTTCGGCGCTGACCTCGACGCCAGGCACCGGCGCGCCGAGCCCGTCGACGACGAAGCCCATCAGGCGCACGCCACCGGGATCCGCTGGAAGCGCCGGGCCTTCCGGCGCCCGCAGGGCAGCACCGCCGGTGCCGCTCCCCCCGGGCTCGGCGGTCGGCTGCTGCGCGCGCCGGTGCTGCTGGAACCACAGCGCGCCGACGAGGGACACGACGAGCAACGTGCCGAGCACCGCGAGGCGCACGAACCGGCGCGGAGGCGTAGCGACAGGTGGTAGCGCGCCGGGCTCCGGAGCCGGCGCGGGAGCCGGTTCGGGCGCGTCGACATCGTCGCTCATGCACCCAACGATAGCGCGTTCCGAGATAGGCTTCGGCCGTGTCTAGCGCACTGTTCGCCAACCAGCGGGAAACCAACCTGGCGTCGACCATCGCGCTCGTCGAAGAAGTACTGGGCGAGCTAGGCCACCCTCCTCCCGGCTGCCGCGTCGATGAGCGCACGGCCGTGCATGCATGGCGGATCCCGAAGGGCTCCGCGATCACCAAGGTCACGATCATCAACCGCGCAGAGTTCACCCACCTGCGCGTGTGCGCGACGGTGATGACGGTCGACACCAGGGTCGATCGTCCGGCGCTCTACCAGCACCTGCTGGAGCTCAATGCCTCGCTCGCCGGGGCGGCGTTCGGCATCGAAGGCGACCACGTGCTGCTGGTCACCGAGCGCTCGACGCTCGATCTCGACCGTAGTGAAGTGCTCGATGCGATCAAGCGAATCACCACCGTGGCCGACGACCACGATGACGTGCTCGTGGCGCGGTTCGGTGGGACGCTCGGCGTCGCCTGAGGCGCCTAACCGCGAACGTCGCGACCGCGCGGCCCCTCGTCGATCGCGATCGACGTGACGAGGTTCGGGCAGAACGTGAGCTCGCCGGCTTCGCGCACCACGCGGCCGCGCGAGTCGATCAGCTTGGCCTCCGACAGCACCGCGAACTCGACGGGCCCCGACGACGGCTGGCAGGACGCGAGGTAGCCGGTGATGCGGGCGCCGGTGTCGTACTCGATGGTAACGCGGTGGCTGATGAGGTCGTGCAACTTCGAGTAATTCGGCATACCGAAGCCTCGTATATCATGGTCAATCGGCGGAGATCCTGCCCTCGCGGTCCATCCTGAACCGGATGCGGCTACCGCCTCCGAGCTGCTCGACGCGGCAATGGAACGAGGCGCCGCTGCGGCCGATCGGAATCCGGTCGTCGCAGTCGACCTTGGTGATTCCCCTGCTCTCGAGCAGCTTCATCAGGTCGGCTTCGATCACATCGCCGCGCGCGATCGTCTCGCGCTGCGCGAAGTACACCGCAGCGCCTGCACTGGCTGCGATGAACGCGATGGTGGCGGCGGTCTTGACCATGCGTCGATGGTAGCGTCCTTCTCGTATCCGTGGTCCCTGCTCCCAACCCAGAACGGCGAACTGGGTGTCGCGTTTCGCTCAGCCACCGAGCGCGCGGTACTCGGCCGTGAGCTCCGAGGACGCGTTGCGCGCGGGCCCCGTCCCGGTGAAGGTCGTCGAGCGACCGACGGCGGCCTTGGCGCTGCGAATGCGGGCGGCCGACTCCTCGATGCGCGCACGGAACTTCGCTCGGAGCGCGTCCCACCTCATGCCGGTCGCCTCAGCAAGCGCCTGCTTCTCGGCCTCGGGCATGCGGTCGGCGTACACCAGCTGGAAGTAGCCCCAGGCGCCGGAGAAGTCGCTCTTCGCGATCATCAGGATGTCGTTGCCGGCGAGGAACGCGCGCGCCATCAGGCGCTGGCGCTGGATCGCGGTGAGGCCGCGGGTGGCGCCCCAGGTCCAGAACGCGTCGGAGATGGCCAGGCCGCGGAAGCCCATTCCGGCGAATGTCGGAGATGCGCCGCTGCCGTCCTTGCCGCCCAGCGCGAGCTGCTCGCTCGCCGAGCCACGGAGGAACGTGGTCAGGATCGTGCTCGAGAGGGTGCCCGGGCTATTGCTGCCGTCGAGGATCGGGTAGCTCGCGTGGCTGATCATCGCGCCGAAGTAGTTCCACCCGTTCGCGGCGGTGACCGCCTGGCTCACAGCGCGATACGGCGCGAGCTCGCGCTCCATCGCGATCTTGGTCGTCGAGCGCGTGTGCACGGACGCATCGACGTCGGTGTTGCCGCTCGCGTTGCCGAGGCCGGGGAAGTGCTTCGTGATGAAGACGACATGGCCTTCCTCGCGATACGCACGCGACATCGCGGTGATGCACGGTCCGATGACGTTCGGATCGGAGTCGATCGCGCGCTGGCGGAACATGCCGCGCGTACCCGAGTCGCGCGTGTAGAGGTCGGAGACAGTGCCGAGCGACATGTTCATGCCGGCCGAGGCCATCTCGCGTGCGGTGATGCGCGCGTGGAGCTCGCAGACGCGCTCCACGTTGGAGGAGTCGCCGAGCACGTTGCCACCGAACAGGCCGGTGAAGCCGTGGGCGGCGGAGAACCGCTGCGTGCTCTTCTCTTCCTGGTCAGACGCGAAGAACAGCTCGTCCCGGCCCGCATCGGCGGCCATCTGCGAGTAGCCGCGGATCATCGTGCGTAGCGTCTCGCCCGACGCGTTGGTCGGGTTCCACAGGATGATGGCGCCGAGGTTCTTGGTCTTGATCTTGTTGCGGATGTCCGCGTAGCCCTCGGGCGTGACGCCGTAGTGGTCGACCATGAAGAACTGGCCGATGTCCGCCGACTGCTCGGCCGCGGGGACCTCGGGACCGGGCGACGGGGCGTCTTCCTTGCCGCCCTCCCACGAGTCCGACTCCTCCGGCGGTGCGCTCGGCGTGTACGCGTCATCGTCCACGGAACAAGCCCCGGCGGTGAGCACGAGTAGCGAGACCAGCAGTCGGCTGCGGAGCATGGGCCGACCTACAGCAAGGGCAGGGCCGGGCCGAGGTCCAATAGATTCGGTCACCTCGACGTGCTGGGACGGGGACCGTTGTGTGCAGGTAGCCGGCAACTGGAGTTGCCAGCGAGCGCCTTGCCGCAGCGATCTCGCTGCGTTCGGCGTGGGCCGAGATGCTGGCGGATCGTACCGGGACGCGCCGGGTCGAGGCCGTATGAACGTCCCGCCCATGCGAAACATCTCCCTGCTGCTTCTGGGTTCTTTGGTTGTCGTTGGATGCAAGTCGAAGAAGAACGAGGCGCCCGCCGCGCCCGCAAAGGCTGAGGAGACCGCGGCGAAGCACGCGCCCGCCGCGCCGCCCCTCACCGACAGCGAGCGCGCGAAGATGGAGCGCAAAACGGACGACGAGCTGGAGAAGGAAAAGCTGGTCGCCGAGGCCGGCAAGGAGGCCGCGAAGGATCAGGAGGCCAAAGGCATCCCGGCGGCCGAGACTGCGACCAAGGCGATGCTCGACGGCTCGTACGACTTCGCGACGTCCATCGATCCGACGTCCGCCCTCGTGTTTGTCGACTTCACGGCGACGCCGGCCGTCGAGCGCGCGAGCTGTGGTCCCGCGCCCAAGGAGCTCGTGGCGCTGGCCGCCGAGGGCATGGGCAAGAGTGTCTACTGCTCGCAGCTGCCGACCCAGCGCGTGCGCTGTGCGGTTCCACTCGTCGCGGCTAACGATGCGTCGAGCGATTTCGACGAGCTGATATTCGAGTTCGAGATCGTGATGGGCGACGCCCAGCTGCGCGCGTTCGGCAAGCGTCACCTCGCGGGCACGCCCGAGGCGCGGGCGAAGATGTTCGCTGAGCACGACGCGAAGATCATCGCGCTCGGCAAGAAGGGCTGCCCCGACGCGCACGGCCCCTGATCAGATCGGATCGCCCGCAGGCGTCTCGCCCTTCGGTTCATCGAGCTCGAGCGCTTCGACCTTGGGTTCCTCGACCTTCGGCGCGTCGACATCGGGCTCGTGGGCTTGTTCGTGGGCTTCAGCATCGGCCGGCGCGTCCTCGACGACGGCCTCGACCGCGGGCATCTCCTCGCGCGTCTCGTAGGTCGTCTCCACCGGTGCCGGCGCCTCCTTCATCACGACAATGGTATCGACACCCTCGAGGCGCTTGCGGCTCGCCTTCGCTTCGAGCGAACCGAGCTTGCCGCCGTTCTCGAACGCATCGCGCGCCTCGTCGAGCTGGTCGAGATGCTCGTACGCCGTCCCGAGGTTATTCCACATGTAGCCCGTGGTGCCCTTGCGGCTGGTCGCCTCGGCGAGCGCATCGACAGCCTCCTGGTACTTCTCGAGCTGCAGGTACGCGAAGCCGAGGTTATTCCACGCCCACACGTTGTCCGCGTCGAGCTCGGTGGCCTGCCGGAACGCAACGATGGCGTTGTCGTAGTTGAAGCGCAGGAGCTCCGCGCGACCGAGCGTGTTGTAGGCCTGGCTCGACTCCGGCGCGAGCTTGACGGCTTTGTTCGCCGCCTTCAGCGCATTCGCGCGCTCGTTCCTGGCGATGTACATCCGCGCGAGCTCCACGTACGGCAGTGCAGACTTCTTGTCGAGCTTCGCCGCGGTCTCGAGCACCTCCTTGGCCTTCGGATCGCCCTTCGCGGCGAGCTGCTTGCCGAGCTCCAGCGCCTCCGCGAACCTGGTGGGAATGGCGATCGCGGCGTCGACGTTTTCGATCTTCACCGGCACCTCGCGCACTGGCTCGCTCGGCTTGGTGACTTCTGGCAGCGGCATCATCATGTCGGGCACCCCACCGGACCCTACCGGCATCGAGACCACAGGCGCCGGCGGCGCCTCGTCACCACCACACGCGACGACGGGAACGACGAGGAGCGACGACAGGACAGCACGAACTAGTGACTTCATGACACGGACCTCTCTGACGCGGGGAACCCCGCAGACGAGGAGACTCCACAGCATCGGCCGTGCCACGACGCGCATCGGCCCGCGGCGCCAACTTGTGCGCGCGTGTGGGCGCGCGGACACGCACATCGTCGACGACACAGACCACGTCGCTTTTTACAGGTCGTCGGTATGAATCAACGTGTGGTCGGCCAGGAGCTCGAAGTCTGATTCGTCGCCCTGATCGCCGTGGTAGCGCGCCATGACTAGCGAGATGTCGTCTTCCTGACTCGCACACCAGCGGAGTGCCTGACCGAGCACGGCATCGCAAAGCGCGGCCACGGTTCGTGTCGGACTCGCGAGCTGCTCGACGGCGGCGATCAGCCGGTGCAGCCCGAACAGCTCGCGCGTGGCATCGCGGCCTTCGATCAAGCCATCCGTGTAGAGCACGAGGATATCGCCCGGCGACAGGGTGATCTGCTGCTCGCGCGTCACGTCGTCGATCGAAGGCACCGCACCCAACCACGTGCCCTCGGTGCGCACGGCCTCACAGCGTCGGCGATCGGCGCGCCAGATCACGATATCCTCGTGTGCGCCGGCGAACCGCACCACACCATCGCGCGTGTACCGCAGGAGCGAGAAGGTCACGTGATCCTTCTCGCGCAGCCGATGCCGGATGTTGTCGTGCAAGAACCGATTGAGCTGGAGCGTTACGTTGCGAGGCGACTGCGTCGTCGGGTCCTGGATCAGCGCGGCGACCGCGCTCTGCACCATCAGCATGATCATGCCAGCGCCGACGCCATGGCCGGTCACGTCGCCGATGCCAAACCACGCACCGCCATCGAACGGCAACACGTCGTAGTAGTCGCCCCCGACCTCCGTCGCCGGCACCATCATCGCGGAGACCTCGAGGCCTTCGACCGAAAGGTCCCGCGGCAGGATGGCGGTCTGGATGTGACGCGCGATCTGGAGCTCGTTGAAGCGCGCCTGCTCCTGCCTGTTCATGTGCTCGATCGCCTTGCCGAGCTGCGCGCCGAACCCGCCGAGCGTCAGGAGCAGGTTCTCGTCGAGCTTGCGAAGGTGATTCGTCCACAGATCGATGATCGCATGGACCTCACCGTCGACGACGATCGGGAACGCACAGGTGGCGATGAGGCCGGCGTCGCACGCCTGCCGCTGGCCCGTGAAGCTCGGCGCCGCCGCGAGGTCGGGCACCCAGTGAGGGGTGGCGTCCATCCACGCCTCGCCCGGCACGCCGACGCCGCGCGCATACGACGTGGGGAGCGAGGGTGCGGCCCCTGCCTGCCACTGGAACCGACACTGCATGGTCTGGGTCGCCGCATCGAGCACCAGCAGGCGCACGACATGGAACTCGAGCTCGAGGCCGATTGCTTCGAGCATCTGGGGCGCCGCGCGCTCGAGATTACCGTGCTGCGCGAGCAACGAGGTGGCGAACTCGGAGCCGAACAGCCGGGACTGATGTTTGCCACGCTCGTGAGCGAGCTCGCGCGACAACCCCTCCGCGAGGGCGCGGAGCTCACGGGCCTCTTTCACTCGCAGCAGTAATGCTTGCTCGAGACCTCTGATGCGCTCGTCGTGCGAGTCGGACATGCGCGCGGACCTACTACAAGCCTGCGTGGGCCTTGATGTACACGACGGCTTCGAGCTTGCCGTTCGGTACCATCGAGCTCGACGACACCGTCAACGACGAGCCAACGATGATATTGAACGGCGTCTTGTAGTTGTTCATCATCGCGATCAGCTCGGCGCGTCCCGTCGGCGTAAACTGGAGCATCTGGGGTACAGACGTCGTCATCCCCGCAGGCGTCGCCGGAATCACGCCGATTGCCTTGGCCTGCGGGTCCTTCGGACTCATCGCAGACATCGGCGCGACGTAGACCGTCATCTCCGGCGTCGCGACGTTGAGCGTGTTGCTCTCGACCTCGTAGTTCACGCTGTCGATCTCGACCTTGATGACGGGCTCGTCGTTGATCGACTTGAGCTCCGGCTTCTCCGTCACGAGATCGATCGGCTGGAACAAGCTGACGTCGAGGTGGAGCTCGCACGTGCTGGTCTCCGAGCTACACGTGCCCGTGCAGTCGGTCCGACACGCGGACGCCGCCGCCGTCATGCACGCCGCAGGCATCGAGCCGCAGCTCGTGGATAGCATCGCCGTGGCGGCGGACTGATCGACCTGCCAGTTCATCGCGTCGATGGTGAAGCTCTTCGCGGGCAGCGTCAGATCGAAGTTCGTGACGTCCGAGTCGATGAGGCCGCAGCCCGATACACCAACGGCGAGGCCGGTGAACAGAAGCGAACGTAGGTTGAAGTTAGTCATAGGTACCTCTCACGTAGACGAGGTGCACCCATCCTAACACCGGGTCCGCGCAGGACCTAACTCCAGGCAGCGCGCGTGATTCCGACTACACCGGCAGCAGCGTGCGTCCCCCCACTCGGTAAGTGCCTCAGGCGCCCGCGAGCTGCTCGGCCACCGTCCACGGATCGCGGTCGCGCGAGACCAAAGATTCTGCGACCTCCGCGAGGCCCCCGCTCGCCGCCAGCGCACGCGCCGCGCGGTCTGCGAGTAGTGCGCGCACGAGCTCGGCCAGATGTGCCTGTGCACGCGCCAGGGCGCGCGCGTGCGCCTTCTCCCCTGTCCACACACGCGTGCGATGCGCCTCGATCGCCGCGCCCAGGTCGGCGATGCCGGAGCCGTCGGCGGTACCTTTGGTCGCGACCGTGCGCAGGATCTGGACATCCGTCCGCTCGCCCGTCGCACGCAGACCGAGCATGTGCGCCAGATCGCGCTCGGTGCGATCGGCCCCCTCGCGGTCGGCCTTGTTGACGACGAGTACATCGGCGTTCTCGAGCAAGCCACTCTTGATCGCCTGGATGTCGTCGCCGAGCCCGGGCACCGAGACGACGACGGTGGTGTGTGCCGCCTTCATCACATCGACCTCGTCCTGACCGACGCCGACGGTCTCGATCAGGATCCGCGTGTAGCCCATCGCGTCCAGCACGTGCGCGACATCGAAGGTCGAGCGCGAGAGGCCACCGAGGTAGCCGCGCGTCGCGAGGCTGCGGATGAACACCCCCGGATCGAGCGCGTGGCGCTGCATGCGGATGCGGTCGCCGAGGATCGCACCGCCCGTGAACGGCGAGGTCGGATCGACGCACACCACGCCGACCTTCTCCCCGCGCGCGCGGTAATGCGCGATCATCGCATCGACGACGGTCGACTTGCCCGCGCCTGGATTGCCGGTGATGCCGACGAGGTACGCCTTGCCGGTGTGCGGATACAGCAGCCGCAGCTGCGCGAGCGCCTCCGGGCGGCGGTCGTCGAGGTCACGCATGAGCCGCGCCGCCGCGCGGATGTCACCGGCGAGGATCGGCGAGATATCGGTCACGGCTTGACCGCCTTGAACCGCTGCTCTGGGCCTGCGGGCGTGTAGATCTGGACCGCGCGCACGTAGGCCGACGCTGTGAACGTGTGCTTGGTGTTGGGCGGTACCTGGACGACGCTCGTCGGCGTCACCGCGAGCTGCACGCCGTTCACCGTCATCGTCCCCGCGCCCTCGATGATGTATAGCATCTCGGTCTCGTTCGCGTGGACGTGCTCCGCGACGCTCGCGCCCTTGGGCAGCGTCAGCACCGAGGCTGCCAGCGCCTTGTCGGTGATCGTGGCGGGCTCGGCATAGATCGTCGCCGGGCCGTAGGTCTTCGCGGCCGACGCCGGCAACGGCTTCGGTCCCGGCGCGCTGCCGCGTTGATCGAGGGGCGTGGGTAGTGCCCCCGCGCGCGCGGACCCTTCCTTGCCACCGGGCACGACGACGACGACCGCATGTACGTCGCCGGATGTCGCGAGCAACTCGCGCCCTGCCCCCTTGGGCACGTAGAACATGTCACCCGCGGCGAGGTCCGTGAACCGACCACCGGGAGACTTCATCCGCGCCGGCGCGAGCAGGTACCAGAGCTCGGTGCGGTCAGCGATGCGCATGTCGGTGGTGCCGCCGTTCTGGATCGCGAGCTCGAACATCGAGGCAGCGTCGTTGCCCGAGTTGGCGTCGTCGAGCAGCACCGCGACCGAAACCTTACCCTGCCCGTTCGCGGGGACGAGGCGCCGATCGATCACGTTCTGCCCGTCGGTGGGCGCGCGGAACTTGAACGGCAGCTGGATCGCCTGTCCGTAGAGCGGCGGCGCCCACCGGTAGTTGCTCAGCAGCGCCACGAGGCACGCGCCGAGCTTGTCGCTCCTGGTCGTGTCGGTCGCGATCGATGCGTCCGCCGTACCCTGCCCGATATCGACGAACACGGCGATGTCACCTTCGATATCGAAGCGTTCGGTTGCCACCGCAGCCCAGCAGGTCTGTGCGGCCTCGTCGAGCTCGTTCATCGCCTTCTGGATCGCGGCGAGCCGCTCTTCCTCGGAGGCCTCGGGTGCGTCGACCGGGGGTGTGGTGACCACCGGTAGAGTCCCGGTCGGCGCGGGTGTGGAGCTGCCACACGCAGCAAGCGCGAGCACGGAGGCGAGGCGAACGGGCAGAACGAGGCGCATCACACCCCTCCTGGCTGAAACAAGGAACCGACCCATGCCGTGACTTCGTGCGCGCTGACGGCGGGCGCGAACACCTCGACGACGATGTCGGCGGCGCCGCGCGTCGCGAGCGCAGCGCGCACCTCGGCGAGTAGCGCCGGCGGGACGTCGGAGAGCGCCACCCCATCCACCGCTTCTTGCACGGCCGCCACCGCGATCATCTCGGGCGATTGCGCCTGCCCGGCATAGACGACCTCGTGCCCCGCATCGGCGAGCCGGCGCGCGACCACCGGGCCCGCGTTGGCGACGAGGATGCGGAGCATGCGGGCCATGCCCTGGGTTTTAGCGCAAAAGATTCCGGGCAATCACGATGCGCTGGATCTCGCTGGTGCCCTCGTAGATCCGGGTCACTCGTACGTCGCGCAACGCACGCTCCACGGGGAAGTCGCGGACGTAGCCGTAGCCCCCGTGCACCTGCAGCGCGATGTCACAGATCTTCCACGCGTGCTCCGTCGAGAATAGCTTGGCCATCGCCGCGAGCTGCGAAAACGGCTGCTTGGTCTCCTTCGCATGGGCGGCGCGTAGCGTCATCAGCGTTGCGGCATCGAGCCAGGTCGCTGCATCGGCGAGCATGTTGCCGATCGCCTGGTGCTTGATGATCGGCTGCCCGAACGTCTGACGCTCGCCCGCATAGCGAATTGCGGCGTCGAGCGCGAGGCGCGCGATGCCGATCGCCTGCGACGAGATGCCGATGCGGCCCCCATCGAGCGCCATCATCGCGAGTGCGAAGCCCTTACCCACGCCGGCGAGGACCGCCTCGTCGGCGACCTCGACTCCTTCGAGCACGAGCTGCGCCGTCGAGCTGCCGTGCAGGCCCATCTTCTCCTCGAGGCGCGCCACCTTTAGCCCCTTGGCATCGCCGGGGACCACGAACGCGGTGATGCCCTTGTGGCCCGCACTCGGATCCGTGATCGCCCACACGACCAGCGCGCCGGCGTGATCGCCGCTCGTGATCCACTGCTTGGTGCCGTCGAGGCGCCAGCCCGTCGATGTCTTCACCGCGGTCGTGCGCATTGCGGCTGGATCGCTACCGGCCTCGGGCTCGCTGAGCGCGAACGCGCCGGCCACCAGCTCACCCGAGACGATGCGCGGCACCCACGCCTGCGCGAGCGCCGGGCTCCCGTTGTTCGCGATCAGCTCGGCGACCATGTTGGTGACCGAGACGGCGACCGCGACCGAAGCGTCCCCGCGCGCGAGCTCCATCATCGCGAGCGAATACGCGACCGCGCCCATGCCGCCACCACCGAGCTCCTCGGGCACCGCAACGCCGAGGAGGCCGAGCTTGCCGAGCTCGCGCAGCTCCGCCGTCGGGAACTCGCCCGATACGTCACGCGCGGCGGCCTTCGGCGCGAGCACGCGATCGGCGGCGTCGCGAGCGGTGCGCTGAACGAGCATCTGCTCCTCGGTGGGCTGGAACTCCATGGCGGAAATCAACCACAGCCGCCCGAGGGAGCCAAGGGCTTGTCGGCGGGTGCGTGCTGGGTCACGCTCGTTCCCATGGGCATCGTCATCAAGAATTCTCTGGAGCTCGCGAAGATGCGCGGCGCGGGCGATGTCGTGCGCGCCGTGCTCGATGCCGTCGAGGCAGCGTGTGTTCCCGGCGCCACGACCGCCGAGCTCGACAGGGTCGCGGAGCGCGAGCTGGCCCGGCGCGGGGCCACGTCGGCGTACGCGGGCTACCGGCCGGGGGGTGTCCCGGCGTTTCCCGCCGTGCTGTGCACGTCGATCAACCAGGTCGTCGTCCACGGCATCCCCACCAAGCGCGACGTGCTGCAGGAGGGCGACCTCATCTCGATCGACTTCGCCTGCTACAAGGACGGCTTCGCCTCCGATGCCGCGCGCACCGTGGCCATCGGCGTGATCAGCGCGCCGGCGCGCAACCTGCTCGCCGCGACCCGCGAGAGCCTCGTGCGCGCCCTCGCCGCGTGTGGCCCCGGCAGCCGGCTCGGCGACATCGGCGCCGCGATCGAGCAACACGCGACCGCGACCGGGCATGCCGTCGTCCGCGCGTTCGTCGGCCACGGCATCGGCCGCCGCATGCACGAGGAGCCCGCGGTCCCGAGCTACGGCACGCCGCGCACCGGCCGCCGCCTCAAGGCCGGCATGACGATCGCGATCGAACCGATGCTGACGACGGGCCGCGAGGACGTCCGCGTGCTCGAAGATCAGTGGACCGTGGTGACCAAGGACGGCAGCCTCGCAGCGCACCTCGAGCACACGGTGGCGATCACCGAGCACGGCGCCGCTATATTCGGCGCGTAATTACGTGGACGCAATCGCGCCGTGGTCGTCCCCGTGCGTGGAACGGGAAGCAAGTTGATCGACCGCGGCGCGCTCGCAGCAGGGCGGCAAATCGATCGCCCGATGATCATGGCCGATGCTCACGGCGGATCGCCGTTGCCGAGGCCGACGCCGAGCCCGAGCCCGATGCGATGCCCGGCCCGAGGCCGACGCCGAGCCCGAAGCCGCGAGGCCTACGCCGAGCCCGAAGCCGAGACCGAGCCCGAGACCGAGCCCGAGCCCGAGCCCGAGCCCGAGCCGATGCGATGCCGATCCCGACGCCGACGCCGATGCCGACGCCGAGCCCGACACCGAGCCCGTCGCCGAGCCCGAGCCCGAGCCCGACCCCGAAGCCATGCGCGGCCCCGCCCGCCGCCCCCGCCGACGCCGCCGCCCAGCCCGCGCCCGACCCCGCCACCGACCCCGC
>JANRKM010000210.1:0-5500 GCA_033763475.1 Kofleriaceae bacterium
GCCCGCCGAGAACGTCGTCGACGGCTCGCCACTCGCCTTCCACTCCGAGACCCGCCGCACCCACAGCGCTCGATCGCTCATGACCCAGAGCCTGACGGCTGTCGATCAGCTCGAACAGAACGGGGCTCGTGCACCGGATACCTCTCGCCGGCCGCCGCATGCATCGAGCGACGGTTCCGAGCCTGATCCTGATCGAAGGCGACCTCATCTCGGAGGGGGATCCCAATGCCCTTTGTCCCTGCGTATCGCGCTGTCCCAGCGGCGACACGGGGGAACGCGATGGCTGCGGCGGTGCATGTGGACGGGTCCCGTGCCGAGACCGGTGCGTCGGGTTTTTCGAATGTACGGGAGAGCTGATCCCGGGTGGAGTCTGTGCATCCAACCTGCTTTGCTGCCGCTGACCCCAAGCTGTCACAGCATCAGCGTCGAACATCAGCCGAAGCGCGCCTAATCGCGCAGCTCTCATCCTGACCTTGGCACGTCGACCTCAGCCGGTTCAGACGTCCTCGAGGATGCGCAGGTCTCGATAGTTCTGGAGGGCGAAGCCCTTACCGGCGCGAACAAGGTCGCCGACACAGCGAATCACGCGGCCCTCGCGATGCGCATCGACAGCGACTTGATACTCGGACGCACCGAGCGCGAGCGACACCTTGCGTGCGCGTCCGTCGATCATCGTTACCACCTCAGCGTCGCCCCCTTGCTCTGGGGCCGGGCTGCGCAGTTGCACGACTGGCCCTTCGAGTTCGAAGTCGGGCCACGGCGAGTGCACTCGCAGCTGCCGCGCTGCTTCAGCGAGCACATCGCGCATGAACGGCGCGTACTCGAGGCTCTTTCTCGGAAACTGGGGTGCCGGTCGCGTACGAGCGAAGGCGAAGTCCACCTTCAACTGCGGAGCGACGGAGAGAAGCGATGCGAGCGCCTCGCACAGATTCGCACTCACGCCATCGGGAACTCGGGTCGTGAACGGATCCATGCTCAGCGCGGTGCTCGCTTGCGTCGCCGCCGAGTGCGCGCCGGCAAGTGCGCGCGCGAGCACCACGTTTACGCGGCGCTCGAACGGCGCCGTTTCATCGTCCTCGGACCCTTGAGCATCGAGGCCGGGCGGCACCGGCGTCTCGATCGAAACGACATAGCTCCCATGTCGTGCAGGGGCGAAACGCGCGCGCGTGAGGTGCTCCATCGCCTGGAGCGGCTTGCGCCTGCCGAACACCGGACGCGGCTCAAGCGCAGCGCACGCAGCTGCAAGCACGAGGTCGCGCGCAGCATCGTAGGCCGCGCGTCCCGACTCGAGGTCGACTCCGCCGGCGTCGAACGCCTCCCCGCGGAACACCAGATCGACTACGTCTCGCCCGCTCGCGCGCAGCTCGCGCGCGACGGTCGCGGGCGCGCGGCCCTCCACCCTCGCGAGGTCATCTACGAGCATCGCGAGTGCGCGAGGATAGTCGCGCGCACCTTCGCGCATCGGCACCTCTATCTCGACACGCCCTCCATCGTCGTGTCGCACGAAAAGCGACCACCGATCGTCTCCCGCCTCGCGCGTCCAGCCCGTGCGCAGCAGGTACCCCGAAACGTCGCTCGGCGACGGCACGGGCACGGGCTGCAGAATGGAGAGGCTGGTCACAGGGGCTCCTTGTTGCCGATCCGGGCCATCATGTCGCGCAGCGCGGTGACGTCCAGGACCTGCGTGCGCGGAAGTCTCACGCGGATTGTCGCGGTGTTCGCGGTCGGCTCCCGACCCGCCAGCGAGAGCCAGTAGCCGCACCGCCGAACACTCAGCTGGTCCTCGGAGTGAGAAAGCCATTCCTCACGGCTCTTCGGGACGACCACCACGACGAGGACCGAGGGAACCTGCGCCGACGTGTCGATCAGCCGGTCGTACGCATCAACGTCGAGGTCGTATGCGAGCTCGGCGTCAGTGAGCGGTTCGGACGCATACGACTTCACCTGCACGTCGAGGCGCGGGCTGCGCACTGTTTGCCCCGCGCCGCGCCTGAAAATCGTCAGGTCGATCTTGTCGCCGTCCATCAAGCGCGAGGACTCCTGCACGAAGAATCCCGCCGCCGACGCGACCGCGCGCACGTACGCGATGCTCAGCTCGGATTGCTCGTCGGCCATTGTCACGTCGTAGCCCCCAACGAACTCGTTGTAGTTGGCGTCATCGAGAGGCCGCGCCACGCCTTGAGGAGATCACGTCGCGCTCGCCGTGTCGATCGCCCAGCTGTACCCCCCATCCTATCGAACGTACCGCACCCCATCCTACCGAACGTACCGCTCCATCACCGCGCGGCTCTTCCAGCGCCCGCGCCGCATGATGTCGAGCTCGGGCACCCCGGCGCGCGCGGCGGTCGTCGCGAGGCCCGCCCGGAGCGAGTGCCCGGAGAACGCCCTACCCTTCCCTTCGAGCCCCGCGGCTCGCGCGGCGCGCTTCACGATGCGCGCGACGCTGCGCCCGGTGAGCGCACGCTAGTACGTCCGATCAGATGCAACTCCTTCACGCTCTCTGGCCTCGAATCTCTCTCGCCTCCGCGCGCTCCGGGTCCGTGCAGCGGAGCACGGTGCCAAAGCTCGACGGTCGTGAGCGGCGTGTCGCAAGCCACCTACGCACTTTGCGCGGGATCGAGCTGCGAAGTACAGCTCCTCGCCATGCTCGGACGATTTCTGTACATCGCGGCCGTCGCGCTGGTGGGCTGTGGCTCTCGGCCAGCGACCTGCGTCGACGACTCGAGCTGTTTGCCAGGAGAGCGCTGCTCCGCCGCGGCCCGAGCTTGCGTCCCGGCAACATCGGACGGCGGGAGCGGCTCGGACGCGATGGACGCCGCGGCGAACACGGACGCGAGCGGGGTCGTCGACGGAGGGATGACCCTCCAGCCGATCGACGCCGCGTGGCCGCTCGATGCAGGCTCGGCGCTCGATGCAGGCTCGGCGCTCGATGCAGGCTCGGCGCTCGATGCAGGCTCGGCGCTCGATGCAGGCTCGGCGCTCGATGCAGGCTCGGCGCTCGACAGTGATGCGGCGCTCGACAGTGGTGCGACGCTCGACAGTGGTGCGGCGCTCGACAGTGGTGCGGCGCTCGACAGTGGTGCGGCGCTCGACAGTGGTGCGGCACCGCTCGATGACGCCGGCGGCGCCGCCGCGCCGGATTCGGGGCCGACGCCCGGAAGCTGCTCGGTTCCGCGCATCGACGATGTTCCCGCCACGTTCTCGATCACGCCCACGCCGGCGACCCACATTCCGATGACGATCTCTGCGGGAGGCGAGGTCTTCGTGCTCTCCGAGGCGCTCATCCCCACGCGCTGGCATCGCTGGTCCAGCGCCGGCTGGGTCAGCGAGTCGATTGCGTGGCCGAGCCCGGCTCCTCGTGAGGTGTTCTCGGCCTCGCACACCGTCAACGACAGCGTCCTCTTGTACGCGCAGCGGGTGGACTTTTCCTGGTCTCTGATTCGCTTCGACGGTCGCTCGCTCGTAGCCATCCCCCTCCCGCCCGAGGTCCGGCCGACCGCGTTCACCGAGACCCCCGACCGCGCCGTCCACGTGCTCGCACCGAGCGCGATGGGTGTAGCGCTCCACACGTACCGGGACGGAAGCTGGCTCGCGCCAGTGCCGGTGCCGGTGCCCGCGAGCCCCGAGATGGTGGGCACTCGCGACGGCGCGCTGATCGTCGCGTGGGTCAGCGGAACCCAGGTTTGGGTGCAGCGCTCGGCAGCGTCGGGCATTTGGGACGCTCCCCAGCTCCTCACTCCGACGTGGCGAGTCCAGGCTCATCAGCCGATTCTGAGCGCGCCGGTGCACGGCGGCGTGGTTCTCGCCGTGACCGGGCTTTCGAGGTCGTACTCGACCGGGAACGTTTTCTCGAGCGCGGATGGGATCACGTGGTCGGCCGGCGAGGAGCCCGCGAACGGAGGCATTCGCGACTTGTTCGCCCGCTGTCACGACGCTCCTCTGGTGTTGACCGGCGCCGGCGCATTGCGGGCACGGCGTGGGGTCGAAGACTGGGTCGAGATCGCCGGTCCGGCGCGCGGGGACTTCTTCCGGCGACGTTCGATTGTGACGATGGACGACGGGCGCTCATTCTGGAGCTACGGGATGCGTCTGATGGGCACGTCCCACGCCGTCGGTGAAGTGAACGTGCTGAGCACTCGCTGACCGGGCCTGCTCGCGGCACCGCCGGAGCCTATCGCGGCATCGACGTACGGAAGAGCCGCGGCGACTCCGCCCATGTCTCGACTCGAGTCTCACTCGGCGCAGCGAGCGAAATGCACCATCACCGCAGAGCCACTGCGGTACGCGATCACGGGTGCGGGGGAGACTGCCGTCGTCGCGCTGGACGCCGCTGCATCAGTGTCGCTCGCGCTCGTGCCCGAGCTCCGCATCGGCCTGCTCGTTGGCCTGCGGCGGTGGATTGCGGGCCTCGAAGGGCGCGTCGGGACGCGCCCGCTGCTCTCGTTCCTCGAAACGAGCCCTTTCCTGGAGCTCGGCGTGTCCGTCGCGCCCCTGAGCGCGGACTTCACCGAGGCCCAGTGTCGTGCGTCACCACGATGCGTTCGGTACGACTTGCGCGGTGGTGGCGGCGAGCCGTTCGGCAAGGGACCGAGAGAGGTTGAGCAGAGCCTTGGACGCGCTCTCCGGATGTTTCTCGATGAAGCGGTTCAGGAAACCGCCCGAGAGAACGAGCATCTCGCAGCTTGTCCGCGCCACCACGCTCGCACTGCGCGGCTCGCCGGTCAGGAAGGCGAGCTCGCCGAACGAGTCGCCTGGCCCGAGCACGGCAACCGGAAGCTCGGAGCCGCCTCGGAGGACCTCCGCCACTCCGTCGGTGAGCACGAAGACCGTGTCGCCACGCTCTCCCTCGCGAATCACTCGATCACCGGGCTCCGCGCGAACCGTCGTCGCGTCTTTGAGCATCGATTCCGCCTCTTCGCGACTCATGCCCTCGAGCAGCCCGAGCGCGAACCGCGGATCGGATGGGCGACTCCGGCGAGGTAGTGCATGTATCCGATCTGGAGCGCGCGAAGCGAGCTCATCCCCGCGATCGCCTCGGCATCCTCCCGATCGAGCCCGCGGGTCCCCCCGACGACGAGTCGCCGGAGCGCAGGCAGCTGCGGAAGCTGCGCCAGACCCAGCCCGCCGCCATGCTCGAACGCGACCTCGAGCACTTCCAGCCGCTATCTCATGCGCCCACCCCCTGGCCGACCGGCGCTTGCGCCTCTTGCCCTGCGAACAGGTAGCGCTCGAGCTCAAGACCCCGTGGAGAGACGGAACCCGCTGGCTCACCATGAGCCCAGACACCTTCCTCGAGCGCCTTTGCTCCCTCGTGCCGCGGCCGAACACTCACCAGGTGATCCACCGAGGCGTGCTCGCCCCTCACGCCGCATGCAGACCGCGCGTGGTGCCGCGACCGGACGACGACCTCGGACCTCGCCCCAAGAACGCCACCTTCTGCGCCCTGATGAAGCACGGCTTGGGGCTGGACGTGCTCGCCTGCCCCTGCGGAGGCCGGATG
>JANRKM010000211.1:0-63980 GCA_033763475.1 Kofleriaceae bacterium
CACGACCTGCCCAGCGGCTCCGACATCTCGGTGTTCATGGCGCCGCCGGGCGGTTTCTGCGCGACCACGCGCGACGAAATCGATGGCGACGGGCCCGTTCCCGAGAGCATGATGACCGAGCCGCGCGTGGCCCCGCTCCTCGCGCGCGCGGGGGACGGCGTGCTGATCCTCGGCGGCCACGGCGCGAACGGCGTGTGGCTGACGACCGCCGAGTACTACGATCCCGCAACGGCGACGTTCACGCCGCTCGACGTGCCCAGTGTGCTCGGTGCCAACGGGTTCGCGGGCTCGCAGGTGACCACGCTGCCCGGTGGCGATGTCGTGATCAGCGGCGGGCCGCAATCCGCGATCACGCTGTTTTTGTCCGAGCAGCGGACGTTCAGCGAGTCGGTGTTGATCGAGGGGCGCGCGTTCCACACGGCGATCCCGGTCGGTGACCACCAGCTCCTGCTCGCCGGCGGCTGCCGCGATTCCGCGGATGGTGCCTGCAGCGGCCTCGTCCGCAACAGCTCCCAGGTCTACGATGTCGAGGCGCTCGACGAGGAGCCCGTCGACGGGCCGGTCCTGCGTGGCCGCCGCATCGGCGCCTCGATCTTCGACATCGGTCATCAAGCCAACGGCGAGCGCGCGTACGTGATCGCCGGTGGCGCACCTCCTGACGGCGCGAGCGATCCGAGCGCGGCCGATCGGATCAGCCCGGGCGACCTGGGCACGGTCGAGCTGACGGGCACCTACGCGCATGCAGCTGCGCTCGACGGTGGTGCCGTGCTCACCGTCGACGGCACGCAGGCGAGCATCATCGCCCCCACGGCCGCGGCCGCGCGCTCCATCGCGCCGACACCCGGCTTCACCCCGGAGGTCCGCCTGATCGGCCTCGAGGACGGGCACGTGCTCGCTGTCGGCGGCACCTCGAACGGTGACCTCGGGCTCTACGATCCGACGACCGATCGCTGGCAGCTTGCCGCCCCATCGGCTGGCTCCGACCTCGTCTCGTCGCTGGCCGGCGCGTCGATGATCCGGCTCGCCGATGGTAGCGTGCTCGTCGTCGGAGGCGCCGAGGCTACCGCGACTGCGTGGATCTATCGCCCGCCGCTGCTCGGGCCCACGTCGGGAAACGTCACCGTCCTGCCGAATAGCCCTGCGCAGTCGGTGCTCACGCCCGCGGACCCGGCGACGGTGACGCGCGGTACCGACTGGGTGCTCGCCGCCTCGGAGGGGCTGTCGCGTGCGCTGGTCGGAGGTCCTCGCATGGCGACGGGCTCGGTGACTGCGACCGTGCGCGTGCTCGAGGGTGGTGTGGCGTTGCTCGCCCAGGACCAGGGGCCGGGGAGGGGGCTGGTCGCCGAGTTGGTGCCCGGGCTGCCGGCCCGCCTGGTCCGGCTCGCGAACAACGCGGCCACGACGCTGTGCACCGGGCGCGAGGTCCCCGCCGTCGACCCGGCGGTCGCGGTGACCGTGCGGCTCGACGTGGGGGCGACGATGCGCCTCTCGTTCGGGGCCAGCGAGCTCCTCGCATGTGACGCCGACGGGAACGAGGCCGGCGCGTGGGGGGTAGGTGCGCTCGGGCCCGGCGCACGCGTGGCGGTCGGGACGGTCACCCTCGCGCGGTGACGTGCTACCGTCGCGCCCGATGCGCCGCGCTTGGCCCGTTGCCATCGCGGTCGCGGTTGTCGCGACCACGAAGCCGGCGCACGCGTACGAGTTCTGGCTCCGCGCGCAGGCGATGGGGCAGGCCTACCAGCTGCGCCAGTACCAGCTCGTCGGTCCCGACCTGTTCCAGGGGCGTCGCCGCTACACGCAGACCCTCGCGCTGCGGATCACCGACGTCGGCGATCTGCGCGCGACCCGGCGCAAGCAGCGGCTCCCCGATCGCGGTGTGACGATCGGGTGGCAGAGCTACCTGCGCATCGACCACGACTTCGGCTCGTTTGCCAGCGGCTCGATCGCGCTCGCGCCGGCGGTGCGGCGTGACGTCATCGATGTGATTCCCGAGCTCGCCGAGCAGGTCGCGGGCCT
Organism: Kofleriaceae bacterium; assembly: GCA_033763475.1. GTDB lineage: Bacteria > Myxococcota_A > Polyangia > Haliangiales > Haliangiaceae > JABFXX01. The sequence continues at coordinate 2,017 of JANRKM010000211.1, forward strand.
CGACCTCCTGTATGGCCACGTCATGATCGACGGCCTCGCCGACGATCGCGTGCACCTGAACGTCGGGCGCGTCCTGCTCGACGACGGCTGGGGGACGTACGGCGTGGATGGCGTCACCGGGCGCGCCCAGCTCTCGGTGCCCGTCGCGATCGAGGCGTTCGCGGGGCTCCGCGTCCGCGCGCGCTCGCCACTCGGGCTCTCGACGTTCGAGCTCGACGGCACCTCGGGCGCAGGCTGCCAGGAGTACGTCGAAGGGCCGACGCCGGGCACCGGCACGTGGAAGCTGATCGACCGTGATCGCCTGGTGAATGGTTCGCGCCTCGCGAGCGACTTCGAGGTCTGCCCGCAGCGCGCCATGCGGCAGCCGACGATCGGCGTCGCGCTGTCGACGCGTACCCGACGGTGGGGCGCGGAGGTCGGGTACCGCCGCACGTGGTCGGAGACGCCGGGCCTGATCGATGACCCGGAGCGCGCGACGTATCCCGATACCGGGCTGTATCCGGACGAAGTAGGGCAGGCACCGGCGACCGGGATCAACGAGGAGCGCCTGTACGCGCGGGTCCACGGGCGGCTGCGCGCGGGCGCCTTCACGCTCGCGCCGTACGCGAACGCGCGCGTGTCGTTGCTCCACGCAGCTCTCGATCGCGCGGATGCCGGCGTGCGCGTGCAGCGCGGCGCCCACGTGCTCGAGCCATCGGTCGATTATTTTCTCCCCACCTTCGATGGTGACTCGATCTTCAACGTGTTCTCGATCGAGCCCACGACCGACGCGCGCCTCGCGTACACGTACGACGGCGGCGTTCGGCTGCGCGCGTCGGCGTGGCTGCGGCGCTATGCGCACGACGATGTCACGAGCTCGTATTCGGGTGGCGCCGATGCGGGCCTCGAGCGCGCGCTCGGGCGGCGCTCGCGCGGACGGCTCGACGTATTGTGGGACGACGGGTATGGCGGTCGCCGCGTCGGCGGCTCGGGGGAGGCGGGCTGGCAGGCGCGCGACTGGCTGTGGCTCCGCGGGCGTGTGATCGGCCTCGGCGTCAGGCCCGATGATCGCGCGGCCTACGTCACCGGCTCTGCCGTCGGGTCCGGCTCGTTCAAGCTCGCCGACGGTCTCGCCCTGCACCTGCTTACCGAGGTCGACGTCGATGAGGTCTACAAGGTCCAGGGCCGCTTGATCGGCGTGCTCGACTTCGCATTCGCACCGGAACCATGAAGGTCCACCGCATCCTTACCGTGCTCGTCCTGCTCGGCGCCGTCATCGGCGCAGCCGTCGTGCACGCCGAGCGCGACCCGACCGCATGGTCGCCGATCGTGTATCCGCTGCAGCGCCTGCCGCTCGCGTTCTCGCACCGCGTGCACCTCGCCAAGGGCGTGAGTTGCACGACGTGCCACGCCGCGGCGACGACGTCGCAGTCTGCCGTCGACAATCTGTTGCCCACGGAGCTCGAGTGCCGCGGGTGCCACCCGATCGATCGCAACGAGCCCGACAAGGTCGTGCCGGGCGCACCTGTGGCGAAGTGCACCGCGTGTCACCCGGGATATCAGCCGGGCGGTGCCGTCGCGCGCACGTATCTCACGCCACCTCCGCTCAAGTTCGATCACTCCAAGCACAAGACCACCGCGTGCGCGACCTGCCACGGCGACATGACCAAGGTCGACCTCGCGACCACGCAGCACTTGCCCACGATGTCGTCGTGCCTCAGCTGTCACCGCGATGGCGCGCAGCCGCGCCGCTGCACCGATTGTCACCTCGGCAACGCGGCGGGCCGGATGCAGACGCAGTTCACGCACGGTGAGCTGGTGCCGTACTCGTCGGGGCTCGGCGATGCGCACGGGCCGTCGTTCAAGAAGGATCACCGGCAGGAAGCCTCGCAGGTCGGCGCGACGTGTACCGCGTGCCACGATCGCTCCGAGTGCGTCGCGTGCCACCAGGGCGTGGTGAAGCCGATGGAGTTCCATCCCGGTAACTACCTGCTGGCGCATGGCGTCGAAGCTCGTCGCGGTACGCCGGATTGCTCCACCTGTCATCGTGCGCAGTCGTTCTGCGTCGCCTGCCACGAGCGCTCCGGGATCTCGATGGGGCGGGTGCCGAGCGAGTTCTCGTCGACGGAGCCGGGCCGTGCCTTTCATCCCGCGAACTGGGCGAGCCGCACGGGTGGCATGAACCGGCACGCTGGTGAGGCGCGCAAGAACCTTACCGCGTGTGCGTCTTGTCACCGCGAGGAAGACTGCCTCGACTGCCACAGCAACGAGCAAGGCAAGCTGCGTGCATCACCCCACGGACCGAACTGGACCGGCAGTGCACGTTGTCGTGCACTCGATCGCGGCAACCGCCGGATGTGTCTGCGATGTCACATCACGCAGGAGGAGTTGGGCTGCGATTGGCGCGCACCATGAGCCGTCGGCTAACATCGCCGGATGAGAAATCTCCTAGGTACTATTACGTGTGTGTTAGCCGTGGCGGCGTGTGGTGGTGGGGTCGCCGTCGAAGACCTGCCGGTCGAGCTCGAGGACGCGCAGTGCGCGTACCTCGTGCGCTGCAACCTGATCGCGGATTCGTCGACGTGCCACGATGTCTATGACATCGGCGACAACTCCTACCAAACGCTGTTGAACGGCGTCGACGATGGCACCATCGCGTACGACGAGGAGGCAGCCGAGGAGTGCCGCGACTACTTCGCCGACCAGGACTGCCAGTTCGAGGGCTTCACCGGCGGTGACAACCCATGCGAGGACGTGTTCACCGGCACGGTCCCGGTCGGCGGCGCGTGCGAGATCGATCTGCAGTGCGCCAATGACGGCGACTGCGTCGCGGCGGATCCGATGTGCGACCCCGACACGACGTGCTGCCCGGGCATTTGCGAGGCGAGCTCGGAGATGATCTCGCAGATGGGCGGCGCCTGTAACGACGACATCCACGTGTGCGCCGACAACCTCTGGTGCCAGGCCGACAGCAACGCGCCCGGCACGTGTCAGCCCCTGGTCATCGGCGAAGGCTCGACGTGTCAGGATCTGTTCTCGTGTGCCGCGCCGCTGTATTGCAACATCGACTTCTTCGATCCCGATGCCGTGGGTACGTGCGAGCGCCCGTCGCCGTCGGGCGCGGCGTGCAACCCTGACGACCTGGTGCCCTGCGCGGACGATCGCGACTACTGTGATCCCGCAGGAATGACCTGCATCCGCGCCCGTCTGCCGGGCGAGGTGTGTGGCGACGGTATCGGCTGCGTCGGCTACGCCTCCTGCCTGAACGGCATGTGCGTTGCCGAGGGCGTCATCGGGAGCCCGTGCGGTGATAACACCGCCGAGTGCACCGGCCCGCTCGAGTGCATCAACGGGACCTGCCAGGCCGAGCCCGACGGCCTGGTCTGCCTGCAGTAGCGTCGGCAGGTTCGGAGGCTACCGATCGAGCGTCGATGCGAAGTCGTCGTCGAGGCGGGTCGGTACGCGGAGCGCACAGTTGCGGTGGCCGAGCTCGATCGCCTCCGCATCACCGACGGCGAGGGCTTCCTCGAGTAGCCATTGCGAGATCGCGTGGGAGATCGAGAACTCGCGCAGCTCGTTCCACAGCCACGCGGCCATGTTGCTGCCGGTCGTGAAGGCGTGCGGGAAGGCGAGGCGCCGAAGCTCTACGCCGCCGGCGGTGACGGCGGCGGCGTAGGCGTTCTGCAGCGCGATGAACTCGCGCCACTCGTCGATCGGTGGGCGCGCCGAGGCGAGCTGGCCACGATGCACGTACTGGTCGCGGCGCGCGATCCACGCGTTGAACGCATCCTCGAGCGCGTCGAGCCGGCCATGGCGCAGGCGGCGGGCCAGGGCCTCTCCGATCGGGCCGTGCGAGGCGGGCGCACCGAGGCGCGCGGCGTCGGCGATTCGCGCGAGGTCGTCGCTGATCACCGTCGTCAGCTCGCGGAGGGCGCGATCGACGGCGCCGAGCGGTGCATCGAGCTCGATGGCGCGACGCGCGAGCCAGGTGTGGGTCGTCGGATCGGTGAGTGCGGCGTCCCACGCGCGAACGGTGGTGCAGAACGTGGTCGCGGTGGCGCGGCCGGCCCCGAACGCGAGGTGCGCGGCGATCGCGCGCGGCAGCGGGGCTCGCTCGGGCGGCGTGGCGATGTCGGCTTCGGGCTCGACGTCTGTCGCCGTGACGGTGGCCTGCTCGGGGGCGACGTTCAACGCCTGCTGGACAAGCGGGCGCGTCGCGCGCCGATACGGGGCCATCACCCAGCGCGCGTGCAGCTCGAACGCCTTGGGCGCGTGCTCGTCGCGGAGCATGCACGCTGCGATGCCTTCGAGGAGGAACGTCATCGGCGAAGCGGGGAACCGCGCGGCCACGGCATCGGTGTCGAGCTCTCTCCATGCGCCACGCTCGGCGGCGTCACATGCGAGCCACTCCCCGGCGAGCTCGCGCACGGCGGGATGCGACTCGGCGAGCATCAGAGTCGAGCGCATGAGCGTCCGCGCGGTCGCGATGTCGTCGCGCGCCGCGGCGAGCAGCGCCGTGGTCACCACCTCGGCATCGCCGAGCGGTACGCGCGTGTTCCGGCGCGATGCGATCCACGCCTCGCCCGACGCCGACGGCGCGCGGCCAAGCGCCCATGCCGCGACACACAGCGCGTAGGCGCCAGGGTCTTTGCCCGGTCGACTCGCATAGCCGAACACGTAGGCGGCGCGATACCAGCCGAGCGGCACGAACACGCGGCGCACCAGCGCGAGGCCGAGCACGGGCACGCCGGCGGGCCCGAGTGTGATGAGCCCGGCCCACCACAGGCCGACCTGAAACAGCGCGATCGTGATCACGGCCGTGACCGCGACCAGCACCGCCGCGCACAGCGCGGCGAGCACCGTCCAGGCGTAATGCGCACTCGTGCGGTGCAGGCGGCGCGCGTCGATCGCGTAGCGCTGCAGCCGGAACAGCAGCAACAGTGGAATGGCCCACATCTACGCCCACCCCAGGCGGCGGCGCAACCCGCTCGGGTTCGGTGCGGGCGTCACCGGCTCCTCGACGGGCGGGGCCGGTGGCGGTGCATGGCGTGCCCACAGCTCGGCGATCAAGCGGCGATACGGATCGCGGAGCGCGGCGACCGCCGCACGTACGGCCTCGGGCGTGCGGGGACGCAAGCCGAGTGGCGTCTGGTACGTCTGCGCATCGGCAAACCCCAGCTCGAGCATGCCGAGGAGCTTCTGCGCCTCACGCTCGATCTCGATCCGAGACGCATCGGGCGAGATGCCGAGGACGAAGAACGGGTTGTCTTCGAGCATGAGCTCGGACACGTCAGCGAACCCCGGAGTCGAATGCCTTCTTGCGGGCTTCGCTGTCCGCGGGAAGCAGGCGCCACAGCGCGTTCACCACGCGCCGCAGCTCCGATGTGTCCCCGCGCTCGATCGCCTTGCGGCCTTCGTTCACGAGCTGGTTGGCGCGCGGCAGATCGGTCGCCTTGCTGATCTCCGACGAGGCGTCTTCGAAGTACCACTCCCACGCCTCGCTGGTGCGGTTGAAGGCAGCGCTGGTGAGCCGCGACGCGAGCCGCATCTGGCGCTCGAGCTCGGGGGCATCCTTGTCCTTGCGCGCCTTGTCCATCGCGGCGAGGACGTCGTTGAGGAGCGTCCGCTCGGCGTCGGTGCCGTGCATGCCCACCGTCGACGAGGCGGTGATCGCGGTGCGCCGCGCTTCCTCGTCGAGCTGGGGCCATTTCCGGGCGAGCTCGGCGTCGGCCATCGTGCCGTCGATGTCGAGTAGCGCGCGCCGGGCGCGCTGCGCCGCATCGGCGTCACCACCGTGCGCGGCGTCGATATCGCGCTCGGCCTCGGACATCCGCGCTTCGATCCGATCGAGCTTCTCGATCACGTGGCCGAGCTGGTGGCGGAACGCATCGGCGCGCAGCTCCATCAGCTGGCGGCGCAGATCGCGCAACGCAGCGTCGAGGGCGTCGGGGGCCGCTTCGGGCACGAGCAGGTGCGCGACGTGCTCGAATACCTGACCGATCGTCGGGATCAGCGCGCGCGCTGACAGGCGCCCACCACGGTCGAGCTCGATCGTCACCTCGACGGCGGTGCCGGTGGGCAGCGTGTCCTTGATGGCATCGCCGCCGATATCGAGCGTGCCGACGAGGCGGCACAGGTCGGCCTGGCTCATCTCGCCCTGCACGATCGGGATGCGCAGCACGCTCTCGGAGGTGCCCTTGGCGACCGTCTCGACGGTGTGATGGGTGAACGTGCGGCGCGCGGGCAGGGGGGCGCCGCGCTCGAGGTAAACCTGGACATGCCCGTTGGCGAGCGCGACGCCGAGGGTGCGAGACAGCGGCGGGTCACCGATGGTGAGGCCCTGGACGATGGTCAGGCCCGGCGGCGTCACCGCCACCAGCGATCCGGCTTGCGAGCGCGCCTCGATCTGGAACGTGCACGCGCGACGCGGCAACAGCGTCACGCTGGTGAGGAACGTGCCATCGGGGCCGACGGTCGCCTCGGCGCTCGACCACGCGCCGTCACTGCGCACGAGCTTCACCTTGGCCGGCGCGTCGGGCCCTTGGTCGCCGACGAACTTACCGACGACGTGGGGGGTGAGGTCGGCCGACACTGCCGGATATTGCAGCCAGACCTGGCGGCCCGCGGGCACGGCGATCTGGGTGGTGCGGCCATCGATGCCGGCGGTCGCCGCGTACAGCGCCGCGCCCTGAGCAACGAGCGTCATCGGATCGTGCCCGTCGGCGAGCTGCGCCTCGAGGCGCGCGGAGACCCGCTGCCGGACCATGGGCATCACCGTCGGGCCTCCGACGAGCACCACCTTGGCGAGCTTGCCGGTGCCGAGGCCGTGCGCGCCGAGCAGGCGGACGCACACGTCGAGCGCACGATCGACGAGCGGTGCGCACAGCTGCTCGACGTTGGCGCGCGTGAGCTCGAGGTCGACATCGACGTCCTGACCGTCGATCACGAGCGGCTGCGCGAGCGTGACCTGCGCGCGGTCACCGCGCGAGAGCTCGATCTTGGCGTCCTCAGCGGCGAGCCGGAGCGCGCGCAGCGCCGCCGCGTGTTCGGGGTTGCTGCGTCGCGGGATCACCGCGAGCTGTGACGCGAGGTGCTCGGTGATCGCCCAGTCGAAGTCGCGGCCACCGAGAAAGTTGTCGCCATCGTGGCCAACGACGCGCAACAGGCCGTCCCGCGTCTCGAGGAGCGACGCGTCGAACGTGCCACCGCCGAGGTCGAACACGAGCCACGTGCCGGCGCCGTCGTCCTCCGCTCGCCACCCGGCGGCGAGAGCCGAGGCGATGGGCTCCTGGAGCAGCTCGACGCGCTGGAAGCCGGCGAGCCGCGCGGCTTCCGAGGTCGCCGCGCTCTGCGGCAACTCGAACAGGGCGGGCACCGAGATCACAGCGCGCTCGACCGTCACACCGAGCTGGTCGTGGATGTCCTGGCGCAGCGTCTTCAGGATCTCCGCCGAAAGCTCCTCGGGCTTGCGCGCCACGCCGGCCCCGGGGAAGTCGATCGCGCGACCGGTACCCATCAAGCGCTTGAACTCGGTCGCGGTGTTCGGCGCGTCCTGCTCGACGAAGCGGCGCGCGCGCGTGCCGACCGTGATACGCCCCTGCTTGTCGACGCGCACGACCGACGGGGTGACCGTCGCGCCCTGCGCATTACGGATCACCGAGACGCGCTCGCCGTCGAACACCGCGGCGGCGGAGTTGGTGGTGCCTAGATCGATGCCGACGTAGAGGGGCGTATCCACGCCCAGACTCTAGCAGTGTCCGCAAGCACGATTCCTGTCACACTGCGCGGGAGGGCGTTGGGTGCCCCGGGGAAGACAGTTGAGCACTTGACGCTCGCCGAATACCTCCGGAGAATCAGCATATGCCCTTCCTTCGGCTGCGAGCTCAGCTAACCCCGGCGCTCGTCCTCTCATCTGTTTCGAGTTGCGGGTCGGTCGGGCCGGCCCTTCCCGACGCGTCGGGCTCCGAGGATGCATCGAACGCGGTGGATGGGCCGAACGCGGTGGATGCTCCGATCGATGTACCGATGAGCACCGGCATACCGCCGGTGAACGCGACGACGGCGGGAACCGTGGCTGAGGGCGGGACGATTTCGCTCGACGGCAAGCTGGTCAGCGCTGACGGCGACACCGGCGCGACGGAGCTGGTCTACACGGTCGGCGCGCTGCCCACGACCGGAATGCTCAAGAAGGACAACGTCGCCGTGACTGCGGGCGCGACCTTCACGCAGCAAGAGATCAACGACGGCCGGATCTCGTATACCCACGATGGCGGGGAGAGCGCGGCCGACGCGTTCACCTGGCGGCTGTCCGACGGCAGCAACGTGATCCCCGCCTCCGGGACAACCCCGTTCACCATCACGGTTACGCCGGTCAACGATCCGCCGACGATCGTGAACAACCCGGTCAGCACGGTCCCCGAGGGCGGCATGGAGGTCCTCTCGAACGCGAGGCTACAAGCCGCCGACGCGGAGGGCGGCGTGCTCACGTTCACGTTCCTCGGCATCAGCCGCGGCCAGCTCCAGAAGAACAGCGTCGCACTCGCGACCAACGGGACGTTTACCCAGACGGACATCGCCAATGGCCTCGTGCGATTCGTGGATCCCGGGACGGACGACACGAACCTCGCCATGCAGAGCCCGACGAGCGCGACGTTCCAATGGCGGGTGAGCGATCCGAGCGGCGGCGTGAATCCGCCGACGGGATCCAACGTGTCGACGTTCACCATCTCGTCGGTCGATGACCCGGTCGCGATTTCATGGCGGACGCAGCGGTGCGCGTCCTCGGGGACCAACATCCTCGCCAATCCAGTGGCTTCGATCACCGATCCCGATAACGCGCTGTCCGATTATTCGGTGTGCGTGGTCTCGATCTCGGCCGGGGAGAGCTACGTGAGCATGGTCACCACCGGCGGCGGTACGGTGACGGTGACGGTCACGGTCGTCCCGGTGCTGCAGAACGGCAATGTTACCCTGAGCGTGGGCTCGTGTGTCCCGGCGAATGCACTCACCAACCTCAACCTCGACAGCTCCGCGACCAACTACCGAGGCGCCGTCGTCTGGAAGCTCATGAAGGGGGCCGTGCAGGTGGGCAACAACGCAACCGTCGAGTTCCCTGTCACACCCACGAGTTGCTGAGCTGTCGATGACGGGCGGCATCGACGAAGTCGATCGCCCGGAGCCCATTCCCGCGGACGAGGCGGCGCGAGGTTGGCAGGCGCGGAGCACGCGACCGGAGATGCGATGTGCCCCGGCGTGGAGCGATGCATGCCGAGCATGGTGGAGCGATGCGGACGATACGCGTCTACGCCAGCGCGTGCTCGACGTGTTGCTCGTCACCGCCGGTGAGCTCGAGACGTGGAAGGCGAGCCCGTTCGACGAGGCCGAGCTCGTCCGTGCGCACGGACACGTCGTCGCGATGCGCGCAGCACACGAGCGCGGCAGTGTTCGTCGCACGCTGGTGACCGGCGCGCTCCGCAGCTCCCCCGTCGCTTCGTACCTCCGCACGGGGCAACGTGTGGATTTCATGCACCATAGCGAGGTGCCTCGGTATGTCGCCGAGGTCGCCCGTACCCGCGCGTTGCTTCCGGCGCATCCGTTCCTACGCGCGGCGTGGATCATCGATGTGCTGGGCGTGATCCATCCGTTCGTCGACTCCAACGGCGGCACCGCACGCTTCATGGGGTCGCTCGAGCTCACGCGAGCGTGGTTGCCGCCGCTGGCCTTGTCGTGGGAGCAACGCAACGGCTCCTTTCTCGTCGCGATCGTCACGCACGACCTCGCCATGTTGGAGCTCGTGGTCTATCGCACGGTCCAGCAAGAGCTCGCGCGGTTGTTGCTTGTTGGCGACGCGTGGTCGGCGGCTTGGGATGATCGGGCGGCCGGGCGTGCCGGCCGATGGACCGCCTTGACCGACGCCGCGTGGGCACGCGCCACCGGCGCCCCGACCGTCGTCGATAGCCCGGGGGCCGCGGGGTTCGCGCGCCTCGCACGCCGTGGCTACCGGTTGCCGCGCGCGACGCCACACTGTTTGCGGTGGCGCGTGCCGGGCCAGGTGCCGGTCCAGATCGAGCTCGCCGTGGCCTCGGTTCGGGGTGGGCCGTCGGCATGGACGATCGCGGTGCTCGGCGGCAGCGTCGGTGACGATGGCGCGCTCGGGCCCGTGATCGGGCCGGGCGCCGGCATCGACGAGGTATCGCCGGTGTTCGTTGCCGCAGCCAGCGAGCTCGAAGCCGACGTCGACGCGCGGTTCGAACGCTGGCTGGATGCGCGCATCGCCCAGTGCACGAAGGGCCTGTCGGCATGGATGTGAGTCTCGCGGCCGAGCCGTCCTCGACGCGCCGCGTCCGCGAGCTCCTCGCGCGGGTGCGGGCCCGCCTCGGCGCGCAACAACGGGACGCCATGGAGCGCTGGGACCTGGCCGCGGCGTGGGATGGCGCAACCCTCGCGGAGCTGCGCGCGGACAAGCTCGACCTCGCGACGCTGCAGCGCCTCGCGGGGAAGCTAGCGAGCCACTCGCCGTCCGAGCGAATACTCGACGTCCGCGTCGCAGCGTTGCCTCAGGTGATGCAGTTCGCCGCGCAACGCCCTGCCGCGGTGAGCGCACTCGTCTGGACGTGGCTGGGCAGGGAGCACGCCTCTCTCGCATCGCACCTCATTCACGTCATCCGCGAACGTGCGGGCCTGCCCGGTCTGCGGCGAACGATCGGCGCCGACGAGCCGCTGGCCGTCGAACCGAGCTGGTTCGCGGATCGGCAGCTCGAAGATGCCGCTCGCTGGCTCGCGGTTCTGCCGCCGCCCCCCGCCGCCACCGTTGCGGATACCGTCGCAGCCAGCGAAGCGCAGCGCGCGGCCGCCGAACGAATCGCGGTCGGCGAGCTCGCGCTGTTCCTCCGGCGTGCCGCTGCGTTCTTCGTCCACCTCTCGGCTGCGGGCGTCGATCCGCTGGGCTTCACACTCGGCCGTGAAGCCCAGCTCGATGTCGACCCGCCGATCTCGCAGCGCCTCGAGATCGCGGCGTGGGCGCGGAGCGTTGGCCCTGTCCTGTGCGTGCGCGGCCAGCTCGTCGTTCTCCGGATCCCCGTCGTCGACGCGCCCTGGGCCCTGGCTCTCGAGATGATCGCGGCCGAGCTCGGGCGCGGTCTGGGCGGTGGTGCCGGCCTGATGCTGCGGTTGCGCGGCGATGGCGTCGATGTACCCGCGCGGCGCGCTCCGCTGCTGTTGTGCTTGCCGGGCGAGCCCGTCGACGAGCTGGGGGCCCGCTTCGAGCGTTGGCTCGCCCATGCCTATCCGTGGGCCGTCGACGCCTGGAGGCCGTGGAGCTGATCCGTGCGGGCGCTTCTCGCCTATATGGATCGCGTGGACGCGAGCCTCACCTCGGCCCACCGCGAGCGTGCGCGACAACGCGAGGCGCACCAACTCGGCCTCGCTCCCGAGGCGTGGGGGGCGATCCTCACGGCGAACCTGGACCTCGCACTCTTGCGCGAGATCCATCGCGCGGTCACCGGCGCGCGGCCGACGATCCGGCGAGCCGACAAGGGCGGGCGCTGGACGATCGCAGCGGCGCGCGCCGGTCACATGCGCAGCCAGCCACAGGCGTTTCGCGCGGGGGAGCGGATCGCGCCCGCGTGGGATCACGGGACGCTCAAGCGGCAGCTGGCGCATGCGATGAGCGAATCCCTACGCCTGCCCGAGCCTGTCGCCCGAGCAGCGACGCTCATCTGGAACGTGGCCCGCGCTCAGCCGTTCCTCGGTGACAACGAGCGGGTCGCGATGGTGCTTGGCGCGCGCGTGCTGCGCTCCGCGGGGCTTCCCGCGCCGGCGATCGGTGCGCTCGAGCGCGACGAAGCATTTGCAAATGCGTTGGTCGAGGCGGACGCGGAACAACGAACCACGCTCGAGCAGTACGTGCGCACCGCACTTTGGGACGAGGCGCTGGCCTTCGCTGAGTGGTTCGCTGCTGTTCCAGACGACCCTCACGGGCGATGGAGCTTGCGCGACGAACACGCGGCGGCGGTGCGCGCGCGACAGAACACCCTGACGTTCGCCGAGGGCGAGCTGGCTGCGATCGCGGCGCAAGCCGCCGATGCACTGTTGCCGCGGGTCGGCGAGACGCTCGGGATCCAGCTAGGGGAGCCGAAGTTCGTCGTGCCGGTCAGGGATGCCGATCGTTTGCGTCTGGCGATCGAGGCGACAGGCCGAGGCCGGCGCGTATGTCCGCACGCACCGATGCGTGAGCTGCGATGGCGCGTCGATGAGGTTACCGGCCTCGAGCTTGTACTCGTGGTCGGCGTGGTCGGGCAGGGCCTCACGGGCGCCGCGGCCATACATGCCGCGCTCGAGCACCCTGGCGTGCCGACGACCGGCGTTGCTCGCGCGGTGCTCCTCGTACCGGGGGAGCCGACCGGCGAACGCGAGCAACGCGTGATCGCGTGGGCCGCGGAGGTCGCTGCGGCGTTTCAGGACGCGCGTCCGCGAGCGCGCTAGCGCTGGCGGTAGACGATGAACCCGCGCGTCGGGTCGTACGGCGAAACGGCAACCGTCACGCGGTCGCCGAGCACTACGCGGATGCGGTGACGACGCACCTTGCCCGCGAGCTTGGCAAGGACCTCGTGGCCGTTGTCGAGCTTGACGCGGAAGTTGCCTCCCTTCGCGATCAAGATGACCTCGCCGTCGAGATGAACCAGCTCTTCTTTGCTCACGGTGCTTCCCTGATTGCCTTACGTCTGCGGCACTCAGTAGCACTATCTGTGCCCCAGGGAAAGCGCTCCGGAGCCAAGGCTGATCTACCCTAGGGACGTGGATCGTCAGCCCCCTCGTGCGACCAGCGACGAGATCGACCTTTATATCCGCACGTACTACTCGCTGCTGCGGTCGAGCGGCGACGTCCGCGTGCGTGCCTTCGAGGAGGCCCACCTGTATTCGCGGTCGAGCCTGCACCTCGGCGCCGAGCAGTCGGACCCGGATCTCGCGGCCTTCGCGTATAGCGCCGGCCGACTCCCCGACTGCATGCCGAAGATTCGCCGCATCATCCTCGGGCAGAGCATGGCGCAGTTCGAGGCCGCGGGGCATCACGTCGAGCGCTGGCATACGGTGCGCACCCGTGGTCGCCGGCGCCCGTTGCGCTGGGACGGCGAGGCGACGCTGGCCGTGTTCATCGCATCGGCCTCGGACATCGACGACCTGGTCCCGATCGTCACCGCCTACCAGATCGAATGGAACAAGCTTCGCGAGCGCCTGCTCGCCGCCAAGCTGACGGGCGGCGCGGACGACGCGGCGCTCGAAGAGGCGCTCGGTGGGCCGGACGAGGTCGCGCGCCTGCGCGGTGCCCTCGGCCCGCGCTCCAACGACATCTTGCGGGACATGATCGCGCACGACTGCGACGTATTCGTGCGCCTCCTCGACGGCTCGTTCCGCGAGTACCAGCGCTCGGCGCAGCGGTGGTTTCAGGCGATCTCGCCGGCGATCCCGCCGGGGCGTCCGGTCTATTTCGTGTCGTCGAACAGCCACTCGATGGCGAACCTCCTCGGGGGCTACGCGCGCGCCCACCGCGCCGAGATCGTGGACTTCCTCCATCGGCGCAACCCGGAGGATCTGGCGCCGCGCTACGACGAGGCGATCGCGAAGGGCGATCACGCGCTCGCGACCAACATCCTCTACTACTCGCTGCGCGCGTTCATCCACGAGCCTGGCGACATCAACGGTGCGCCCGACGCCAACGGGCGCATGGTCTCCGTGCAAGAGTGGGACGCCGCCGCCGGCCTCCGTGCGATCGTGTCACCCGGCAAGATCGACGTCGACGCGCAGGTGATCGATCTGTCGCTGCTGCGGCCCGAAAACCTCGACCCGCGCGTCCACGTACCGGGCATCGAGCGCATCGCCGAGAGCGACGCGGTGCTCGTGAACATCGACTATCCGCTCGGTATGGCCGCGTACCACCACCTCACGTCGGTGGCGCTCGGCGTCGAAGATCTGCGCGGCATCTACATCATGGGCAAGGCCGCGACGCTCAACGGCCGCGTCGGTGACGTCATGATCTCCAAGGTCATCCACGACGAGCACTCGGCGAACACGTACCTCATCAGGAACTCGCTTTCGGCTGCCGACGTGCAGCCGTTCATGAAGCACGGCACCGTCCTCGACAATCAGAAGGCGCTCACCGTGCGCTCGGCGTTCCTGCAGAATCGCGAGTACATGGACGTGTTCTATCGCGAGGGTTACACCGTCATGGAGATGGAGGCGGGGCCGTACCTGTCCGCCGCCTACGAGACCGCCGAGCCGCGCCGGCACCCCAAAGACGAGCTGGTGTCGCTCGTCGACCAGAGCTCGTTCGAGCTCGGCGTCATCCACTACGCGTCGGATACGCCGTACTCGCGCCGCCAGAGCTTGTTGTCGAAGAGCCTCTCGTACTTCGGCATGGAGAGCACCTACGGCTGCGCCATCGCGATCGCGCGCCGGATCTTCGCGAGCGAGCTGGCGAGGCTGCCGTGACGGAGACCGCGGACGTCGTCTGCATCGGGGCCGGCGTCTCGGGGCTCGGCTTCGCGAATTGGTATCGCGAGCTGCACCCGGACGCGCGCGTCGTCGTGCTCGAGGCCGAGGCCGAGGTCGGCGGGTACTGCCGCACCGTCGTCCAGGACGGCTTCGTGTGGGACTACTCGGGGCACTTCTTCCACTTCAAGCATCCGCACATCGAGCACTGGCTCCGCGCGCGCATGCCCGGGCAGGACGTGCGCACGGTCGTGAAAAAGTCGTTCATCCGCTACGCAGGGCAGGACATCGACTTCCCGTTCCAGAAGAACATCCACCAGCTCCCCAAGGCGGAGTTCCTCGAGTGCCTCGTCGACTTGTTCTTCCGCCCGACAGGGGACGCGCCACCAGCGAGCTTCAAGGAGATGCTGTATCGCCGCCTGGGGACGGCGATCACCGAGAAGTTCCTGCGGCCGTACAACGAGAAGCTCTACGCGACCGACCTCGATCGCCTCGATCCCGACGCGATGGGCCGGTTCTTCCCGCACGCCGACATCGCCGACATCATCGGCAACATGCGCCCGGGCCCGGGGGGGAGCTGGGCGGATGCACTCCGACCAGGGGGGAAGCCCGACGGCGGCTACAACGCCACGTTCACGTACCCTGCGGGCGGCGCGATCCAGTACATCAACGCGTTGCTCGTCGATTTGCCTCCTGGAATCGTCGCATGCGGCGAGCCCGTGGTCTCGATCGATCTCGGCGACCGCACCGTGGTCACGCCGAAACGGAAGATCCGGTTTCGCAAGGTGGTGAGCTCGGCGCCACTGCCTGCACTCGCGCGCATGTGCGGCGTGGAGCACGACGCGTCGTTGTTCACGTCGAACAAGGTGCTCGTGTTCAACCTCGGGTTCGACAGAAAGGGGAGGCGCGACATCCACTGGATGTACTTCCCGGATCGCTCGCTCGCGTTCTATCGGGTCGGCTGGTACGACAACATTCTCGACGGTGATCGCATGTCGCTCTACGTCGAGATCGGTGCGCCGCACGGCGCCACGTTCGATGTGGATGCGCTGCGCGCGCGGGTGCTCGCGGATCTCGCGCGCGAGAAGATCATCGACGGGCATCGGCTCGTCTCGCATCATCACGTCGTGCTCGACCCGGCGTACGTGCACATCACCAAGGCGTCGATCGCCGAGGCTCTGCGCGTGCGCGACGGGCTGGCGCTCGCCGGCGTCTACTCCGTCGGGCGCTACGGCGGGTGGACCTACTGCTCGATCGAGGACAACCTGCTCGAGACGCAGGCGCTCGCGAGACAGCTGTAGCGCTCAGCGCGCCGGGAGGCGAAGGATCGCCGATCTCTTGTCATCGAGTGTGCCGACGACGTCGAGCACCTTGCCATCGCTGTGGCCAAATCGCGGGATGAAGTTGTTGCCCACATACCGGTAGAACGTGGGCGCGCCGCTCTCGCGCCACACGCCCAGCACGCCGCGATGCGCGCGGATCGCGACGACCTGGTCACCGACGAGCGCGACGGCCGCGGCATAGGGCAGGTTCGAGATCTTGGCCGTGCGGCACGATTCTGCGCACACGGCGAGCTCGACACCGGCGCCGCCGTGGCGCTGGAGAAGTGCAAACTTGTCGTTGCAGGCGATTAGGCCGAAGCCCGCGAGCACGTGGGGCTCCGCAGCCTTGCCGTCGAAGCGCACGAACTGCGGGTCGTCTCCGAACCATGCGTGCGTTGCCGTGAGGCAGGCGTGGAAGTTCATTGCCCGGAGGTCGCCGCTACCGAGCGGTACCACCGTGGGCTCCGCGCCAGCGGTGAGCAGCGTCCCGAACATGGCGCCGTCCTTGTCGATCCACGCGACGGCAGCACGCCCCGCGAGATCGATGGCGCTCGTCGCACGCACCTGGGGACCGAGCGGCTTGCCCGCGAGCGCGAACGGCTGCCCACCCGCCGCACGTCCGATCGCGATCTCGTCGGCGGCGGTGTACACGACGAAGCCGTCGGTCTGCTTGCCGCCAAGTGCGAGGATCGTGGCCGGCGCCTTGACGCCGTGGCTACTCATCGCGGTGAACGCGCCGCCGTCGCCGACGGGGCCGACCGTCAACTCAGCCAGGGCCACGGCCGGCGGCGCCGATGCGGCAGCCGCGGCCGGCGCCGGTGCATCATTCACGTTGGCGCCCCAGGCGCCGTCGGGCACCGCGCGCACGAGGCCACCAGAGACTTTAGTTGCCCTCGGGGAACCGCCGGCGGGCAACAGGATCTCGAGTTCTGCACCGTCGCCGTCGACCGCGCGGGCGAATGCGATCGCGCCTCCCGCCGACGGTCGGATCTCGCTGCCTCGCCAGACGACCTCGGTGGTGCCGTCGCGCACCGGGACGACCTCGGCGGCAGGCAGCGTGGGGAGTGTGGAGCTGGCTGGCGGTTGCATCTCGGCCGCGGCACGCAGCGCGGCGTGGGCCCTGTCGAGCTCTTGCAGCGCAGCGGGCAAGGGCGACTCCTTGTGCCGTTCCTCCCGCCGCTCGCCGAACGGATCGACGTGGGTCGCGAACGTCTTGGCCACGTGCGCGGCCGCTTGATCGGCGGCTTCCCAGGCCGTCTCGATCGCGGGGATGCCCGTCTCGGAGACGCCATCACCACGCGAGAGCTGCCCGATGAGCTTGGTGCACGTGCCGCGATTCCACGGATCCGGCATGAGCTCGCGTACAGAGAGCGCCTCGGCGCTGTCGCTCGATGCCGGCCTCTCGCCGAGCAGGCAGGTGCGCGCCTCGGCGACACGCTTCTCCCACGCCTCGATCTCGTGCTGGGCTGCGGCCAAGGCCTTCTTCGGCATGTGCACCTTGAACAGATAGAACATGCCTCCCGCGGCCGCGGCAGCGACGGCACTGACGACCAGGACTACTCTGCCTCGTTCGCTCATACGGACCTCCGGACGGACTTCAGACACCGACCGTCGCATATAGTTCCCCAAATATGAGTGACCTCGCGCGCGATGCCTTCGTCGACGGCCGATGGGTCTCCCAGCCGCAACGGTTCGCCGTGCGTGATCCGTACGACGATGCGGCGATCGCCGAGGTCACCGATGCCGACGACGCGCTCGTCGACGAAGCGATCGCCGCCGCGGCGCGCGCGTTCCCGGCATGGAAGCGCCGCCCGAGCCCGGAGCGCGGCGGCCTGCTTCGCCAGCTCGGCGCGCGCATGCTCGCGGACGAGCGCCGGCTCGCCGAGCTGTGCACACGCGAGAACGGCAAGCCACTCAAGGAGGCGATCGCGGAGGTGCGCTATGCCGCGAGCTTTCTGGCGTGGTTCGCGGGCGAAGCCGAGCGCCTCTACGGTGAGACGATCCCCGCGACGCACGCTCACCAGCGTATCGTCGTGATCCGCGAGGCGATCGGGCCCGCGGCGCTGATCACGCCATGGAACTTCCCGTACGCGATGCTCACGCGCAAGATCGGTGCGGCGCTCGCGGCCGGATGCACGGTGGTTGCGAAACCCGCCGAGGCGACGCCGCTGTCGGCGCTCGCACTCGCCCAGATCGCCGAGGTCGTGGGGATTCCTGCCGGCGTCCTCAACGTGGTGCCGAGCTCGCACGGCGCGCGCGTCGGCGGCAAGCTGGTCACCGCGCCCGCGATCAAGAAGATCAGCTTCACGGGCTCGACCGAGGTCGGGCAGCTGATCCAGAAGCAGGCCTCCGACGATCTCAAGCGCGTGTCCCTCGAGCTCGGAGGCAACGCGCCGTTCGTCGTCCTCGGGGATGCCGCCCTCGAGACCGCGGTCGCCGGCGCGCTCGTCGCCAAGTTTCGCAACGCGGGGCAGAGCTGCGTCGCCGCGAACCGCTTCATCGTCGAGGCCTCGGTCGCCGACGCGTTCACCACGAAGCTCGTCGTCGCGACCGCGAAGCTGGTGGTGGGGCGGGGCACTGATCCGAACGTCGACCTCGGGCCGCTGATCGACGACGATGCCGTGGCGAAGGTGCGACGCCTCGTCGAGGATGCGACCAAGCGCGGCGCCAAGGTGCTGCTCGGCGCGCTGCCCGCCGAGAAGACGCGGCTCGTCGCGCCGATCGTGCTCGGCGGCATCACGCCCGAGATGGCGCTGTGGCGCGAGGAGATCTTCGGTCCGGTGATCGCCCTGCGCACGGCGACCGACGAGGACGATGCGATCGCGCAGGCGAATGACACCGTGCATGGCCTCGTCGCATATCTCTACACGCGCGACGGGTCCCGGCAGGTCCGCGTTGCCGAGGCGCTCGAGGCCGGCATGGTCGGGATCAACGAAGGGCTCGTGTCGACCGCGCAGGCGCCGTTCGGCGGCGTCAAACACTCGGGCCTCGGCCGTGAGGGCTCGCGCCACGGCCTCGATGACTACACGAACCTCAAGTACATCAACACGCGCGTGTAACGACGCGCGCGCACAGCAATCGCGCTAGGCTGCAGCGTGATGTTGGAAGCACCTCGCCTCGTCCGTAGCTCTCGCGATCCGGCCGCGCCGCTCAAGGGAGCGCGCATCGTCGTAGGCGTCTCGGGCGGCATCGCCGCCTACAAGGCCGCCGAGCTCGTGCGTCTCCTCGACAAGGCAGGCGCGATTGTCGACGTCGCGATGACCGCGTCCGCGCAGAACTTCATCGGTCCGATGACGTTCCAGACGCTGACGCGCCGGCCCGTGTTCACCAACCTGTGGAGCCTCACCGAGGAGGCGCAGATCGGCCACATCCAGCTCGCCGATGCCGCGGACCTCGTGCTCATCGCGCCCGCGACGGCGAACACGATCGCGCGCCTCGCCGCAGGGCAGGCCGACGATCCGGTCACCGCGATCGCGCTTGCGACGCGGGCGCCGGTGCTGCTCGCGCCGTCGATGAACGTGAACATGTGGAACCACCCGATCACGGAGGGCAACATCCTCAAGCTCGTCGACGTCGCCGGTTACCACGTCGTGGGTCCGGGCGACGGCTTCCTCGCGTGTCGCTGGACTGGTCCCGGCCGCCTCGCCGAGCCCGCCGATATCGTCGAGGCCGCGGCTCACGTCCTCTCGAAGCAGGACCTCGAGGGCGTGAAGGTCGTCGTCACCGCGGGCCCGACGTACGAGGCGATCGATCCGGTGCGATTCATCGGTAATCGTAGCTCCGGCAAGATGGGCGTCGCGATCGCGGCCGCCGCCCAGCGCCGCGGTGCGACAGTCACGCTCGTGCTCGGCCCGAGCGCGCTCGCGCCGCCCGTTGGCGTCACCACGATGAGCGTCGAGAACGCGACCCAGCTGCAGTGGGCGCTCGACGACGCGACCAAGGATGCCGACGTCGTCGTGATGACCGCCGCGGTGGCCGACTATAGGCCGGTCGAAGAAGCGAAGCAGAAGATCAAGCGCGGTCAGCTCGGGCATAACGCCACCATCGAGCTCGTGCAGAATCCCGACCTGCTCGCCGAGCTCGGCAAGCGCCGCGGTAACAGGTCCACGCCGATGCTCGTGGGCTTCGCGGCCGAGACCCACGACGTGATCGGTAACGCCGAGAAGAAGCTGTCGACGAAGAGGTGCGACCTCGTCGTCGCCAACGACGTCAGCGAACCGGGCTCGGGCTTCGCCGTCGATACCAACCGCGTCACGCTGGTCGACAGCGCCGGCGCGATCGAGGTGCCCGCGGGGACCAAGGCCGAGGTCGCGCATCGGATCCTCGACCACGTGGTCGCGCTTCGCACGGCCGCCGTCTCCAAGCCCGCATCCGCGCCACGCGCCGCGAAGCCCAAGGTCAGCAAGCGCAAGCCGAAGGCGCCCCGCAAGCGCTGAGGGGTCGCCCGCGTGCGTCGTCGCTCTATCGTCATCGCGGCCCTCGTGACGGGTTGTGCAGCGCAGGCGCGGCCGATGCGCCCAGCGATGCCGACGTCGACACCAAACCCGACGCCGACACCGAACCCGACGCCGAACCCGACGCCGAACCCGACGCCGGCCGCCGCTACACCGCTGCCGCCCATTGTCGAACGCGGCATCGACCTCGCGCCCTACGCCGCGTTCGAACCGAGCCTCCCTGGTCTCAGCGCAGATCGCCGCTATCTCGCCGTCGTGTCGGAGCGCAGGCTTTCATACGGACAGACCGCGAGCGCGATCAGCGTGCTCGTCTTCGACCTTGCGGCAGCGCGGGGCTCGTTCGATGCGACCTTGCCGATCGATGAGATTCCGATCGTGACGAGCGCCGATTGGTACGACACCGGCGACGCGCAAGCGGTGCAGCAGCGCGTGCAGCAACGCGCGCTCGATGCCGCCAAGCGCGTCTCCGCGAGGGGGGTGACGTCGGCTGAGGATCTGTGGGTGCTCTCCGATCTCGTCGAGCGGCGCGGTGAGACGATCTGGGTCTGGCGCACAGGTGGCTACACCATCGAGGCGCGTGCGCAGGGGGCGCAGCTCGAGGTGCGCAAGGGCGGCCGGGTCGTGAAGCGCCGCGACGTGCCCGACGGCGAGGACTGGGACACGTGTTCGCGCGAGGTCGACCACGACCTGTACGCGGCCGGGCGCGAGTGGATCATCGTCACCCAGTCGAGCGCGCCGCTCGATCAGTGCACGCGCAAGGGGCGCGCGTGGATCCTCGAGCCGAAGTAGGTCACGCGGCGATGTAGCCGGCACGCACCGCGACGTGGCGCGCGATGTCGAGCGCGGACACGATGCCCGCGAGCTCGCCATGACAGTTGGTCACCACGACTTGACTCACACCCTCGAGCGCCATCAGCGCGGCTGCAGCTTCGATCGTCGAATCGAGCGGTAGCGCGAACACGAAGCTCGACATCACCTCGCCGGAGGTGCGGGTGGCGCCGTCGACGCTCAGCAGATCCGGTGCGGGTCACGATACCCTGCCAGCAGCGGTTGGCATCGACGACCGCGATCGCGGGGACGCGGCGCTCGATGAAGATCGTGCGGAGCTCGGCGATGGTGGCCGACTCCCCGACCACGGAGGCGGGTGCCAGCGCGAGCGCGTCCAGCGTGAAGAGGTCACCCTAGATAAGGATGCCGGGCGCGGGGAACTTCGCACATAGCTCGCGGATCTCGCCGGCGACCCGCTCCTGCAGCGCGGTGTCTGCGGGGGCGGCGACCGCCTGATCCATCCAGCTGGCGATCAGCTTCATCTCGGGTTCCTTCATGCCGCGGCTCGTGATCGACGCGGTGCCCAGGCGCACGCCCGATGGATCGAACGGCTTGCGCGGATCGAACGGGATGGAGTTGTAGTTGAGCTCCATGCCCGCCGCATCGAGGGCCTTCGCCGCGATCTTGCCGGTCACGCCCTTGGGCGTCATGTCGGCGAGGATTAGATGGTTGTCGCTGCCGCCGGTGATCAGCGACCAGCCCTTCTCGACGAGCGCAGCGGCGAGCGCACGCGAGTTGGCGACGATCTGGTGCGCGTACTTCTTGAACTCTTCGGTTTGCGCTTCCTTGAGCGCGATCGCGATGCCCGCCGTCGTGTGGTTGTGCGGGCCGCCCTGCAGGCCGGGGAACACGGCGCGATCGATCGCCTTCGCGTGGACGTCCTTGCACATCAACATGCCGCCGCGCGGGCCGCGCAGCGTCTTGTGCGTCGTCGTCGAGACCACATCGGCAACCGGCACCGGCGAGGGATGCGCGCCGGCGGCAACGAGGCCCGAGATGTGCGCGATGTCCGCGACGAACGTGGCGCCAACCTCGCGCGCGATCTCACCGTAGGCGGCGAAGTCGATCGTGCGCGGGATCGCGGTACCACCTGCGAACAGGAGCTTCGGCTTCTCCCTGCGCGCGAGCTCGCGCACCTCGTCGAGATCGATGCGATGCGTGTCCTTGCGCACGCCGTACTGCACGGCGCGGAAGTAGCTACCGGTGATCGAGACATTCCAGCCATGCGTGAGGTGGCCTCCGGCGGGGAGACCGAGGCCCATCACGGTGTCGCCCGGCTTGAGGAACGCGAAGTACACCGCGAGGTTCGCGGGCGAGCCCGAGTACGGCTGCACGTTGGCGTGCTCGGCGCCGAACAGCGACTTTGCGCGATCGATACACAACTGCTCGACCTGATCGATGTACTGCTGGCCCTCGTAGTAGCGCTTGCCCGGGTAGCCCTCGCTGTACTTGTTGGTGAGGACCGAGCCCGTGGCGGCCAGCACCGCGCCGGAGACGTAGTTCTCCGAGGCGATCAGGCGGATCTTGTCGCGCTGGCGGCGCTCCTCGGCGGCGATCAACTCGGCGATTTCAGGGTCGACGGCGTCGAGGGTGCTCTGCAGCGCGGGGTGCATGCCCGAGCTATACCGCGAGATCAGCGCGCGTACGCGGTACGTCGGTGTTCTCGTCGTGCTCGCGTAACCACCGAGAACTTCTGGCACCTGTTGGCCCGGCGGTCGCGAGGGAAGCTGCGAGGGCCCGGCGGGATCCCATGCCGTCGTACGACGTCCTGCCATCGTGGCCGGCACGGGCAAGTCGTCGGATGGCGGGCGGTATATATAGTCTGCCGATGTACACGCCGTCGCGCGACGAGTTCATCGCAGCCGCCGACCGCGGGAACTTGATCCCCGTGTATCGCGAGCTGCTGGCCGACAGCGACACGCCGGTCTCGGCGTACGCGGCGCTCGGCGCAGGCGAGCACTCGTTCCTACTCGAGTCGGTGGTCGGCGGATCCACCTGGGCGGCGTATTCGTTCGTCGGCGTGGCGCCACGCGCGGTCGTGCGCTGGCAAGCAGGCACCGCGAGCGTCACCTGGTACGACGTCGACGCCGGCGGGCCCCCGCGTACCGCCGAATGGGCGACGCCCGATCCGACGGCCGCGCTCGCGGAGGTGCTCGGCGAGCTGCGCCCGGTCGACGTGCCTGGGCTGCCGCGGTTCTGGGGCGGCGCGGTGGGCTGGATTGCCTACGACTGCGTGCGCGCGTTCGAGGAGCTGCCCGCCCGCGCACGTCCGCCGCAGGGCTACGACCTGCCGCCGCTGTGCATGGTCGTCACCGACACGCTGCTGATCTTCGACAACCTGCGCCAGACGCTCAAAGTCGTCGCTACCCCGTACGTGGCGCGCCCGGATCGCGCGGAAGTGGCGTACGAGCGAGCGTGTGCACGCATCGAGGCGATCATCGCGACCCTGCGCGCTCCGCGCCGTCCACTGCCTACGCTCTCGCCGCCGCGGATCGGTGAGGCGCGCACGACCTCGGTGCCACCGTCATCGTTCGAGAAACACGAGTTCCTTGCCGCCGTCGATCGCGTGAAGGAATACATCCTCGCCGGAGACGCCTTCCAGGTCGTGCTGTCCCAGCGGTTCAGCGAGCCTGCGGCCGGCGCGCGTCCGCTTGACGTCTATCGCGCGCTGCGAGTGATCAACCCGTCGCCGTACATGTTCCACCTCGAGTTCCCGGAGGCGCGCGTCACCGGTGCGTCACCCGAGACGCTCGTCCGCCTCTCGGACGGTCGCGTCGAGGTTCGCCCGATCGCTGGCACGCGCCCGCGCGGTGCCACCCTCGCGGATGACGAGCGCCTCGCCGAGGAGCTGCGCCATGATCCCAAGGAGCTCTCCGAGCACCTGATGCTGATCGATCTCGGCCGCAATGACGTCGGTCGGGTCGCCGAGGTCGGTAGCGTGTCGGTCGCCGAGCAGATGGTGATCGAGCGCTACTCGCACGTCATGCACTTGACCTCGCACGTCACCGGCACGCTCGCGAAGGGCAAGAGCTGGCTCGACGTGCTGCGCGCGGCCTTTCCGGCGGGTACCCTGTCGGGCGCCCCGAAGATTCGCGCCATGGAGATCATCGACGAGCTCGAGCCGCACCAGCGCGGCATCTACGGCGGGGCCGTCGGCTACGTGAGCTACACCGGCAACCTCGACCTCGCGATCGCGATCCGCACGCTCGTCACCCGCGGCGACACGATCTACGTGCAAGCCGGGGCCGGCCTCGTCGCCGACTCCGTGCCGGAGTCCGAATACGACGAGACGGTGAACAAGGCGCGCGCCGTGTTGCGTGCGGTCGCGATGGCGCGCACCGCCACGGAGCGCGAGGAGACGAAGTCGTGAAGCTCCTCCTGATCGATAACTACGACTCGTTCACCTACAACCTCGCGCAGTACTTCGGCGAGCTCGGGGCCGAGGTCACCGTCGAGCGCAATGACGCCATCACCCTCGACGAGATCACCACGCGCGCACCCGACGCGATCGTGATCTCCCCCGGACCCTGCACTCCGAACGAGGCCGGCATCTCGATGGACGTCATCAAGACGTTTGCGGCGCAGGTCCCGATCCTCGGCGTGTGTCTCGGGCACCAGTCCATCGGTCAGGTGTTCGGCGGCAAGGTCGTGCGTGCGCCGCGCGTCATGCATGGCAAGACCTCGAAGATCTTTCACGACGAGAAGGGCCTGTACGCGGGCGTCGAGAACCCGTTCGTCGCGACGCGGTACCACTCGCTGGTGATCGCGCCCGAGACCATGCCCGACACGCTCGAGGTGACGTCGAAGACGTGGGAGGACGAGATCATGGGCGTGCGGCTCAAGGCCAGGGGCGCGCCGCTCGAGGGCGTACAATTCCATCCCGAGTCGATCATGACGACAGCGGGGAAAGCCTTGCTCGCCAACTTCCTGGCGATGGCAGCGTCGTGGCGCGCGGTATGAGTACGCCGATCGTCAGAGGCATCGCACACGCGCTCGCGCACCAGCACCTCGGTCGCGCGGAGATGGCCGAGGTCATCAGTCAGATCATGGACGGCGAGGCCACGCCGGCGCAGATCGGCGGCTTCTTGATCGCGCTGCGCGCGAAGGGTGAGGCCGTCGACGAGATCGTGGGCGCCGCGTCGGCGATGCGCAGCCGCGCATTGCCGCTCACGTGCCCGCGCCGCGAGCACAGCATCGACACCTGTGGCACGGGCGGTGACGGCGCCGGGACGGTCAACGTGTCCACGCTCGCCGCGATCCTGATCGCCGCATGTGGCGGCGTCGTCGCCAAGCACGGCAACCGCGCGCTGTCATCGAAGTGCGGCTCCGCCGACGTGCTCGAGCACCTGGGCATCGCGATCGAGGCCGAGCCCGCGGTGATCACGCGCAGCATCGAGCATGCCGGCATCGGGTTCGCGTTCGCACCCAAGTTCCACGTGGCCACCAAACACGTCGCCGGCCCGCGGCGCGAGCTCGGCACGCGCACGATCTTCAACCTGCTCGGACCGCTCACCAACCCCGCGAACGTGAGCCACCAGGTCGTCGGTGTCTACGATCGCAAGTGGTGCGAGCATCTCGCCGCAGCGCTCGGTGCGCTCGGGCTTCGCCGCGCGGCCGTCGTCCACGGCGAGGGGGGCATCGACGAGATCGCGGTCCGCGGTGAGACCCACGTCGCCATCTTCGATGACGGCATCGTCCTCTCGCGCACGCTCACGCCCAGGTCGTTCGGCGTCGACGAGGTCGATCCCGAGGGCCTCGCGGGCGCCGACGCGGCACACAACGCGAGCATCCTCCTCAAGGTGCTCGCCGGTCAGCAGACCGGCCATGGCGAACGCCTCGAGGCCGTCTTGCACGCGAGCGCGATGACGGCGGCCCTTGGGCTCGAGCTGCTCGAACCGGGCGCGCTCGACCTCGATCGCTTGCCGGACCAGTTCGTCCGCGCGTCCACCGTCGCGCGCGACGGCGCAGGGCGCCTCGTGCTTCATCGCTGGCGCGAGGTGAGCAATGCCGCACCCGACGCCGACCTTTCCGAGCTCGCGACGCGCACTGCCGCCGAGTTCATGGGGGTCGAGTGAGCATCCTCGACACCATCCTCGCTACCAAGCGCGACGAGGTCGCCGCCGCGAAGGTGGTACGCCCGTTCGCCGAGGTCGATGCGATCGCTCGCGCACAACCGTCGGTGCGGGGGCTCCACCGCGCGCTCGCGCGCCCGCCGGGCGCGCCGGTGCGCGTGCTCGCCGAGATCAAGCGTGCGTCGCCCTCCGCAGGCGCCATCCGCGCTGGCGCCGACCCGGCGCAGATCGCCGAGGAGTACGCACGCGCCGGCGCGTCCGCGATCTCCGTGCTCACCGATCGCCAGTACTTCGATGGCGACCTCGCGTTCCTCGCCGCATGCCGCGCGCGCGTCGATCTGCCGCTCCTGCGCAAGGACTTCCTCGTCGACCCGTACCAGGTCGCCGAGGCGCGCGCCGCCGGTGCCGACGCGATCCTGCTGATCGTCGCGGCGCTCTCGCCCGCGCAGCTCGCGGAGCTCCTCACTGCCGCGGCGAGCTACCACCACGACGCACTGGTCGAGGTGCACACCGTCGCCGAGGCCGAGGTCGCGCTCGCCGCCCAGACCACGCTCCTCGGCGTGAACCACCGCGATCTGCGCACCTTCCACATCGACATGTCGCTGACCTCCGTTGTCGCGCCGATGTTGCCGCCCGACGTGGTCCTCGTCGCCGAGAGCGGCATCCGCACCGCCGCAGACGTCCACCTCCTCGGTGCCGTTGGTGCACACGCCGTCCTCGTTGGCGAGCAGCTCATGCGCGCGCCGTCGCCAGGCGAGGCTCTGCTCGCGCTGCGCGAAGGCCCGTGACGTGAACCCCCGCACCAAGATCTGCGGGGTCACGCTCCCCGACGACGCGGCCCACGCCGCCGCGGCCGGCGCCGACTACCTCGGCCTCAACTTCTGGCCGTCCTCCAAGCGCTACCTCGCCGCCGAGCATGCGCCCCTCGTCGCCGACGCTGCTCGCGCGGCGGGCGTTATCCAGCTCGTGGGCGTGTTCGTCGACGCGCGCCTCGATGACATCGTCGCCATCGCCGCTGCGGTCTCTCTCGACGTCATCCAGCTACACGGCAGCGAGTCCGCCGCCGACGTCGCGAAGGTCGCGGCGGCCACGCGCCGCCCGGTCTGGAAAGCCATCCCCGTCGCCTCGTACGCCGACGTGCAGCGCCTCGAGACCTGGGTCACCGAGGCGGTCCTCCTCGATACGCCCTCCGCCGGCCGCGGCGGCAGCGGTGCGACGTTCGACTGGAGCCTCGCTCGGCGCGCGCGCCAAGCCTACCCGGCCCGTCGCCTCGTGCTCGCAGGCGGGCTCGATCCAACCAACGTGGCGCGCGCCGTCGCCGAGGTCGCGCCGTTTGCGGTCGATGTGGCCTCCGGCGTCGAGGCCGCTCCCGGCATCAAGGATCCGGCGAAGGTCACCGCGTTCATCGCTGCCGCTCGCGGTCTCTGAATCGTCCGCCGCAACCTCCGCGCGCCGGCGTCGATATTCCGGCACATGGTCGACTACGTGGCCCTGTACGGTGCGCTGACTCTGTGTGCGATCGCGGGCGCGCTGGTGGCCGAGTCGAAGCAGCGCAGCCTCCGTGCGTGGGCGTTCCTGTCGTTCTTGTTTCCGCTGCCCGCGCTCGTGATCGTCTGTGCGCTCGGACCGCGCGCCCGGGCTAGAAGCGGTAGCCGATCGTGGCGTCGAGCGCGACGAACGGCGTCGATGCAGAGAGGCCGTTGTCGCCGTTGATGTAGATATATTGGCCGCCGACGCCGAGGCGCAGGTCAAGGCGGTGGGCGAGGCGGAAGGCCCAGCCCACAAAGGCCCCGGCGGTGATGACGACGCCGGCGCTGTCCTGGCCGGCATGCTCACCCCACGCGTAGCCCGAGCGGACGTAGGGCGTGACGTAGGGGCCGTAGCCATTGGGGCGCGCGAACCAGGTGAGCCGGATGCCGCCGATGGCACCGATGACCCTGTCGCCAAGGTCGAACCACGGCAGGAAGTACGTGCCGAAGGTACCGGCCTCGACCTGGAGCGCGAGCCGGTGGCCGATCGGGTGCTCGTACCCGATGCCGATGATCGACAGGCCACCGTCGACCTGGAGCTGCGGCCGGAGCGCGTAGTCGCGCGCGAAGTTCAGGGCGGCGCGCGGGTTCTCGCCGACGGGCGCGTTGTCGTCGGCGAGGCGGGCCTCGGCGGAGGCCGGCTTGGTACAAGCGAGGGCCGGAGCAACCGCGAGCAAGGCGTACCGCATCAGGAAGACGTTACGCGAATCCAGGAAACCTGCGGAGCGGCTACGGGTGCGAGGAGCCGGCGCAGATCTCCGCCACGCGATAGGCCGCGAGCATGGGTGGCGTGGTACGCGATGGGTGATGGCTACCGTCGACGAGATCGTGCTGCTGCCCGAGCCCGTGCGCGGACGGTTCGGCGAGTTCGGCGGCCAATATGTCGCCGAAACGCTGATGCCCGCGATCGCCGAGCTGGAGGCCGCGTGGCGGACCGCCCGCGCGGACACCGCGTTCTGGGCCGAGGTCGATGTGCTCCTCGCCGACTACGTCGGGCGCCCGTCGCGCCTGTATCACGCGAAGCGGCTGTCGGCCGACCTTGGCGCCGACGTGTTCCTAAAGCGCGAGGACCTGAATCACACGGGTGCGCACAAGATCAACAACTGCGTCGGCCAGGCGGTGCTCGCGCGCCGGATGGGCAAGCGTCGGCTTATCGCGGAGACCGGGGCAGGGCAGCACGGCGTCGCGACGGCGACGGTCGCTGCGCTGTTCGGGCTGCCATGCGAGATCTACATGGGCGCCGAAGATGTGGTGCGCCAGGCACTCAACGTCGAGCGCATGCGCTTGCTCGGCGCCAAGGTCAATGCGGTCGAGAGCGGCACGCGCACGCTCAAGGATGCGATGAACGAGGCGCTGCGTGACTGGGTCACCAACGTCGAGGACACGTTCTATCTGATCGGCTCCGTCGCCGGCCCGCATCCATATCCGTGGATGGTGCGCGACCTCCAGAGCGTGATCGGACGCGAGGCACGCGCGCAGCTCCACGCGCACATCGGCCGGCTGCCCGACGCGCTGGTCGCGTGTGTCGGCGGTGGCAGCAACGCCGCCGGCCTGTTCGCGCCGTTTGTCGGCGATGCGAGCGTGAAGCTCGTCGGCGTCGAAGCGGCGGGGGATGGCGTCGAGACCGGATGCCACGCGGCCACGCTCGGCGCCGGGCGTGTCGGCGTGCTCCACGGTAGCAAGAGCTACGTGCTCACCCACGAGGACGACGAACGCCTCGGCCAGATCGCCCACGCGCACTCGATCAGCGCCGGCCTCGACTATCCGGGCGTCGGCCCGGAACACGCGTGGTGGATGACGTCCGGCCGCGCCACGTACGTCTCCCGCACCGATGACCAAGCCCTCGCAGCCCTCGAGCGGCTCGCGCGCACCGAAGGCATCCTTTGCGCGCTCGAGACCGCTCATGCGATCGCTGCGCTCGATGAGGTGGCCTCGATCGTGGGGCCGGGCGGAGTGATCGTCGTCGGCCTCTCCGGCCGCGGTGACAAGGACATGGTCACGGTTGCCAGCCGTCGTGGAGGTGCCCTGTGACGGATCGCTTGCGCCAGGCGTTCTCCCGTGCGGCCGACCAGAAGCGCGCCGCGCTCGTCGCGTACCTTACATTCGGTGACCCCGATCCGGCGACGTCGATCGCCGTCGTCGAGGCTGTCGCGCGCGCAGGCGCGGACGTCATCGAGCTCGGCGTGCCGTTCAGCGATCCATCTGCCGACGGCCCATCGATCCAGCGCGCGATGGAGCGTGCGCTCGCCGCAGGCGGCAGCCTCCCTGCAGCCCTCGCGGCGGTGCGCACGTTGCGCGGTCGCGGCATCGATACGCCGATCGTGCTGTTCGGCTACTACAACCCGATCTTCGTCATGGGCCCGACGACATTCGCGCGCGAGGCTGCCCACGCAGGTATCGATGCGGTGCTCACCGTCGATCTGCCGATCGACGAGCTCGACGAGCTCGCGTCGCCCCTCGCGGATCACGGCGTCTCCGTCATCCCGCTCGTCGCGCCCACATCGACGCCCGAACGCATCGCGCGGCTCGCGAAGCTGGCGGCGCCCTTCGTCTACTACATCTCGCTCACCGGCGTCACGGGCTCGCGCGCGGCGGCGCCCGTCGATCCCGCGCGCCTTGCGGCGATCCGCACGGCATCGAGCTCGCCGGTCGCGGTCGGCTTCGGCATCCGCACGCCCGATGATGCGCGCCGGTTCTCCGCGATCGCCGATGGCGTCGTCGTCGGCACGGCGCTCGTCGATCGCGTAGCCGCCGGAGATGGCGCCGGTGCCCCGTCGCGCGCGGCTGCGCTCGTGCGCGACCTCGCCGATGCGATGCCGCGCTGAGAGGAACGCTGTGGCCGCACGATCGGCACCCGGGTTGCACCGGACATCGCTATGCGGATCGCCGCCCTGTTCATCAGCATCCTCGCGCTCCACGCGTGCGAGTCCAAGCGCGAGGACCCACCACGCCCGTCATCACCTGCTCTCGGTGGAAACATGAGCGGCGCCAAGCCGCGTGACATGGCGAACTGCCCGTCGGCCGTTCCCGGGGCGCGCACCACCGTCGAGATGATTCCCGACGGCGTCGTCGTTACCGTGACGTCGAACGACGCCGCCGCCCAGCAGGAGATCTTGAAGCGCGTGGAGCTGCAAGCGCAGGCGGCGCAGGTCCCGCCCGGAGCACCACACAGCGGCAAGCACGGTGGCCCGGCGCGCGTCGGCTTCTGCCCGTCGGTCCACGACGACACCACGATCGATGTGGAGAAGGTGGACGGCGGCGCGCAGATGACCGTGAAGCCCGTGTCGAAGAGGCATGTCGGCGAGCTGCAAGCCTCCACCAAGGCACGCGCGGCGCGGCTGCCCGGCTTCACGTCGTCGTAGCCGCTCAGCGCGTGAACGTCTCGGCGGGGCGGTCTTCGGCGCGTGGCTCGCCCTCGCCGCGAAGATCGCCGGCGGGCATCGCGTTGCGTCGATGCGCCGGCGGCGTGAACAGGCGCATGACCGATGTCATGGTCGCGTGGAGCTTACTGGTGCGTGCAGAACTCGTCGGTGAAGCTCGGGTCGGGTGTCATCGGGCCGTCTCCGCCGTAGGTCTCGCGCTGCGCGGCGGTGACGCTGCGCGACTTCGCGATCTCGCCGTACACGGCCGCGCCCTCGCTCGGCGAGCGGGCGTAGGTGGCGTAGTCGACGGTGTACAGGCCGAAGCGCGGCGCGTAGCCCTCCGCCCACTCGAAGTTATCCGTGAGGCTCCAGTGGTAGTAGCCGCGCACGTCGACGCCCTTGGCGCGCGCGCGTGCGATCGCCTCGAGGACGCGCACGATGGTCTCGGCGCGCCGCGCGCCGGCGTCGTCGGCGATACCGGACTCGCTCATGATCAGCGGCAGACCGGGGTAGCGCTCGTTGAACGCGGTGAGGATGGCCTCGATGCCGCCGGGCCAACCCTCGTAGCCCATGCTCGGGACGCAATAGCTGTCGTCGAGGGCGGGGAGGCACGAGCCGACGTCGAAGCCACCGATGCACGGCGTGAGCGCGACGGGGGCGGGGAGGAGGGCGCGATCGGCGGAGACGCCCGCGCGGAAGTAGTACTGGATGCCGAGCCAGTCGAGCGTGTTGGCCCACTCCGGGTGCTGTTCGTCGGGGACGCCGTCGAGGTTGGTGTCGTACGTGCCGTGGATCGCCGAGTCGACGAACAGGTAGTGCATCAAGTAGGTGATGCGCTCGGCGGCGGCGATGTCGTCGGGGTTGGTCGAGGGCTTGTTGGCGCGCGATGGGGCCCAGCTCGCCGTGAGCATCGAGAACCCGACCGAGGAGGTGGTGCCGTCCCCGTCGGCGTCGCCCGTATCGCTGGCCTTGATTGCCTTGTACATGGCAGCATGGCCGGAGATGTAGTCGCGCACGACGGCCGCGAACGTGGGCAGGTCGAGCAGGGAGGCGCGCCCCGGCGGAAAGTAGCCGATGCCATAGCCCGCGAGCATGTAGTTGATCGGTTCGTTGACGGTGCCCCAGTCGTCGACGAGATCGCCGAACCGCTGCGCGAGAAGCTCCGCGTGTTGGCCCATCTCTTCGGCGATCATCGCGCCGCCGGCGGTGCCGTAGCCGCACAGGTTACTGGCGGAGGGGCCATTCGTGCACGTGGGATCGCGCGGGTCGGCGACCCACACGGGATTGGAGAAATGATGGAGCGTGACGAGCGGCCGGATGCCCATCGCCTTCATCGCCATCAATTGGGCGCGGTAGTGGGCGATCGCGGTCTCGTCGATCTGATCCTTCTGCGGCTCGATGCGCGCCCACTCCATCGAGAACCGGTAGCTGTCGACGCCGAGCTCGGCGACGAGGCCGAGGTCCTCCATCACGCGCGAGTAACCGAGCACCGCGTTGCCGACGAAGGTGCCCTTACCGAGCCCGCCGTCGGCGACCGGTCGGCTCCACAGGTACCAGTCGGTCGCCGTGTTCTGGTCCTCGATCTGGGTGGCCGCGGTGGCGACGCCGAATCTAAACGAGCCCGCACCCTCCGTGCCGGCCAGGGGGCCGAGGGTTGCGAACTGCAGTGGCACGGGAGGGTCATCCCCGCCGCAGGCTGCGAGGGAGAGGGCGAGGGCGGCGGAGAGGCACTTCACGCAGGCATCGTGCCGGAAATTCTCCGCATGTTGACAGCGAAGATCGCGTTCCTATACTCCGCTGTTCCCTCGACGACCCACGCCCATGGCCAAGCTTCCTCCCTACGCCGTCCTCCTTCGGGACATCCCGGTCAAGCGTCAGTTCACCGTCCCCGGCGAGCTGGTGAGCGAGTGGGTGAAGGGGCTGCCGATGCGCGATGCGCTCGGCGCGCCCGCCATCGATCCGGACGCTGGGCACGGGGATGCGGACCTCGAGCTCTACAGCGAGGGCTCGCACGTGTTTGCAGCCGGTGCGTTCAAGGGCCACTTGAACGTCGCGTGCAGCCGCTGCGTCGGCAATGTGCGCCTCGAGATCGACGACCGTGTGCGCGTTACCTTCATGCCCAAGCACGAGATGCCCGCGGAGGCGGCGCCCGCGGAGGGTGAGGAGGGCGCCGAGGTCAGCGAGGAAGACCTCGATCTTTTTCCGTATGAAGGCGAGTACATCGACCTCGAACCGCTGTTCCGCGAGGAGTTCGTCCTCGCGATTCCGTATGCCCCGCTATGCCGGGAGGACTGCAAGGGCCTGTGCCCGCAGTGCGGCGCAGACCTGAATTCAGGCACCTGTACGTGCGAGAAGCCAATTGATCCGCGCCTGGCGGCACTCAAGGGCTTGAAATTGCCCTCCTGACCTGGCACAAGAGCCCCCCCGGAGAGTTAAGCCATGGCACTTCAGAAACGACGTCGCGGTCCCACCCGCACCCGCCAGCAGCGTTCGGCTTGGAGCCGCAAGTCTGGCGCGAATCACATGATGACTCAGGCCTGTCCGAACTGCGGCGCGCCGCGGATTCCGCACCGTGTCTGCATGAGCTGCGGCTGGTACCGCGGCGAGACCGTGGTCGCGAAGCCGGCCGCCGAAGAATAGGCCATGGGTTCGACACGGCCATGAAGGTCGTTGTCGATGCCATGGGGAGCGATCACGCGCCTGGTCCCGAGGTGACCGGTGCACTTCGTGCTGTTCGCGCACGCGCTGACGACCCACTCCATGTGGTGCTCGTCGGCGATGCCGCGCGTCTCGACGCCGAGCTCGCTCGCGTGGGCGGTACCACAACCGACGGCATCGAGGTGCTTCACGCCTCGGAGATCATCACCACCGACGATCACCCGGGCCAGGCCTTCCGTCAGAAGCCCGATTCGTCGATGCGTGTGGCGGTCGCGCAGGTTGCGGCCGGCGACGCCGACGCCGTCGTGTCCGCTGGTAACAGCGGCGCGATGCTCGCGTGCTCGTTGTTCCTCCTCGGACGCCTGCCGGGCGTCGATCGGCCCGCGATCGTCACTGTCTTGCCTACGCCGACAGGGCCGCTCGTCCTCTGCGATGCAGGGGCGAACACCGAGCCCAAGCCGTCGCAGCTCGCTCAGTTCGCGGTCCTCGCGGCCGCCTACGATGCGGTCGTTCACGGCCGTGCCATGCCACGCGTCGGCCTGCTGTCCAATGGCGCCGAGCCCGGTAAGGGCACGCCGCTCACGCGCGAAGCTCACGCGCTCCTCGCGGAGGCGTCGGGCCCGTTCCACTACGTTGGCTATGTCGAAGGGAGCGATCTGTTCCGCAACGTCGTCGACGTGATCGCCACCGATGGGTTCACCGGCAACGTCGTCCTCAAGACCTGCGAAGGGATCGCCGAGGGCATGTTCGGCCTCGTGCGCCAGGAGCTCGAGAAGACGCCGCTCGCACGGCTCGGCTCCGCTCTCGTCGCGCCGGCGTTGCGTGGGCTCGCCAAGCGCATCGACTACACGGAGATCGGCGGGGCGCTGCTCGCCGGGGTTACCAAGCCCGCCGTCATCGCCCACGGGCGCTCCGACGCGCAGGCCATCGCCAGCGCAATTCGCGCGGCCGCCTCGTTCGCTGAGCGATCACTCCCCGCGCGGCTGGCCTCCGCTGTCGACGCCCTGCGATAGGATGGCGCGGCGATGGCCGAGTCGAAGCCGATCAAGGTCTGTTTGACGAACAAGGGCGAGGACACCGAGACCCCGTGGGCACACGATCTCGGGCCTGCGCCGAACGGATCCCTCGCGGGCAGCCGGCTCGTGCGTCTCGTGAACGTGCCCTTCATGCACGCGAAGCCGACCTGGGGCGACGCGATCATCGTCAGCCCGGCGGGCGGCGACAGGCCGCTCACGTGGGATCGCGCTGGAACGCCCTGGAAGCAGATCTCCACGCGCATCGTCGAAGATGGGGGGCGCTGGGCGATGATCGTCGACTATGCGCCTCACAAAGGCACCGACGGCACCAAGGCGTTCGCCGAGCTGACGGCCGCGTGCCAGGGCCAGCACGTCGTTTGCGAGGGCGCGTGGGATCCGCGCAACGGTGAGCCCGGTCGCGCATTCTTCGCGGTGCCCAAGGAGCTCTCGGCCGAGAAGCTGATGGACATCTTGCGCGCCGCACGCCTGCCGCTCGATCTCATCCAGATTCATCCCGAGCCGAAGAAGCGCGAGACTGCACCCGTGAGCACCGGCCCCGCGGGCACCAAGAAGGTGAAGACGGGCAGCGTTCCCGTCCAGAAGCTCGCTACCGAGACTTCGATCACCGTCGAGGCGCCGACCACACGGGCCTCGAAGACCACGGCGAAAGCATCCCCCGTTCCGAAACCGCCTGCGAAGCCCTCGAATACGAGCGCGGCGAAGCCGGCCCCGCCGAATGCGAAGGCTCCGGCGAAGCCGGCTGCCAAGGCCGCACCCGCTGTGAAGGCTGCGGCAAAGATTGCCAAGGCCGCAAAGGCGGCGCCGGCTGCCAAGGCCGGCAGCAAGACCGCTTCCGCGAAGCCACTGGTGAAAGCTGCAGGCCGGAAGCCCGCGAAGACGACACCGTCGACCAAGAAGCCCGCGAAGAAGAAGTAGACCCGCGACGAAGCCGGGCCGCTGGAAAAGTCACCACGCAACCGATGTGCGCGTGTGCCGACAGACGCGCGCATCATGGCAACGATCACCAGCTGCACTACCCGCGAGAGTCTGCTGCCGAGCGACGATCGCCCCTTGAACGCTCCCACCATCGCCATTCGCTCGCCGAGCGCGAGGCCGCCCGAGACGCTCGCCGGTCGCCTCATCGCACTGCTCGATGCGCCGTGCACACCGTACGAGACGCTCGACGAAGGCTTTGCCCGCAAGGAGCGTGAGCTGGGGGCCATGTTCGCTGCGCTGGCCGCCGGCGAAGCGCGCGCGATGCGGTTCCGCCTGACGGCTTGCAAGGCGGGCGACGAGCTGGCGAACAAGTT
This sequence comes from Kofleriaceae bacterium, assembly GCA_033763475.1. Classification (GTDB taxonomy): domain Bacteria; phylum Myxococcota_A; class Polyangia; order Haliangiales; family Haliangiaceae; genus JABFXX01. The sequence continues at coordinate 38,034 of JANRKM010000211.1, forward strand.
CGCGCGACTCTCGCTCGAGCGCCGCGCGCGCTTGCTGGTGCTGCTGCTCGAGAACCGGGGGCGCCCCGCGGATGACGGCGTGTGATGGACGTGGCACGCAACCGCGCGGAGGAGCGGCCGAGCAGCCGGAACATGACCGAGATGCAGATCGCGCTACCGACGCGCGTGAGGCTGGAGGAAGAGCGCAATGAACCGGGAGCGTGGTCGAAGTTCTTCGACGCCGCGTTGGCGTCGCTAGACACTGGCGAGATTCCACTACTCTGCGGCCTACGGGGACGACCTGCGGGCACCGGCGAGCGGTGACGAGCTCCGCGCGTTCGGGTCGTCCAAGTCCAGAAGACTACCGTTCGGCGCGTCGAGTTGCGTCGCGCAGGGCATTCTTGCACGCCTCATAGGCAGCGCAGTCGCCGGGATGTTTGGCGGCACACTCGCCTTCACGCGCATAGATCTCCATGACCGCGCGCTCCTCGCGATTGGGTGACGATGTGCCGGCTTCGCACGCGCCTTGCGAGAGAACGCGGGTGATGTTCTTCTCGTCGGCCGGGTAGTTCCCGCATTGCCACTCCATGTCCGCGTACTTCTCGCAGGTGGCCTTTCCACACCCAGTAACCGCCACCAGGGCAAGCAGAGGCGCGACGAGACGCATGCGCGTCCGGACGATCGCGCGAAGAAAGAGTCGCACCGCACGTTCTGGCTATGCCGGCCCCTCAAGGGCGCGTAGGTAAATACGCAGTCAACTGCGCACTGCATCAATCATTTCGCGCACCTGGATTTGGTGAATGGCCCTTCCCAGGCCGCGAGCCGCATGCGAAGACACCCCCGATGCAGACGGCGCTTTTGTTCCCCGGGCAAGGCTCGCAACGAGTCGGCATGGGCCGCGACCTCGCGCACGAGTTCGATGTGGCGAAGCGAACCTACGAGGAGGCCGACGACGTGCTCGGCTTCGCGCTGTCGAGGCTGTGCTTCGAGGGTCCTGAGGACGAGCTGACGCTGACCAAGCACACCCAGCCCGCGATCCTGACGACGTCGATCGCGGTGGCGCGCGTGCTCGAGACCAAGGGCCTCGCGTACGACGTTGTCGCGGGGCACTCGCTCGGGGAGTGGACGGCGCTGGTCGCCGTCGGCGCGGTCTCGCTGCGCGATGCGGTCAGGCTCACGCACCTGCGCGGCACGTTCATGCAGGAAGCTGTGCCCGTGGGGCAGGGCGGCATGGCGGCGCTCATGGGCCTCGACCTCGCAAAGACGCTGGCCGTGTGCGCCGAGGCGTCGGCGGCGGGGGAGCCCGTCGAGCCGGCGAACCTAAACGGTGGTGGCCAGATCGTGATCTCGGGTCACGCGGCCGCGATCGATCGCGCGATTCCGTTGGCCTCGGCCGCGGGCGCGAAGCTCGCGAAGAAGCTCACGGTGAGCGCTCCCTTCCACTGCTCGCTGATGAAGCCCGCGGCGGAGCGCCTCGCCGCTGCGCTCGCGGACATCGTCGTGTCGGCGCCACGCGTGCCGGTCGTCGCGAACGTGACGGCGGAGCCCACGCAGGATCCCGCGCGGATCAAGGAGCTCCTCGTCCAGCAGGTCACCGCGTCGGTGCGTTGGGAGGAGTCGATCCAGACCATCGCGAAGCTCGGCGTCACCAAAGCGTTCGAGCTCGGGTCGGGCGCGGTGCTGAAGGGGCTGGTCAAGCGCATCTCGCCGTCGATCACAGTCACCACGATCGGCGAGCCGCACGAAGTGAACGCATTCACCGCATAGGACGACGAAGATGGCGATCAACGACAAAGCACTGGCCGGCCGCGTAGCACTCGTCACCGGCGGCTCGCGCGGCATCGGCCGCGGCATCTGCGTGGCGCTCGGCCGGCGCGGCGCAAAGGTCATCGTGAACTACGCGTCGCGCGAAGACGCAGCACGCGAGTGTGCCGCGGAGGTCGTGGCGGCCGGCGGGCAGGCGGCGCTCTCGCAGTTCGACGTCGCCAACTCGGCGCAGACCACCGATGCGATCAAGGCGATCGGCAAGGAGCACGGCGGTCTCGACATCCTCGTCAACAACGCAGGCGTCGCGGTCAACGGCATGTTGATGCGGTTCACCGACGACCAGTGGAAGAAGGTCCTCGACATCAACCTCGCGGGCGCGTTCCACACGCTGCGCGCGGCGTCGATGCTGATCCTCAAGGCCAAGGACGCCGGGCGCATCATCAACATCACCTCCGTCGTCGGCGAGTCTGGCAACGGCGGTCAGATCGCGTACGCAGCGTCGAAAGCAGGACTCATCGGTCTGACGATGACGACCGCGAAGGAGCTCGCGTCGCGCGGCGTTACCTGCAATGCGGTGTCGCCGGGCTTCATCGAGACTGACATGACGGCCGAGCATCTCCCCGAGGCTGCACGCGCCAAGCTCATGGAGCAGATCCCACTCGGCCGCATCGGCCGGTCCGAAGACGTCGCGGACGCCGTCGCGTTCCTCGCGGGACCCGAGGCTGGTTACATCACCGGCCAGGTCCTGCGCGTGAACGGCGGGATGTTGATGTAATCACTGTTCTGGACTAGAAACGCAGCCGGAAACGGCAAGGCACCTGAAGAGGAAAGAGATATGTCGCCTGAAGAGATCGAGACCAAGGTCAAGGAAATCATCTGCAATCAGCTCGAGGTGTCTGCCGAGCAGCTGCGTCCCGAGGCGTCGTTCATCGACGATCTGAAGGCGGACTCGCTGGCCGTCGTGGAGCTCGTGCTCGCGTTCGAGCAGGAGTTCAAGATCACGATCCCCGAGGAAGACACCGAGCAGATCAAGACGGTCAAGGACGCGACCAACTACATCAAGACCCACGCCAAGTGAGTCTTGACCGGGCGTTCTTCCTCGGAGGAGCGCTCGGTTGTCATTCGCATCCCCCGCGGTAAGGAGCCTGATATGCGTCGCGTCGTCATCACCGGCATCGGCCTCGTTACCCCGATCGGCAACGACCTCGAATCCACCTGGTCGTCGCTCGTCGCGGGCAAGAGTGGTGCGGGCCCGATCACGCAGTTCGACACCACGAACTTCGCGACCAAGTTCGGCTGCGAGGTGAAAGGGTTCGACGGGTCGAAGTTTTTCGACAAGCGCGAGCTCAAGCACCTCGACCGATTCCTCCTGTTCGGCGTCGGTGCCGCGATGATGGCAATGGACGATGCCGGGCTCGGCGCCAAGGTGCCTGCGGGCCAGGAGGAGCGCTGGGGCTGCTACATCGGCTCCGGGCTCGGCGGCGTCAGGTCGATCGAGGACACCTTCGTCGCGAACCAGCAGAAGGGTCCGCGCCACGGGTTCTCGCCGTACTTCGTCACCGACATCATCATCAACGAGGCCCCCGGGATGGTCTCCATTCGCACCGGCGCCACGGGGCCGAACTTCTCGCACGTGTCCGCGTGCGCGACGGGCGCTCACTCCATTGGCGAGGCGATGCGCGCGATCCGGCATGGCTACGCCGACGGCATGATCGCCGGTGGCACCGAGGCGACGATCTCGATCCTCGGCGTCGGTGGCTTCAACGCGATGCGCGCGATGTCGACGCGCAACGATGCGCCCGAGAAGGCGAGCCGCCCGTTCGACAAGGACCGCGATGGCTTCGTGATCGGCGAAGGTGCCGGCATCGTCGTGCTCGAGGAGCTCGAGATGGCGAAGAAGCGCGGCGCGCGCATCTACGCCGAGGTCATCGGCTACGGCGCCAACAGCGACGCGCACCACGTCGCCGCTCCGGCGCCGGAGCACCGCGGCGCGCAGGCGTGCTTCCGCCTCGCTCTCAAGGACGCGCGCATCGACCCAAGCGCGGTCGGCTACATCAACGCGCACGGCACCTCGACGGACCTCAACGACAAGAACGAGACGTTCGCGACCAAGGTCGTGTTTGGTGACCACGCGCGCAAGCTCGCGATGTCGTCCACCAAGTCGATGACGGGCCATACGCTCGGCGCTGCCGGTGGTATCGAGGCTGGCATCACGGCGCTCGCCGTCGCGCGCGGTGTGCTGCCGCCGACGACGAACTACGAGACGCCGGATCCCGAGTGCGATCTCGACTACGTGCCGAACACCGCGCGCGAGCAGCGCGTCGATATCGCGATGTCGAACAGCTTCGGCTTCGGCGGCACGAATGCTGCGCTCGTGCTCGCGCGCTACAAGGGCGATTGAAGGCGATGAAGTGGTACGCCGGCTGCGACCACGCAGGGCTGCCGCTCAAGCGGCACCTCGTGGGCGTGCTCCGCAAGCTGGGTGACGAGGTCGTCGACGTCGGGACCCACGACGATGTGTCCGTCGATTATCCGACGTACGGCGCCGACGTGGGCCGCCGCGTCGCCGCGGAGCCCGGCGCGCTCGGGCTCGTCGTTTGCGGCAGCGGTATCGGCATCAGCATCGCGGCGAACAAGGTTCCTGGCGTGCGCTGTGCGCTGGTCCACGATGCCTTCACCGCGCAGATGGCGCGCCTGCACAACGATGCGAACGTGGTCGCGATGGGCGCCCGCGTACTCGGCATCGGCATCGCGGAGCACGCGCTCGAGGCGTTCCGGTCGACGGCCTTCGAGGGTGGGCGGCATGCACGCCGCGTCGAGCAGCTCTCTACGCTGGATACGAAGTAAATGCGTTGTCCCTTCTGCGCTGTGTTCGAGGACAAGGTTATCGAGACCCGCGTCTCGAAGGACGGAACTGAAATTCGTCGTCGTCGCGAGTGCGAAGGCTGCGAGCGCCGATACACGACCTACGAGCGCATCGAGGAGTCGATGCCGATGGTGATCAAGAGCGATGGACGGCGCGAGCCCTTCGATCGCACGAAGATCGAGCGTGGCTTGCAGGCGTCGGTCGCCAAGCGGCCCGTCTCGCGCGAGCAGATCGCGACGCTTGCGCTCGAGGTCGAGCGCGAGATCGGTGAGCTCGGCGTCAGCGAGATCAAGGCGGCCGATGTCGGTGGGCGCGTGTTGCCGCGGCTCAAGGCGCTCGACGCCGTCGCGTACGTGCGATTCGCATCCATCTATCGCGACTTCCGCGACCTCGAAGGCTTCGCCAAGGAGCTCGAGTCGCTGCGCCAGGAGGACACCGGGCGCCACAGCATGAGCCACATCCCGCCCGTCGAGGACATCACCGACGAGCACGCCGCCGTTCCGCCTTCGGAGCGCACGGGTTGACGCAGGAGGGGCACGAGCGCGACCGCGTCTTCATGGCGCGATGTCTCGAGCTTGCTGCGCAGTACCGCGGGCGGACGTCGCCCAACCCCATCGTCGGGTGCGTGATCGTCGACCGGCGCGGCAAGGTCCTCGCCGAGGGAGCGCATGTGGGGCCCGGCAAGCTGCACGCGGAAGCGGACGCGCTCGCCAAGATCGGCGGCAAGGCCAAGGGCGCGACGTTGTACGTGAACCTCGAGCCGTGTAACCACCACGGCCGCACGCCGCCGTGCGCGCCCGCGGTGCGTGACAGCGGGGTCGCGCGCGTCGTCGTCGGGATCGAGGACCCGATTCCGGGCCACGCGGGCGGCAATGCGCTGCTCCGGGGCGCCGGCATCGACGTCACGGTCGGCGTATTGCGGGAGGCCTGCGCGCGCGCCAACACGCCGTTCTTCACGTGGGCGCGCGAGGGCAGGGCCGCGTTCACGCTCAAGGCGGCGATGACGCTCGACGGCAAGATCGCGACGGTGACCGGGCACGCGAGGTGGGTCACCGGCGAGGCGGCGCGCGCGGATGTGATGCGACTGCGCGACGAGCACGACGGGATCCTCGTCGGCATCGGCACCGTGCTCGCCGATGATCCTGCACTCACCGCACGGCGCCCCGGGGCGCGCGATCCCGTGCGCATCGTGCTCGACAGCCGGCTGCGTACACCCATCGACGCGCAGCTGTTGCCGAAAGCGCGCAGCGCGACGCGGACGATCCTGATCGCGGGGCCCAAGGCCGCCGTGGCCCGCGAGCGCGCCCTGGTCGCCGCGGGCGCAGAGGTGTGGCGCGTGCCAGCACTGGCGAGCGGCAAGCTCGACCTGAAGCGGCTCGCGAAGAGGCTCGGCAGCGAGAGCATCCTGTCCGTGCTCGTCGAGGGAGGAGGCGAGGTCCACGCCTCGTTCCTCGCGCAGAAGCTCGGCGACGAGCTCGTGCTCTACGTCGCACCGAAGGTCGTGGGTGGCCCGGCGAAGAGCTGGGTCGGCGGCGCGGGCGTGTCGACGATGCCCGCGGCGATTCCGTTCGAGCTCGATCCGCACGTCGAGCACCTGGGGAATGACCTGCGGCTGACCGGCGTCATGAAGCGCTGACCGTCTCCTAGTTGCTCCCAGAATCGACGAGAGTTCATGCGGCTTAGGGACTGTCCCCTACCGAGGACAGCGTCTGACCATTCGCAAGGTTCGCAGGGAGTGGTACACCGCCGGGCAGATGTTCACCGGGCTGGTCGAAGACACCGGGGCTGTGGTCCGCGCCGACCGGCGCAGCGATGCCCTGTTACTTGCGATCCGGCCGGCGCGTATCCCGCTCGCCGAGCTCACCCTGGGCGAGTCGGTCTGTCACGACGGCACCTGCCTGACGGTGACGGAGGTCGGCCGCGACACGTTCACGGTCCTCGCGGGCGCCGAGACGCTCGCACGCACCACGCTTGGTGGACTGCGGATCGGCAAGAAGGTCAACCTCGAGCGTGCGTTGCGCGTCGGTGACCGGCTCGGCGGGCACTGGGTCACCGGACACATCGACGGCACGGGCGAGCTCACCGTGCGGCGCGACCTCGGCGCCAACCTCGTTCTCGGGTTCCGCGCGGCACCCTCGCTGCTGCGCTACATCGTCGAGAAGGGCTCGATCGCGATCGCCGGCGTGAGCCTGACCGTCAACGCCGTCGACGCCGAGACCTTCTCCGTCGCGATCATTCCTCACACGCGCGACCACACCACGCTCGGCGATCTCGCGCCTGGTGATCGCGTGAATCTCGAGGTCGATATCCTGGCCAAGCACGTCGAGAAGCTGATCGCTTCCGGGAGGACTGCATGAGCTCGATCGAACGCGTCACGCGCGCCCTAGAAGAAATCCGCGCCGGTCGCATGGTGATCCTCGTCGACGACGAGGATCGCGAGAATGAAGGCGACCTCGTGTTTGCCGCCGAGCTCGTCACGCCGGAGAGCATCAACTTCATGGCAACCCACGCGCGGGGCCTCATCTGCCTCGCGATGGACGATCGGATGATCGACAAGCTCGAGCTCCCGATGATGGTGCGCGACAACCAGGCGTCCCTGGGCACCGCGTTCACCGTCTCGATCGAAGCTCGCCACGGTGTCTCGACCGGCATCTCCGCGCGCGACCGCGCTACCACGATCCGCGCTGCGATCGCCGACGACGCCAGCCCCGCGAGCGTGGTGTCGCCCGGGCACATCTTCCCGCTGCGCGCGCGCAAGGGAGGCGTCCTCGTACGCACCGGACAGACCGAAGGCTCCGTCGATCTAGCGCGGCTCGCCGGGCTCAAGCCGGCCGGCGTGATCTGCGAGATCATGCGCGACGACGGCGAGATGGCGCGGCGCCCCGAGCTCGAGGAGTTCGCGGCGAAGCACGGCCTGCTCCTGCTCAGCGTCGCCGACCTGATCGCCTACCGCCTGCAGCGCGAGAAGATCGTGCGCTGCACGGGGACGGGCACCATGCGGCCTGGCGCGCTCGGCCCCGGCGAACCGTTCGTCGCGCACCACTACACAACCAACGTCGAGAACACCGAGTATCTCGCCCTCGTCCGCGGCGATGTGGCGGCGCACTCGGCGGCAGGCGAGCCGGTGCTCGTGCGCGTGGCGGCGCTCGACCCGCTCGCGGATCCGTTCGATCTGCGCCCCGATCTCGCCGCCGCGCTCAAGGCGATCGACGACGCCGGCGTGGGTGTCCTCCTCTACGTGGTAAGCCCGAATCGGCTCAACCTCGGCGCGTCCTTCGAGCGACTGGTCCTGCAGCGCGAGGTCGTGCGCCCGAGCTTTGCCTCGACGGCGAACCAGACGAGCGAGGCACTGCGCGACTTTGGTCTCGGCGCGCAGGTCCTGGCCGACCTCGGGTGCAAGAAGATCCGGCTGATGATGTGGAGCGATCGCAAGATCCCCGGTCTCGATGGTTTCGGGATCGATGTGGTCGAGCGCGTCCCGGTCCCGCCGCGTGCGGCAGAGAAGCGCAAGGGCGCCTGAGCCCAGGCGCTTCGTAGCCGACGGCAGGGTGGTGTATACCAGCGCGGCATGTCGACCATCGAAGGGTCCCTCAACGCAGCCGGTCTCCGGTTCGCGATCGTCGCCAGCCGTTTCAATGGCCTCATCGTGGAGCCGCTGATCGCGGGGGCGCTCGACGCTATCAGGCGCTCGGGTGGCAACGCAGATGCGGTCTCGATCGTGCGCTGCCCCGGTGCGTGGGAGCTGCCGCAGGTGGTGAGCTGGGTCGTCGAGCGCGGCGGTATCGACGCGGTAATCGCGCTCGGCGCGGTGATCCGCGGCGCGACTCCGCACTTCGATTACGTCGCCGGTGAGGCCGCCAAGGGCATCGCGCACGTCGCGCACCACGCCGAGGTGGCCGTCAGCTTCGGCGTCCTCACGACCGACACGATCGAGCAGGCGCTCGAGCGCGCGGGCACCAAGGCCGGCAACAAGGGCTTCGACGCGGCGCTTGCGGCGATCGAGCTGGCGAACTTGCGCAAGGCGATCGCCGAGTCCGATCCGGCGGCGAAGGCCCTCGCGACCGGGAAGAAGAAGGCCAAATGACGGCAGGTACTCGTCGCACCGGTCGCGCTTATGCGCTCCAGCTGTTGTACGCGCGCGACGGAGATCCAGCGGTCAACATCGCCGGTCCCGCGGAGTCGTGGGCCGAGGCGTTCGACCTCGAGATCGACGCTGCCGCGCAGCAGTTCGCCCGCGGGCTGGTCGAGGCGGCCACTCAGCGCGCCACCGAGATCGACGAGCTGATCACGAGCGCGTCCAAGAACTGGCGCATCGACCGCATGTCGCGCGTCGATCGCAACATCCTGCGCCTCGGCGCGTGCGAGCTGATCGCGTTCCGGGACGTGCCGGTCAAGGTCGTCATCAACGAAGCCGTCGAGCTCGCGAAGCGGTTCGGGACCGCGGAGTCGTCCGCGTTCGTGAACGGCGTACTCGATCGCATCGCGACCGCCGCCGGTCGTCACGCCGAGGACTGAGCGATGGCGCTGTCGGTCCTGCCGCTGGATCTCGCGCGCTGGGACGAGGCTGCGCGTGACTGCCTGGTGCTGCCCGTGTTCAAGGACGACCGTCCGCTGCGTGGGGCCGCCGGGCTCGCGGACTGGCGGCTATGTGGACGGCTCTCGCGCCTGCTCAAGTCCGAGCGCGCGAGCGGCGATGCGGGCGAGACGATGATGTTGCCGCCGGGGCGTCGCCTGAAGTTCGGGCGCATCCTCTGGTTCGGCCTCGGCGAGGCCAAGGGCTACAACGATGCGCGGTTCAGGCATGACATTGCGTGGATTGTCGAGGTCGCGACCAAGGCGGGCATCAAAGACTGGGTGCTGCAGGCGCCCGGGCGCGCGTCCGGGATGATCGGTGCGCGGCGCGCCGTCGAGCTGATGCTCGAGAACGATCAGCTCGCGGAGCGCTCGGTCGTGTTGCTCGAGGACCCGGCCGGGCAGAAGGACATCGCAGAGCTCTTGCGCACGCAGCGCTAGCTTAGAACACCCAGTGCCAGATGCGTTCGAGCACCATCAGCACCACGTTGCCGAACACGAACAGCAGCGCGATGTCGATCAGCGTCGCGATGTGACCGACGATGATCCACACGCCATCGCGCTCGAGCACGCCGACCGCGTAGATGAAGATCGGGATCAGAAAGATCAGATTCGAGCCCGGTATCGGTAAGGGCAGGGCCAGCCCGAGCGCGAGGATGAAGATGCCTAGACCGATGAGGCGCGGGCGGATCAGCATTTCGTAGCGGCGGCGCGTCGCGCGCGCGATCCACTGCGTGCGACGAGCGAGGATCGTGGCCACGCGATCGAGCATCGACATCGACAGGTGCCGGCGGCGGGCGCGCTCCGGGAGCCACGGCTTGGTGTTTCCGAGCATCATCTGCAAGCCGATCAGCGCGATGGCGAGGCCAAACGGTGTGGAAAGCCCGAAGAAGGGGATCGCGATCAGGGTGAGCACTCCGATCACGAAGCCGAAGCCACCTTCGGCCGCCTTGTCGACCAGCTCGCCGACCGTCAGCCCCTCCGGGCGGCCATCCTCGGGAGAAACCGCATGGGCGCGGGCTCCGAGCTCGTGGAGCAGCTCGTTTAGGCGGAGCCGGCGAGGTGTGTTCCCGGAGTCCACCCTCGGACCCTAGCACCGCGGACGCGCAAGGTCTTGAGGTCATTGGGATCCTGCGCACACGAGCCCGGAAATGACGGGGCGCGTCAGGGATCGCACGTGGTGCGCGAGCACGGTCTGCGAAAACCTGCGTGACCACGGGCGAAAACCAGGGCGCCCGGCACGTACAATGTCCCGGAGCTTCCGTGGGATTCCTCGACAAGGTCAACAACCTTCGCGAGAAGGCGAACCGTCTGGGTCTCGACGAAGACGTCGACCAGCGGAACAAGGACCGTAACGACGAAGCGCGCAAGCGCCTCGACGCTGGTCGCAAGACGCTCACCGCGATTCTCGAAGGCGGCCCGGACGCGGTGGTCACGCAAGTGAGCCAGCATTCGGGGGCGGGCGAAGCCGTCGGCAAGATCACGCAGGTGATGGCCGCCGCTGCGCCGACGCTCCAGGCGAATGCGCCAGCGGTTAAGCAGGTCATCGACCAGATCGACTCGGCCAAGAACCAGCTCGCGAACCACGGCGCGAAGATCGCGGATGCGACCACGGGCGTCGAGAGCGCGATGACGAACCTCGTCGCGCAGACCAACATGGCGACCGCGCTGCCGACGAACCTCGTCGCAGACCTGACGGCCGATGCCGTCCACGACAACACGCCGAAGACGACGGCGAACGAAGAAAACGCAAACGCCACCGACGTCGCCGCGCAGACCGGTACCACCGTGGCCGACACGTCGGTGACGAAGAAGCGAAGGAAGAAGAAGCTCGCCGACCTCGCAGCGCAGGTGAAGCCGACGGGAACGGGGCGCCCGAAGCTCCGGGACCTCGCAGGTAACACGGGCTTCCTCGACAAGATCGGCGCCCCGAGCAACGTGACGGCGCTCATTCAGGAGCCGACAAACGCTGTCCAGAACGCCACCAACACCGTCACGAACAACGTCCAGCAGGCGGTCGATGGTGCCGTCAATGACGCCACGGCGCCTGTCAGGACTGTCACCGGAGATGTGAACAACGTACTCGACGTCGCCCAGCGCGGCGGCTCCGGCGGTGGTGGGGGGGGCTTCGGCAGGATGCTCGGTGGGCTCGGTGTCCTCGGGGGTGTCGGATCCGGGATCGAGAAGGGCCCCATCTCCCTTAGCCGCGATGGAGTCACCGTCTCCAAGGATCTCGGCGGCGGCACGGAAGGTTCGGTCACCCTCGGTCCCGAAGGCGTCAGCCTGGATGGGTCGCGCGACATTGGCGGTGGCAACACCGGCACCGTCGGCGTCACGCTTGGTGAAGAAGGGCCCTCGGTGCACGGAGAAGTGTCGCGCGAGACCTCGCTCGGCAAGGCCACCGCGGGCGTCGAGCTCGGCGCCGACGGTTCGTCGGTCTATGGCGAGCTCGAGGGCGGCGATGGCTTCGCCGAGGTCTCGGTAGGATCCGACGGGGGCGAGGCCGAAGGCTAGCTAGCTAGCTAGCGCGCTCGCGTCCGGCGACAACGCAGCGGGCGTAGCGCACGAAGCTACCCACGTCGTCCAGCAGGGTGGCGAGGGTCTCGAAGTCGACTTTGAAGTAGCGCCTATTCGAGCGTGCCGGTCTCGGCGAGCTTGCCGATCTCGCGGAACTCCATGCGGATCGCGCGCTCGAGATGATCGTGCGTGAGCGAGCTGCCTTCTTCGGCGGCGAGGAAGGCGGCGCGCAGCGCGGCGTTGCGGATGTAGCCGCCCGAGAGCCGGAAGCGCTGCGAGAGCTTCGCGAAATCGAGGTGGCCCGCGATCGGCACCTGCGGCGGGATCATCGCGCGCCACAGCTGCTCGCGCATCTCCTCGTCGGGGAACGGGAACGTCACGCGGTAGGTGAGGCGGCGCTTGAACGCCGGATCGATTGCGTTCCCGAAGTTCGTGGTGAGGATCGCGATGCCCTCGAAGCTATCGAGGCGCTGGAGGAGGTAATTGACCTCCATGTTTGCATAGCGATCGACCGACGACTTCACCTCGGTGCGCTTCGCGAACAGCGAGTCTGCCTCATCGAACAGCAACATCACCTGGCCGTCTTCGGCGGCATCGAACAGTGAGCCAAGGTTCTTCTCTGTCTCGCCGATCCACTTCGAGGTGATGCGCGAGACGTCGACGCGATAGAGCTCCAAGCCGAGATCGCGCGCGATGACGCCGGCGACCATGGTCTTGCCGGTGCCCGGGCTGCCAGCGAACAGGGCGGTGATGCCGCGTGCGGTGGTGATCGACTTGTCGAAGCCCCACTGCTCGAACACCTTCTTGCGGTGGCGCACGCGGGCCGTCAGCTCGAGGAGCGAGTCGACGATGTCTTCGGGGAGCACGACGTCTGCCCAGTTCGCGAGGCGGGTGACGCGATTGGCAGTCGTGCCAAGGCGGTTCTCGAGGTGCTGGCGCACGGCGTCGTCGAGCTCACGCACCCAGGCCGCCGGATCGTCAGGGCGATCCGGTCGGCGCGAGACCTCGCTGCAGACGCGCTCGATCGTGCCGGGGCCGACGCGATAGCGCGCCGCGAGCTCGCTGCCGTCGGAGAGCGAGATCTGGTGTCGTTCGAGGGCGAGGTTCCACGACTCGCTGCGCTCGCGCTCGTTGCGGAACGGGAGATCGAGCGTGAGGTAGCCCGGGTCGAGCGGAATCTGGGCTTCGACGGGGAGCCGGAGCGCGAGCGGGCCCGGATGATTGCGGAGCACCGAGCCGATCTGGACCTTGGTGTCGGGATCCTCGGATGAGATGAGCTCGAGGCCGTCGACACACGGGATGACCCCGCGCAGCTGCGCGCGACGCAGTACGGCCTCGAGCGCCTGGGCGAGGCGGCCGGGCTCGCGTGGCACCGTCGAGAGATCGATGACGCCGAGCGCACGGCCGGCGCGCGAGGCGAGGGAGGCGAGCAGCGTGTGGCGGCCGGCGCCGGTGCGGCCTCGGACGACGATGCGCACCGGCTCCTGTTCGCGCGGCGCGGAAAGGAAGCGGAGCGCCTTGATGATGAGGCGGCGCGGAAGCTGCAGCTCCTCTAAATCGCGATCGACCTGGCGCACCTTGAGATAGTGATCGGGCTCGCCATCTGCGGGCTGGTTGGCGATGTAGCGGACAACGAGTGGATCGACGGTGAGGGAGCCGAACGGGCGCTCTCCCGCACCGACGCGGACGAGGCCATATTTGCGGAGCGGGCGATCGCCGTCGAGCTCTCGTGCGATCTGGTCCGCGAACGACGAGCCGAGGATCTGCACGAGGAGCAACTCGTCTACGACGGGCCGCCCCGGATCGTTGGCGAGGATGCCGTAGAGGCGCGCGAGCTCGCCGCGCAGGCGCGGTGCGACGATCGCAAACAGAACGGCGACGCCGACCGGGGTGAGCGAGAAGTCGCGCGCGAGCACGTCGAGCGGGGTGAGGCGGCCGCCGCGGCTCCGCTCGGCGGTGATCACGAGATCCTCGACGGTCCGGAGGCGTTTGACCGCGGCGTCGAGCTCGGCCGTCGCGCGACCGGTGTTGAGGTGAAGTAAGCCCGCAACCTCGTCGGCGAATGGGTGTCGCGAGGGGTCCGGGCGGCTGATCCGGCCGGTGTCCCACGACTCGGCGATCGCCGCAGCGACGCGTGCACCGATCAGCTGGAGCCGCAGATCGATCGCCTGGGCGATTTCACCCGCGGTCGCGTCGGGGACGACGGAGACCGGGTCGAGGCGAACGAGCGGTTCTTCGGGGAGCGGTTCGTCGACCTCCGGTTGCGCGTCCGGTTGCTGCGTATCCTGGGGCTCCTCGATGATCGTGGGCTGAACGAGCTCGTGGACGGTGCCGTTGGTCGCCTCGGCGAGCGGCGGTTCAGCGGTGAGCGCGGAAGGCCCCGGTTCATCGGTGAGCTCGCTCGCGCTCGACGAGGGGGCGAGGGCGTCGGGGCGGACGAGCTCGAGACCATCGTCGGTGGCGAGTGCGATGCGCTGCAGGCCATCGTCGATGGCGAATTCGGTGACGCCCTCGGGGAGCACGAGGTCGCGGATCCATCGTCCGAAGCGCAGGTCGAGCACGCTGAGCCGGTCGCCGGTGCGCGCGACGGCGATGCCGCGGCGGGCGGCGATCGCGAGCGCGCTGACGTTGGTGAGCCGGAGCTGGGTGGTCTGCGCACCGTCGGAGATGGCGGCGACGATCAGGCGCAGCTCGCTATCGGGGTCGATCGCCGAGCGCATCGTGCGCTGCTGCGCGAGCACGACGAGGCGGCCGTCGAGGACGAGCTGCGCGTCATGCGTTCGCGAGCCCGGGTCGCCGACCGTGCGGCGCCAAGCCTCGCCGATGTTGCGCCACATCCTGAGCTGCCCGCTGGACCACAGCAGCCAGCGACCGTCCGCAATGGGGACGATGAGCTCGCCGCCCGGGCCCGGGACCTCCGTGCGCGCGGGGCCGATGCGCACGAGGACCGGCTGCGGGCCGTGCCAGACGGGGAGGTGGGGCGCGGTGCTCGACTGCAGGAACCGTCCGCTGTCGTCGAGGGAGTCGAGCGCCTCGGTCGACAGCTCGCGTCCGTCGCGGCCCGAGAGCCGGGTGAGCCTGCGCGGTCCCGCGACCCAAAGCTCGTCGTTCACTGCGACGATGTCGTGGAAGTCCGGAACCTCGGCGCGGAGCCGCACGTTGCCCGCGGGGTCATAGATGACGAGGCCGGGTGCCTCGGCGGCCAACAAGTCTTGGCGCGGCCCGAAGAACCGCAGGATCCGACGCTGGCGCTCGGCTGCCACGGCCGGGATGCTAGCGTAGATTGTACCGGGGGTGAACGAACGAGCCGACGCGCGACGCACGTGCCCCTGGCAGCGGGGCAGCGACGCGAAGTCGCCGGGTCGCCACGGTCGACGGTGAGCGCTGGGAGCTCAGACTGGGCTCCGAGCCACGCCAGCGTACACCCTGGTCGTGAAGGGCGGACAGGGAGCCGCTCTCCGCCTGGCCGCGAGCTGGCGCCACCCCGACGACGACCCGTATCAGAAGTGCGAGATGGAGCTAGACAAGAAAGTTACAGCCATCGCTGCGCATCAAACCGTCGAAGCTCGTGCAGCGACGCGGACTTCGCACCGCGTCATCGACGAACCTCCGCGTCGACATTCGGCGACGCTGCGCACCGCGGCAAAGCCACAGGTGGCGATTTTTCTTTTCTCGTCGGGAGTGCTCGACGGAGAATGAGTGTGTGTGGCGCTTCGTGATCCTCGCGAGTGTGGTTGCCGCATGTAGCTCGTCGAGTAGTCGGACGCCGACGAAGCTCGAGCCCTCGCCAGCCCCCGCGCAGGCCAAACAGGCGGCACCGCTGTCGAAGCCAGCCGCGTGCGACGACGCGATCCTCGTCGTCGAGAACGGCGTCGAGCAGAAGCTCGTGTGCGAAGCGGATGTGGACAAGAACCTCGCGGTCGTCGATCTGCGCGATGCGTGGGCGCCGCGGTTGTTCGCACCGGGCGAAGACGGCTCGGTGCCGGCGTTCCGCGCCAACTATCTCGCGCTCGCCGCGGAGCGCGACCTCGACGGAAGGCCGCTGCCGCCACGCACCGCGTTGACCGAGCTTTACGGCGTGCTGCCATCATTCGCGATCGTGCGGCAACGCCTCGTCGCCGACGCGCGCGCACGCTGTCATGCAGCGATCGACTCGGCGCCGATGCTGGCGTTGACCCGGCCGTACGGCGAGGAGCACGCCGGCCTCGTCAAGTCCTCGCTGCACAGGCGCAAGCTCGCCGGCGCGCAGCTCGAGCGCGTGCGCGTGCAGCGCGGACTCGCCGACTACGCGCCGCTCGCCGCGGATCGCGAGCTCGGGCCGGCGTACGCGACATGGAAGCCCTCCGACGAGCTCTACCGCGGCATGGTCGCGGCGCAACGTCACCTCGCGTGCGAGGGCCTGCTCGCGAAGAAGGACGTCGATGGCACGTTCTCGTGGGCCACCGGTATGGCGCTCGAGCTGTTTCAGCGGCGGCACTTCCTGATCCCGAACAGCCGCCTCGATCCCGAGACTCGCGCGGCCCTCGCGACGGATCCACGCGAGCTCGACTTTCGCTTCGCGTTGCGCGTGTTGCGCGAGCGCGTCGTCGACGCGACGGGCCTCATCGAGGACGGTAGCGCAGGGAAGGGCCCGCTGCCCATCCTCGGGCGCATGCTCGATCCGGAAGCCATGCGCGGTGCGCGTGGCTACGCCAAGCCGGTGCCGAACGCTGCCCCCGACCTGATCGGTACGGCAACCGAAGCCGCCGCGCGTCAGCTCGGCTGGACGGAGCCTGCCAAGGCAGCCGCGTTCCTCGCGCGCTATCCGAGCGGGACGCGCGTCGCGCTCGCGCTGCCTCCGGCGCCCGCATACCACAGCGCGCACATGGAGCTGTTCGTCGAGATCGATCGTGGCGACGTCTGGTACGACGAGACGCCGCAGCCGCGGGTGGCGTGGAAGCGGCCGGCGCTGGTGCTGTTCGCACAGGATGGCGACACCAAGCATGCGCTGGTGCGCTGGCCAACGACGATCGGCGGCTGGTCGAACGTGCGTGCGGGCGGCGGGACGATGAAGCGCTGGAAAGAGTCGGACGTCGGGCCGCGGCAATGGCGCGAGCTGTTCGCGGCGCCGACGTGGTTGCCGCCGTCGTCGACGCCCGATCAGGAGCTCGTGCGATGGGTCGGCCGCGGCACGTGGGAGCTCAAGAAGTCGATCATGGGCCCTGGCCCGATGGCCGCGTTCGGCATGATGCTGCTGCCGCATTACCAGCAGGTGAAAGATGCCGCGGGGCGCACGAAGTTCGTCACCAACGGCATCGGCACCCATGGCTCGGCGGTAGTCACGTCGATCCTCAACGGCTCGAGCCACGGCTGCCATCGCCTGTACAACCAGCTCGCGATCCGCCTCGGCTCCTTCCTGCTGCGCCATCGCAATCATGTCGTGCGTGGGCAGCAGCCCGAGTTCTATCGGCGCACCGTCCGCGCCATGGGGACGTTCCAGGCGAAGATCGATACGCGGGGCTACCGTTACGAGCTGACGCCGCCGGTCCCCGTCGAGGTTCTCCCGGGCAACATCCGCTCGGAGCGCAAGGTCCCTCCGACTAACAGCGCGCCCGCCGGCGCCGAGTAGGCGCTACGCTGCGTGCGTGACACTCTCACCGCACGCCGTCATCTGCCTGCATAGCGGCGGCTTCACGTCGCGCCAATGGAAGCGCCTCGCGACCGACCTCTCGACCACTCATCGCGTGCTGACGCCGGATCTGATCGGCTACGGCAGCGAGCCATGGCCTACGGGCGTTCCATTTCACTACCAGCAGGACATCGATGCCATCGCCGCGCTCGTACGTGCCGAGGGCGCGCCGCCGCACCTCGTCGGGCACTCGTATGGTGGCTTCCTCGCGGCGCACGTCGCGCGCGCGCAGTCGGTGCGCTCGGTTGCCCTGTACGAGCCGGTGACGTTCAGCATGCTCGAGCGCGAACGCGACGCCGACGCGTTCGCCGGGCTCTCGCTGTCGAGCGTGTGGACGCCCGATGCCTCCGGCGTCGACGAAGCCTGGCTCGCGAGCTTTGTCGACTGGTGGAACGGCCCGGGCGCGTGGACCGTGATGCCGGCGCCGACGCGCGCGGCCTTCAAGGCGGTGGGCTGGAAGGTGTTCGAGGAGGTGCGCACGCTCGTCACCGATGACACGGGCCCGGCGGGGTTTGCGACGATCCGCGCGCCCTTGCTCGTGATGGGTGGCTCGCAGTCGCCGTTGCCGGAGCGGCGCGTCGTCGAGCGACTGGCTGCCGTGGTGCCGCACGGCACGTTGCGCATCTTCGAGGGCGCCGGCCACATGGGGCCGATCACGCACGCGCCGCTCGTCAATCAAGAAATCGCCGCGCACGTCCGCGCGAACGACTGAGCTAATTGCGGGCGAGCATCACGGCCGTCTGCGAATACGCCGACGACATCCAGAACTGCGAGAGCGCGCCGAGCTTGTCGCCGATGTCGCCTTCGCGCGAGATCGATGCCTGCTGGTAGGCGAGCTTGGCCTGCACGGGGATCGAGCCCGTGGCGATGCGGGCCGCGCGTGCACTCGCGCGGGCGCTGCGCTCGGCGCTGGCGAGCATGTTCATGAACGCCTTGTCGTGCGCGACGCCGATCACGCGGCCCGTGGCGGGATCGGTCTTGAGGCCGAGCGAGTAGTACTTCGCGATCAGCTCCGCGGAGCTGTAGTACGCGAGCTCGCTTCCCGCGAGCGAGACCAGGTTCCACTGGGGCGAGCGCTCGCCCCATTCATCCTTGAGCTGTTTCGGCAGCCCGTCGGCCTGCTGGAGGCGCGCGAGCATGAACGACACCAGGTACTCGGGCTCGCGCAGCGCGACCTGCGTGCGCGCCTGGTCCATGGTCAGGCCCGCCGCCTTGGCCGCGGGCTCGACGAGAAGCGTCTCGAAGTAGTTCACGCCCGCCGCGCCCGCGGACTGGAACGACGTCGACATGCGCTTGATGTTCGGGATCGAGCACATGTAGTTCACCGACTTCTCGGTCATGAAGTCGAGCTCCTCCTGCGCGAGCGCCGACCACGCGACGGTCTGCCCGATGAGGAGAATGGTCGGAGCGACATGCCCGACGAGGAGGTCCGCGACCTCGGGCGATTGCAGCTCTGCGGCGCTGCGCTTGGCGATGGTCTCGATCTGCTGCTTGGTCTGCGCGATCGCCTCGCGCGCGAACACCTTGAAGCCCCAGCCGCGCAACGCCGCCTGCGACGCCGCGATCATCAGCAGGTGCCCCCCGAGCGTGGCGGGCTTGATCGCGCCAATCCGCTTGAACGCGCCCTCGGTGAGCTGGTCGAGCTGATCGAGCGCCTCGAGCTGCTTGAGTGCCCCCGCGGCATCTCCGCTCTGCACCTTCGCGACGATGTCATAGATGTCCGTCGCACTCGCGGCGTAGATCCACGCGGCGAGCATGCGCGAGTAGGCGCCCGCGACCAGGCCCTGCTTGTGCAACCGCTCTGCCTTCTCGGCCTCGCTCTGCGCCAGCTTTCCGATCATCGCGAGCGTCGCGGGCAGCCGCCCCGATTGCTGGAGCTGGAGCAACGCGGCCCACTCGGTCGCGAGGCGCGCCTGCCATCCCTTGTACTTCGCGTCGATGCCTTTCACCGTGTCGTCGTCGAGGGCCATGTCCGCTTCGGCGACCGGCACCGGCTCGGGTAGGCGCTTGTTGGTCAGGAGGCGATAGGCATCGTTAACATTGGCCACCTCGACGGCGGTGGCACCCTTGCTCTTGGCGAGCTCGACGAGGTCGACGTCCTTGCCCGTGGCCTCGGAGCGCGACCACCGCATGCCGATTGGATAGCCGAGGCGCTTCTTGCCCTTCTCGATCGATGCGGCGAACTTCTCGGGGATGCCTGCCACCGGGCCGATCGTCCCGTCGGGGTTGATGATGCCGGTCATCGTCGCGGTCTCGTCGATCTTCTGGCCGGTGATCGTGGCGAGGAAGCCGCCGGCCATCAGGCCCGATGCAGACGCGCCGTCGATGTAGCCCGTCGACGCAGCGGAGAACTGGAAGTCCGTGAGGTCCTTGCCGAGCGTCGAGGCGGCGACGAACGCGGAGACCCACACGCCCGCGCGCCACTGCGAGCCCGTGCCGTTGGCAAGCTCCTCGTAGATGCCGACTTGCACGCTGCCGTCGGCGTTGGGCTCCGTCGCCAGCTTCACCGGCGTGGTACCACCCGACGGCTCCTTTCCGCTCATCGACACGAACATGGCGTCGACGAGGCCCTTGGAAGAAGCGACCGGCAGCGGCACCACGGTGGACCCATTCTTGTCGTCGGTGCCGAGGATGACAGCCTGGTGGCTGGCCTTCGCGTCTTCTTTGATGGACAGCGGTGCGTAGGTCTTCTTCGTGCCGTCGCTCTTGGGCGAGTCGGGTGAACGGCCAGCACCGCCACATGCCACGGAGAGCGCGAGAGGCAGAGCAAGTGCTCTGCGGAGAGGTCCCATGGACAGATGGTAGCCCAGCTAGCGTGCGCGAGGATGTTTGCGCGCCTGCTCGATCATGCGCGCGCGCCCGACGTGCGTGTAGACCTGCGTCGTCGAGATATCAGCGTGCCCGAGCATCGCCTGCACCGCGCGAAGATCCGCGTCGTGCTCGACGAGGTGGGTAGCGAACGAGTGGCGGAGCTTGTGCGGTGAGACGTTGCCGCTCGGCAGGCGCACATCGGCCTTGAGCGCGTAGATGCGCAGTAGCTTCCAGAACGCCTGGCGCGTCATCGGGCCGCCGCGCTCGGTTAGAAACAATGACAGCTCGCCCGGATCGCGCACCCAGCGCGGGCGATCCTCGGCGAGATACCGCGCGATGCGATCGCGCGCGGCGGCGTGGAGCGGGATGAGCCGGGTCTTGTTGCCCTTGCCGGTCACGCGGACGAAGCCCGCGTTGAGGTTGACGTCGGCGACGGGCAGGGTGACGAGCTCGGAGACGCGCAGGCCCGAGGCGTACGCGAGCTCGATCATCGCCGCGTCGCGTCGCCCACGCGGGGTGTCGGGGGGCGTCGCGATCAGGCGCGCAACCGCTTGCTCGCCGAGTACGCCGGGGAGGCGGTGGGAGGTACGGGGAGCGTCGACGAGGGAGGTCGGGTCGGCCTCGAGCCAGCGCTCGCCGACGAGGTGCTTACACAGCCCGCGGACGGCGACGAGAGTGCGCGCACGGCTCCGCGCGGACAGGCCTTCCTCGGCGAGCGCCGCCACGAAGTCGGTCACGTCGGTGGCGGTGACGTCGTCGACGTCCTCACGTCCACGCTCGCTGACGAACGCGACGAACCGGGTCAGGTCACGGCCATACGCGTCGATGGTGAGGCGGGCCAGGCCGCGCTCGACCTTGATGTGGTCGAGAAAGAGGTCGACCGCCTCATCGAGGCGCAGCCGGCGGGCCATTCCTTATCGTCGACGAAGTCCGCGAAGGCGCAAGTTTTCCTCGGTCCAGCTCCGGTCCCAGGGGTTGCGATCTGGGGCCCGTCCAGCCATAGTCCGGCGAGTAGGTCGGACCTGGGATGAATATCACGCCTGAACAAATGCGCTGGGTCTTGATCTACGTGTTCACGCTCGTGGTTTCGGTCGCGTTGCACGAATTCGGGCACGCGTTCATGGCCGACAAGCTAGGCGACGACACACCGCGCCGTCAGGGGCGCGTGACGCTGAACCCGCTCGCCCACGCCGACCCCATCGGCACGCTCGCCCTGCCGCTCCTGGGCGGCATCTTGGGCGGTGGCGGCTTTGGCTGGGGCAGGCCCGTCGAGTGGCAGCCCGCGCGCGTCCGGCGCGGCATCAGCATGGCCACGGCCAAGATCCTCGTCGCGATTGCCGGGCCGTTCATGAACATCGTCCTCGGTACCGTGCTCGCCTTCACGCACGTGGTGCTCACCACCAAGGGAGTCATCTCGCCGCAGAGCGACATGAACAAGGTCCTGTACTTCGCGTCGATCACCAACTTCACGCTGTTCTTCTTCAACCTGCTTCCCTTGCCTCCGCTCGACGGTGGCCACGTGGCCGAGAGCTTCACGCCGTACCGCCATCGCAAGACGTTCGAGCAATGGGCGACCTACGCGCCGTTCATCATCCTCGGCGTCATGATGATTCCGCAGGTGCGGCAAGTGTTCCTAATTCCAGCAGGTTGGTGTACGAGAACGGTCTACGACGCGGCGCTCGCGCTCTTCTAATGGATCAGGCCGGCTACCAGGTAGCCCTCGATGTCTTCGAGGGTCCGCTCGATCTCTTGCTTCACCTCGTGAAGAAGCACGAGTTGTCCATTCTCGACATCCCGATCGCGTTCGTCACCGAGAAGTACCTCGAGTATCTCGATCAAATGGCGGCGCTCGATATCGACGTCGCGGGAGAGTACCTCCTGATGGCGGCCACGTTGTGCCACCTCAAGTCGCGCGAGTTGTTGCCGACGCCCGAGCCTCTCGAGGAAGAGGACAGCGCCGACGGCGCGGCCGCCGAGGAAGCCATCGATCCGCGCGCGGACCTCATTCGGCGGCTCCTCGAGTATCAGAAGTACAAGGAAGCCGCGGACCAACTGGGACGCCAGCCCGTCGTCGGCCGCAACGTGTGGAGCCGTGGCACGTCGACCGAGGACGCCGTCGCGGACGGCATAGACCTCGACGCCATCGCTCCACTCGAGAACTTCCCGGTACACAAGCTGATCGAAGCCTTCGACCGTGTGATGAAGGCGGCGAAGGTCAAGGTCGCGCATAACGTCCTCATCGATCGTCTGAGCGTTAGCCAGAAGATCGCCGAGCTGACCGACCGCCTCGAGACCGAGGGGCAGTTCACGTTCACATCGATGTTCAGCTTCATGCGCGACAACCAGCCGCGCACACAGGCCGAGATCAAGCACGAGGCCGTCGTGACCCTCTTGGCGCTGCTCGAGATGTCAAAGCTGCGGCTGATCAAGGTCTCACAGCCAGAAGGTGATGACTCGGAGATCTACATCGAGCGCGTTAGTGAAGATCTCCGCGCGCGCATGGAGCAAACGGTGGCCCGCGGTGACGACTATCGGTAGTAGTGTCGCGGTCGGAGATCACCGCCCGTGAGCAAGAAGCGCCGCGCCAAGCAACCAGCTCAAGCTGTTGTCGTCGAAGAGGTTCTCGCTGAAGGCAGCGGGCCTCACGCGCTCCCGGAAGAGGAGGGCGTTGTTGCCGTTCAGGTCTCGGGCGAGCCGCTCGAAGCCGGTGAGCAGCCCGAGAGCGTGGACGTTTCCGCTCCCGCCGATCCCATCGCAGAGCGCGTGGAGCGCGTGATGTATGGGAAGGGTAAGAAGGCCAAAAAGAGCAAGAAGGCCGCGGACGACGTCCCCGATGGCAACGAGGCGGACGCCGCGAGCGATACGGCGGAGGCCGCCGAGCTAGCTGCCGAGGACGTCGCCACGACCGGCGAGGACATGCAGCTCGCTGCGTCGGCGGACGACGCCCGGGCAGTCGCCACCGACGACGCGGACCTACCGGCCGCGGCGACGAATGACGACGACGCCCCCGCAGCGTCGACGGATGATGCGGGTGCGCACGGCGACAACGCCGACGAGGTCGGCATGCAAGCCGCGGCAGACGCCGGCGGGTCCGACGAGATGCTCGCCGACGGCGAGTCGCTGGACGAGAGCGACGAGGACGACGAGGACGACGAGGACGGCGAGGGGGCGGTGTTGCCGACGAGCGCGGCGACCATGGACTCGCAGCAGCTCAAGAACCTCGTCGAGGCGCTGGTGTTCGCGTCCGACAAGCCGCTCACCGTTCCGCGCCTGCGTCAGCTGACGCGTGTCGCCGATCTGACGCGCCTCGAGCAGGCGCTCACCGAGCTCGCCGCCGACTACGAGAACCGCGGCTTGATTCTCCACCAGGTCTCGGGCGGCTATCAGTTCCGCACGCGGCCGCAGTACTCGATCTGGGTCCAGCAGCTGATCGCGGGGCGCCCGGTGCGGCTCTCGCGCGCGCAGCTGGAGACCCTCGCGATCGTTGCCTACCGGCAGCCGATCACGCGCCCCGAGATCGATGACATTCGCGGCGTCGACTCGACCGCGACGCTCAAGCTCCTCCTCGACCGCACGCTGATCCGTCCCCTCGGGAAGAAGGAAGAAGTTGGCCGCCCCACGCTGTATGGCACCACCAAAGAATTCCTCGACTTCTTCAGCCTCGGCGATCTGCGCGAGCTGCCCACGCTACGCGAGTACTCGGAGCTGTCCGAGGAGAGCCGCCGCGTGATGAGCGAGCGCCTCGGCCTCGACCCCGATGCGACGCCCGCCCCAACCGCGGCGCTGGCGAGTGCACCTGCCGACGAGACCGCCGGTGATGATGGGCTCGGCGGTGCGACCGTTCAGGGTACGCGCGCGGAGAACGACGCGGATGTCGGGCTCGACGCTTTGGCGGACGACTCCGACGCGGTAGGCGACGACGGCCTCGGCGGCGCGACCGTCCACTCGGGCGATGGCCTGACTGGTGAGACCGTCCAGTCGATGGGCGAAGGTCTCGACGACGCCACGGTGGGTGGCGCGATGGACGATGTGTTCGCTGATGAGTCCGGGCTCGGGGGCGGCACGATCAACGAGCTGACCTCCGACGAGCATCACGATGACCTCGAGGCCGCCGGTGATACTGGAGAGCGCATGCTCGTCGTCGATGCATCGAGCGATGAGCCGGAGGAGCTCGTCGAAGCGGCGAGCGATGCGCTCGAGTCGATGGGCGCCGTCGATGTGTACGATCCGCCGGTGGACCCCTCGCTGTTCGAGGCGAGCGCCGACGAGAGCGATGCGGATCCCGTCATCACCGATGACGGGGGAGCCGCTGGGGATGTGGACACTTCTTCCTCCGAATCGGAGTAGCAAATGGGTGAGCTCGTGCGCTTGCAGCGCTACCTCGCGGCTGCCGGTGTCGCCGCCCGTCGCAAAGCCGAAGACCTGATCACCGCAGGACGCGTCACCGTCAACGGCGACGTCGTCACCATCCTGGGCACCAAGATCGACCCCGACGTCGATCAGGTGCATGTCGATGGTGAGGCCGTCGTCGCGCTCGACGCGTTCTACGTCCTCCTCAACAAGCCCAAGGCGTGCATCACCGCGGTGACCGATGATCGTGGTCGGCCGACCGTGATGGACTACTTGCCGAACCTCCCGGTGCCGGTGAAGCCGGTCGGGCGCCTCGACTTCTACTCCGAGGGTGTCCTCCTGCTCACCAACGACGGCGAGCTGGCGGCGCGCCTCCTCGCACCGGCGAGCCACGTGCCCAAGACCTATCACGTCAAGGTGCACGGCCAGCTGTCGCCGGAGGATCTGAAGCGCCTGCGCAACGGCGTCCAGCTCGACGACGGCACGGAGACGCTTCCTGCCGAGGTGGAGCTCCTGCCGGGCGAGAGCAAGCACTCGTGGGTCGCCATCACGATCCACGAAGGCAAGCACCGCCAGATCCACCGCATGATCGAGGCGCTCGGCTATCGCGTCGACAAGCTCCAGCGCGTGGCGTTCGCGAACCTCACCTTCCACAACCTGCGCATCGGCGATGCACGCGAGCTCACACAGCAAGAGCTCAACGAGCTGCGCGATGCCGTAGGCCTCGACCACAGCAAGGTCGCGCGCGGCAAGTGGCGCTCGGATCGCGAGCAGACTGACATCCCGCGGCGCGCGCGTGCCAAGGCGCGCGCCGAGGCCGAGGAGGCGCAGGCCGAGCTCGAGGCGCGCCAGGCCGCCAATGCCGCACGTCGCGCTGCACGTGCAGCTGGCGAAGAAGGCGACCTCGGTGGTGACGCGTGGGACGGCGAGGGCGACGCCGATCGCGACAGCGACGAGGTGCATCACACGGGCATCGGCTTCGAGGATCGCGATGCCGCGGGTCGCGGCTACGAGTCCGAGAACGACGAGTCCGGCGAGATCCACCACACGGGCATCGGCTTCGAGGATCGCGATGCGATCGGTCGCGCGCGTGAACAGCGCGGCGGTCGTGGCGGCGGCCCGCGCGGGGGCGCCGGTGGTCGCGGCGGCGCTGGTCCGCGTGGCGTTCGAGGCGCGGGTCCGCGTGATGCGGGTGCGCGTGGCGGTCGCGACGAGCGTGGTGCAGGCCCGCGTGGCGGTCGCGACGAGCGTGGTGCAGGCCTGCGTGGCGGTCGTGACGCGCGTGGCGCAGGTCCGCGTGGCGCAGGTCCGCGTGGCGCAGGTCCACTTGGCGGTCGTGTCGAGCGTGGCGCAGGTCCGCGTGGGGCTGGTCCGCGTGGCGGTCGCGACGAGCGTGGCGCAGGTCCGCGTGGGGCAG
>JANRKM010000212.1:0-21583 GCA_033763475.1 Kofleriaceae bacterium
GCGCGGTTCGCCAACGTCGTCGTGCGCGGAAGCCCGCAGACGTAACCAGCGGCGATCTTCGTGGGCGGCCAGAGCCGCGCGCTAGCGTGTTCGCGAATGCGAACGCGCCGTCGCGGCGTGGTCGCGGCGTGGTCGCGCCGGCCGTCGAGCGGAGAGCGTGCCTCTACCTGACGGCGTAGCCGGGGATCTCGCCGGGCGCCGGGTACGCCGTCGGAGAAGCACCCTCGGTCCGGGCCACCAAGTACTCCCGACCGTAGGACCGCGACGACAACTTGCGAGCGAGCGAGCTGGACGGCTCGAAGCGCATCTTGCCGTTCTCCAACGCGGACCAGCCGACCACAACGTCATCGACGATTACTTCGAATCGCATAGGAGGAGAGCCGCGGGTCAGGGACCTGAGTCAGGGACCTCGTCGTGGCAGATCCCCAAACCCCAACGCCCGCGTGCAGATAAATGGTGGAGGCGGCGGGAGTCGAAGGCGAGGAATTGTCCCCGTCGATCCTCGTCGATCCCGCAAGCTCCACGAGGGCCTCCGGTTCCATGGCCGACACGGATCCTCAGGGCGCTTCGGGGACACACCTGGTAGCAAGCCTTGCTACAGCGATTGCCACGGCGCTGCTGGATGAAATGGACGCCGAACATGCTCGGGCTCTGGCGTTGGAGCTTCGTGCCGTGCTGGGTGCGTATTCCGGCCATCGTGATCGGCGGCGAGCACGACGGTGGCGATGACAGACAACAAGAGCTGCGAAGTCGAGCTCGCATGGAGCTCGGCGCACTGGGCACGCACGTACGGCACCTCGCGCGACAATCGCGGATACGACGTCGTCGCGACGACCGACGGTGGCTACATCGCCGTCGGCTATTCGAGTGACGACGCTCGACTGCACGATGGCGTCATCGTGAAGGTCGACGCTGCGGGTGCGCCGCTCTGGCAGCACCGCTACAGCACGGTGAACAAGGACGAGCTCGAAGGCATCGTCGAGCTCGCCGGCGGCGGTTACGTCGTCGTGGGGCGCACCTTTGCCACGGGACGTGACATGGACGCCTTGATCCTGCGCCTCGATGCGAGCGGCCAGATCCTGGGCCAGACGACGTTCGGGAGCGCGGGCCAGGAGATGATCCACGACATCGCGGTGACGAGCGCGACCACCGCGGTCGTCGTCGGCGAGCACGTCGACAGCAGCAGCGGCCTCGTACTCGGGATCGATCTCACGACCGGAGCGGTGCAGTGGAGCAAGCTACTGAAGGTCGGGACGTACTCGCAGCTCGACGGCGTGACGACCCTCGCCAACGGCAACGTCGTCGCCGTGGGCGTGAACAGCACGGGTGCCTGGCTGCTCGAGCTCACGTCGACCGGCACCGTCGTGCGCGAGCGCACCGTCGGGACGAACGCCTCGTTCACGGCGGTCGTGCGCCAGGGCACCGGCTGGATCGCAGGCGGCTCGCTCCAGCGCCCGAGCAGCATCTACTCCGATGGGTGGCTCGTCGCGTTCGATGCGACGGGCGCGATCACCTGGCAGAGGACGTACAACCGCGCCGAGAAGCTCCATGACATCACGCCAGTGGCCGCGGGCTTCGTCGTCGCCGGGCAGACGCAGTACGACCAGGTCGGTGACTCGGTGAGCGGCTACCTGCTCGGGATCGACGGCATCGGCGGCGTGCGCTTCGAGCGCCAGTACGGGAGTCCGTCCGTGACGACCTCCTCCTATCTGCTCGGCGTCGCGACCGGAAGCGGAGACCGCGTGATCGGCGCCGGCTACTCGAGCGCGTTCGGCGCGGGTAGCTGGGACGTGCTCCTCACCTCCGTCGACGCGATGGGCGCGATCGGCACCGCGACCTGCCCCGTGTCCTTCGCCACGTCGCTCACGAGCACGGTGGGAACGCCGACCGCCTCCACGACGACCACCACCGCGACCCAGACCGCCTTGACGTCGCCCGTGAGCGCGACCGGCGCGGCGACACTGCTCCCGCTGGGCGGGTCGATCGCCAGCGCATGCTTCGACTGACCTTCGCTACGGGCGCGTGAAGCGTCGCGTCGAGCTGACGTTCGTCCACTCGCCGATCGTCAGCTCGTAGTGCAGGTGGCTCCACCAGCGATCGTGGCGCCAGACGTCCTCGTCGATCTGGACCAGGAACCGGAACCCGGCCTTCTCGATCACGCGCTTGCTCGCGGCGTTCTCGGCGAGGCAGCCGATCGTCAGCTTGTGGAGCCCGAGCTCGTCGAAGCCAAAGCGCATCACCGCGGCGAGCGCCTCACTCGCGTAGCCCTGGCCCTGATGCGCGGGCGCCGTCCAGTAGCCGATCTCGGCGCGGTCACGCCGCCACGCCATCGCTTGCCAGGTGATCCCCAACAGGCTGATGTTGCCGACGAGCTCCCCGTCGCGGATCATCGCCCACACCACACCTCGTCCGTCGACGACACTCTGCATCATCGCGGCGAGCCACGTCTTGGTCACGTCGATCGACGCGTGCGCTTCCCAGCTCATCATCGCCGGGAACTCGGGAATCCTGGCGATCGCGTAGATCGCCTCCGCATCGCCGGCCTCGACGGGCCGGAGCGTCAAGCGTGCCGTGGTGAGCTCGAGCGGAAGCACTCCGAGCGTCGGGATGTCAGTGCGCGGAGGTGCTGGAGCCATCGACCAACACTACCGCGCCGCCGTGAAGCCGTATTTCCGCCGCAACGTCGACGCCCCCATCCCCGGCGCACATTTCGCTTCGGGGGCCCCGGGGCCGGTGTCATGTCGGCGGCCATGCCGCGATCCATAGCTCGATCAACGTCCAGCGGGCGCGGTGATCTGAGGCAGCACGCGCTCGAGCAGCTACGCCGTCGGCGCGAACTACTACTTCAACGGTCATCAGCTGAAGCTCCAAGCGGATTGGATTGGCCGCTCGGGTACGGACGGTACGCACGCGCTCGACCACCTCGTCCACGTCCAGCTCGACGCAACGTTCTAGCTCCTGGTGGCGGCGCGGTTGGCTGGCGAACACCTTGCGCAGGAACACGGCTAGGATGCGGGCGAGGAGGTGGCCGTCGCGCGCGATCAGGAACCGGACGTGCCGCGGTAACGACAGCACCCACTGGCGGTAGGGCACGGCGGGGAGGACGCGGTCGACGAGGTGGGCGGCGGTGCCAGCCGCTGCACCGCCGCGCGTGATCTCCGCGCCGCCCCCCGCCGCCTCAACGTGGTTTGGCGACGCTGGCGATGAAGAGGCGCGCGCCGTTCACCCCGGGTAGCTCGAGCTCCTGGGGCTTCGGCGGTCCTTCGGTCATCAGCACCCATCCGAAGTCGAGCTGCGCCTCGACGGCGGGGATCCGACAGCTGAGCTTGAAGCCGAAGCCGGACACGTCGGGGTCGTCGGACTCCTTGTCCCAGAGCTCGGTGAAGCCCTGGCTGACCACCAGCCAGTGCGGGCTCGGCGCGCTCACGTGGACCGCCACCGCGCCGTTTAACGGCGCGGCCCCCTCGACCGGCGCGCACAAGACGATCTCCGCGCCCGGGTTCGTTCCGTGACGGTGCCTCTGCCAGACGCGGACGATCATCGAGCCTGATTCGACGAGATGGGAAGCGGACGGGATCAGGCACCGTCGAAGCACGGATGAGGTGGAGCGTGTGCGCGTGGAGCAATGCACCGCGGCCTGCGCGATCGCATCGAGTGCCTCGTCGGCGAGCGGCGGGGCAGCGTCGGCCTGCACCTGTGCGAGCACATCGGGACACGCGTCCTCGTCGACGCCCTCGGCGCTCGCGCGCCTGGACACTTCACCGTCGCCACTTCATCGTCTCGGACGCGCGGCGGATACCTCGAACCGCTCGCGAGCGCCGGGGCGCCGCTCGGAGCGCCCGGCGCCGTTCGGATCCGATGCCATGGCGCTTCGAATAGCCGCGGCGCGGACGCACCCAATGGCTCTGCTACCCGGTATTCTTTGGGGGGTGTCTCGCGTAAGGCTTGCCACGGTCGTCGTGTTGGTCGGTTGTGGAGCGTCCAGCACGAGCAGCTCCTCATCGGTGAGGCGCAAGCCTGTCGTGAATGCGGGACCGCGCTCTGTGTCACTGCCGAGCATGGTGGTCACGCCCGATCAGAACGTCGCGTTCGTGATCGAGCAGCGAGGCATCGCTGCACTCGAGGTCGCCACTGGCGCACAGATCTGGGGGACCTCCGCCGCAGTTCGTCCGGTTGGCCGTGTCGGCAACGCACTCGTGGCGCTGGACGCGTCGGGAAACGTGGTCGTGCTCGATGCCGCGACAGGCGCGCCCCACGAGAAGTGTCCCCGGCTGGACATGCGCCTGGCACTTCGCGACTCGCATGGCCGCTACGCGTCGAGCGATTGGACCGCGCGCTCGGAACCCGACGCGGTGCGCGTCGAGTGGACGAGTTCGTACAATAGCTGGAAGAAGGGCGTCGCGCCGAGCGAGGAGGAGGAGGACGCAGCCAAGAGCTCGGCGACGGGCGCATACGAGATCGACGTCGATCGCTGCGAGACTCGAACGGTCGCAGCGCAGGTCAAGTCGCTCGACCATCCCGTGATGGGCGCTCGCACGCCGAGCGAGATCGACGTGCGTGTTGGATTCGACAGCCGGTACATCGTTTACCGCTCGCGTGGGTCAGAGAAGCTGCCCGCGATCGATCTGCGAACCGATGACCACAGTACGAGGTGGAGATTCTCGGAGGACGCACGGCACATCCTGACAGGGTGGTGGAGCGCGGGACGGACGACGGTGTTCGACCTCGAAAGTGGGGCGAAGGTAGGCTCCGTCTACATTTCCAATCCGGTCTACGCGTTCGTCGTCGTGGGGCACGTCCTCTTGTTCGACGGTTCTGCTTGGGACCTCCGCGTGGCGGAGAAAATCTGGTCCCGGGAGGCAGCGAGATCGATCGATACCGATGACGGCAAGGAGCCTCCCAAGTAGCGGACTGCCGCCGTCCATCGGCGCGGCCACGACGCTAGCTGTTGGCACCGGTCTCGACCACCACTCACGCCGCCAACGATACGGCTGCCGCCTACTTCACGACGCCGATCGTCTCGCAGAGCTGCTTGGCCTTCTCGGGGTTCTCGTAGTTGCGGATCATCGCTTCCATCGGCTTGCCGCCCTCCTGCAGGCACGACAGGACGACACCTTCGGTGGGGCACGGGCCGTCGATGAACGCCTGACCCTCACCGCCGCAGCGCGCCTGGATCTCCTTCTTGGTCCAGTTCTTCCCCGTGTACTCGAGGCAGTTCTTGACCGGGACGCCGGGCATATTGCGCTGGTCACAGCTCGCGACGACCTTCGCGCCGCCGCCGCCGCCGCCGGCCGCCTCGCCGCCGCCTTCCTTCTTCTTGCCACAAGAGATCAGCGCGAGGCTGATCGACACCATCAGGATGCTGAGCTTCTTCATTGCAGCGCACGGTAACCCAGCTCGCAATTAGGATGACCGCTGCGGTGGACTGAAACTGAGGGATCCGGTGAGGGATCCGGACCGGGGTTGAACTCGAGCTCTTCCGCGCGTCCGCTTTGTCCGCCGCTCGGACGCCCCCAGGTTGGTAACCTCCCGCCGCCTTCGAAGGCCGAGCCACCGCCGCGAAGCGGATCGTGGTTCATGACCTGCATGAAGAACATCAGCCCCCATCGCCCGCTCAACGAAGCAGGCGATCTCAGGCACGTCTGGATCGGCACGCACTTCCACGTGGTGGTCAACCTTCCCTGAGCTTGACCTCCGATCCCGGCCAGTTCTACGCTTGCGGCGATGCGCCGCCGCGCTCGGGATCGAGGGCGAACCACCGCCTTCATCGGGCGCGCGTCCGTCCTCGCCCAGGTGCTCGCGCTCGCCGCGTCGCGGCGCACCGCGATCGTGTGGATCCACGGACCCGGCGGCGTCGGAAAGTCCTCGCTGCTCCGCGAGCTCGAGCGTCGCGTCCATCGGCGGCGGCGCGTCGGGTTCGTGCGGGTCGACGCGATCGATCCGCGACCCGAGCCGATCGTGGCGAACCTCGCCCGCACGGTCGGCGCCGCTCGCACGGGGCGACTCCGCGATCTGCTCGCGCGCCGCGACCCACCGATCCTGATGCTCGATGGCTTCGAGGCCGCGCCCGCGCTCGGAGGCTGGCTCGCCGACGAGCTCGCGGACGCGCCCGCGCGCGGCGGCACGATCGTGGTCGCGACCCGGCAGCCACCCGGGAACGAGTGGCGGCTCCCGGTACTCGCGCGGCGCAGCCATTCGATCGCGCTCTCCAACCTCGAGGATGACGAGGCCATGGAGTTCCTCTCCGCACGTGGCGTCGATCGCTCCGTGCACGCGCGGCTGCTCGCGTTCACCCGCGGCCACCCGCTCGCGCTCGCCGTCGCCGCGGAGCATCCGGCGAAGCTGGTGCCGCCGGACGGCACCCCACCTGCCCCCGAGGTCCTGCGCGTGCTGCTCGATGGCATGGTCGAGCGCTCGCTCTCGGTCGCCGAGCGCCGCGCGCTCGAGGTCGCGCCCGTGGTGCCAGCGCTCACCGAGACCCTGCTGGCGCGGCTGACCGCGGATGACGACTCGCACGCGCGGTTCCGGTGGCTCCAGGATCGCCCCTACGTTCGCTCGGCGGCGGGCGGGCTGGTCGTCCACGACCTCGTCCGCGAGGTGATCGAATCGGACTTCCGGTGGCGCGACCCCGAGCGCCATGCCGCCGTCGCGCTCGCCGCGGTGGAGCGGTACTGCGAGGAGCTCGGCCGGCACGGCCTGGGTACCACGGCGGCGTTCGGCACCGCGCACGCGCTTGCCTGGATGTTCTGCCGGCAGCCCTCGCTACGCAGCACGTTCGAGGCGGCGGCACACGAGCTCTACTTCGATGCCCCGCGCCGCGGAGATCTCGCCATCCTCGGCCAGTTGATCGAGACCGTCGATGGTCGCGAGGCGCGCCGGAGCTGGGAGCGCTCGAGGCGCTGGCAGCGCGAGGCCACCGTGGTCGCACGCGACGGCGCGCGCCGGGTTCGAGGTTTGTGGGTCGAGCTCGTGCTCGATCCCGCTCGGCCGGTCCCCGATCCCCTCGATCCGGCGATCGTCGCCGCGCATCTCGCGATGCAGGGTCTCGGGCTGGCGCGCGGACAGCGCGGCTCGCTCCAGCGGTTCCAGCTCGACGGCGAGACCCACCGCGGGATCGGTCCCACGATCCAGCTCCGTGTCGCGCACGACGCGCGCGTGCTTCTCAATACGCCCGGGATCGCCGTGCGCTGGATCTGTGCGCCCGCCGGGTTTCGGTGGGCCAAGGTGTGGGAGTCGCGGGGCTATGTCCGCCTCGAGCCCTTCACGATCGAGGGGGCATCGTTCGCGCTGTGGCAGCTCGATCTGCGCGGGACGTTGGCCGCACGTTACGTGATCGCGGCGTACCAGGGTGCTGGCGCCGTGGATGACAAACGCGGCGCCGCCCGCAACCGCGCTCCGATCACGTTGCGCGAGCTCCGCGAGGCGCTGCTCTCGATCGGCGATCCGACGACGTTCGCGCGGTCCTCGCTCGCCGCGCGCTATGCCGACCTCGAGCTCGCGCGGCGCGCGGCGCGGTTTCGCGAGCAGGTCGAGCAAGAGCTCGCCGGGATGTCCGCGCTGCCACGCGGCAACCGCTTGCGCAGCACGATCGTCGCCACCTACCTCACGTCACACCAGAGCTCGCAGGAGCAGGTCGCCGAGTCGCTCGGCATGCCGTTCCGCACCTATCGCGACAACCTGACGCGGGGCCTGACCGAGCTCGCGCGAAGGCTCGCCGAGCAGGGTGGTGATCCGCGCGGATCGCTCAGCTCATAGCGGCTTGATCCAGGCGTGAACGTCGGCCTGGATCGCGGCACTCGCGAAGTTGTCGGGGCTGACCCCGCCGCCACCGGCCCAGGCATCGACCCGAACCACGAGTAGATACGGGGCGGCTGGACGATCGGCGGCGTGCTTGAAGTCGCAGGCGAGGCGCCACGTGGCGACGCGCTGGTCGGCCCAGTCGGCGCCGGCCAGCAGCATCCAGCGGCGGTCCACCGACTTGGTGTCACTGCAGACGGGAGCCGAGCCGTCGAACACCTGCATCGACACGGTCACCTCGGCGTTCACGTAGCCTCCGAGCGTGAACGCCTTGTTCTGGAAGCCGGTCCCTCGATCGTTCGGGAACGTGGTGTCACGCGTGAACAGGATCTCCGCGCGGTGCATCGCGGCGCGGGTCAGCTCGAACGGCTCGACCCGCGAGTGCCAATGATGCTTGGCGCCGATCCCGACCACGTTCGCCACCACGTCGAGCCGGTTGCCGCGCGTGGCTGTGGCAGTGGGCGCGTTGGAGGCGAGCTGGGGCGTCGAGCCCAACCACAGCTCGTTGATACGCACGACCCCGTCGACGTCGGGGCCCGGCGGTGGGGGTGGCGTGTTCTGGGATGTCGAGGTCGACGATCCCCGTCCGGTTCGCCCCTTCTGCTCGCCGCCGCCATCCGGCCGCGGGCGATACTGCGCACCGCGGATCGCGGTCTCCCCGCCGGGGAGCGTCACGTTTCCCGTGCGGATCGTCGCCAGCGTCGAGATCCCGCCGGCGGTCGCGAGGAGCTTGCGATTGGTGGGGGTGTCGGCTCGACCCGCGAGATCGATCGCCTTGCGGAGCCCGGCGTCTTGCTTGTCGAGGACCGCCTTCCACGCGGCCTGGCTATCGACCTTGGCGAGCTCGGGGGCAAGCTTGGCGCTCACCACCTTCGTGATGTCGGAGCCGGTCGCGAGCATCTTGCCAGCCGTGTCACCGAGTGCCTTCTGGCGCGCGATGGTGGGTTGATGCAGCCGCTCGAAGCTGCTGTCCAGGGTGTCGGGAATCTTCGGCCGTCCCGCCGGGGCACGCTGCGGCTGCGCGACGGGTTTCTTCAGGGTGGGCTGCGCCGTGGCGACCAGCGGCAGCACGAAGCACAGGCCTGCAAGCAAGGGGCTCGAGTTCATGAGGTCTCCTTGATGGGTGAGCTTCGTGGACCGAGGACCCGATACCAGACGGAACGATGATGGCGGGTTGATGGATCCGTGGCCAGCTCGGTTCGCTGAGGCGCTGGAACCCCTCGGTCACAGCGGAGTGGGTGTCAGCGCTCGAACCGGATCCGCGCGTCGATCGTGCAGTCGCCCGGGCACGCGTTGCCCTGCTCGCACTCTCGGTAGCTGTACGTGCCGGTGAACACGCCCTGATCGAACGTTCCGCGGATCTCCTCGGTCGTCGTCCACGCGCCACCGAACGTGTGAGCGCTGGTCCGCTTCACGGCGAGCGTCCGGTCGCGGAACGTGCCGCGAAACTCGATGCCATTGATCCGGATCGCGATGTCGCCGTCGGCGAGCTCGGCGCGATCGGTGGTCACGACGCCGACGAGCTGGTCGTCGCGGCCGTGCGGCCCGCTGAAGCCAGAAGCGCAACGTGCGTTCGCTCGAAGACATGTTCCGCGGTCTTTACATGGGCTTGATGCCGTCCATGAACCTGCGGATCGTGGCCTCGTGCGCGGGGAACGCCGATGACTCGGCTTCGCCCACCACGAGCAGGAACTTCTCGCTAGGCGTGTCGATCACGCCGACCGAGAGTTCGACGGGGACACCGTGGTAGGTGGCGCGCCCGTCCTGGAACAGCGCGTCCATCCCGTTGATCGCTGCGGTCACGGGCGTCCCGACCAGCTGGAGATCGTCGTAGCCGATCAGCGCTGCGCCCGTGACGCCGAGGAGCGCGGCGCCGAGATCCTTGCCGTCGAGGATGGTGACATTTAGGGACACCGATTTATCGGGCGCGGTCATCACCAGTGAGTCGGCGGTGCTGTCGTCGACCGCCCAGCCGGTGGGGACGGTCATCTTGACCTGCCCGCCGGCGTGGACTCGCTCGGTCGCGAAAGACTGACCGGGGCCGACGGGTTGAGGGGTAGCGCCACCGCATGCCGTGGCAACGAGAACCATGATGAGTGAAGTCTTCTTCATGCCCCTTGGATGCCGGTGGTGATCGAAAGTCGCATTCGTTAGATCCGGAATGACGATGAAGCGCTCGCCTTCAGCCTGGATCAGGATTCGCTTGCCCAGCCGCTCGGACTCACGGTGCGCAATACGAACGGGCTCGCGACGCGGATGCCCTCGAGTGGATGGCCGACGGTCAGCCCGGCGAGCCGCTCGACGTAGACCGCGACATCCACCTCTCGCACACCGCGACGGTACCGCTAGATGTGCTCACGGAGCGGTGAGCGTCGCGGCGAACGAGACGTCACAGTAGCCGTCGGTCGCCTCGTACACCGCGCCGAGGCCACCCTGGACGAGGGTGGTGGTCGCAGACGTACCGTCGAGGAAGAAATACTTGCCGACGAGCGCCGACCCGGCGGGCCCGTTGCCGGTCTGGTCCGTGAAGGCAACGAACATGCCGACATCGACCTCGTCGAATGCGAGCGACGCCGAGCCGAACCCGGAGCTGATTGGTGCACCGCTGATCGCGAGGCCCGGAGCCGTGGTCACGTCCACACTGCCATCGACGAAGCCCAGGCTCGAAGCGGTGAGGCTCGCGAACGCGGCCTCCTGCCCGGCGAGCGAACCTTCGCAGTGGACGTCGGCCTGCGCCGCGTCGGGGGCGACCGCGTAGGTACCGGCGGTGAGGTCGCCGAGCATGGGCGGCTCCTCGGTATCGAGCATCTCGATAGGACCGAATTCGCCTTCGACGGTCGCCGTGATGGTGCCGCCGACCGTCGCGGAGCCCGCTTCGAGTTGCACGGTGCCGGTGACCGCGGCGCCGAGCACGTCGGGGCGTTCCGCCTCTGGGTTGCCGGACGCGATCAGCGCGACCCGGTCCTGGCCGTCGAGCACGATCGTCGCGCCGGGCGCGAAGTCGCTCCTCGGCATGACCACGGCCACCGCATCGATGACGATGGTGCCCGCAGGCCCCACGCGCTGGGCGAACCCGGACACCGCCAGGTAGTCTCCCGTCTCGTCGCTGATCGTGGCAGCGAGCGAGGCGAGGCTCGACGCGGAGTACAGCTGACCGCCGAGCGTGATGCTCACCGAGCCGCCGCCGAACTGAGGATCATCCTCTTCGAGGTCATTGTAGGGCGCCGCCGTGAACGTCGCGCTACCGGGCGCCGTCGGTCCGGTGAACTGGAAGCTCGTTCCTTCGCCGAACACCAGCGCCGCGGTCCCGGTGCCGCCGGGAAGGGTGTAGACGGTCTCGGTGTCGGTGTCGCCCGGCGGCACCGTGATCGTCGGAGCGGACGACTCGGTCGCGCACGCCATCAAAGACAGAAGCAAAGCTCCACAGAAAGTACGCATGTTGTTCTCCTCGTAGAAAGTACGCATGTTGTTCTCCTCGTTCCTTGCCGGGGAGATGACCGGTGCGCGGCGGTTTGATCACGCGATCCGCACGCACGCCGAGACACGCGCTGACATCACTGAGGCGTGAGCGACGCAGCGAAGAGCAGCGCGCACGCTCCGGTCTGCGCATCGTTCTCGAACATCACGCGCGCCGCGTGTTCGTCGTCGACAGTGGCCCGGAGCCGAAGTCCTGTACGACGTCCGTGCCCCACAACACGAACTCGTCGGGTGGCGGTTCCAGATCGGGTGTACGCGCCGACGAGCGGCGCCCCCGTCATGCTCAACGCTCAACGCTTCCGCCGTCGGAACGTCGAGCGTCACCGTGCCATCCATGAAAGCTCACGGTCGCGCGCATGATCGAGGCGAAGCTCGCCTCCATGCTCGCGAGGTCGCCGTCACACATCACCTCAGGCGGATCGGCAAACGCGAGCCGGGATGGCCGTCGATCGGCACTGCAGCATCGACGGCTGCATGGGATGCGGTGCCGAGGCGCACGTAATTGCCGCAGGCGGCCAGGACGATGCACCACGCGAGCGAGCGCATCGCGCGCTACTTGCCGAGCTTGCGCACGCGCTGCGCGAGCGGACTGTCGGGGTGCTTCGCGAGGAACGCGTCGGCGAGCGCGTTCCCCTTCTCGGTGTCGCCACTCGCGAACGTCGCCTCGATGCGCGCGACCGCGGCCTCGGGGGCGAGTGCGCCCATCGTGAACCGCTGGTCGTAGTTGTCGAGACTGCGAAGCGCGGCGGCAGCATCGCCCTTGCGCAGGGCGACGATCGCCGCGTCGACGAGGACAACCTCTTGTGCGAGCGGCTGCGTAGTCTGCGCAGGCGCTTCGGGCGACGGCGTAGTCGAGGGCGAGGCTTCCACGCGCGGTGCAGCGGGCTCGTCGGTACGGGCGGAGGGTTCGTTCCTGGGTGCGGCACGCGCGACGCTGGGTGGGGCGCGGGTGACACTGGGCGCGGCGCCCTCGATGCGTTCTGCGGCAGGTTCCGTGCTCGGCGCGGACGGCACGGGGCTCGGCACCGCGGGTTCGACGCGGGCAGCGGCAGCCTCGACGCTCGGCACAGGCGGTTGCGGCATCGGGGCATCCGCCTGCGTCGACGTTGGCGCGTGCGCTGGGGCGAACCCGGTCTGCTGGACCGCGATGCCTGCGCCTGTCGCGAGCGCGAGACCGATGACGAGCTTGCCGACCAGCGAGACGCCCGTCTTGGCGACGACGGTCGCACCGACCGCAGCCGTCGCAACGGTCGCCGAACCGGCGGTCGTTGCGGAACCGGTTGCAGCCGTCGTCGCTGCCGTCGCGGCAGTTGCCGTCGTCGCGGCCAGCGCAGCCGGCAGACCGAGCGCGAGGGCGATCGCGCTGCGCGAGGCCTGCGAGGGCATGTCGTAGTCGGCAGACCGTAGGATCGCCGCGAGCGACGGATCCTCCTTGAGGCGCGTAGGATCGCTCATGTGTTCCCCGCAAGCGCGCAGCACTGGCCTGGAACTGCGCGCGCGCGACGCAGACGCGATGCGACGGTGCCTGGTGTGAGCTCGAGCGTGTTTGCGATCTCGGACATCGTCAGCTCCTCGAGCTCGTAAAGGACGAATACCGCGCGCAGGTCGTCGTCCATGGCGTCGAGGATACGATCGAGGACCGCACGCGCGCGCTGCCGATCGGCGACCTCGGCGGGGCTGGGCGCCAGGTCGATGAGCCGGCGTCCGCTTCTTCGTCGTGCTCGCCGCGGCGCGATTGCGCACGACGGGCGGTCGAGGTGGCCCGGATCGCGGTCGCGAACAAGAACGACCGCTCGGAGCCAATCGCGATGTCGGCGAGCCGACGCGACGCGACGAGGAAGGCCTCCTGGGTCGCATCATCGACGGTTGCCGGCGGAACGCCGAGCCGGCGAAGGGAACGCCAGACGAAATCGAAGCACTCGTCGAACATCGCGCGCAGCCGATCCCCGGGCGCGAGCGCAGGCTTGAGCTCGACCCTCGGCTGGGGGCTGGTGGCCTCGTGCACCGTGACTCCGCGGTGCGCTTGGTTGTCGACTCCTCGCGCATCGTTCACGGAGATGGCCGGCCCGCGGCGATTTGATCACGCAAAGTGATCACTGGACGTCGTTCGAGAGCGTCAGCCCGACCGCGGCCGCGCGCCGCCACCGGGCATTTCGACCTCCGTCCCCCTCCCATCGAGGACGCCCACCGCGACGCCGAGCGCGGGTGACACCACGAACCGGCCGCGCACGAAGCGCAGCGGGCTCCCGTCGAGCCGGCCTCCGGTCCAGCGGAACGCCGAGCTCCCCGCGGACACGGGGGCGCTGCGCTGCTCGGTGCGCGCGAAGGCGACCCGAACGCGAGGCCCTTGCGCGCGACCGAACGTCGCGAACACGGGAACACCGAATAAGGCGTCCGGCGCGAGGCCCTGGTACCGCGCGAGCTCCGTGCCCACCGCGAACCAGCGTTCGTGCGGAGCGATCCGCGCGGACGCCGCAGCGCGCACGGGTGCTGGCACGGGCGGCGGCACGAGCGCGGGGTCCGGTGCCGGCGGGGGCTCGCTGGCACTGGCCTCGATCGCGAGCGCCACGACAACGACCAGCGCGGCGACGGTCTCTTTGCACGTCTCGCCGTCGACCTCGCGCACGAGGGCCCGTCTCGACGCGCTCGATGTCGACGTCGAACGAGCGCTGCGCACCGCGCTCGATCTGGACGACCGGCGCACGCGCACGCAGGCGCTCGACGAACTCTGCCTCCGACGGGCAGCCAGCGGGCACGACGTACGAGACCGCAACGCGCTCGACCGGCTGCGCGCCCGCCGCACCCGCGGCAGCGGTCACCAGGACCGCGATCAACGCGCGTTGGCGAGGCGAGAGCACACCTGCATGTAGCGCGAACGGCGCGGATGCGGGGCCACGGGCGAGGACTACGCCTTCATCCCAAACCCGTTCGAACCGCGGTTAGTACGGGTATGGGGGGACAGGGTGTTCCCGAACGCGTCGAGACCGAGACGTCGCCGGCTCAGTCCGCAACCACGCGTCCCATCTCCCGGTATTCGGCGGCGGCCGCGCGCACGATGTCGTCGGTCGTCAGCGATCGGCGCGGCGTGGCGGTCGCGGCCGCCAGCGCAGCGCGCAAGGCGGCCTTCTTGATATGTCCACCGGACATCTCGAACGCGCGGGCGACCTTTCGCCACTCGATCGACGGCGCGAGCGGAGTCTGTGAAGGGAACATCGAACGCCATAGGCGCTCGCGCTCGTGCTCGTCCGGGAGGTCGAAGATGATCGTAAAGCGCACGCGACGCCGGAACGCGGCATCGATGGCCTCGTCGAGGTTCGTCGCGAGCAACGTGACGCCGTCGAAGGTCTCCATGCGCTGCAAGAGATAGTTGACCTCGAGGTTGGCGTAGCGATCGTTGCTCGACTTGACCTCGGTGCGACGCGCGAACAGCGCGTCCGCCTCGTCGAAGAACAGCACTGCGTGCGCAGACGCGGCTTCGTCGAAGACGCGCCCGAGATTCTTTTCGGTCTCCCCGATGTACTTGTTGACGATCTGGGACAGATCGACGCGGAACAAGTCATAACCGAGCTCGTGAGCGAGAAGCTGGGCGACCATCGTCTTG
Source organism: Kofleriaceae bacterium (assembly GCA_033763475.1). Classification (GTDB taxonomy): domain Bacteria; phylum Myxococcota_A; class Polyangia; order Haliangiales; family Haliangiaceae; genus JABFXX01. Next base: position 14,876 of record JANRKM010000212.1, read on the forward strand.
CCGGTACCCGGCGGTCCGGCCAGGATCGCAGACACGCCGCGTCCGTAGGGGAGCTTGCCCGCGAACCCCCACTCCTCGAGCAGGAAAGGGCGTTGCTCCGCGTAACGCACGACCTCGACCACTTGCGCCAGCGTGTCGTCGGGGAGCACGAGATCTTCCCAGCGGAAGCCGACCGGGACCCTCTGCGCCAGGCTCCCGAGCCGATGGGAGAACATCGAGCGCGCCGCCGCGCCCAGATCCTCGGTCGTAACTCGTCCTCCATCGCGCACGCGCGCCGCGTTCGTCGCCCTGCGCGCCGCGTGCGAGATCGCCGCCGCGCTCAGGTCGTAACGACCGGCGACGGCGCTCGCGTCAGCCTGGCTCAGGTCGGTGCCGACGAGCGCCCGCTGCCACAAGAGCGTTCGCTCCGCCAGCGTGGGCGTTGGCACCACGAGCTCGACCAACGTCGGGAACACGTGCGATAGCCACGACGCGCCCTCGGTCGCGGTGAACACGACGGGAATGGCGACGTCGCCGATCGCGTCGCGGACCTCCACGGCAATCGAGTTGCCAGCGTCGCCGGCGATCATCTCGCCGATCGCGACGACCGCGATCGCATCGCGCAGGACTGCTTCCCGGATCGCGATCCTCATGCCTTCAAACCCGCTGCTCGTGTCCCCGTGTGGCCGACGAGCGTCGATCCGGACGACGTCGCGACCGAGCTCGCCGCCGATCGCTTCGACCAGCGTCCCGCGTCCGGTCCCCACCCGTCCCGACAACAGGACGCGCGCATCCGGTCGCTCGATGATCGCGCGGCGCACATCACCCTTCACCTTGGTCGGCATTACGACATCGTCGATCGCCATCGGCGCGGCGGCGACCCGGCAGGTCGTGCGCACGGCATCGTCGATGCAGTCGACGAGCCCCCGAGACGCGTTGACGACGCGATCTGCGAGCCGCACCTGGCGCATCGTGAACGCCACCTCTGGCGCGTTCGCGATCGAGACGACAAGCGAGCGCCTCAACGGTCCGTCGTTCAGGCGAGCGATCACCTGCGTTTCGCGGTCGAGGTCGCCTCGCCCGCACAGCCGTGCCACGAAGCCGACATCGGGCCGCTTGCGCGTGAAGTCGTCGAGTGCGAAGCAGTAGGCGCGCTCCAGCTCGGGGTCGAGCTCCGGCGCGAGCAGGACCGCGATGATCGCGAGGTCGAGCTCCGATAGCTCGAGCAGACGCGCGAGCGTGGCGAGCGCCGACCGAGGTGTCGCGCAGAGCGAGCTCTGGAGCGCTGCATACGCGCGGTCGATCGCTGCATCGTGGGCCGCGAGATCGCTCGCAGGAGGCGGATCGCCGAGGGTCTCGAGCACCTCGGCCGCGTCGACCGCGACGGCGCTGGAGGGGCGCCGCCGGCGCCTTGCCCCCATGACCAAGCGAGCGAGCAGGGCGCGCGCGAGGGTTCGGACATCATCGTGCGTGGCGGCGAGCTTCCCCATCCTCGCCGCACGCTACCGTGCGGATGTTACGACTCCTGGCGGATCAAAAGGCTGGCCGAACGTATCGGCTCCGCATCAGATTCTATCGGGGCGCGTCGCTGGCCGGCACTGCGTAGGACGCACGACGCGCATGTCCACCCGAACGCCAAGCGAAGAGTCCCCGGACACTTCGCCGAGCGCTGACCACATCGATGCCGGCGCTTCCCGACCCATCGCGGCGCTCGACCGCTTGCTTGCGCTCGGCCGCGATGTCTCCGAGATCGCTGCGTTCCTCGCGCGCGTCGGTGATCGTAGTGCGCTGATGGCCCATCTCCATCGCGTACGCGGAAACACGTTCGTCGCCGAGGTCATGCGCCACGTCGAGGATGGGCCCAATGATGCGCATGTCGCCGACGACCAGCGCGCGCATCCCGCTCGCGGCAAAGCCGCCGATCCGCTGCTGGCGCACGTTCTCGCCGAGGCCCACGACACCGATGGACTGCGCGCCGCCGCCGCCGTCAGCCCCGAGTTCGACGCGGCCGTGTGTGCGGCCGCCGCCGAGCTCGCCGGCCTCGGCTGGGGCGAGGAACAGTTCCCGACGGCGGCCGGGTTCGAAGCCAACCCCGCACACTGGAGACGTGACGGCCCCATCGGAGCAACCCCCGCGTTCGCGGTCAGGAGCTCTGCTTCAGGGGCGATCAGCGACGTGTTCAACGCTTCGAGCAAGCACCTTTACAAGGTGGACTGCTACGTGGTCATCGATCTCGTGCTCCACCGTGCGGCGCAGAAGTTGATCAACGATGCCGATCGGTTCGACGCGAAGTTCAACAAGACGATGAAGATCAAGTCCCAGACCATGAGCTACGGTGGCTACACCGCGGACGGCTGGGACGCCGACCTGATCGCGCCGGAGACCAAAAAGAGACAGGCTCCGATCGACCGGCAGCAGGAGGTCCTCCGGCAGGCGATCGTATCCAAGATGAGCGACGGCAAGCAGCTCGAACTGGGAGAGCAGCTCCAGGTCGGGCATCACTACTGCTTCCTGGCGAAGGGCCACGCGGACGTACGCTTCATGAAGGAGAACGTGATCTACGTCGGGGACGGAAAGTTCTTCGCTCACCCGTGGGGCATCCTATCGGGGGAGGAGATCATCACCAGGCTATCCGCGGACATCGGCGACAAGAGTCACGCTGCTGGGCTCACCCAGAAGCACGGCTTTGCCAACCTCGTCGAGTAGCGACGCTCAACGGCCGGCGACGGCACCCGGCAGGAGCTCGAGCGAGCGCTCCAGATCGGCAAGATCGATCGATCTCTTCAGCGCCGACTCGAGCTCGGAGCGCCGCTTGGCAATCGTGTCGCGAAGGCGCTGACACGCTGCGCTCGTCACCGCCACGTCCAGCGAACCGAGCGCCGGCTTGAGGATGGCGACCTCCTCGGCGAGCTCCTCGACGATGCGCGGACGTACTTCGCCCTCGCGCGCCAGCTTCACGAACCGATCGAGGGTGCGCTGAATCCGCAGAAAGCGCGTCTCGCGAAGCCCGAGCGCGTACTCGGGTCGCTCGAACATCGTGGCGACGAAGCTCGTGTCGTCGATCTTCTCGACGGTCTCGGCGTCCGTGCCCGAGGCCTTTACGTCGAGCGTGGCCATGCTCGTCCCCTCGGGATAGAAGTCGGGCCAGCGCAGCCCGGGCTCGGCCCGCGAGCCCACCGTCGTGTGGGCGGAGCCGACGACCACGAGAAGCTTCTGGTCGGGATCAGGGTACAGCGCGAGCACCTTGGCGAGGCGGCTGGCCATCGGGGCGTTAACGAGCTTGCGGTCCATTCCATGACCCTCGTGTCGCGCCGGCTCGAGCGCTTGAACGTCGACGCCCGTCGCCTGAGCGGTCTGGATCAGCGGCCACAACGCTTCCTCCGTGTTGAACTTCGAGCCAGACCCGGTCTTCGACATGGTGCGGAGGAGTAGATCGTGAACGTTCTTGGGTTGGTTGGTCGGGCCGGGGAGCGCGGCGGGCTCGTTGCGGTTGAACGCGTCGAGCACGGGCTGATCGTCGGCGTAGAACTGTTCGAGCACCACCGCCGCGATACCGAGCTCGGCGGCGTGCTCCAGCGCGCGCGTGGCGAGCACACGCGAAACATAGGTTCCGTGATCGGTCTCGCCGACGAACGTCACTTTGTTCTTCCCGATCAGCGCCTCGAGCTGCTCCAGCGCCGGACTCGGCTCATTCCGTATGGACACGACCTCGGCGACGAACGTGTTCCCGCGTGTCCGATGAAGGTGCGCGAGCATCGCGTCGCGCTCCTGGGGATAGTGGGCCAAGAGCGCAGCGATGGCGCGCGGCTCGTCGTTGCTTGCGAGCCGGCGCTCGAGCGCGACCATACCGGAGCCACCGGCGGCGTCTGCGGACGCTGGAGCCTTGTCGTCGAGCGGCTCCGGCACACGATCGATCGTGGTCGCGCGCATTGGTAAACCTAGCGCATTCGTCCCTGGCGAGCCAGTCCTGCAAGGTATCGCCGAGGAGCAGGGGCCCGTGATGCCGAACGAGCCACTCGCCTGGGCTACGTGCCGCGAGTGCGTCGACCCGGTGGTAGTTGTCCTCGAACCAGCAAACCGACACCGTCGCTAGGCGTCCGTCGTCGAAGATGGCCGTGGTTCTCCACTTGGCGGCAAACGCAACGAGGCGTTCCAACAGACTGCGAGGTGTCCACGGACCGGTGTCAGGCTTCGCCGAGAACACAACATGATCTCGATGGAGCCAGTTGTGCGCGTGGCAATCGGGACATCGATGAGACAAGCTCGACCGATGTCGATGCTCGGGCAATGGTCGCGATTGACGGTGGTTGCAGTGCTCGCTGTAGCGGGTATTGCGTTTGCCCAGCCGGCACCGCCAAGTGCGCCGACGGTCCTCGGCAATGTGCAGAAGTTCTACGCGAACGCGAACCACCTGACCGCGCAGTTCAAGCAGGTCGTCACCAACTCGACGTTCAACACCACCAAGACCAGCAACGGCAAGCTGTGGGTCGCGAAGCCGACGCAGTTCCGATGGGACTACCTGGACAAGGCGCGCGGCGCGGTCACCGTCACGCGGACCTTCGTGTTCGACGGCACGACCCTCTGGGTGGTCGACCACAAGAACAAGCAGCTCCTTCAGAACCAGACCCAGGGTGGCGTTTTGCCTGCGGCTGTTTCGTTCCTCACGGGCGGCGGCAACCTCGCCGCGCAGTTCAACGTCACGCTCGACACCTCGGGCACGTACGGCGGGAGCAACGCGACCGTGCTGGAGCTGACCCCGAAGCAACCGTCGGCGCAGTACTCGAAGCTGTTTTTTGTCGTCGACCCGACGGACTGGCACATCAGTCAGTCGATCGTCATCGCCAGCAACGGCGACACCAACGCCTTCAACTTCTACAGCCCGGACCTCAAGTCGCCCGTCAAGGCGTCGTGGTTCCAGGTCAGCCCCAAAAGCGTTCCGACCTACAAGCTCGTGGTCGTGAACCCCGTCGGTACGGGATCTGGTTCTGCTCAAACACCGCCGGCCCCACCCACGGCAGCTACGGCGAGCGTGCCTACATCTAGTGCGACCCGCTGTACCTTGCGAGTCTCGAAGAAGGGCATCTACGTCGACGGCGACCCGAAGTCGCGCGCGGACGCCATCGCGGCCTGCAAGCGCACGGCGGGCGCCATGGTTGTCCTGGAAGACGATGCGCCGGCCGACGAATGGAAAGCCCTTCAGGCCGGGCTGCGCCAGGGGGGCGTGAAGATCCTCATGCGCGGTCCCTTGAACGACAACGACTGCAAGAACAACCCGCTCGCGAAGGGCTGCAACTAGCTTCCCAAGACCTACCCCCGCGTCTGCTGCGGGGTCGAGAAGAGCTCGTAGTCGCGGGAGCCCGACTCCCACCAGTTGCGGTCGTTCGGGGGGGCGCTTGTTACATGATCGAGATCTAGGTTCGGCACGAGGAAGTCGGCCACCTTCGAGTGGTCCTCCTCCTGTTCACGCTTGAGCGTCAGCTTGGTCAGCTGGACGTGGTTCTCGGTCCGCCCGAAGCTACCGAGGCAGTACTCACACGCCTTGAGCGGCCGGTCGTCGCGCAGGTACGCCTCCAGCTCCGCGCGCAGGTTCGGGTTTCCATGGATGGCGATACCGTCGACGGCGCGGTTCTCGACCACCTTCCCGATCTTGGCCATCCGTGACTGCAGCGTGTGCGCGCGAGAGCACTTGTAGTAGCGGCCGTCGTAGAGGGTGTGGCAGTTGGTCGCCGCGTAACAACCTTTGTAGATCGCGCGCACGAGCCGCGGGTCCTCGATCCGGTTATTGACCAGCATCTTCGAGAACTCGTTGTTCTCCTTCCGGATCAGGTACGAGCCGTGCGCGCGCGCCACCGCATGGAGCTCGTTGAAGTCGAACCGGTAGCGAACATCCGGGTACACGCTCACGACCATGGCGTCGATGCTGTCCCACGCCTCCTCGGGCATCTTGTGAAGCAGCATCCCGTTCGAGATGATGATAGTGCCGTCCGCAATTCCCGATTCCTTGGTGACGCGCAGGAAGTCTAGGAATTGGGGGTGCAGCAACGGCTCTCCGCCACACAGGTAGATCGCGTTGACGTGCATGACCTCGGCGAGCGCCCGAATGTCGCGCTCGTAGTCGGCCAGCGAAGCGAACTTGTCGTCCATCCATGGCGACGCGTGATCGCAGTTCGAACACCGAAGGTTGCAATGCTCCGTCAACTCGTACGAGACCGAGATGTGCTCGATTTGACTCATCGCCAATTAGCCTAAAGTAGGTCGGCGCGCGCGCGCACCTGAAGTTGGAGAAGAACGCCGTTCTGCGACGTTTTCGGATCCGGGGCCGAGAACTTGGGACGAGCGCACACTCAGGCCGCAATCAAACGCAGCGCGCGCCACTCGATCATGCCGGTGACCTCTTGCTGGGTGCTCTCGATCACGAGCTTGTTCTCGTCGAGAAGTCGCGCCAGCGCCGCCCCATTGCCGAGATTCGCGAAGGAGATCTGGAGTCTGCCGCCTGGCGCGAGGTGGTCACGCACCTGCGAGAAAAACCGCGACAACAGCGCGTACCCCACGTCGAAGAACGTGTCCGGCGGCGGCACGCCGGGACGGAACAAGTTCGACTCTGCGCCCAGCGCCTCTACGAGGTCGGTCTCGGAGTACAGAAATGGCGAGTTGAAGATGATGAAGTCGAACTGCTGGCCTTGGACCGCCGCGAACAAGTCGCTTTCGACGATGGTGGAGCGATCCGCG